>CADEDH010000007.1:78308-80009 GCA_902826025.1 uncultured Actinomycetes bacterium
CGGTTGTAGGCCTCGAAGTACTGCGTCTCCAGCGGCACCCGCTGGATGCCGAAGCCGTGGTCTTTGGGGATCAGCTGCTCGGCCAGCACGGGGTCCTTCACCCGCTGGCGGATGCGGTCGGCGATGTACTCCGAGAACTCGGCGTTGGCCGCCTCGTCGAGGAAGATCTCGAGGAAGTTCTGCAGCCAGATGCCGAACCCGGGGCCGTCGTAGAGCCGGTCCCACAGCTCCATGCGCTCCTCCCGGCTCACGTTCCAGAAGCCCCGGCGGTCGGCGTCGTGTTCGAAGCCGGCGGCGGTGCGGCGGCACTGGGCGAAGATGTCGTCGTAGCGGCGGCGGATGTCGGCCATCTCCTCGTCGGAGATCAGGCCGTTGTTGAGCGGGGCGGCCCAGTTGGGCCGGCGCTGGAACACCACCAGCTGCTGGGCCTCCTTGGCGATCTCGGGGATGGCCTGGATGGCGGTGGCGCCGGTGCCGATCACGGCCACCCGCTTGCCCGCCAGATCCACCGGCTCGGCCGGCCAATCGAAAGTGTGGAAGGCCGGGCCGGCGAAGGAGTCCATGCCCTGGATCCGGGGGTAGGTCGGGATCGACAGCACCCCCAGGGCGGTGAGCACGAAGCGGCAGGTCATCTCCGAGCCGTCGGTGAGGGTGAGGCGCCACAGCGGCCCGTCCCCGTCGAACGTCATGGCCGTGACCCCGCAGCCGAACCGGATCCTCTCCCGCAGGTTGAACTTGTCGGCCACGTGGTTCAGGTAGCGGAGGGTCTCGGGCTGGGGGGAGAAGCGCTCCACCCAGTGCCATTCCTCCAGCAGCTCCCGGTCCCAGGAGTACCCGTAGGTGTAGCTCTCGGAATCGAAGCGGGCGCCGGGGTAGCGATTCTTGTACCAGGTGCCGCCGAGGTCGGCGTCGCGCTCCAGGCACAGGGCGTCGACGCCGAGATCCATCAGCCTCTTGATCTGGTACATGCCGGCCATGCCGGCCCCGATCACCACCACCTCGTGGTCCACCGGGGCTCCCTCGGTCGACCGGTTGACGGGCGCAGTCACGGCGTCGATGGACATCAGGGACTCCCTTGGTTTCTAACCAGATTTCGGATCATCGGATCTTCCGGATGGTAGATCCGGGCCCGATGTCGGTCGACCCGGTGGGGGAGAGAGTGACTTTGGTCCCGGACGCTCCGGCTGACCGGTTTCAGTCCCGGTCGCGCTCGTGGAGCAGCCCGGTGCGGGCCAACTCCTCGATCCGGGCCTGGTCGTAGCGGGCCCAGGTGCCCAGGACGTCGGTGTTGTGCTGGCCGAGCGACGCCGTCGTCAGGTCGGGCAGGTCGGGCCGGCTGGAGAACTTGAGGGGGAAGCCGGGGATGGTCACGTCGCCCAGGATCGGGTCGGGCACCACCCGCACCATCTCCCGTTCGAGGTAGTACGGGTGGTCGAGCGTCTGGCGGGGCGACAGCACCGGCGCGCACGGAACCCGCCCGGCGTCGAGGGCGTCGAGCACGGCCTGGTCGGTGCCGAGGCTCGCCATCCAGGCCTCGGTCAGCTCGATCAGTTCCTCCTTGGCCTTGGCCCGGTCCCGGCCGGTGGCATAGCGGGGATCGTCGAGCAGATCGGGCCGGCCGATGGCCTGGCAGAAGTTGGGCCACTGGCGGTCGAGGGCGAGGATCACGATGTAGCCCTCGGGGCCCTTGAAGCAGCCGGC
>CADEDH010000007.1:80109-84953 GCA_902826025.1 uncultured Actinomycetes bacterium
CGTTCGCCCGTCATGTGCATGAAGCCGCTGAACGCCTGGGCGATCGTGTCGAACCCGACCTTGTGGCTGAGCGGGCTGTTGCGCCGGCCGAAGGCCGAGATCGACGCCATGATCAGCCGGGGGTTGATCTCCCGCAGGGAGTCCCAGTCGAGGCCGCGCTTCTCCAGCACGCCGGGGCCGTAGTTCTCCACCACCACGTCGGCCGCCGCCACCAGGTCCCGGATCACATCGGAGGACTCGGGGCGGGAGAAGTCGACGCAGACGCTGCGCTTGCCCCGGTTCTGCTGCACGAAGTACGCCGATCGACCGTCGGCCGAGAACGGGAGGTAGCGGGTGGGGTCGCCCCCCGGTGCCTGCTCCACCTTCACGATGTCGGCCCCCAACTCGGCCATGAGCCGGGTGACGGTGGGGCCCGCCAGATACTGGGTGAAATCGAGGACGCGGACGCCCTCCAGGATGCGGGGCTCGGCGTCCCCCTCGGATGCTGCCGCCATGGGGGCACCCTAGGGCAACCCCGTCGGTGGGGTGGAGTTCAGCCCTTGGGGGCGATCAGGGCGCCGGTCACGATCTGGTTGACCAACTCGTCGGCCCTGGCCTTGATCTCGGGCGCCAGAGCGTAGCCCGGGTTGTGCTCGATGACGAGGCCACCGTTGGCCATGTCGGCCACCAGGCTCCGGCCCTGTTGCACGTTGGCGTCGAGGTCGGCCACGATCGGCCGCAGCACCACCTCCCACCGGTAGATCTGCGACGCCACCACGTTCTGGGGGGCCAGCGAGGCTTGGCTGGCCTGGGTGCCGAACCACAGGGCCCCGTTGGCCTGGGCCACCGAGATGGCGCCCACCACCATCTCGCCCGTGCCGGTCAGCACGTCGGCCCCCAGGCTGATGTCCTTGGTGGCCGTCTCGGCAGCCAGCGCGATGTCGCCGAACGAGCCGGTGTAGTCCACCAGCACCGTGGTGGTGGGGGCGACCGACTTGGCCCCAGCCTCGAAGCCGGTGACGTAGCGCTTGGCGTCGCCCACCTCGAGTGGGCCCACCACACCGATCACCTGGTGGGCGCTGAGCATCTGGCTCATGGCGCCCATCACATACCCGCCCTGCTCGGCGGCGGCGTCGTAGGCGTAGAGGTTGGGCAATCCGAAGGTGTCGACGGCCGTGCCCCAGGCGAACGTGGTGCCGGGGTGGTCCTTCACGATCTTGGTGAGTTCGGGACCGAACTCCACCCCGTGTGCGATCACCAGGTCGTAGCCTTCGTCGGCGTAGCGGCGGACAGCGGTGGCGGCCTCGGCCGGCACGAACAGCTTGTCCGAGACGTCGACCTCCACGTTCCCCCGCTCGCTGGCCAGCAGGTTCACGGCGTCGACCATGCTCTGGGTGAAGGCCATGTCGTTGGAGGCGCTCGGCGCCACCACGCCGATGCGGAGCTTGCCGGCGTCGGCCGGGGGGGTGGTGCCGGGCATGGCCACCTCGAGCTCCACCCGACGCTCCAGGCTGGCCAGATCGGCTGAACCACTCGATGTGCCCTCGCCCCGGGCCTCCACCGTGAGGCGGGCGCCATCCACCCCCTGGCCCTGCAGGTAGGCCTTCACCGCCTCGGACCGCTGGAGGCTTAGCTGGCGGTTGGCCTCGGGGTCGCCCTGGCCGTCGGTGTAGCCGACGATGGTGACCGGCAGCTCCGGATAGGCGTTGACCGCCAGGGCGGCGGAGTTGAGGATCCGCTGGTGGAGGGGGGTCAGCTCGCTGGCGCCAACGTCGAAGATCAGTGGCGTGCTGGCCAGGATCCGGTTCAGCTCGGCCTGGAAGGCCGTGGCCCGGGCCTGCTGCTCGGGGGTGGTGGAGGCGGCCAGGACCGTCGCATCGCCGACCGTCAGGGCGGAGCTGTCGAGGGTGACGCCCTCGGGCAGGAGCGCCTGGGCGGCCCGGGTGGCGGTGTCGAGGTCGGCGACGGTGGGCACCGAACCCCGAAGGTGGGCCACGCCATCGGCCACCTCCACCTCGATCGAGTCGAGACCCACGGCGGTCAGGACGGCTCGGATGTCGGCCTCCAGATCATCGTTGACGTCACCCTCGGCGCCGGTGGTGGTGGACGTGGCCCCGGCTTCGACGTCGGTGCCGGGCGAGGTGCGGTTGAAGGCGAGCCATGACAAGCCCACGCTGAGCAGGATGCCCACCACACCCACGGCCGTGGCCACCGTGCGCCACGACATCGGGGCCCGCACCGGGTTGGGCTTGAGCGGCACGGTGCCGGCCCCGGTGAGGGCGTCGATCAGATCGTCGATCTCAGTGTCCTCGTCGGCGCTGGCCGGGGCGCCGGTGGGAACCAGGGGTTCGCCCGTCGCCGGAGCCTTCGCCGTCGCAGCGTCCATCGCCGGTGCATCCGCCGCCGGTTCACTCGGATCCGGTTCGCTCGGATCCGGTTCACTCGGATCCGCTGTACTCAGATCCGGCTCGCTCCCTGGCAGTTCGTCCGTTGCCGAAACGTTCGCCCGGTCGGCGGGGGCGGCCGGTGCTGCGTCGGCCGCCGCGGCGTCGCCGTCGCCCTTGTCTCTGTCGAGTTGGGCCAGCGCCAGTCGGGCGTCGACCAATTGATGCTGCAGCCGGGCGCGCTCCTCTGGATCGGTAGCCTGGCCGATCTCGACTCGCAGTTCCCTTTGTAGCTCGTGCAGCCGCGTCCATTCGGCCGCGTTCCCACGGCCGTCACCCGGTCGAGGCACTTCGCCACCTCCGCCCGTTCCGCACTTGAACTGCTCAGAGTACCCGTAGTGCCTTGCGGCCGGCGCTGTCCGGTTGCCAGGTCAATACACCCAAGGATGGTGAAGTGTGTTCCTGGTTGCTCAGGCTGGATCGGGGTGGACGGATTTGGGTTGGTGAACGCTGTTTCGATGATGTGAGACGACGAGCCGGAACGAGAAGTCCGAGCTGGTCCTCACCCTGCCGGGGTGTGTTGTTCGCACCAGGCCCACAGCTCGTCGGGCCCGTCGCCTCCCAGAGTCCAGGGGAACCGGTGCTCCAGGCGGGGGCGGCGGTCGTGCCAGAAGCGATCCGTGGTCCGGCGGGGCTCGGGACGAGCCAGGAGCCAGGCCAGGGTGTCGGCGCCCTGGAAGGCCGAACGCAGCGCAGGGCGGAGCAGCTGCCGGAAGCGAGGGAGGCCCTGGCGGAGCAGCTCGGTATCGGACCATCCGGGGGCCATGGCGTCGAAGGCGATGGCGCGCCGCCGTAGAGCCCAGGCGTGGGTCAGCACGATCTGGGCCCGCTTGGTGAGGGCGTAGGCGGCCAGTGGGCGGTACCGGCTGTCGTCTACGGGGTCGAGCGCATCGATGCTGAGGCGGTGCATATAGGCCCCGCTGGAGGCGACGATCGCCACCCGGGGTTCCGGGGCGGTGGCCAAATGGTCGGCGAGGAGGCGGTTGAGCCGGTGGGGTGCCACCACGCCCAGTGCGACGCCGGCCTCGATCCCGTCAGCCGTTCGGGTGAGATCGGAATAAAAGGCGCCGGCACAGTGGGCGATGCCGTCGAGGTGAGTGAGCTCCCGCTGGAGTTCGGCCGCAACGCGAGCGAGGTCGTCGGCCACCGTGAGGTTGGCTACGGCGAAGGCGACGTCGCCGTCGGGATGGCGGGCCTGCAGGCGGCGGGTGGCTTCGTCGGCCCGTTCGGCCGACTGGGAGACCGACCGGACGGCGGCCCCCGCGGCGAGGAGCATGGCGGCGGTCTCGTGGCCGATTCCTCGGCTGGCGCCGGTGACCAGGAATGTGTGGCCCCGCAGATCGGTGTCGACCGGGGGTGGCCAGTGGGCCAGTTCGCTGCGGGCCCGGAAGCCGATGTTGGTGTAGCTCCCGACAATCGACGCCTCGAGCGCCAAGTCGGCGGCCCGGGCCAATGGGGTGGCGGTGGGAGGCGTCATCTGCCGAGCCTTCCCTGCAGGGAGCGCGACCGAACCTGCCGTCGGGCCGGGGGTGGGGGAGGGGTGGGCTATGCGGCGGGCTCGTAGCCGACGAGCCAGCGCAGGCCGTACCGGTCGACGACCTGACCGTCCGAGGCGCCCCAGGGCTTGGGGGCGAGAGGATCGAGCACGGTGCCCCTGTCGGCCAGCTGATCGAACCAGCGATGGAGGACCGCCGGCTCCGCCGTGCCGAGGAGGGAGAGGAGAACCCCCTCCATGCTCACCGAGGGCTCTCCGGGGCCGGCATCCGACGCGAACAGGGCGACCGGCCCATTGGCCAGGACGCCGTGAGCGATGGCGTCGGCCGGCCCTTCGGAGCGGGAGAAGTCGGCGTAGGTGTTGAGGTGAAGATCGCCGCCGAACACCCCGGCGTAGAAGCCGAGCGCCTCCCGGGCGTTCCCGGCGAACGTCAGGTACAGAATCGGTCCGCTCATCCCCTGCCTCCTCCGCTATCGAACCTCGCGCCGGTTGGCGAGGTCGTGGTCGGTTCGCATTCTCGCCGCAAATACCGGCAGTATCCCGGCGATACGCCTCGCCGCGTTGGGGGGCTGCCAGGTCATGCGGGCCCCGGGTGCTGCGGCCAGGGGGGCCGACGCCATCGGGCCGTGAACCGGCAAGATGAAGGCACGAAACCGATCAGCTGGAGGAACGGCATTGGATGAGCTGCTGGAAATCGAGAACGAGCGCACCCTCAGTCGCGAGGAGGCCGCCGCCTGGTTGGAGGAGCTGGCCCGCCAACTGGCCCGCAGCAATTCGCTCCAGCTCCGCAACGACGGGCTCAAGTACACGGTCAAGGTGCCGGGCCAGGTAACGATGGAGGTGGAGGTCGAGATCGGCGACGACGGCTCCAAGTTGGAGATCGAGATCAGCTGGTGACGGCCCCAGCATGACGCCCTGACACTCAC
>CADEDH010000007.1:85053-97655 GCA_902826025.1 uncultured Actinomycetes bacterium
GCACGGATCGTCGGAACGTGCAGGATCCTGTGGGCCAAAGCGGGTTGTGGCCGCCGCCTGTCACGTGATTCGACGCATGACGAGGCGTATTCGTCGTAGTGCGGCTTCTGACACGTGACCGTCGAGCTCGAGCAGCCGAGTAGTATCCAGGCTCAGCATGAAATCGATGGCGTAGACACTGTCGCCGTCGAGTACCCGCCAAGGGCTTGCGATCGCATCAGGAGGGCCGTCCAAGCGGGGGGCGACGATCACTCGCCCGGCACGACGGTTGAACTCACTGTCGGTGAGCACCACCACCCGGATGCGTCGTTCCTGACCGGCGGCGGCCAGGTAGACGTCCCCGGAGTGGATCACCGCAGGCCGTGCAGCGTCGCATCGAGCGTCGCCTCCCGGCGCTCGATCTCAGCCCGTTCGTCGGCTAGCAGCGACGCACGCCACGCGGCGGCCCGATCGGCCTGCGCCCAGAACTCCCGTTCTTCGAGAAGGTCGAGGGCTTCGATGATCGTGTCCTCGTAGGTGTCGCCGCCCAGATCGCGGAGTCGATCTCGCGTCTCGGTCGTCAGCTTGATCGTGGTCTGCTTCATACCAGCAGTATACCGAAGGCCGGTGTGGTCAGAGGACTCGGTTGGTGACTGGGGCGCGTCCCGGCGTAGCGCGTCTCCGATCCAGATGCTTGTCACCTTGCTCTGACACGTGTTTCCACGGGTCAGGGATGGAGCGGGCGAAGGGAATCGAACCCTCATCATCAGCTTGGAAGGCTGAGGTTCTAGCCTTTGAACTACGCCCGCAGCTAGCTTGTCTCGGCGATCAGGTTAGCGCCGCGGAGGAGTGGCTGAGGTGGAGTTGGCACGGGAAGGCGACGGGGCGGCCACGATGCCGCCTGCCATGCCGGCATGGGAGCCGGTGCCCCCCGGGCGTCTGGTCAACCGGGGCTTCGCCGTGGCCGATCACCTGGAGGCCTACGACTGGACCCTCCTGGAGGACCGCCCCGGCTTCCTCCGCATCGACGCCCACCTCCCGCTTCACCTGTGCAATCCCCAGGGCATGCTCTTCGGCGGCTACACCGGCACCTACGTGGACTTCGTGTCGCTCCACGCCATCCGGGCCGGCGAAGACCGCAGCGACCCCGACCTGCCCCGCCACTTCATCGTCACCATCAACATGCGGATCGACTACTTCGAACCGCTGGTCGGCCCGCGCTTCGTGATGGAAGCCGAAGTGGTCAACCAGCGGGGCCGCACCTCCCTGGTTGCCATGCGCATGCTCCAGGACGACGTCACCGCCGTCTACGCCCTCACCACCCTGCGCACCACCGACACCAGGATCTGAGCCCAAGGCTGAACGTTGTCGGGAACTGCCCTTGTGGACGCTACTTCTCGACGGAGAATGGGGGCGTGACGCGTCTGGGCGTGGGTCTCGGAGTGCCGGAGGGCTGGTTCGCCGTGGCCTTCAGCTGTGAGCTGGGGTCCGGCAGGGTCACGAGCGGCGTTCTGGCCGGCCATCCCATCGTGGTGTGGCGCACCGCTTCGGGGCAGATCGGCGCCAGCCTGGCCCACTGTCCCCACCTCGGTGCCCACCTGGGTCGGGGCGGCGCGGTGGAGGGTGAGACCCTGCGCTGCCCGTTCCACGGCTTCCGCTTCGGGCTCGACGGCGGCTGCGTGGCCACCGGCTACAACACCCGTCCACCGCAGGCGGCCACGTTGGCCACGATCCCCGTGGTCGAGCGCTACGGCGTCGTCCTGGCCTGGCACCATCCGGCCGGGGGGCTACCAGGCTGGGCGATCCCGGCCGGAGAACCGACGGCCGCCGACGGCCAAGGCGGGCCAGGCCCGCCCCGCTGGGGTCCCCTCCGCACCCACACCTATGAGCTGCCCGGCCATCCCCAGGAGACATCGGAGAACTCGGTGGACTTGGGCCACCTGGCGATCGTGCACGGCTACCGCCGGGTCGAGCAGCGCGGCGAACCCGAAGCCGACGGCCCCGTGCTCCGGGTGGCCTACGCCATGGACCGCCCGCTGGGCCTGCCCGGCACCGACCGGGTGCCAGGCCTGCGTCGCCTGGCCACCCGGGTGAGCTTCCGGGCCACCCTCCACGGGCTCGGTCTGTCGGTGGTGGAGGCGTCGATCCCGCGCCTCGGCGTGCGGACGCACCAGCTCGTGCTGGCCACTCCCACCGAGCCGGGCCGGATCACCCTGCGCATCGGCCTTCGCCTCGCCTTGCCGCTCGCCGGTACCACGCAGCGGGCCACCACGGCTGGTGCGCTTGCCACCCGGCTGGCCACTGAGGCCGCTCTGCTCGGCTTCCGCCACGACGTGGCCCGGGACGTGCCGATCTGGGCGGCCAAGACCTATCTCCCGTCGCCCGTGCTCGCCATCGGCGACGGCCCGATCCTGGCCTACCGCCGGTGGGCCGCCCAGTTCTATCCCGCCCCAGCCCCGGCCTGACCGGAGGACTCGAGCTGGTGCATCCGGGTCTCGGGCACGCGGACCTCGATCGGCTCGGGCACCCCCACTCGCGCCTTGAACGACCGGATCCGCCCGATCATGGCCCCGTTGAGCATGGTCCCGGCCGCCGCCAGCTTGAGGCCGCTCGTCGTCACCACGTCGTTCGCCAGGTGCATCCCCGGCGCCAGCTGGCGCACGGTCACCGATGCCTCCACCAGGGCCAGAGCGTCGAGGTGCAGGGCCGACAGGGCGTCGAGCAGCATTCGGGGTGGGGGAGTGGGCGAGCCGGCGATCAGCCCATGGGCCTCCCGGGGCGACGCGCCGGCCACCGTGAGCCCGTCGAATGCCACCGCCAGCCGCAGGATCTCGGCACTCACCGCCTGGTTCGGCCAATGCTGCACATCCTGGCCCTCGCCGACCGGGCCCGGGTCGTGCTGGTGGCCGATGATCGACGCCACCCGATCCATCCGGGGGATGTTGACCAACAGCCCGGCCGCCACCTCGGCGGCATGGGCCCCGGCGCCCCCCTCCAGTTCGTCGTGCACCACCACGTACACGAGCTGGGACAGCTTGGCCGCCAACGCCAGATCCCACGGCACCGGCCGCCCCACCGCCGTCGACAGGTGATTCACCAGCGTCTCCACCCGCTGGGTCCGCCCGTAGGCGGCCACACTGACCAGGCCCAGCACGTCGGTCAAGAGGCCCACAATGCCGTTGAGCGTGCTGTCGAGCAGGTCCCGCTCGGCCTGGGCCAGCTGAGTCACCTGATCCTCGAGCGCATCGGAGGCCACCGGCTCGGCCCCTGCCCGCTGCCCGTCCTGGTAGCTCATGTGCACCGTCCCATCGGGAGATGACCCAGTTGTCGGCGCCTGGCCGGCCCGAGTTGAGGCCCACTTCGGCCGGGGCACCTTCTCACCCCGACCGGGTGGGTAGGGTTTGAGGATGGGCGTCTCCGACGAGGATCTGCACCAGGAGGTGAAAGCCCGGTTGGGCCGAATCGATCAGCTCTACACCCGCGGCCGCCAGGCCCTCGTGGAGGCACTGGTGGGCGCCGGAACACCGCTCACGCTGCCGGCGCTGCTCGAGCAGGCACCCGATCTGACCCAGAGCTCGGCCTACCGGAACCTGTCGATGATGGAGCAGGCCGGTGTGGTGCGCCGCCTCGTGCACGGCAACGACCACGCCCACTACGAGCTGGCCGAGGGCCTCACCGGCCACCACCACCACCTGATCTGCCGGGGGTGCGGCGCGATCAGGGACGTCACCCTCGACCGCCAGCTGGAGCGGTCCCTCGACGTCGCCTTCGCCCGCATCGCCCTCGACGCCGGCTTCCGTCAGGCAACCCACGACATCGACGTCTACGGCATCTGCGGCAACTGCGCCGCAGACTGACCCGCCGGCATCCAGACTGCTTTGAGACTGGGAATCAGTTGCGTTTGGGAATCACTCTCAATAGCATCGGACGATGTCGAGATGGACGCTTGCCCTGATAACCGTGACCGGTTTCACCCTGGCCGCCTGCGGAAGCTCATCGACGGATACCGCGGCAGGCGCAGGGGAGTCCGCCGACGGTGGAGTGCTCACCGTCGTGGCCAGCTTCTACCCCCTGCAGTACGCCGCTGAGCAGGTGGGGGGCGATGCGGTGGCGGTCACCAACCTCACCAAGCCGGGGGCTGAACCGCACGACCTGGAGCTGAAACCGCAAGACGTGGCGTCCGTGGCCGACGCCGACCTCGTCGTCTATCTCAGCGGGTTCCAGCCGGCGGTGGACGAGGCGGTGGCCAGCGAGGGCGGCGACCGGGCCTTCGACGTCGCCCCCGCGGCCCGCCTGGACCTCACCGGGGTCGACGAGGAGCACGCCGAGGAGGAGGGCGACGAGGAGCACGCCGGCGAGGAGGCCGCCGGCGAGGAGGTCACCGACCCCCATTTCTGGCTCGACCCGACCCGTCTGGCCGACGTGGGCGACGCCTTGGCGGAGAAGCTGGCGGCCGCCGATCCGGAGCGGGCCGACACGTTCACGGCCAACGCTGCCGCCTTCCGCCAGGACCTGGAGGCGCTCGACACCGAACTCGCCGCCGGCCTCGGCTCATGTGCCAGCAACGACATAGTCACCAGCCACCAGGCCTTCGGCTACCTGGCGCAGCGGTACGGCATGACTCAGGTGGGCATCACCGGCCTGAGCCCGGAGGCCGAGCCCGACGCCGCCACGATGGCCGAGGTGGCCGACTTCGTCATCGAGAACAAGGTGGCCACGATCTACTACGAGACGCTGGTGAGCCCGGCGGTGGCCGAGACCGTGGCGGCCGAGACGGGCGCCAAGACAGCGGTGCTCGACCCGATCGAGGGAATTGGCGACGAGTCAGCCGCCCAGGACTACCTTGGGGTGATGCGCGCCAACCTCGCTGCTCTGAAGGCCGGCCAGCCCTGCCCGTGACCTCCGTCGACCAGCCGCCGGCGTTCTCCGATGGTGCAGCCGTCATCGAGTTGCTCAACACCTCGATCGGGTACGGCGCCCGGGCGGTGGTCGACGATGTCTCGCTGCGGATCGACCGGGGCGAGGTGGTGGCGCTGGTGGGCCCGAACGGCTCAGGCAAGACGACCATCGTGCGCGGCCTGCTCGGGCTGGCCCCCGTTGTTGGCGGCGAGGTCCGCCTGTTCGGTGTGCCCGCCGGCCGGTTCCACGAGCGTTGGCGCATCGGGTACGTCCCCCAGCGCCACACGGTCGTCGGAGCCGTGCCGTCCACAGTCCAGGAGGTCGTGGCTTCGGGCCGGCTCGCCCGGCGCCGCTGGTGGAAGCCGCCAACCGCCGCCGACCGGGCGGTGGTGAGCCGGGCGATCGACGTGGTCGGGCTGGTGGATCAGAGCCGGGCGTCGGTGTCGACCCTGTCGGGGGGCCAGCAACGCCGGGTCCTCATCGCCCGAGCCCTGGCTGCCGATCCCGAGGTGCTCGTGATGGACGAACCTACGGCCGGGGTCGACGTGGCGAGCGCCGAGGCCCTGACCCGCACCCTGGCCCGCCTGGTGGAAGATGGTCGGACCCTGCTGATCGTCACCCACGACGTCGCCCCGCTGGCCCCGATCCTGACCCGGGTGGTGGCCGTTGCCGGCGGCTCGGTGGTGGGCGACGAACCGGCCCGGATCGCCCTGTCGCCGGCGTCGGCGCTGGCCGGCGGCATCTACGCCCATCCCGGCCACGACCCCCACCACCTGGCCCCCGACGATCCGGCGGGGCCCGCCCCCGGCCCGGGGTGGCTGGGCGATCCGGGGCTGCGCGGCGCGCCGGCGGCGAGCTGACAGCATGCTCCAGTACGCCTTCATGCAGCGGGCCCTGTTGGCCGCGCTCCTGGTTGGTCTCACCGCCCCCGTGGTCGGCGTGTATCTGGTGCAGCGGCGCCTGGCCCTCATCGGCGATGGCTTGGGCCACGTCGCCCTCACCGGTGTTGCCCTCGGCGTACTCACCGGCGGGGCCCCGGTGCTGGTCGCTTTGGCCTGCTCGATCGCTGGGGCGGTGGCCATCGAGGTGATCCGGGCCCGGGGCAAGGCCAGCGCCGACGTGGCCCTGGCCGTCATGTTCTACGGCGGGATCGCCGGCGGCGTGGTGCTCATCGGGCTCTCGCCCCAGGGCACGCCGGCCAACCTTTCGGCCTACCTGTTCGGGGCCATCACCACCACCACCTCCGGCGACCTCGTGATCTTCGGCCTGCTGTCCGGCGTCGTCCTGGCCGTGGCGGTGGGGCTCGCCCCCCGCCTGTTCGCTGTGAGCAACGACGAGGAGTTCGCCCGGGCCAGCGGGATGAACGTACTCGGCCTCAACGTGCTCCTGGCCGTGCTCACGGCAGCCACCGTGGTCATCTCCATGCGCATCGTCGGGCTGCTGCTGATCAGCGCTCTCATGATTGTGCCCAACGCCGTGGCCCAGGTGACGGCCACCAGCTTCCGGTCCAGCATGGCGGTGGCGGTGGCCGTGGGGGTGACGGCGAGCGTGGCCGGCACCGGCCTGTCGTACTACGCCGACACCCCGTCGGGCGGCACCATCGTGCTTCTCGCCATCGCCGTGTTCCTCGTGGCGTCGGTGGCGTCGTGGCTACGGAGTCGCTGGCACGGTCGGCGCCACCACGACATGCGCGAACATCCCCACGAGCACGGCCCCGACTGCGGCCACGAGGCCATCCCTCACGGCGACCACATCGACTACATCCACGACGGACACCGCCACGCTGCTCACGGCGCCCACTACGACGACCACTGATCCCGGCGGTCTAAGGTTGGGGTGATGCCTCCCCACACCGTTCTCACCGCTGCTGAGGTGGCGGCCGAGCCCGCGCTGGGCGACTGGCGCTACACCGCCGGCTGCATCGAGGGGCGGTTCCGCGCCCCCGGCTTCGCGGCCGCCGCTGATCTGGTGACGGCGATCGCCACTGCCGCCGACGCCGCCGACCACCACCCCGACATCGACGTCCGCTATCCCGGCGTGGTCCACGTGCGGCTCACCACCCACGCCGCCGGCCGTTCCGTCACCGACCTCGACGTGGCGCTGGCCCGCACGGTCTCGGCCCTGGCCGCCGAGCGGGGAGCCACCCCCGACCCGGTGGCGGCCCAGGTGAGCGAGCTGGCCCTCGACGCCCTCGACATCGGGGCCGTGCTCCCGTTCTGGCGGGCCGTGCTGGGCTACGTGGACGACCTGTCGGCCGACCCGAACGTATCGATCCCTGCCATCAAGGACCCCCTGCGGATCGGGCCGTCGCTGTGGTTCCAGCAGATGGACGAGCCCCGCACCGAGCGCAACCGGTTCCACCTCGACGTGATCGTGCCCCACGACGTGGCCGAGGAGCGGCTGGCCGCCGCCCTGGCCGCCGGTGGCACCCTCGTGTCCGACCGCTACGCCAAGGCGTGGTGGATCCTGGCCGACGCCGAGGGCAACGAGGCCTGCATCTGCACCTGGCAGGACCGAGAGGACTACTGACCCTCAGTGCCGCCGTCGCCCCGGCGCCGCAGGTTGGTGGCCCACCCCACGAGCGTCTTGTTGACGTACTCGTCGGCGTTGGTGAAGACTTTCTGGGCTGAGTCGGAGAAGCCCTTGCGGGCCGCCGACAAGTCGGCCGAGAGCGGCGGCTCTTCCCCTCGGCGCACGTAGGTGCCACCGAGGATCGCCCGGTAGGGGCCGTCCTCCATGAACGTGGTGAGCTCGGCCACCCGGATCACGGGGAACGGATGGGTGCGGCCCGCGGTGGACATGAACTTGTAGAACCCGTCGAGGCCGTTGCGATCGAGGTATTCGGCCGCCTGGGCCTTCAGCGCCTCCACATCGATCTCGCCTTCCCGGCCCCGGATGCCGCCCGCCATCACCCCGAGTGAGCCGTAGGCGGCCGCCGGGTCCTGCACTGCCAGCAAGCCGGCCCGATCACAGGAGATCTCGGCCTTGCGGTGCCACTCCAGCAGGGCCAGCGTGACCGGCCACGCCGCCGGGCCCACCAGGCCGCTGGCCGGGCGGACCACGTCGAGCAGGAGGAACAACATGGTGCGGTACAGCACATGCTCGCTCATGATGTGGGCCACCTCATGCCCGAGCACGAAGCGGAGCTGATCAGCGCTCGACAGCTCCACCAGCGAGCTGTTGAGCACGATGAACGGGCGGTCCACCCCCACGGCCCCGGCGTTGGCCAGGGGGGTCTGCGACACGAAGAGCGGTGGCACATCGGTGTCGAGCACGGCGCACACGTCTTCCAGCTGGCGGTGTAGGTCGGGGTACTGGCTGGGCCCCACCCGCAGGGCCTGGGCCTGGTAGTTGATGCGGATGTTTCGCTCGCCGAACATCCCGACGACCTTGCGGATCACCGTGTCGAACCCAGGAATGGTGCGCAGAGCGGCCAGCGTGGCCCGGTCGGTGGGGTGCTCCCAAGACGCCGGGCTGATGCGAGGGAAATGAATGGGCACGGGGGCGACCTCACTGCTCAAGGGGGCGTTCCTATACTCTGCGCCATGGGTCGTCTGCTGATGGAGCCGGGAAGCGCGTTGCTGGTGCTGGCCGTGGTGGCCTTCCTGCTCCGCTTCGTAGTGGTGTACATCCCGGTCATCGGAGGGCTGCTGGCGTTCGTCCTGTGGTTCGCGGTGATCTTCGGCCTGGTGGGTGGTCTGTACCTGACGATCACGAACCGCCGCAACCGGGCCTGAGCACACCGTAGAACGGTCTGCGCCCGTGCGTGTGTCGCTCCGCCCGGCCGCCGGCACCCCGAGCGCCTGACATCGGATCTGCGATTCCTGACTTGAGACCGCAGGAATCGCCCAATGCCGGGACGAGCCCCACCCTGCCCGGCGGCGCCGCTCCCGGCTTGCCGGCGTCGATCCCCTCCGACGCCACCGAGAACGCCACCAACATCCAGATCACGGGGAACCTGTTCGCCGGGGCCGAGTGGGTGGTCTATGCCAACGACTGGCGCCCCAGCCAGGCCTCGCCCAGCGGGGGCCACTCGGTCACCAACATCTCGTTCACGAACAACGTCTTCAGCACCTACGTGCACGGCTGCGTCGGCAAGTGGGGCGTCTGGTACACCACCAACAACGCCTACGGCGGCGGCCCCACCGACGGTTGGCACAGCTCCGGCAACAAGGTCCTGGAGACCGGCGCCGGCCTCGACAACGGCGACGTCTGCCGCTGACCCTGGCGGGCGGGGCCAGCGACGCTTCGCCCCGGCCGCTGTCAGCCCGCCACCGTCAGCCCGGCCACGTAGGCGGCCAGGTGCTGTCCGGTGAGGGTGGATCGGTTGGCCACGAGGTCGGCCGGCGTGCCTTCGAACACCACCCGGCCTCCGTCGTGGCCGGGGCCCGGGCCCAGGTCGACGATCCAATCGGCGTGGGCCATGACGGCCTGGTGATGCTCGATCACGATCACCGACTTGCCCCCGTCGACGAGACGGTCGAGCAGCCCGAGGAGCTGCTCGACGTCGGCCAGGTGGAGGCCGCTGGTGGGCTCGTCGAGCACGTAGAGCCCGCCCTTGTCGGCCATACGGGTGGCCAGCTTGAGCCGCTGGCGCTCACCCCCTGACAGGGTGGTGAGGGGTTGGCCGAGGCTCAGGTAACCCAGGCCAACGTCGGCCAGCCGGGCCAGGATGGTGTGGGCCGCCGGGATGCGGGCCTCACCCTGGCCGAAGAAGTCGACGGCCTCAGCCACCGGCAGGGCCAGCACCTGGGCGATGTCGAGCCCACCGAAGCGGTACTCCAGCACTGAGGCCTGGAACCGTTTCCCCTCGCATTCCTCGCAGGTGGTGGCCACGCCGGCCATCACGGCCAGATCGGTGTAGATCACGCCGGCCCCGTTGCATGCCGGGCAGGCCCCCTCCGAGTTGGCGCTGAACAGCGCCGGCTTCACGCCGTTGGCCTTGGCGAACGCCTTGCGGATGGGCTCGAGGAGGCCGGTGTAGGTGGCCGGGTTGCTTCGTCGAGACCCCCGGATGGGGGCCTGGTCCACCGTCACCACCCCGTCCCGGGGGGCGACGGAGCCGTGGATGAGGGAACTCTTCCCTGAGCCGGCCACGCCGGTGATCACCACCAGCACCCCGAGCGGGATGTCCACGTCCACCGATCGCAGGTTGTTGGTGTCGGCGCCCCGGATCGCCAGGACCCCCGACGGGGTCCGTAGCGTTGGCTTGAGCCGGGCCCGGTCGTCGAGATGGCGGCCGGTGCGGGTGCCGCTGGCCCGCAACCCGTCGATGGTGCCTTCGAACACCACCTCGCCCCCGGCCGTGCCCGCGCCCGGGCCCAGGTCCACCAGATGATCGGCGATCGCCATCACCTCCGGCTTGTGCTCCACTACGAGCACCGTATTGCCCTTGTCCCGTAGCTGGAGCAGGAGATCGTTCATCCGCTGGATGTCGTGGGGGTGGAGGCCCACGGTGGGTTCGTCGAACACGTAGGTGACGTCGGTGAGTGACGAGCCGAGCTGGCGGATCATCTTGGTCCGCTGGGACTCGCCACCCGACAGGGTGCCCGAAGGCCGGTTGAGGCTCAGGTAGCCGAGCCCGATCTCCACGAAGGCGGCCAATGTCCGCTGCAGGGTCTCCAGCAGCGGGCCCACGCTGGGCTCGTCGAGGCTGTGTACCCAGCTGGCGAGGTCGCTGATCTGCAGGGTGCAGGCTTCGGCGATGTTGAGGCCGGCGATGCGGGAGCTGCGGGCGGCCTCGTTGAGGCGGGTCCCACCGCACTCGGGGCAGTCGGTGAAGGTGACGGCCCGCTCCACGAAGGCCCGGATGTGGGGCTGCATGGCGTCCACGTCTTTGGACAGGAACGACTTCTGGATGCGGGGGATCAGGCCCTCGTAGGTGACGTTGATACCGTCCACCTTGATCCGGGTCGGCTCCTTGTGAAGCAGGTCGTGGAGTTCCCGCTTGGTGTACTTCCGGATCGCCTTGTCGGGGTCGAAGAAGCCGCAGCCGAGGAAGATCCGCCCATACCAGCCCTCCATGCTGTAGCCGGGGATGGTGAGGGCGGCCTCCCGGAGGCTCTTCGAGTCGTCGTAGAGCTGGGTGAGGTCGAAGTCGGTGACGGAGCCCAGGCCGTCGCACCGGGGGCACATGCCACCGGCCCGGTTGAACTCCACCTTCTCCGCCCTGGCCCCGCCCTTGTCGACCTTGATGGACCCGCTGGCCCGCACCGAGGCCACGTTGAACGAAAAGGCGTTGGGCGGCCCGACGTGGGGTTGGCCGAGCCGGCTGAAGAGAATGCGCAGCAGGGCGTTGGCGTCGGTGGCGGTGCCGACGGTGGAGCGGGCGTCGACCCCCATGCGCTGCTGATCGACGATGATGGCGGTGGTCAGGCCGTCGAGGACGTCGACCTCGGGGCGGCCCAGCGTGGGCATGAACCCCTGCACGAAGGTGCTGTAGGTCTCGTTGATGAGCCGTTGCGATTCCGCCGCGATGGTGTCGAACACGAGCGAGCTCTTGCCCGATCCCGACACACCGGTGAACACGGTGAGACGGCGCTTGGGGATGGCGAGGCTCACGTTCTTGAGGTTGTTCTCCCGGGCGCCGTGCACCCGGATCAGGTCGTGGCTGTCGGCGGGATGGGCGGCCGCCGCGGTCGTGGCCTCGGTCATCGTCGCACCCTACCCATCAGCCGATGCCAGCAGCCCCGCCCCGGGTGCTGTACTGACGGCCGTGGAGGCAACGGCGACAGCATCGATCCTGACCCGGCCCGACGAGCGCCGGTTCCGGGTCCGCAACCACGTGCTGCCCACGGCGGCCGTGCTGGCGGTGATCGGTGGGCTGGTCGTCGTGGGGGCGCTGGTGTTCATGTTGGTCTTCCTGATCGACGACCAGGCCGAGCTCGGGTTGGGTGAAGCCGCCGTCGGGCTCGCCTCGCTGGCCGGTGTGGTTCTGGGCGCCACCCTGGCGGTGGCCGTCGTGGCGCTCGTACTCGACCGGCTGACGCTGCGGGCTCCGCTCCTGGTGCGGGTCGTCGCTCCTCTCGTCGTGCCCCTGGTGGGGGTGGCGCTCGTGGCCGCCGGGATCGACTTCGGGTTCCTGGTGATCGAGCTCAGCGTGCTCCTGGCCGGCTACTGGGGCCTGTTCCTGGCCCAGGGGGCCGTGTTCCGCCTGGTGCGCCTACTCCGGATCCGCGTGACGGGCAACACCAGCCGCTGACCCTCGTGTCGTACCATCGGGACGATGCGATCTGCGATCGTGCGGCTGGCCCTGTCAGCGGCCGGGCTCGGCTTGGTGGTCGTCGGCTGCGGCGACAGTCGCCGGGTCGACGCCGGGGACGCGCCGGTCGGCGCCGCCACCACGGCCGGGCAGGAGGGGACCGACGCCAGCTGGACGATCCTCATCGACACCGAGGCCATCCTGGCTCGCTACGGCTTCGAACGCTGCGACGGCGTTGCCAGCGCCGGTGACGTCACCGCCGATCGGGGCCAGGAGATCCTGTCGGCCGCCGTCGACGCCGGGATCGCCCAGGGTGGGAGCCCCGGGGGCGAAGGTTTCAAGGCGGTGATCTTCCTGTTCGTGCTGGACGACTCCTCGCTGGCGTCGTTGGCCGGGATCGCCCAGCCGACGGAGGCCTGCGTGACCGGCCAGGACCCCATCGACTACGTGGCGCCCGGGCCGCAGGAGCTGGAGGGACCGGGATGGCGGTGGGTGGGTGCCGGCCTCGGGGCGCCGATCGCCG
>CADEDH010000007.1:97755-139462 GCA_902826025.1 uncultured Actinomycetes bacterium
CTGGAGGGACCGGGATGGCGGTGGGTGGGTGCCGGCCTCGGGGCGCCGATCGCCGGGCCGTTCGGCTTCGTCACCGACCAGAGCGCCTATGACCGGCTCTGGCCGCTGCTGGGGGAGGGGCCGGAGGCGGGGCAGATTCCGATCGACTTCGACCGCCAGGTGATTCTCACCATCAACCACGGATCCGGGGTGAGTTTCGGGCCCTGCGGCTTGCGCTTCGACGGGTTCTTGGTGGAGGACGACACGGTGGTGCTCGACCTGTTCAGCCCCGGGGGCGCCAACATCTGCCCGGCGGTGGCGGTCGGGGCCACCTATGCCGTCGCCCTCGACCTCGATGTCACGGGGCCGGCTCCGTTCGAGGTGGCGATCCGCATGGGGCCCCGGCAGGATCCCCAGGCGCCGCAACCGGTGGTGACCGATGTGTTCGCCACAACCACGTCTCAACTGCTCGAGCCCGAGCCGACCACCACCTCAGCCGTCCCCACCGTGCCGCCCACGGCCCCTCCCGTGTCAGGCACTGTCGCCCCGGGCCAGGTGTCAGCGCCGGCGTTCGCCTCGCGGGTGGCCGACGCCGATGGGGCCCTCGATCTGCCGGTGCCCGCCGGCTGGGAGAGTGACACCGGCCCGGGCCGAGCGGCGGCCCGGATCACCGGGCGGGGGGCGTTCGAGGTCCAGGTCTACGGCGCCGGTGACGACGCCTGGAAGGCCACCGTTGGCAACGACTCCGATCTGGCCGTGGTAGCAGGCCCCACGGCGGTGGCCCTGCCGGTGTACGAGAAGCGTGGCGGTGCGCAGGTCACCACCGGCGAGGTCGTCATGGCCCAGGAGTACCGCTATGCCTCCCGGACCTCGTTCCTCCACGTGGCCGTGCGCTGGTACGAGAGGAACGGGCAGGTGATCGTCGCCCGGCTGAACTACCCCGACCCCACCAAGGTCTCCGAGGCGCTCACCGGTTTGAACCCCGACGCCCTGCTCGACGACCTCCGCATCCTGCGGTAGCCGCCTTCACGCCCGATTTCCCGCGGGAAATTCGCCCCGTCCTGCACCCCGGGGGCCAGGTGCCCGCCCGAGGACACTCGGCCGATGCGGTGAGGTAACGTCCGGTGATGGCTCACCGCCGGGACCTCGGAGAGCGGATCTACCGGGGCACGCACTTCGAGGTGTACCGCGGGTGGAACGGCACGCGCCAGGTGGCGCGGAAAGTGCCGGCCGATCACGGCGCCAACCCCGCGTGGTTCGAGGCGCAAGTCAAGGTGGGCGGCATCTCCACCGTGTGGAGCCTGTCGTTTGGCACGCGCGGGCGGATCTTGCATGACGACGACGACCTCACCGTCGTCGAGCAACTCCAGCGCAGGAGGTACGGCGACGCGGCCACCCCGGTTTCCAGTGCGGATCTGCTCGAGAGCGAGGCGGACACGCTCGAACGGCACGGGCGGGCCTGGGGGCACGAGCTGTGCTCGTTCGAGCCCGACTCCGAGCAGCCCGTGCTCGAGACGGAGTGGTGCCCGGCTGTGCCGCTGGACTCGTTCGCGAGGGAGCAGGCGAGAGCGCTGCTGCCGGCACTGCTACCAGCCCTGTGGGACGCGCTCGTCGACCGTCTTCACGGGGACCTGTCGCCGTCGAACCTCCTCGTGTCGCCCGACGGGCCTCGCGCCTTCCTAATCGATCCGGCGGCGTTCGTGCTGCGGGGGAAGTGGTACTCGCTCAATGCGATAACGAGCGAGCTGCATCTCGACTTCGTCACCACCGGGTCGAGCTACCCGCTGCTCCCGCCGTGGTACGCCTCGGCACTCGCCCTCGCTTCCGGAGCCACGCTCGCTGATCACATTCACGGCTTCGTTCGCGGCCTGACGCTGTCCCGCCACGCACCTCCCGTGGCCGTGGGGTCGTCGACCGTGATGCACGCAGTTGGGCCCTTCGGGCGGCCGCTCGCTCACTCGTTCTCATTGGAGGAGGGGGCACCGGACAAGAACGGGGACATCTCGCTCCGCGGGCGGATCCACCCCTCCCTGCAGCCGGCTGGTGAGCCACACCCCGCCGATCTGCTGGCGCTCGGGATCGCCTTGTACGGGATCCTGACCGGACGCCACCCGTTTGGCTTCGATCCGGACACGCCGCCCGCTTGGGTGGGGCTCGATTCGTTGGATGACCAGGTCGAGGGTGCCGATCGGTTGGCGGCCCTGCTCGAGCGGCCGATTCCCGCCCCGAGCACGCTGGCCAGCGATGTCACCGCCGACGAGGACCGCCTTGCGCTGGCGCTGCTGACGCTCGACATCCCCGATCGTGACCACCTCGCCGAGCTCTGCCGTCAACGGCCCTGACTCGGCCCACCGGGCAGGGACCAGCAGGGCCTTCCCAGCTGCAACCCCAGGTCACGCTGTTTGGCGGTGTGACCTGGGGTTGCCGGGTTCCTCTCCCCGGTCGGGATGGGGAGATTTGAACTCCCGACCCCCTGCTCCCAAAGCAGGTGCGCTAGCCAAACTGCGCTACATCCCGGAGCGGCGCCCATGGTAGCCGGCGCTGCGGCTACCTGGCATGGCCTTTGGTCCTCGGGGCCGGGCGCCAGGGTCGGCGCCGGCCGTCGGGCCCGCTGACCAGCGGCAACGAGTCTCGCCGCACGCGCCGGGGGAGCGGGAACAGCCCGCTCGGGCGGCGGCAATCGGCGGCGCGGCACCTGTGGCTGCTCGTTACACTCGGGGTGGTGAAGTCGTCTGTTGAGACCCTCGAGGGGAACAAGGTCAAGGTCGTCGTTCAGGTGGAGGAGGCGGAGTTCGAGAAAGATCTCGACGCTGCCTTCCGGCGCTTGGCCAGGGAGGTCCGCCTCCCGGGGTTCCGACCTGGCAAGGCCCCCCGCAAGGTCCTGGAGGCCCGCATCGGCCAGTCCTACGCCCGCCAGGAGGCGTTCCGGGAGGCCCTGCCCGTCTACTACACCGAAGCGGTGAAGGAGCACGAGGTCGACGTCATCGCCCCTCCGGAGATCGACATCACCGATGGCCAGGAGAGCGGGGCCATCTCGTTCGATGCCGTGGTGGAGGTCCGCCCCACGATTTCGGTCGAGGGCTACGCCGGCCTGGAGATCGAGGTCCCGTCGCTGGCGGTGGGGGAAGACCTGGTCGACGGTGCCGTAGACCGGATGCGAGCGAAGTTCGGTGAGCTGGCCGATGTCGACCGTCCCGCCGCCGCCGGAGACCGGGCCGTGATCGACATCGAGGCCACCCACGAAGGCGAAGTTGTGCCCGGCCTCACCGCCACCGACTACGTTTATGAGGTGGGCAGCGGAGCTGTTGTCGCCGAGATCGACGAGCACCTCACCGGGGCCTCTGCCGGTGATGAGCTCACGTTCTCCGCCGACCATCCCGACGAAGACGAAGACGAACCGCTCCACTTCACCATCAGGCTGCACAAGGTGCAGGAGATGGTCCTGCCCGAGGCCACCGACGCCTGGGCCGCCGACAACAGCGAGTTCGAGACGTTGGAGGAGCTGCGGGAGAGCTTCCGCACCAACATGACCACGGTGCGGGTCAACCAGGCCCGGGCCGCTCGCCGCAGCAAGCTGGCCGAGGCCCTGGCCGAGCTGGTCGACGATGAGTTGGTACCCGAGGCCATGGTCGACAACGAGGTGGAGGCCCGGGCCCAGGACATGGCTCTGCGCCTCAACGCCCAGGGGATCGACTTCAACACCTTCCTCCAGATCACCGGCCAATCGCAGGCCGATGTGCTGGAGGGCCTCCGGGCCGACGCCCGTGGCTCGGCCAAGTTCGATCTGGCCCTGCGGGCCATCGCCCAGACCGAGGGTTTCGAGGTCACCGATCACGACGTCGAGCATGAGCTGGAGCACATCGCCGGCCACCTCGACAAGTCGCCCGAAGAGGTCCGGGCCGACTTCGAGCAGGCGGGGCGGATGCCCGCCCTGCGGGCCGACCTTCTCAAGAACAAGGCGCTCGACTGGGTCACCGAGCGGGCAACGGTCGTCGACGAGGATGGCCAAACCGTCTCCCCAGATGCGCTAGAACTGCCTACCCAGGACGATTCCGGAGAGGACCACTAAGTGACGCACGCCGCGCCCATGTACAACTCCATCATCCCCATGGTCATCGAGCAGACGAGCCGTGGGGAACGGACCGCGGACATCTACTCACGGCTCCTGCGGGACAACATCATCTTCCTGGGCACACCGATCTACGACGACATCGCCAACGTGATCTGCGCCCAGATGCTGCACCTGGAGTCGGAGAACCCCGACCGGGACATCAGCCTCTACATCAACTCACCGGGCGGCGATATCAACGCCATGTTCGCCATCTACGACACGATGCAGTACATCAAGCCCGACGTGACCACCATCTGCTTCGGTCAGGCGGCCTCAGCGGCCGCCATCCTGCTGGCGGCCGGTACCAAGGGCAAGCGCCTGGCCCTCTCCAACGCCCGCATCCTGCTCCACCAGCCCTACACCGGGGCTCAGGGGCAGGTGTCCGACCTGGAGATCGCGGCCAACGAGATCGAGCGCATCAAGAAGGTCCTGGAGGAGACGCTGGCCCGCCACTCGGGCCAGCCGATCGAGCGGATCGCCGCCGACACCGATCGTGACTTCGTCATGACGGCCAACGAGGCCCAGGAGTACGGCATCATCGATGAGGTGCTCCGCGAGCGCCAGACGGTCGACACCACCGGCCCGATCCGGGCCGTCGGCTCCTAGCAGGGGGGACAACGAGGGTGGCGAAGTTCGGAGAGGGTGGCGAGCTCCTCAAGTGCTCGTTCTGCGGCAAGTCGCAGAAGCAGGTCAAGAAGCTGATCGCCGGTCCCGGCGTGTACATCTGCGACGAGTGCATCGATCTCTGCAACGAGATCATCGAGGAGGAGCTGGCCGACGGCGGAGATCTGAGCTTCGATGAGCTCCTCAAGCCGCGTGAGATCTACGAGTTCCTGAACGACTGGATCGTCGGGCAGGAGACAGCCAAGAAGATCCTCTCGGTCGCCGTCTACAACCACTACAAGCGCATCCAGTACGGCGCCCAGTCGGCATCCAGTTCCGACGTGGAGCTGGCCAAGAGCAACATTCTGCTCATGGGCCCCACCGGCTGCGGCAAGACGCTGCTGGCCAAGACCCTGGCCCGGATGCTCAACGTGCCGTTCGCCATCGCCGACGCCACGGCCCTCACCGAGGCCGGCTACGTGGGCGAGGACGTTGAGAACATCCTGCTGAAGCTGATCCAGGCGGCCGACTTCGACGTGAAGCGGGCCGAGACCGGGATCATCTACATCGACGAGATCGACAAGATCGCCCGCAAGAGCGAGAACCCGTCGATCACCCGGGACGTGTCGGGCGAGGGCGTCCAGCAGGCCCTGCTCAAGATCCTCGAAGGAACGGTGGCCTCGGTGCCGCCCCAGGGCGGTCGCAAGCACCCCCACCAGGACTTCATCCAGATCGACACCTCGAACATCCTGTTCATCTGCGGCGGCGCCTTCGCCGGGATCGAAACGATCATCGAACGCCGGATCGGGGCCCGCTCGGTCGGGTTCAAGGCCGACATCGGCACGGCGGCCAAATCGGCCGACGACATCTACTCCCGGGTCCGGCCCGAAGACCTCCTCAAGTTCGGCCTGATCCCCGAGTTCGTGGGGCGTCTCCCCGTGATCGGCACGGTCACCAACCTCACTCAGGATGCGCTGGTCCGGATCCTGGTCGAGCCGAAAGACGCCCTGGTCAAGCAGTACCAGAAGTTCTTCGAGATGGAAGACGTGGAGCTCGAGTTCACCGAGGACGCCCTGGGTGCCATCGCCGACCAGGCCCTCCTCCGGGGCACCGGCGCCCGTGGCCTGCGGGCCATCCTGGAAGAGGTGCTGCTCGACGTGATGTACGACCTCCCCGGCCGGGAGGACGTAGGACGCTGCGTGCTCGACGCCAGCACGGTGCTCGATCGGGTCAACCCCACCCTGGTGCCCCGCAACGAGACCCGCCAGCGGCAGCGGCGGGCTGCTTCCTAGCTCGGTCGCCCTCGGGACTCCCGTTGGATTATCGCAGCGCGCTGGCCTTCCTCGACCAGCACACCAATCTGGAAGGCAGCCGCCGCGACCGGTTCGCGCCCGGTTCTCCCGGCCTGCCAACCGCCGGCCAGACCGATGGGCTCTCGCTGGAACCGATGCGCGAGCTGATGGCGGCTCTGGGTGACCCCCACGAGGCCTATCGGGTGATTCACATCACCGGCACCAACGGCAAGGGTTCGACCGCCCGCTACATCAGCGCCCTGCTCCAGGCCACCGATCTGTCGGTCGGCACCTACACCAGCCCCAACATCGAGACGGTCAACGAGCGTCTGAGTTGGGCTGGCCAGCCCATCTCCAGCGACGATTTCGGCCGCCTCATGGGACTTATGGCCGGGGTGGAGACGCTCTTGTCCCGCAAGCCCAGCCGCTTCGAGCTGCTCACTGCCGCCGCCTTCGCCTGGTTCGCCGAGCTGGGTGTCGATGTGGCGGTGGTCGAGGTGGGCCTGCTCGGCCGCTACGACGCCACCAACGTGGTCACCGGTGACGTCGCGGTGGTGACGAACATCGGCAAGGACCACACCAGTGGGGAGGAGGGGTGGGAAGCCCAGGTGGCCTCGGAGAAGGCGGGGATCATCAAGCCCACCAGCCACGCCGTCCTGGGCTCGCCCATGGGCGAGCTGGAGCCGATCTTCGCTGCCGAAGGGCCCGTTGCCCTGTGGAGCGCCGGTGAGGAGTTTGCCGTCGAGGCCAACGATCTGGCCGTGGGGGGCCGGGTGATCGACCTCGTCACCCCCGGTGCCCGCTACGACCAGCTGTTCATCCCGTTCCACGGGGCCCACCAGGGCGACAACCTGGCCACCGCGGTGGCGGCGGTGGAAGCCTTCTTCGGTCGGCCGGCCGAGCAGGACCTCATCGAGTTCGCTCTCGCCACCGTGGAGCTGCCGGCCCGTTTCGAGGTTGTGGCCCACGACCCCACGATCATCCTCGACGGCGCCCACAACCCGCCCGGGGCCCGAGCCGCGTCGGCCACCCTGCGGGAGGCCTTCGCCCGTCTCGGCTCGTGGGTGCTGGTGGTGGGCATGCTGTCGGGCAAGGACCCGGTGGAGATGCTGGAAGCCCTGGGGGCCGATGAGTTCGACGCCGTGATCTGCTGCGAGCCCGACTGGTCCCGGGCTATTCCGGCCGACGAGATCGCCCGGGCCGCCACCCGGCTGGGCCTGTCGGTCGAGGTAGTGAAGGATCCGGTGGAGGCCCTGCAGCGGGCGCTGGCCGTGACCGCCGGCGACGACCTGATCCTCGTCACCGGGAGCATCTACGTGGTGGGGGAGATGCGAGCCGCGGCCCGGGCCATCGGTGCCCGGAACTCCTAGTCTCTTCGGCCCGTTGCGCTCAAGCGCCGGGCCAGGCCGGCCGATGCGCCGACCATGGCCCGACTCGCGTTCCACCTCCGTCGACCCCGTCGACCCGAGCTCCCGGCCCACTCCCGCCGGGGTGAACGGGGCGCCACACTCACCGAGTACGGGTTGATCGTGTCGCTGGTGGTGGTGGCCGCCATGGGCGGCATCATGCAGCTCCAGGACGAGTCGGGCTCCTACCTGGTCGAGACCGGCTCCGACGTTGGCCAGCCCCGGGAGCTGGCGGCCGACATGAACCCCGACCTCCCAGAGGAGCCGAACTGGTTGCCCCAGCCCCCGGCCCCCACCACGACCACCACGGCGCCCACCACCACCTCCACGGCCGCTGCCACCACCTCTACGACGTCCGCCGCCACGACCAGCACCACGGCCGCCGCCACCACCAGCACCACGGCGGCCACGAGCACGTCCACCACGGCCGCCACCACCTCCACGACAGCCAGCTCCTATCCGGTGGGCGCCGTGATCTACCAGGGGCCGATGTACAGCGACCGGCACGAGGACGAGTGCTACCAGGTCAAGAACCCGGGCCAGGTCGGGTCGTCCATCGAACGCCACAACTGCGACAACGGGAACAACCAGAAGATCGCCGCCGTCGGTTCGGCCACCGTGGTGGCCCTGAAGTGGACCGACACGCCCAATGCGGGTCTGTGCGTGTCGGCCGGCGCTAGCGAGGCCACCATGGCCACCTGCAACGGGACCTCGGCGCAGCTGTTCACGGTGACCGTCACGAGCGGTTGGATCCAGTACAAGAGCCAGAGCAACAACTTGTGCATCGCCGAGTACAGCGACGATTGGAAGATGGAGACCTGCAACACCTCCAGTGACCGCCAGCGCTTCAAGTTCCCTTAGGTCCCGGTACCCTGCCGGCCGTGAGTAGGACACTGGTCATCTGCAAGCCCGACGCCGTCGAACGCGGCTACGTGGGCGAGATCATCTCCCGGTTCGAGCGCAAGGGCCTGCGTCTGGTGGCGGCTGAGCTGCGTCAGCTCGACACCGACACCCTGGGCCGTCACTACGAGGAGCACGTGGGCAAGGGCTTCTACGACGATCTCGTGGCGTTCATGAGCCGCAGTCCGGCCTTCGTGGCCGTCGTCGAAGGCCCGGAGGACACCTTCGCCATCGTTCGCACCCTGATGGGCCCGACCAACCCGGCGGCGGCGCCTCCCGGCACCATCCGGGGCGACTTCGGCACGATCATGACCGAGAACCTGGTCCACGGCTCGGACTCCAACGAGTCGGCTGAGCGGGAGATCGCCATCTTCTTCCCCGGTCTGGCCTGAGCGTGCCGTTGGCGGCCCCGGAGAGGGAGGGCCGCCAATTGGTACAAAAAGGCCGGTACGCTATCAGGGGATGACGTCCGTATGGCCTCGACTGGAGCCTCTGCTCCCGAAGGTTCAGAAACCGGCACGGTACATCGGGTGTGAAGACGGCGCCGCTGCCAAACCACCCGATCCGTCGCTGGTCAACTGGTGTTTCATCTATCCCGACACCTACGAGATCGGCCTGCCCAACCAGGGTCTGCAGATCCTGTACGAGATCGTCAACGAGCGGGCCGACGGCACAGCCGACCGGGCGTACGCCCCGTGGGGAGACCTGGAAGCTCTGATGCGGGCCGAGGGGATCCCGTTGTTCTCGGTCGAGCACCACACCCCCGGTCACGAGTTCGACCTACTCGCGTTCAACCTGTCGGCCGAGCTCACCTACACCAACCTGGTGAACTGCGTCGATCTGGCCGGCGTGCCGGTCCGGGCCGCCGACCGGACCGAGGACCACCCACTGATCGTGGCCGGCGGCCACTGCACGTACAACCCGGAGCCCCTGGCCGACTTCCTGGACGCCGTGGTCCTGGGCGACGGCGAAGAAGTGGTGGGGCAGATCACCGAGGTGGTGGCCGCGCACAAGGCCCAGGCCGGCGCCTCCCGGGCCAGCCTGCTTCTGGCTCTGGCCGGCATCGAGTCGGTCTACGTGCCGAACCTCTACGAGGTCACCTACGACGGTCCGTCGGTGGCGTCGATCACCCCGCTCCACCCTGGCGTCCCGGCCGTCGTCACCAAGCGAACGGTGGCCGATCTGGCCGATTGGCCCTACCCCCGCAACCAGCTGGCCCCTCTCACGGAGGTGGTCCACGACCGGCTGAATGTGGAGGTGTTCCGGGGCTGCACCCGGGGTTGCCGATTCTGTCAGGCCGGCATGATCACCCGACCGGTCCGGGAACGCCCGGCCGAGCAGGTCCGCACCATGGTGACCTCTGGTCTGGCTCGCACCGGGTACGACGAGGTGACGCTCACTTCGCTCTCCACGGCCGACTACTCCGACGTGTCGTCCCTGGTCGAGGGCATCATGGACGACAGCGAGGCCGAGGGCCTGCCCACCGTGTCAGTGTCACTGCCCAGCCTGCGGGTCGACGCGTTCGGTGTGTCGATCGCGGCCCAGCTCCAGAGGGCGAAGCGCAGCGGGCTCACCTTCGCCCCCGAGGCCGGCACCTGGCGGATGCGCCAGATCATCAACAAGCTGGTGCGGGAGGAAGACCTGTACGAGGCGGTCGATGCCGCCTACTCGCAGGGCTGGCAGCGAGTGAAGCTCTACTTCCTGATCGGGCTCCCGTCGGAGACCGACGAGGACACGCTCGGCATAGCCCGCCTGGCCGCCAACGTGGCCGAGATCGGCAAGCGCCACAACAAGCGGGCGTCGTGCACCGCATCGGTGGGCGGATTCGTGCCCAAGCCCTTCACTCCGTTCCAGTGGTTCGGCCAGAACACCACGGCTGAGCTGCAGCGCAAGGTCAACCTGCTGAAGGACGCCACCCGGGGCATGAAGGGGGTCACGCTGAAGTGGCACGACCCCAAGGCCACCCTGATCGAGGGCATCGCCAGCCGGGGTGACCGGCGCATCGGGGCTGTGATCGAACAGGTGTGGCGCAACGGCGGCACCTTCCAGGAGTGGTCGGAGCACTTCAACCTCGAGCTCTGGACGCAGGCCATGGCCGACAACGGCCTGTCGATCGACGATGTGGTTCACCGCCACCGCCGCTCCGACGAGGTGCTGCCGTGGGAGCACCTGTCGGCCGGGCTCCACAAGGACTTCCTGTGGCAGGACTGGCAGGACGCGCTGGCCGAGGTGGGCCTCCCTGACTGCCGGTGGACCCCTTGTTACGACTGCGGAGCGTGCACCGGCTACGGCATCGAGCACGTGGTCGCCTCCGCGGTGCCTCCGGCCGGGGGCAGCCAGGGCACCGGGCAGGATCTCGGCACCGGCGGCGCCGTGCCCGTGCGGCTGCTGGGTCGCCGGCCCGAGGCGGTTGCCGGATGACGGCGCCCGCCCCGGGGCGCCAGATCGTCCGCATCAGATACTCCAAGGCCGGGCGGATCCGTTTCGTCGGCCACCGAGATGTGGCCCGCCTTTTCGAGCGGGCCATGCGAAAGCTCCGACTCCCGGTTGCGTTCACCGAGGGCTTCTCACCACGCCCGAAGCTCAGCTTCGGGCTGGCCCTCCCCGTGGCCCACGAGTCGGAGGCCGAATACCTCGACGTCGAGCTGGCATCGCCGGCCGACCTCGAGTCGCTGCCGGCCAACCTGACCGCGGCGCTGCCCGACGGGTTCACCGTCGAGGCTGCGATCGCCATCGCACCTGGTCAGCCGTCCTTGCAGCAGGCCATCATCTCCTGTGACTGGAGCATCGAGATCCTGGGCGCCGCCGACGCCGGGATCCAGAGCGCCATCAACAAGGTGCTGGCCGCCCCGGAGCTCCCCATGGAGCGAATCCGGAAAGGTAAGTCCACAGTTGCCGATGTCCGCCCGGCGATCCTCCATCTGGAGTGCGTCGGGCCGACGAGTGACGGTGTCGAGTTGGTGGCGAGCCTCGCCACCGAGACCGTGTCCCTGCGGCCAGCGGAGCTGGTGCAGTTGTTGGGATCCGTGCTCGGCGAGCGACCCCTCTCCGAGGGGCGGACGCGCCGGCTCAAGCAATGGATGATCGTCGACGGAGCCCGGTGCGAACCGGTGAGCCCACCCGGCTCCTCGACCAGGCCCGCCCTGGTGCGCGCCTCATGAGAAGGGAACCCCCACGATGTCCGACGTGTCCGAGAGCGGCAGCTCACCTGCCGACCGAACACCCGATCGCACTGCCGGTGAGCCAACGGCCCGCCAGGCAGCCCCGGCAAAGCCGAAGATAGGAGACTCTCGACCGGCACCGGCGTCCGGAGTCGGTCCCGGCCCGGCCCGGCCCGAAACCGGCGGCGAGGCCAAAGACCCCAACGCCAAGAGCCAGGCGCGGCGGCGCCGGCGCCGCCGAAACGGCTCGGGCAGCGAGGCGGCCGGAGCGGCTGCTCCCGCCGCTCCCCAGGAGCAGGCCCAGCAGCGCCGCTCCCGTAGCGGCCGGGGCAGTGGCGGAGGTAACGGCGGTGGCGGTGGCCGCGAAGGAGGCGGCCGGGCGCCTGCCCCCCAGCCGGTCGGCTTCGTGATGGCCGACGCCGGCCTCGAACTCGACGAGGACGACCTGAAGGGTCGGCGGGGCCGCTCCCGCAAGGGTCGCCCGGTCGGCCGCTACCTGATGGTGGTGTCCAAGCAGCCCGATGCCACCCATATCGCAGTGCTGGAGGGCCGCACGCTCATCGAGTACTACGTGTCGCGACCCAACGACAACATCTTGCAGATCCACGGCAACATCTACCTGGGCCGGGTCCAGAACGTGCTGCCGGGCATGGAGGCGGCCTTCGTCGACATAGGCACCCCCAAGAACGCCGTGATCTACCGAGGCGACGTGCAGATCGACAAGGACGATTTCGAGGGCGACCACGCGAACCCCAAGATCGAACAGATGCTCAAGGCCCGCCAGGGCATCCTGTGCCAGGTCACGAAGAACCCGATCGCCCACAAGGGGGCCCGCCTCACCACCGAGGTGTCGCTGCCCGGCCGGTTCGTGGTGCTTGTGCCCCACAGCTCCACCTACGGCATCTCCAAGCGCCTCCCCGACGACGAGCGGAGCCGACTACGCCAGATCCTCGACCGGGTGCGCCCGGCCGGCCACGGCTTGATCGTGCGCACCGCAGCCGAGAACGTCACGGCGGCCGAGATCGAGCGCGACGTGGCCGGCCTGGTGCAGCAGTGGACCGAGATCGAGGCCTTGGCCGCCCGGTCCAAGGCCCCCACGCTGCTCTACCAGGAGCCCGACATGGCCGTTCGGGTGATCCGGGAGGAGTTCAACAAGGAGTACCGGGGGGTCGTGATCGACGACGCCACCATGTACAAGGAAGTCTCGGACTACGTGGCGATCATCTCGCCCGGCCTGGCCGACCGCGTGGAGCACTACGACCGCTCGGTGGAGAAGATCTCCCTGTTCGAGCGGTTCCATGTGCACGAGCAGCTCCACAAGGCCCTCGACCGCAAGGTGTGGCTGCCGTCGGGTGGCTCGCTGATCATCGAATCGACCGAGGCGCTGACCGTGATCGACGTCAACACGGGCAAGAACGTTGGCTCGTCGAACCTGGAGGAGACGGTCTTCCTCAACAACCTGGAGGCGGCCGAGGCCATCGCCCACCAGCTGCGCCTGCGCGACATCGGCGGCATCATCGTGATCGACTTCGTCGACATGGAGTCGAAGAAGAACCGCGACGAGGTGATGCGGGTGTTCCGGGGAGCGCTGGCCCGGGACAAGACCCGGACCCAGGTGTTCGACATCTCCGAGTTGGGTCTGGCCGAGATGACCCGCAAACGGATCGGGGAGGGCCTCCTCGAGTCGCTGTCCCACGCCTGCCCCCACTGCGAAGGCCGTGGCATGGTGGTGGACACCTCGGTGTTGGAGATCACCCCGTCCGTCTGACCCCGCCGCAACGGTGGAGAACGCCGCTAGAATCGAGCCCCTATGTACGCAGTCGTAGCCACCGGTGGCAAGCAGTACCGGGTCGAGGAAGGCCAGAAGCTCAAGGTCGAGCGCCTGGGGCAGCCTGGCGATGAGGTCGCGCTGGTTCCGGTTCTGCTGGTCGACGGCGGCACGGTGCTCGCCACCCCGAACCAGCTGTCCGGGGTCACGGTGTCGGCCCGGGTCTTGGAGGAATCCAAGGGCCCGAAGATCAACGGGTTCACCTACAAGTCCAAGGCCAATCAGCGGCGCCGCTTCGGCCACCGCCAGACCTACGCCACCATCGAGATCACGGGAATCAAGCGAGGCTGACATGTCGAAGACCAAGGGTGGCGGGTCAACCCGCAACGGGCGCGATTCCGAAGCCAAGCGGCTCGGTGTCAAGGCGTTCGACGGCGAGGCCCTGCAGGCCGGCGCCATCATCGTGCGCCAGCGGGGCACGAAGTTCCATCCCGGGATCAATGTGGGCCGCGGCGGGGATGACACCCTGTTCGCCACCGCCCCGGGCAAGGTGAAGTTCGGCTTCCGTAAGGGTCGGCGCCTCGTCGACGTGCTGGCCGACCAGTAAGTAGGCCGCGAGGCTCACTGAGGTAAACCTCAGTCCTCCCCACGCCGATACGTGGGGAATGGGACGTCCACACCGCCGCGATGGCCAGCGGGGCGCCGCCCTCATCGAGGCGGCGCTGGTCACGCCGGTGTTCTTCGCCATGATCTTCGGAATCATCGAGTTCGGGCTGTTGTTCCGGAACTCGCTGACCACGAGCAATGCCGCCGAGCAGGGGGCCCGGGCGGCCAGTGTGAACGGCAAGGCCCCCGAGTCGGATTTCCTGATCCTGCGCTCGGTGGAGCACGGGATGCAGGCCATGGGTCTGCGCAACCTCGACTACGTGGTCGTGTTCAAGGCCACGGGCCCAGACTCCACGGTCCCCGCCGCCTGCCTCACGGCGTCGCAGGCCAACGTCTGCAACCGGTACACGGCCCGGGAGTTCTTCAAGGAACTCGACGACCCGGTCAGCGGCAGCCCAACCGGCAACTGGCGTTGCGGAGGCGCCGCCTACGACCGGTACTGGTGCCCCACCGCCCGCCAGACCTCGCTCTCGGCCGGGACCGACTATGTCGGCGTGCACGTGCAGACCCGGCACGAGTTCATCACCGGGCTGTTCGGCGACGGCCGCAAGCTCGACCACACCACGATCATCCGGCTCGAGCCGGACGCCACATGAGCCGCCACATGACCCTCGGCCGTGAGCGGGCCCGCGAGCGGGCCCGCGAGCGGGGGGCAGTGCTGGTGGAGATGGCGCTGCTGGTGACGCTGCTGATCACACTCGTGCTCGGCGTGTTCGAGATCGGCATGGCCTGGAGCGATCATCAGGAGATCACCCAGGCCAGCCGGAGTGGGGCCCGCGTCGGCAGCCAGCTGGGCAAATCGGTGCAGACCGACAACCAGCTGCTTCGGGCCGTCCAGGCCGGCCTCCAGGATCAGGCGTCGACCGTGACCCGGATCGTGGTCTACGAGGCCGATGCCAACGGCGACATGCCGGCGGCGTGCAAGACGGCCACCGCTCCCTACACCGGTGCCGCCCACTGCAACGTGTACGACGCGACGACGTTCTCCGAGCTGGGGACGAGCACCAAGTGGGGGAGCGGCTCGGCCTGCGGCACCCTCGACAGCAACTGGTGCTCGGCCACGGCCCGCAACAACACCCAGGACAGCGCCACCTACCTCGGTGTGTACGTGGAGGTGGAGCGCCACTACCTCACAGGCCTGTTCGGCGGTGGCACCCATCGGATGTCGGAGAGCACCGTGATGCGGATCGAGCCGGCCCAGTGAGGCTCCGCCTTCGAACCGAGCAGGCCCGGGAGCGGGGCTACGTGATGCCGATGACGGCTCTGTTGCTGGTGCCGCTCATGATCTTCGCCGCCCTGGCCACCGATGTCGGCTCCTGGTACATCCGGGCCGACCAGATCCAACGGGCGTCCGACGCCGCGGCCCTGGCCGGCACGGTGTGGGTGCCCGACATGACCAAGGCCACATCCGTGGCCCGCGACGTGGCCGCCCGCAACGGGTTCCGGGACCCGGCCTGGACCGCCGTCCACGGCGGCACGGCCAACGCCTCGGTCACCGTTCCCGGTCTCACGAACTCCGGTGGGCTGATCGTCGACATCAAGACCACCTCGCCGTCGTACTTCGGGGCGGTGGTGCTCGATCACGTGAGCATCCAGCGCCGCAGCGTGGCCGCCGTCACCAAGCCGGTGCGCCTGGGCAACCCGAGCAACGGCCTGGGCACCGGCAACCTGTCGAGCACCGAGCTCGGCATCACCCCCGACGGGATCTGGCTCAGCCTCAACGGCTGGTGCCAGGACCACCAGCAGGGCGACCCGTTCTCGGTGGGCTACTACGGCGCCCAATCGGCCGGCGGCAACTACTGGGACGCCTGCAACTCGTCCCGGCTCGGCGCCAATCCCACGCTCAACCCCAACGGCTACACGTTCGTGGTGGACGTGCCCCCCAACGCCGGCCAGGTCGACCTCCAGGTCTTCGAGCCCGGCCTGTGCACCGACGCCAACACCTCCGACAGCTACTACAGCGCCGAGGACAACTACAACAGCGGCCCTCAGCTCAACATGCGGGTGTTCGCCAACGACGACACCGAGCTCTACGCCGACGACAACCTGGCCGACCCCCCGGTGTTCAACCACCTGTACGCCAAGACCGACTGCACCGGCAGCGGCAACGGGGCCGGCGGCCGGTGGTACACGATGTACTCGATCCCGGCCGGCGCCGCCCACGAGGGCCGGTGGTACATCCAGGCCAACGTTCGCCAGAACGTGCAGGAGTTCGAGCTGAACTCCTTCGCGCTGCGGGCCATGCGCCACGCCGACACCCAGCTGTGCTCGTCCATGTCCAGCGCCACCTGCCCCGAGCTCTACGCCCTGGACTGGATGTCGCTGTACCGGCCGACGTTCGGAGGCAGCGGCTTCTCCGGCACGCCGTCGCTGTTCTTCCTGGCTTCGGTGCCCGATGAGCACGCCGGCAAGACCTTCGAGGTCACGATGTTCGACCCAGGCGAGGGCATGAACAACGTGCAGTTCCTCGATCCAGCGGGCACGGCGGTGTCGTTCACCTGGCAGAAGGCCAACTGCTCGGTGGGCAAGCTGTGCTCCAACACCTCGGTGTGGCCGGAGACGAGCGCGGCGGCCAACAACACCTGCTCCGGCAACCCCTGCCTCGACGTGACCAACGCCAAGTTCCAGGACCAGTTCATCATCATCAAGATCCAGCTCCCGGCGAACTACAGCTGCGGATCGAACTGCTGGTGGACCGTCCGCTACACGCCGACGTCGAACGCCACCGTGACCGACCGCACCACCTGGTCGGCCAGGGTCGTCGGCGGCCCCGTACATCTGATCGAGTAGCGAGGGACGTCCCTCCCTATCCTTGATGTGTGTCCAATTTCGTCGACGAATGCAACCTGTGCGTCCGCGGGGGTGACGGCGGTGCCGGTAGCGTCTCGTTCCGCCGGGAGGCCCACGTGCCCCGGGGCGGCCCCGATGGGGGCGACGGAGGCGACGGGGGAGACGTATGGCTGGAGGCCGACCGCAACGTGGCCTCGCTCCTGGCGTTCCGCGACCATCCCCACCGGATCGCCACCAGCGGCACCCACGGCCAGGGCTCGGGCCGCCACGGCAAGCGCGGCGTCGACAGCGAGGTGAAGGTGCCCGAGGGCACGATGATCCACGATCTCGACACCGGGGAGCTCCTGGCCGATCTGGCCAACCACGGCGACCGGTGGCTGGCCGCTCCCGGGGGCCTGGGCGGGAAGGGCAACGCCCGGTTCCTGTCCAACCGCCGCCGGGCCCCGGCGTTCGCCGAGCAGGGCGAGAAGATGCGGGACCAGTGGCTCCGCCTGGAGTTGAAGCTCCTGGCCGACGTGGCCCTGGTGGGTTTCCCGTCGGCCGGCAAGAGCACCCTGATCTCGGTGATCTCGGCCGCCCGGCCCAAGATCGCCGACTATCCGTTCACCACGCTGGAGCCGAACCTCGGCGTGGTCCGCCTCGACGACGAGAACGAGTTCGTGGTGGCCGACCTGCCCGGGCTGATCGAGGGGGCCAGCGAAGGCCACGGGCTGGGGCACCGGTTCCTGCGCCACACCGAGCGGGCACGGGTGCTGGTGTACCTGCTCAACCTGGCCGACGTCGACGGGCCCTCGCCCCGCCGTCAGCTCGAGGTGTTGCGCCACGAGCTGTCGAGCTACCGTCCCGATCTGATCCGGCGTCCCAGCCTCATCGTGGGGGCCAAGGCCGACCAGCTGCAGCCGGGAGACTGGGGCGACGAGGGGGCCCCGGTGGACCTGGCCATCTCGTCGATCAACCGCCAGGGCATCACCGAGCTGCTGTGGCGGCTGGCCACCCTGGTGAAGGAGGCCCGGGCGGCCGAACCCGAACGGGAGCGGTTCGTGATCCACCGGCCTGAGCCGGCCGGCGTGATCATCGCCAGGGGAGACGATGGCAGCTGGCGGGTCATGAGCCGCCAGGCCGAGCGGGCAGTGGCCCTGTCCGACATCACCAACGCCGGCGCCCTGGCCTACGCCCAGGGTCGCCTCGACCGCCTCGGGGTGAACAAGGCCCTGCGCAAGGCCGGCGTGGCCGAGGGCGACACGGTGCGCATCGGCACGTTCGCCTTCGAGTACCAGGAGGACCTCTAGCCGTGCGCGTGGTGGTGAAGATCGGCACCTCGTCGCTCACGACCGCCGCCGGCGACATCAACCGGGAATCGGTGGCCAAGCTGGCGGCCGAGGTGGCCGTTCTGGTGGCCCGGGGCCACCAGGTGGTGGTGGTGACCAGCGCCGCCATCGCCGTTGGCCTCGGCCCCCTCGGTTTCGGCCCCGCCACCCGGCCCCGTGACCCCGATGTCCTCCGGGCCGCCTCGGCCATCGGCCAGATCGGCCTGATGGCCACCTACCAGGCCGCCCTGGCCGCCAATGGCCTGGTGGCGGGCCAGGTGCTGCTGGCCCCCACCGACTTCTGGTACCGGAACCGCTACCTCAAGAGCCGGGGCACCATCCAGGCGCTGCTGGCCCGGTCGGCTGTGCCGGTGATCAACGAGAACGACGCCGTGGCCGACGACGAGATCCGCTTCGGCGACAACGACCGGCTGGCCGCCCTGGTGGCCCACCTGGTCGATGCCGATCTGCTGGTGCTGCTCACCGACACCGCCGGCCTGTTCACCGCCGATCCTCGGGTCGACACGTCGGCCTCGCTCATCGAGGAGATCATCGAGTTCGACCAGCGCCTGGAGGACATGGCCGGCGGGCCGGGCTCGTCCGCCGCCCGGGGTGGGATGGCCTCCAAGCTGGCGGCGGCGAAGATCGCCACCTGGTCGGGGGTGGAGACCGTGATCGCCTCGTCGGACCGGGCCGACGTGGTGGCCGACGCCGTGATGGGCGTGCCCGGGGTGGGCACCGTGTTCCGGGCCCGGAGCGAACGGCTCAACGCCCGCAAGCTGTGGATCGCGTTCGCCCTGCCCTCGTCGGGCCGGGTGGTGGTGGACACCGGAGCCCGGGAGGCCCTGGAGCGGCGCCAGAGCTCGCTGCTGTCAGCCGGGGTTCGCAAGATCGAGGGGGCCTTCGCCGCCGACGATGCGGTGGAGGTCGTGGACGAAACGGGCGACGTGTTCGCCAAAGGCCTGGTCCAGTGGTCGAGCGAGGATCTGGAACGGCACCAGGGACGCCGCACCTCCGAGATTCCCCCTGAGCTGGTCCACGAGGTCATCCACCGCGACAACCTGGTGATACTTCCCGCCTAGGGAGAGACGCCTCAGGTGGTGGGAGTGCCCTCGCCCTCGGCCACGGCAGGCTCGCTCATCGGCTGGGTCATGGGTTGGGCCGGGGCGGCACCCAGGGCGCCGGCCTCGCTGGCGCCGGGGGCCAGGCCGAGCTGGGCCCGGATCTCGCTCAGGCGGCTCTGGGCCTCCACGTTGAGCGACGCCTGCTCCACCTCGAGCATCCGACCTTCCACCGACGCCTCGTTGAGCTCGGCCGCCCCCTTGGCCTTGGCGTAGCGGGCCTCGATCTTGTCCCGCACCTCGTTGAGCGTGGGCACGTCTTCGCCCACGGTCTCCGACAGCGACGTCATGGCCTTGTTGAGCTGTTCCTGCATCTTGGCCTGGTCGAGCTGCGACAGCAGCTTCTGACGTTCGGCCAGCTTGCGCTGGAGGTTGGCCGAGTTCGTGTTGACCGCCGTCTTGGCCTGCTCGGCCGCCTGGGACGCCTGGAGGTGCATCCCCTTCAGGTCTTCGATCTCCCGCTCCAGGGCGATCATCCGGTTGGCGAAGGCCTCTGCCGCCGTTGTGTACTGCGTCAGCTTGGCCTGATCGCCCTTGTTCTGGGCGTCGTCGGCCATCATCACCGCCTGGCGGGCGTTGGCGCTGACCTTCTCGTACTCCTCCATCGACCGGTTCAAGCGGATCTCGGTCTGCTTCTGGTTGGCGATGACGTTGGCCGCCTGCTCCTTGAGCTGGCGGTGCTGCTCCTGGGCTTCCTGGATGGCCTGTTCCAGCTGCACCTTGGGATCGGCCCGCTCGTTGAAGCTGTTGGAGCCCTTGGCCACCATGTAGTTCCACCAGCGGCGAATCAGCTTGATCATGAGCCGATGTTACCTGGCGGTGCTGCTCATCGGCCGCAGGGTGCAGGCCCGGTACCCTGGTCCGGTGCGAGTGACGTCGTCCGACATCGGCAAGGCCGCGCTCGTCGTCTCGGCCGGGATCTTCCTGTCCCGGATCCTGGGGTTCGTTCGCAGCACCGTGATCGCCGCGCTCCTCGGCTACAGCGGGGAAGCCACGCTGTACGTCAACGCCTTCTCCATCCCCGACTTCCTCACCTTCCTCATGGCCGGCGGCTACCTGTCGATCACGCTGGTGCCCCTCCTCAGCCGCCACCTCGTCAAGGACGACGAGGAGGAGGCCATGCGCACCTTCACCGCCGTGTTCCGCTTGGTGGGCGTGGCCTTCGCAGTGTTCGCCCTGATCACCGTGCTGGGGGCCGGGCCCATCGTGCGGGGGCTGTTCCCCCGTGCTCCCGACCAGGCCCGCTTGATCTCACTCACCCGGATCGCCCTCGCCTCCCAGGTGTTCTTCGGTCTGGGAACCCTGCTCATGGCGGCCCAGTACGCCCGTCGAAGCTTCACGATCCCGAGCCTGGCCCCGTTGATCTACAACCTGGCCATCATCGTCGGGGGCCTGCTGGGCTGGCTGGTGGCCGAGCCGAGCCCGGAGTGGTTCCTGTGGGGCGGCCTGGTGGGGGCGGCTGTCGGCAACTTCGGGGTCCAGTGGTGGGGGGCCCGCCAGCAAGGCTTCCGCCTGGTTCCGGGCGTCCCCTGGTTCCACCCGGCGGTGAGGGAGTACCTGGTTCTCGCCTTCCCCCTGATGATCGGGATCTCGGCCGTGGCCCTCGACGAGCAGTGGCCCAAGCTGTTCGGCCAGTTCGCCCAGGGCGAGGGGACGTCGGCCCTGCTCACCAACGCCCGCCAGCTCAACATGCTCCCGATCGGGATGATCGCCCAGGCCGCCGGGGTGGCGGCCTACCCGTTCCTGTCTTCGCTGGCGGCCGAAGGTCGTATCGCCGAGCTGGGGGTCACCCTGTCCCGGTCGGTCCGCACATCGGTGGCGGTGGGGGCGCTGGCCGCCGGGGTGCTGGTGGGGGTGACGGTGCCGGTGTCGGACCTGGCCTACGGGCACGGCAAGGTGAGCACCGCCAACGTGGCCACCCTGGGGCTGTTCCTGTTCTGGTTCGCCCTGTCGATCCCGTTCTGGGCCGCCCACCAGGTCTACACCCGCGGCTTCTACGCCATGCGCCAGATGTGGACGCCGGTCTTGGTCGGCTCCACTGTCACCGCGGTAGCGGTGCCACTGCTGTGGGTCCTGTCGCACCGGTACGGCGGTGGGGGCGTCGCTGTGGGCTCCACGTTCGGGGTGATGCTCTACACGGTGGCCATCGCCGGGGCCTGGCACCATCTCGTGGCGCCCCAGGAGGTGTGGACGGTGGCGGAGTCGGCCGCCCGGGCCCTGGCCGTGGCCACGATCTCGGGGCTGACCACCTACGGGGCGGCCCGCCTGATGGACAGCGCCGGGCTGCCATCGCTCGTGCAGCTACTGGTGGCCGCCCCGGTGGGGGTGACGGTGTTCGTGGGCCTGGCCCAGGTGATCGAGGTGGACGAGATCAACGAGCTGCTGGGCCGGCTCATGGTGCGGGTGATGGCTCGGATCCCGACCCGCCAGCTGTAGCGGAACCCTGCGGGTTCTGTGAACCCCCGTCGGTGGCCGCTTCGGCCACGGTCGGCACCGACGCCACGTCCTCCGGGAGCAGGGCGATCAGTTGCTCGTTCGTCGGCTCGGTGACCTCGGCCAGGCGTAGAGCCTGACGCAGCACGGCCGCCTCGAACAGGTTGCGGGCCAGGCGGCCGTTGCCGAAACCGGGGCCCCGGGGGTGGGCCCCGAACCAGGCCTCGGCCGCCGCCAGGGTGTCGGGGCTGGCCTCGTAGCCCCCCTTGGCCAGCTGCACCTTCAGGATCTCCACCAGCTCGGCGTCGGAGTAGTCAGGGAAGCGGATCGTCTTGGGGAAGCGGCTCTCGAAACCGGGGTTCGTGGCCACCAGTTCGGCCATCTCCCGGGGGTAGCCGGCCAGGATCACCACCATCGTCTCGCGCCGGTCCTCCACCTCTTTCACCACGGCGTCGATGGCCTCTCGACCGAAGTCCCGTTCGCCGCCCCGGGTGAGGGAGTAGGCCTCGTCGATCAACAGCACCCCGCCGTCGGCCCGGGCGAACACCTCGGCCACCTTGGTGGCGGTCTGGCCAACGAACCCTGCCACCAGCTCGGACCGGTCGACCTCCAGGTACTGGCCGGTGGCCACCACGCCTAGGGAGCGGTAGATGCGGGCCAGCAACCGGGCCACCGTGGTCTTACCCGTACCCGGATTGCCGCTGAAGATGAGATGGTTGGTGGTGTCGACCACCGGCAGACCCCGTTCCTCCCGCAGCTTCTGCACCCGGAGCAGGGCGCTGAGGCGATGGACCTCGTCCTTCACCACCTGGAGGCCGATCAGCCGGTCGAGCTCGGCCAGCAGGTCTTCCAGCTTCTCCGGTGGGGGCAGCGGCGCCTCTGCGGCCGGGCCTGCGCCCGGCGCCGGCTGGGCCGCGGCTGCCGGCGGGCCAGACGGAGCCGTCGGGTTCGGAGTTGCCGCCACCGCCGGGCCGCCCGGGGGCACCGGCCGGGGCCGGGCCAAGGCATCGGCCAGCGTCCGGCGCAGGCCGGTGATGGCATCGATCTCGTCGGCCGACGGGTACTGGTCGAGGGCGGCCACGGCGTAGCCGATGTCGATGGCCAGCTCCTGGTAGACGAGACAGGAGCCGGTGGCCCTGGCCCCATCGATGTCGCGGAGCACCTCGAACAGGGGCGAGGGGGCCTCCAGCCACCGCCGCTTCCCACCGGCCAGATCGTTGGCCCGGGCCAGCTCGGGCGTGGTCTCCGGACGGAGCTGGCCCAGGGGAGCGAAGCGCTCCACCAGAGCCCACAGCTCGTCGTCGGTGTGGCGTCCATCGGCGTCGACGAAGGCCACGCAGAGGTTGTACGCCTCCTGCACCGCCTGGCGCTCGCTGTCGGCCGCCGCCACCCCTGCCGCCTGCAGCGCGGCCCCGATCCCGGCGACGAACGCCTCCACCGCCCGGCTCAGCCCATGGTCCATGAAGGGCCGATCGTAGCGCCCCGGCGCTCGGGCTCAGAGTCGTTGCCGTTTCACTTTGACCTCGTGGATGGCCTGTCTTGTACGGTGGTGCCCTATGACCCACCGATTCGACTCCGTTGATGCCGTGCGGGAGGGGCTCCGCGAGGTGAACTACCTCGCGGATGACTCCATCGCCGGTGTCGCATTCCTGGCCGACCGTCTCGCCAAGCCGATCCTCGTGGAGGGGCCGGCCGGAACCGGCAAGACCCAGTTGGCCAAGTCGGTGGCGGAGATGAGCGGGGCCCGGCTCATCCGGCTCCAATGCTACGAGGGGCTGGACGAGGCCAAGGCCCTCTACGAGTGGAACTACAAGAAGCAGCTGCTGCGCATCCAGGTGGAGCGGGGCGAGCAGGACGTCTCCTGGGCCGAGGTCAAGGACGACATCTTCTCCGACGAGTTCCTCCTGCCCCGCCCGCTGCTGGAGGCGATCACGGCCCCCGATCCGGTGGTGCTCCTGATCGACGAGATCGACCGGGTGGAGCTGGAGACCGAGGCCCTCCTCCTCGAGATCCTGTCGGACTACCAGGTGTCGATCCCCGAGCTGGGCACGATCGAGGCCAAGCAGATCCCGATGGTGTTCCTCACCTCGAACAACACCCGGGAGCTGTCTGAGGCCCTGAAGCGGCGCTGCCTCTTCCTCCACATCGACTACCCGTCGATGGAGCGGGAGAAGGAGATCGTGCTCACCAAGGTGCCCGACATCAACGAGAAGCTGGCCGACCAGGTGTCCCGGATCGTGCGCTCGATCCGCCAGCTCGAGCTGAAGAAGGCCCCGTCGGTGTCCGAGACGCTCGACTGGGCCCGGACGCTGGTGATCCTCGGCATCGAGAACATCACCGAGAAGGATGCGCTCGACACGGTGCACATCCTGCTGAAGTACCGGTCCGACATCGAGAAGGCGATCAAGGAGTTCAGCTCGAACTCGGCCGCCCATTTCGAGGCCAAGCCGGCCTGAGCCGGCCCCACCCCGGCCCCTCACCCCGGCCCCGACCCGCGCCCAGGGAGAACATCATGAGCATCACCGAGAACGAGCCGGTATTCCTGCTGCTGGAGGGCTTCGTCCAGGAGTTGCGAACCGCGGGCTTGCCCGTCTCCCTGTCCGAGAACATCGACGCCGCCGAGGCGGTGCGTCACATCCCGCTGGAAGACCGCAACGCCTTCAAGTACTCCCTGGCCGCCACCATGGTGAAGAACCAGGCGCACTGGAAGACGTTCGAGACGCTGTTCGAGGTCTACTTCTCCCTCCGGGGAGACGAGTACAACCTGAACGACGACAACGACGGTGACCGGGACGGCGACGACTCCGACGATTCCGACGAGGATCAGGACGGAGATCAGGACGGCGACGGGGAGGGCCAGGGCCGGGGCGGTGGCCGGGGGTTGACCCAGGAGGAGCTGGCCGAGCTGCTCTTCCAGGCTCTGCTCCGGGGTGACGACACGCTGATGCGGGCCATCGCCCGCCAGGCGGTGAAGCGCTACGCCGGGATGGAGCCGGGGCGGCCGGTGGGCGGCACCTATTACCTGTACCGCACGCTGCGGAATCTCGATCTCGACTCGGTGCTCGAACGGCTGATGGACCAGACCCGTGAAGACGTGGCCCCCGAGCAGCTCACCCCGTTCGAGGAGCGCCTGGAGCGCGACGAGTTCGAGGCCCGGATCGACAAGCTCCGCAAGGAGATCGAGGCCGAGATCCGCCGGCGCCTGGTGGCCGACCGGGGGGCCGAGGCCATGGCCAAGACCCTGCGCAAGCCCCTGCCGGAAGACGTGGACTTCATGCACGCCAGCCGGGAGGAGATGGTCATGCTGCGCAAGGCCATCTACCCGCTCACCCGCAAACTGGCGGCCCGGCTGGCCCGCAAGCGGCGGCACCGGCGCAAGGGCCCGCTCGACTTCCGCAACACCGTTCGCCACTCCCTGAGCTATGGCGGCGTGCCGGCCGAACCGCGGTTCAAGCATCCTCGCCCGGCGAAGCCGGAGATCTTCGTGATCGCCGACATCTCGGGCTCGGTGGCGGCCTTCGCCCGGTTCACCCTGCACCTGGTGTACGCCATCTCCAGCCAGTTCAGCCGGGTCCGGTCGTTCGTGTTCATCGACGGCCTCGACGAGGTCACGAGCTATTTCGAGGGCATCGACGACATCACCGAGGCCATCCACCGGGTCAATACCGAGGCCGACGTGGTCTGGGTGGACGGACACTCCGACTACGGCCACGCCCTCGAGGTGTTCTGGGAGCGGTACGGCCGGGAGGTCGGGCCCAAGACAACGGTGCTGATCCTGGGCGATGCCCGCAACAACTACCACGCCTCGCAGGCCTGGATCTGCAAGGAGATCCAACGCAAGGCCCGCAAGCTGTTCTGGCTGAACCCGGAGCCCAAGGCGTACTGGAACACCGGTGACTCGATCGTGGGCGACTACGGCACGTACTGCGACGGCACGTTCGAGGTCCGCAATCTCCGCCAACTCGAGAAGTTCGTCGACAATCTGGTCTGAATCCAGACAAGCCGCATCCGCCCGCTCACGGTCGGCGGATCAACAGACGATGCTGACCATGGTGGCCGAGCGTTATCCTCGCATCGTGCACCCGTCGCCTCTCGAACAACGGCTGATGGCCGATGAGCAGGGGGCGCTGCGCGAGGTGTTCGACGCGTACGGCCCCATGGTGCTCGGCCTGTGCCGCAAGCTGGTGGGGGCCGAGGCCGAAGATGTCGCCCAGCAGGTCTTCCTCGACGCCTGGAAGAGCCGGGGACGGTTCGACCCCGAGCGGGGCTCGCTAGGGGCGTGGCTGGCCCGGATCGCCCGGTTCAAGGCCATCGATCATCTGCGGGCCAGCTCCCGCCGGCCATCGGTTCCGTCAGCCGAAGTGGGGGAGAGCCTCAGCGTCGAGCCCGATGTCGACGCCGTGGTGGACCAGATGGTGCTCACCCGGGCGTTGGAGGAGCTGCCGCTGGCCCGCCGAGAGGTGGTGGAGCTCGGGTTCTACGAGGGCCTCACCCACCCGGAGATCGCCGAGCGGCTGGGTCTCCCACTCGGCACCGTCAAGAGCCACATGCGTCGAGGGCTCGAAGCCCTGCAGCGGGAGTTGGAGGGTAGCCGTGGCCATTGAGCACGATCTGCCCGAGTTCGGCGAGGTGGCCGCCATCCTGCGGCGGGGCCCGTCCGACGTGGTCTACGAGACGCCGTCAGACTCCCTGTGGTCCGCCATAGAGGCCGGGTTGGCCGACGGCGGGGGAGCGGACGCGCCGGCGACCGCGGCCCGGGTGGTCGACCTCGACGCCCGTCGCCGGGTCCGGCTCCGCATCGCCACCGCTGTGGCCGCGGTGGCGGCCGTACTGCTGGTCGGCGTACCCCTCGCACTGTCGCTGCGGGGCTCGTCGCCCGAGACGGTTGAGCTCGCGGCCCTGCCGGGCTACGAGGGGTTCGGCGGCCAGGCCGAGCTGGATGGCCGAGAGCTCGAGGTCGACCTCACGGGCGATCCGCTCCAGGAGGGCGAGTTCTACGAGGTGTGGCTGCTCCAGATCGAGGGCGGCGAGCTGAAGGATCTGGTGGCCCTCGGTACCATCGACGCCAGCGGCCACTACAAGATCAGCCAGTCCGTCGACCTCAGCCGTTACAACACGGTGGACGTGTCGATCGAGCCCGACGACGACAACCCGGCCCATTCCGGGGTGAGCGTGGTCCGGGGCCAACTCCCCCTGGCGTGATCGGGCTCCCGCCGCCGGGCCCCCTACGAGGCCCGGCGGGAGCCCTGATCGTCAGCTCTGCTGAAGCAGCTCGGCGGTGCGGAAGGCGAGATCGAGGCTCTGGCGGGCGTTGAGCCGGGGATCGCACATCGTCTCGTAGCGCTTGCCCAGGTCGGCATGGTCGACGTTGTCGCCCCCGCCCAGGCACTCGGTCACGTCGTCGCCGGTGAGCTCCACGTGGATGCCGCCGGGCCAGGTGCCCACCGAGCGGTGGGCGTCGAAGTAGGCGGCCACTTCGGCCAGGATGGCGTCGAAGTGGCGGGTCTTGTGACCGGTTTCGGAGGTGAAGGTGTTGCCGTGCATCGGGTCGCAGGCCCACACCACGGGATGGCCGGAGTCTCGCACCGCCCGCAGCAGGGGCGGCAACCGCTCGGCCACCTTGTCGGCCCCCATGCGGGAGATCAGCACCAGGCGGCCCGGTTCCCGGTCGGGGTCGAGGGCGTCGCAGATCCCCACCGCCTCCTCCGGTGTGGTCGACGGCCCGATCTTGCACCCCAGTGGGTTCTTGACCCCCCGCAGGAACTCGAGGTGGGCGCCGTTGAGCTGGCGGGTCCGCTCGCCGATCCACAGCAGGTGGGCCGAGCAGTCGTACCAGTCTCCGGTGAGCGAATCCCGCCGGGTGAGGGCCTCCTCGTACTGCAGGATGAGGGCCTCGTGGCTGGTGAAGAACTCGGCCTCGTGGATCTCGGGATGCTTCGACGAGATCCCAGCCGCCACCATGAAGCGCAGCGCCCGGTCGATTTCGGCCGCCAGGTTGGCGTAGCGCTGGCCCTCGGGCGAGCTGGCCACGAACTCCTGGTTCCAGGCCTGGACCCGGGTGAGGTCGGCGAAGCCGCCCTTGGTGAACGCCCGCAGCAGGTTGAGGGTCGACGATGACTGGTGGTAGACCCGCAGCAGCCGGGCCGGGTCGGGCCGGCGATCGGGGGCCGAGAACGGCAGGTCGTTCACCATGTGGCCCAGGAACGACGGCAGCTCCACCCCGTCGATCGTTTCGGTGGGGTTGGAGCGGGGCTTGGCGAACTGGCCGGCGATCCGGCCCACCTTCACCGCTGGTACCCCCGAGGAGTAGGTGAGGACCACGGCCATCTGCAGGATGACCCGCAGCTTGTCCCGGATGGGGTCGGCCCGGAACGAGTCGAACGATTCGGCGCAGTCTCCCGCCTGGAGGAGGAAGGCCTCCCCCCGGGAGACGGCGGCCAGGCGCTCCCGCAGCTCGCGGGCCTCGCCAGCGAACACCAGCGGGGGCAGGGTGCCCAACTCCTTCTCCACCTGCTCCAGCTCCCCGGCATCCTGCCAACGGGGCTGTTGGGCGGCGGGAAAGGCCCGCCAGGTTCCGGGGTCCCAGGTAGAGGTCACGTGATTGTCCACTGACCCAGTGTAAAAGAGAGAAAGCCGCCCTGAGGGCGGCTTTCTCTCAGGTTCGTAGAACCGGAACGATCAGGCGGCGTCGAAGTCGCTCATCACGTCGCCGGCCTGGTCGCGCACGGCGCTGACGGCCCGCTTGACCAGGCGGCGGGCGGCCTCGGCGGTGACGCCGAGCTCCTCGCCCACCTCACGGTAGCTGCGCTTGCGGCCGTCATTCAGGCCGAACCGCTGCTCTACGGCGTACTTGGCCCGGGGGTCGAGCACGTCGAGCAGGCCAGTGACCATGGTCTCCTCGGCCTTCGCCATCACCTCGTACTCCGGGCCGGGGGTGGCGTCGGGCAGGAGATCGACGAGCTCGTTGGAGTCGTCGTCGCCGATGGTGCGGTCGAGCGAGGTGGGCGTGGTGAGCCGGTGGAGCCGGGCGTGCTCGTCGTCGAGCTCGTCACCATCGCCCGATACCTGGCGGAGGGCGGCCCGGAGGCTGGCCGACCGGTCGCCGGGGAGGCGAACCAGGCTCGCCTTCTGGTCGAGCGCCCGGCCGATGGCCTGGCGGATCCAGAAGGTGGCATAGGTGGAGAACTTGAAACCCTTACGCCAGTCGAACTTGTCGACGGCGTGCTCCAGGCCGAGGTTGCCTTCCTGGATCAGATCCAGAAGCTCCATCGAGGGAGGAAGGGGGTAGCGGCGGGCCACGCTGACGACGAGGCGGAGGTTCGCTCGGATGAACCGGTCTTTGGCCTGCGCGGCCTTGCGCACCGCGCGCCGGTTCATAGCCGAGTTCTCGCCAGCATCGATCTTGATCTGGGCGTCTCGGCCCTTCTCGATGATCTGACTGAGCTCGCGCTCCTCGTCGGCGGTCAACAGCGGGACCAGGCCGATCTCGTTCAGGTACTGTCCTACGGAATCACTCATGGGCGTGTTTCTTCGATCGATTGCTTGCGGGGGCTTGGACAAGGAAGTTTTCCCTATCGCTGCGACTTGCTAGGCTCGTTGTTCCGGCGTGGTTGTGGATCCTGTCCGAGTGGGATGGATCTCTCTGAACGCGTACCGGGCGGGTCTAGAGCGCTACAAGTCCAAACACTCTTTCTACTACGAACCATCCCGCTTGTGGAGTGACATCCGTCACTTCTGGCATGTTTTTCTCACGGGATACGGTAGCGAGTCGATGTCCGGGGCTATAGCACAGCGTCCGAAGCGGGTGGGAATCCTGGGCGGTACCTTCGATCCACCCCATCTGGGGCATCTCGTTGTGGCTGATCAGGTGCTCGACCAGCTTGGCCTCGACGAGGTGCGACTCGTCGTCAACAACTCGCCCTGGCAGAAGGTGGGCGAGCGGGAGATCACACCGCCCCAGCGCCGCTTGGCCCTGGTGGCGGCGGCGGTGGGGGCGGCCCCTCGGGTGGCGGCCTCTGGGGTGGAGATCGAGCTGGGTGGACCCAGCTACAGCCTGGTGACGTTGGAAGCCCTGAGCGCTCGGGAGCCGGGGACCGAATGGCTGGTGGTGGTGGGGGCCGACGCCGCCGCCGGGCTCGACACCTGGCACCGGGCTGACGAATTGCGGGAGCGGCACGAGTTCGTGGTGGTCAACCGGCCCGGCCACGAGGGGCCGCCGCCTTCCGGGTGGCGGTGCCGGCCGGTTGAGATCCCGGCGCTCGACGTGTCGAGCAGCGAGCTGCGGCGGCTGGTGGCTTCCGGCCGGTCGATCCGGTGGCTCACACCGGACCCGGTAGTGGAGCTGATCGACCGGTGGCGGCTTTATAGGGGTTGATGTCACACCGTGGGGCTACTGTGGATGGAACCACCAACCTGATCGAAGGAGCCTCGTCTGAGCCCCAGCCCCATCACCGCCACGAACCTCGATGCCGAGTTGCTGCAATGGGTCCGCGTCGCCGTCCAGGCCGCCGACGACAAGCAGGGCCGGGATACCGAGGCTTTCTTCGTGGGAGAGATCCTCGGCATCACCGACTGGTTCGTCGTCACCTCCGGGGGCAGCTCCCGGCAGGTACGGGCGATCATGGAGGCGGTGGAGGAGGAGGTCGCCCAGGCGGGCGGCCCCAAGCCGCTGCGTATCGAGGGTCAGGAGACCCTCACCTGGGTGCTGATGGACTACGGCGCCTTCGTGGTCCATGTGTTCAGCGCCGAGGCGCGTGACTACTACGACCTCGAACGCCTCTGGAAAGACGTGCCCCGCCTGAACGACGTGGCCTGAGGGGGGGCGGGCCGGCCGGTCCGCCCCGGCCTCAGTGGCTGGAGCTCACCTCGGTCCGGCGGTGGCGCACCGTCTCGAACACGATCGGTACCAGGGAGATGGCCACCACGGCGATCAGAGCGATCTCGACGTTGTTGCGCACCACGTCGATCTCGCCCAGGAAGTAGCCGGCCAGCGTCACCCCGGCACCCCACAGGAGACCGCCCACCACGTTGAACTTCACGAACGTGCGGTAGTCCATGTGGCCGATGCCGGCCACGACAGGAGCGAATGTGCGGACGATCGGCACGAAGCGGGCCAGCACGATGGCCTTGGCCCCGTGTTTGTCGAGGAAGCGCTGGGCCTTCACCACGTTCTCGGGGTTGAACAGGCGCGACCGGGGGCGGTCGAAGAGCGTGGGGCCCACCTTGCGGCCGAAGAGGTAGCCCACCTGATCGCCGACGATGGCGGCGATGGAGATGACGGCCACGACGATGGCGATGTGGGGCAGCTTGTTGCCGCCGGTGTCGCTCGACAGCAGGCCGGCGATGAACAGCAGCGAGTCGCCCGGGAGGAAGAAGCCGATCAGGAGGCCTGATTCGGCGAACACGATCAGGGCCACCAACAGGAGGCCGCCCTTCTCGATGAGCCACTCCGGCTCGAGGAATGACGGGAGCAGGGCCAGGAGGTTCATGCCCGCCCGACTGTACCCGGGGCCACCTCCACCAACGCGTCGCAGAAGGTGGGGCCGCCGCCCAGATCACCGATGCGGTCGGCGGTGAGAGCGTTCGCTCCCGGCCCGTCGGTCAGCCACCGCCCGAAGGGCACCACGACGGTGCCCCGTGCCACGTGGTCGGTCACGGCGGCGAAGCCCGACACCTCGCCCCGGTCGTTGACCACCCGCACGGGGTCGCCGTCGGCCAGGCCCCGGGCGGCGGCGTCAGCCGGGTTGATCTCGATCAGGGTGCGGGGCTCGGCCCCCAGCAGCACGGGCAGATGGGCGTAGGACGAGTTGACCGAGTGGGGTCGCTTCAACGTCAGCAGGCGAAGCGGGAAGCGGCGGGCGAGATCGGGCCGGGTCTCGGGGCTCTCGGCCGGCGGCCGGTAGTGGGGCACCGGACCGAGACCGAACGCCCGGTCGAAGACCTCCGAGGCGAACCCGAACCGGCCACCCGGCTCGGGGAAGCCGCCGTGGGCGAACGGGGTGTCGCCACCGGGGTGGGGTACCCGCACGAAGCCCTCGGTGTCCAGCCGCTCGTAGCCGGCGCCGACCGCCTCGGCTCCCGAGCCGTCGAGGCAGTAGCGGATCAGCTCGTCGTCGCTCATGGCGAACACGGGCTCGTCGAGGCCCAACCGCCGGGCCAGCAGCCGGGCCACCTCGGCGTTGGCCTTGGCCTGGCCCAGCGGGGCGATGGCGGACCGGTTGCGGCTCACGTAGTTGAAGCCCCAGGAGCCCACGAGCTCGTCGTGCTCGATCATCGACGGCGCGGGGAGCACGAGGTCGGCGTAGCGGGCGGTGTCGGTGACGAACAGGTCGTGGACCACGGTGAAGAGGTCGTCGCGGGCCAGACCGGCCAGCACCCGGTTCTGGTCGGCCGTGATCACGGCCGGGTTCGAGTTCCACACGAACAGGGCCTTGACCGGCGGGGCCAGCTGAGGGTCGGTGAGCACCCGACCCAGCTGGATCATGTTCACCCGACGGGTGGGAGGGATCGGACCCCACAGCTTCTCGTAGTTGAGCAGCCCCATGGTGCGGGCGTTGACGATGCCTCCACCCCGGTGGCGCCACTGGCCGGTGAGAGCGGGCAGGCACTGGATGGCCCGCACGGCCGAGCCGGCCCCGTCGGCCCGTTGCATGCCCACGCCGAAGCGGATGGCGGCCGGCGCCGTGGTGGCCAGCGCCACGGCCAGCTCCTCCACCGCCTCGGCCGACAGCCCGGTCTCGGCCGCTGTCCGCTCGGGGGTCCAGGGCGCCACCTCCGCGGCGTAGGCGTCGAAGCCCGTGGTGTGCTCGGCGATGAACGCCTGGTCGGCCAGACCCCGTTCGATGATCACGTGGCCCAGGCCGAGGGCCAGCGCCCCGTCGGTGCCGGGGTGCAGGGCGAGATGGGTGTCGGCCCGGCGGGCGGTGGGGGAGCGGTAGGGGTCGACGACCACGAGGCGGGCCCCGGCCTTGCGGGCCTTGCGCATCAGATCCCAACCGTGGATCGAGGTGGACACCACGTCGATGCCCCAGCACACGATCAGGCGGCTCTCCACCAGCAACTCGGGGTCGGCCTGGAGTGGGGTGGTCATGGCCCGGTTGATGGCCAGGGCCTGGCCGCCGCAGATGGCCCGCTCCAGCTGGGTTGCACCCAGACGGTGGAACAGCCGGTAGGTGGGGCCGAAGGCCGACAGCGCCCCCATCGAGCCCAGGTAGGAGAAGGGCAGGATGGCCTCGCCCCCGTGTCGGGCGATGATGGCGGTCCACCGCTCGGCGATCTCGTCGATGGCGTCGGTCCAGCTCACGGGCTCGAACCGGCCCTCGCCCTTGGGGCCGGTGCGGCGCAGCGGGTGGAGCACCCGGTCGGGGCTGTAGACCCGCTCCAGATACCGGTCGACCTTGGAGCACAGGTGGCGGCCGGTGACCGGATGGGTGCTGTCGGCCCGGATGCCGACGGCCACGCCGTCGGTCACCGTCACCTGGGCTGAGCAGGCGTCGGGGCAGTCGTGGGTGCAGGTGATTCGATGGACGGTGGTGCCCCCGGGGCCCTCGTTAGTCACGGGAGCCATGGTCGCACATGCCCGTATCATTGATCCCTATGACGAACCTGCCGCCCTCCGGAACCGGCGCCGATCTGCCGCCCCATCGCTACAACGCCGCGCTGGCCCAGGAGATCGAGCTCCGCTGGCAGGACCGGTGGGATGCCGAGGGCACGTTCGAGGCACCGAACCCGGCCGGGCCGCTGGCCGACGCCGACCGGTTGGCCGACCGACCCAAGCGGTTCGTGCTCGACATGTTTCCCTACCCGTCGGGGGCGGGCCTGCACGTGGGCCACCCTCTGGGCTACATCGGCACCGACGTGTACGGCCGGTTCCGCCGGATGATGGGCGAGAACGTGCTGCACTCGATCGGCTACGACGCCTTCGGCCTGCCGGCCGAGCAGTACGCCATCGACACCGGTACCCATCCCCGGGTCCGCACCGAGCAGAACATCGAGATCATGCGGCGCCAGCTGCGGCGCCTGGGCCTTGCCCACGACCAGCGCCGGTCGGTGGCCACCACCGACGAGGCCTACTACCGCTGGACCCAGTGGATCTTCCTGCAGATCTACAACGCCTGGTACGACGAGACCAAGGGCCAGGCCCGGCCGGTGGCCGAGCTGGAGGCCGAGCTGGCCAGCGGGTCGCGCCCCACCCCCGACGGGCGGCCCTGGTCGCAGCTGAGCCGCACCGAGCAGCGGGCCCTGATCGACTCCCACCGCCTCGTCTACCTGAGCGAGGCGCCGGTGAACTGGTGCCCCGGGCTGGGCACGGTGCTGGCCAACGAGGAGGTCACAGCCGACGGGCGCTCCGACCGGGGCAACTATCCGGTGTTCAAGAAGCGCATGCGGCAGTGGATGATGCGGATCACGGCCTACGCCGACCGCCTGCTCGACGACCTGGACGCGCTCGACTGGCCCGAGTCCATCAAGACCATGCAGCGCAACTGGATCGGCCGGTCGCACGGAGCCAACGTCAGCTTCGCCTCACCGGCGGGCGCGATCCGGGTGTTCACCACCCGGCCCGACACTCTGTTCGGGGCCACGTTCATGGTGTTGTCGCCCGAGCACCCGATGGTGGGCGAGCTGACCACGGCCGATCAGGCCGAGGCAGTGGCCGCCTACCAGCGGGAGGCCGCAGCCAAGAAGGACGTCGACCGCCAGGACGAGAGCCGGGAGAAGACCGGCGTGTTCACCGGCTCCTACGCCACGAACCCGGTCACCGGCACCGAGATCCCGGTGTGGATCGCCGACTACGTGCTGATGGGTTACGGCACCGGGGCCATCATGGCCGTGCCCTCCGGCGATCAGCGGGACTTCGAGTTCGCCCGCCGCTTCGGCCTGCCCATCGTGGCCACCCAGATGCCACCCGACGCCTGGTTCGAGGGCCACGGGACCACCCCCTCGGTGTCGTGCGATACCTGGCCCGAGGCCTACGTGGGCGAGGGCACCTACGTGAACTCGGCCAACGACTCCCTCATGCTCGACGGTGAGCGCACCATGGTCGAGGCCGTAGCCCTGATCAGCGCCTGGCTTGAGCGCAACGGGGTGGGGGAGGCCACGATCACGTTCCGCCTCCGGGACTGGCTGTTCGCCCGCCAGCGCTACTGGGGCGAGCCGTTCCCCATCCTGTGGGACGACAACGACATGCCGGTGGCCGTGCCCGACCATCTGCTGCCGGTGCTGCTGCCCCCGCTGGAGGACTTCAAGCCGGTAGCGGCCGACCCCGACGACGCCACCTCCGAGCCCGAGCTGCCGCTGGGCCGGGTGAAGGAGTGGGCCGAGCTGACGCTCGACCTGGGCGACGGTCCCCGCCGCTACAAGCGCGACCTGAACGTGATGCCCCAGTGGGCCGGCTCGTGCTGGTACGAGCTGCGCTACCTCGACCCCACCAACACTCAGGCCTTCGTCGACGCCGAGGTGGAGCGGTATTGGATGGGCCCCCAGGGCAACGGCCATCCGGGTGGCGTCGATCTGTACGTGGGCGGCGTGGAGCACGCCGTGCTGCACCTGCTGTACGCCCGGTTCTGGCACAAGGTGCTGTTCGACCTGGGGCACCTGTCGTCGTGGGAGCCTTACCACCGCCTGTTCAACCAGGGCTACATCCAGGCCTACGCCTACACCGATGGCCGGGGTCTGAACGTGGAGGCCTCGGAGGTGATCGAGAACCCGCCCGGGGTGTGGACCCACAACGGCGAACCCGTCACCCGGGTCTACGGGAAGATGGGCAAGAGCCTCAAGAACATCGTCACGCCCGACGAGATGTGCGCCACCTACGGGGCCGACACCCTGCGCCTGTACGAGATGTCGATGGGGCCATTCGACGCCTCACGGCCCTGGAGCACCCGTGATGTGGTGGGCATGTCGCGCTTCCTGCAGCGGGTGTGGCGCCTGTTCGTCGACGAGGAGACCGGACGGTTCCAGGTGGTCGACGCCGGCGTTGACGGTGGAGCCGATCCGGCCACCCTGGCCGCCCTGCACCGCACGATCGCCGGTGTCTCCGCCGACTACGACGGGCTGCGGTTCAACACCGCCGTGTCGAAGCTGATCGAGCTGGTCAACCACCTCACCAAGGCCGACGAGCCGATGGTGCGCTCGGTGGCCGAGCCGCTCACGGTCATGCTGTCGCCCCTCGTGCCCCATCTGGCCGAGGAGCTGTGGCAGCGCCTGGGCCACACCACCACGATCAGCTACGAGCCGTTCCCGGTGGCCGACGCCTCGCTGCTGGTGGCCGACACGGTGGAGTACGCCGTGCAGGTCAAGGGCAAGGTGCGGAGCCGCATCACGGTGCCGGCCGACGCCGACGATGCGACGGTGGAAGCAGCCGCCCTGGCCGACGACAAGATCGTCGACCTCTTGGCCGGCGCCGCCCCCCGCCGGGTGATCGTGGTCAAGGGCAGCATGGTCAACATCGTGCCCTAAACCTGGGGGCTGCGCCCCCGGCTGCCTGCGGCAGCTCCCCATCGCCGTCGGGGGCCCAACCCCGCCGGGTCAGGGATGGGCGACCAGTTCGGCGAAGCGGGCGGTGATCCGGGCGGTGGCGACGGGGTCGGTGGGGCGTTGGAGCAGGCGGTGGTTGCCGTTGGGGTCGGGGGTGAACCGGGCCACCAGTTGCTCGTCGATCGTGAGGCGCCCCGGCTCGCCCAGACCGAGGTAAGCGTCGGGCTCCACCCCCGCCAGCACGGTGGCGGGGTCGAACGAGGGCGGCTGGTAGGGGAAGCCGACGAGGAGGGCATTGGCGCCGTAGTGCACCGCCGCCGTCAGCACCGGGTTGTCGGGCGAGGCGCCGAGGGCGTCGACGGGAAACGGAAGGTTGGCCCCCACGTGCCACTCGCCCACCACCACCGGCGTTGGCCACTGGTCGAACACGATGCGGGCCGACAGTGGGTCCCGGGCCGTGTTGAACTCGGGCTGGCCCCGCACCACGTCGCCGGCGGTGATGGCCAGCAGCTTCACTTTCGCCGCCACCAGCGACCGGCCGTCGAGGGGTGAGACGTCATCGGCCGGCGACGCCAGCAGCTGGGCCAGGTTGGTGGAGAACCCGGTGGACACGATCACCACGGTGTGGTCGGGCTCGGCCGCCAACCGGCGCCGGAGCTGCGACAGGGCCCGGTCCACCTGGGCCGAGTCCGTGATGTCGTGGGGGAAGCGGGCGGCGTCGTCGGCCACCTGGCGGTGGAAGGCGTCACGGCCCTCGGCCACCCCGTTCGCCCCGATCACGGCGATCGTGACGTCGGGGTGGCCGTACCAGGTGTCGACGGCGTCGATGTAGGGGGCCACGGCGGCGTCGTCGTAGCTGACGGTGACGGCCAGCAGATCGATCATGCCCCGGTCCTCGTAGCCGTGGAGCATGGCCAGGGCCAGTGAGTCGTCGATGCTGTTCACCATGTCGGTGTCGAAGATCACGGGCACCCCGTCGGGCCGGGGGGCGATGGCGGCCGCTGCCACCTGGGCCGGGCTCTCGTCGGCGTCGGCACCCGCGGCGGATCCGGTCCGGGGCTCGGGCTGTTCGAGGGGTGGCCGCAAGGAGGCGAGGTCGGTGGCGACATCGGCCCCGCCGGCGGCCCCGGCCTGCAATCCGGCGTAGCTGGCCAACCCGACGGTGGCGGTTATGGCTACGAGCGCGGAGCGCAGCTTGACTGCCCGCCACCGCTCCACCCGTCGGTGCCGTCGGAGCGTGCTCTGCCACAGCTCGGCGAATGTCTCGGTCATCCCCACCTCGGGACTCGGTACCGCCGGCCAGTGATTCGTCGGCCAGTGTACGCGGTGAGCGAAAATACCCAACGCTCGCGGAAACCTGCCCACCGCCCCTCCGCCGGGTCGGCCGCGATGGCGCACATAATGGACCGCATGCAGGATTGCGTGATCATCGGGGGTGGCATCGTCGGCCTGGCCGTGGCGAAGACACTCTCGGAGCAGCGGCCCGGTCTGTCGATCACGCTGGTGGAGAAGGAGCAGAGCCTGGCCCGCCACCAGACGGGCCGCAACTCAGGCGTGATCCACTCCGGCATCTACTACAAGCCGGGCAGCCTCAAGGCCGAGCTGTGCCGCAACGGCCGCGAATCGATGGTCAACTTCGCCCGCGACCACGGCATCGCCTACGACCTCTGCGGCAAGTTGATCGTGGCCACGCGTGACGAGGAACGCCCCCGCATGCAGGCGCTGTACGAGCGGGGCAAGGAGAACGGTCTCGACGTCTCGCTGATCACGCCGGCCGAGGCCCGCGAGATCGAGCCCCACGTGAACTGCGTGGCCGCGGTGCGGGTGCCGAGCACCGGCATCATCGATTACGTCGGCGTGTGTGAGGCGTTGGCCGACCAGGCCCGGGCCAATGGCGTCACCATTTCGCTGGGAGAGCGGGTGGTGGGTATCGAGCGCGACGGCGCCGACCACCGCGTGATCACCACCCGCCAGGAACTACGGACCCGCTACCTCGTCACCTGCGGTGGCCAGTACAGCGATCACCTGGCCCGCCAGGAGGGCGGCGACCCGGGGGCCCAGATCGTTCCCTTCCGGGGCGAGTACTACGAGCTGGTGCCGGAGAAGCACCACCTGGTCAACACGCTCATCTATCCGGTGCCCGATCCCGCCTTCCCCTTCCTCGGGGTGCACTTCACCAAGATGATCCACGGTGGCGTCCATGCCGGTCCCAACGCGGTGCTGGCCCTGGCTCGCGAGGGCTACCACAAGCGCGACGTGAACCTGTCCGAGCTGGGTGAGGTGCTGCGGTACTCCGGCTTCTGGCACCTGGCCAAGGCGAACTGGAAGGTCGGGGCGTCGGAGGTCTACCGCTCGCTCAACAAGGCCCGGTTCACACGAAGCCTGCAGGAACTGATCCCGGCCGTGCAGTCCGACGACCTCGTGCCGTCGCCGGCCGGCATCCGGGCCCAGGCCCTCAAGCCCGACGGCGGGCTGGTCGACGACTTCCTCCTGGTGGACCGCCCGCGCGCCCTGCACGTCTGCAATGCCCCGTCACCCGCCGCGACGGCCTCACTGGAGATCGCCCGTACCATCGTGGGTCGGGTACTTCCCGCCATCGCCGAAGCCGGCATCGGGTGACAACGACGACGACGAGGTCGTCCCTACGAAAGGACCCAACGTGCGCATCCTGGTAACCGGAACCGAGGGCTATCTCGGCTCCCTCCTCGCCCCCCGCCTCATGGATCAGGGCCACCAGGTCACCGGCCTCGACACGGGCTACTACATGACCGGCTGGCTCTACCACGGGCTGCCCCGCAAGGCCACCACGCTGATCAAGGACCTGCGCTCGATCACGGCTGAGGACCTCGAGGGTTACGACGCCGTGGTCCACATGGCCGAGCTGTCAAACGACCCGACCGGTGAGCTGCGGCCCGGCATCACGCATGAGATCAACCACATGGGGTCGGTGAAGATAGCCGAGCTGGCCAAGGCGGCCGGTGTACAGCGATTCGTCTACATGTCGTCGTGCTCGGTGTACGGGGTGGCTGACGGTGAGGTCAACGAGCAGTCGCCGGTGAATCCGCAGACCGCCTACGCCGAGTGCAAGACGCTGGTGGAGCGCGACGTGATGCCCATGGCCAGCGACAACTTCTCGCCGACGTTCATGCGCAACGCCACCGCCTTCGGCGCCTCGCCCCGCATGCGGTTCGACATCGTGCTGAACAACCTGGCCGGGCTGGCCTGGACCACCAACAAGATCGCCATGACGTCGGACGGCTCGCCCTGGCGGCCGCTGGTCCATGCCCTCGACATCGCCAAGGCCATCGAGTGCGCCCTGGCTGCGCCCCGGGAGGCGGTGCACGGCCAGGTGTTCAACGTGGGCGACTCCGACCACAACTACCGGGTGCGCCAGATCGCCGAGATCGTGGCCGACGTGTTCCCCGGCTGCGAGCTGAGCTTCGGCGAGGGGTCCGACAACCGCAGCTACCGGGTGTCGTTCGAGAAGATCAACACCCAGCTCCCCGGCTTCAAGTGCGAGTGGGACGCCGAGCGGGGTGCCCGTCAGCTCCGTGGTGTGTTCGAGGCCATCAACATGAGCGGCGACATCTTCACCTCCGCGCCGTTCACCCGGCTCAAGCGGCTGGAGGAGCTCCTGGCCACCCAGCAGCTCGACCAGGACTTCTACTGGACCGTCCCGCCGCTTACGGCCTGATCGCACCGGACCTCACCCGCCCATGAAGTTCACCGAGACCAACTGCCCCGGCGCCTGGATCATCGACATCGAGGAGATCAGCGACGACCGGGGGTTCTTTGCCCGCACCTTCTGCCGTGACGAGTTCCGGGCCCACAAGCTCAAGGACGTGACGGCCCAGTGCAACCTGTCGTTCAACCACGAGGCCGGCACGCTGAGGGGCATGCACTACCAGCTTCCGCCGGCCACCGAGGTGAAGCTGGTGCGCTGCACCCGGGGGGCGATCTACGACATCATCGTCGACCTGCGGCCCGGCTCGCCCACGTACCTCGAGCACGTGGGGGTCGAGCTGTCGGCCGACAACCGGCGGGCCCTCTACGTGCCCGACCTGTTCGCCCACGGGTACCAGACGCTGACCCCCGACGCCGAGGTGACCTACCAGGTCACCGAGTTCTACACCCCGGGCTACGAGCGGGGGATCCGTCACGACGACCCGGCGCTGGGGCTCACGTGGCCCGTCCCGGTGGCGGTGATCTCGCCGAAAGACGCCAGCTGGCCCGACTTCGACCCATCCCACCCTCTGTGGTGACCGTTTGACCGGAGAACAGATCCGATGCTGATTGTCGACAAAGCACTCGAGGGGCGCGCCGCCGAAGGCCGCCCGGTGCGCTTCGCCATGGTGGGCTGCGGCTTCATGGGGCGGGGCGTGGTGAACCAGGTGGTGAACTCCACCCCGGGCATGGACATCGTGGCCATCGCCACCCGCCGGCCGGAGACGGCCCGGGCCGCCTTCGCCGAGGCCGGTATCACCGACGTGGTGGAGGCCGACACCCCGGCCGCTGTCGACGCCGCGGTGGCGGCGGGCAAGCACGTGGTGACGGCCGACCCCACCGCCGTGTGCCGGGCCGAGACGGTCGAGGCCATGGTGGAGGTGACGGGGGCCGTGGAGCACGGGGCCCATGCCACGCTCGATGCCATCGAGCACGGCAAGCACGTGGTGCTGATGAACGCCGAGCTCGACGGCACGGCCGGGCCGATCCTCAAGGTCTATGCCGACCGGGCCGGGGTGATCCTCACCGCCTGCGACGGCGACCAGCCCGGAGTGCAGATGAACCTCTACCGGTTCGTGAAAGGGATCGGGGTGACGCCGCTGCTGTGCGGCAACATCAAGGGCCTTCAGGACCGGTACCGCAACCCCACCACCCAGGAGGGCTTCGCCAAGCAGTGGGGCCAGAACGTCCACATGGTCACGAGCTTCGCCGACGGCACGAAGATCAGCTTCGAGCAGGCGATCGTGGCCAACGCCACCGGGATGACGGTGGCCAAGCGGGGCATGCTGGGCCACGACTGGACCGGCCACATCGATGAGGCCACCAGCCTTTACGACGTCGACCAGCTGAAGGAGCTGGGCGGCATCGTCGACTACGTGGTGGGGGCGAAGCCGGGGCCCGGGGTGTACGTGTTCGGTACCCACGACGATCCCAAGCAGCAGCACTACCTGAACCTGTACAAGCTGGGGACGGGGCCGCTGTACTCGTTCTACACGCCGTATCACCTGTGCCACTTCGAGGTGCCCACCTCCGTGGCCCGGGCGGTGCTGTGCGACGACGCCGTGATGCAGCCCCTGGGCGGACCGCTGGTGGAGGTCATCACCCGGGCCAAGACGGCGCTCAAGGCCGGCACGGTGCTCGACGAGCTCGGTGGCTACCACCACTACGGGGAGTGCGAAACGGCGCCGGTGACGGCGGCCGAGCGTCTGCTGCCCCAGGGGGTGGCCGAGGGGTGCGTGCTCAAGCGCGACGTCCCCCAGGACCACTGCATCACCTACGACGATGTGGAGCTGCCGCCGAGCCGCCTCATCGACAAGCTCCGCGAAGAGCAGACCACCCACTTCGCCTGATCAGCGTGTTCCGGGGCCCGATCGTCCGCAGCGACGGTCGGCCCCCGGGCGCGTTCTCGGTGCGTAGGGCGTCACCCGTGGTGCGTACCGTCACGAGATCGGAGGAGGAGCTCCATCAGCTC
>CADEDH010000008.1:0-3825 GCA_902826025.1 uncultured Actinomycetes bacterium
CGCCGGCGCGCGTCGTGCCGTCGAGCGTCGGGCCGGGGTCGGCCGCGGCGATACCGGTCATTGAAAGCCCCACGTGAGCGCGTCTCGCCCGCGGGGCCGACGATACACGGGCGGGCGAGTCCCGACGATCCCGGGATCTCACCCGTGCGGGGCGACCTGTCGGGCCTGCCTCCCACGCTGGTCCAGGTGGGCACCCGGGACGGGTTGCTGGGCCAGGCCGCCCGCTTCTCCCGGGCCGCCCGCCGGTCCGGGGCCGACGTCGTGCTCGACGTGTGGGACGGCCTGTGGCACACCTGGCAGTACCACCGGGACCTGCCGGAGGCCGACCAGGCCCTGGCCGAGGCGGCCGCCTTCGTCCGCGCCACCCTACGATCGGAGCACTGACACCCGGTCCCCGACCAGGCGATCTGGGACCGGATGGCGCAGGGCCGGTAGCCCCTCCAGGGTTCAGTGACGGTCAGGCGACGGGACCGGGACCGACCGGAGGCGAGGTCGGCGGAGCCGAGGTGGGTGGGGCCGAGGTGGGTGCCGAGGTGCTCGGCGGGCGGGTGATCACGGTCGGGGGCACGGTGGCCTCGGTGACGGTGACGGGGGTGGTCGTCGTCGTGGTGGTCGGCGGCCGAGTGGTCGTGGTGGACGACGACGTGGCGGCCGTCGTCGTGGTGCTGCTGGCCGGCTCAGCCGCGGTGGGGGCGGTGGTGGCCGCCGTGGCGGGGGTGGTCGGGCCGGGTTCACCGGCCGGAGCGGCCGTGGTGGCGGTGGGGGCCAGAGGCGAGGGGGAAGACGCCCCCTTCGACGGCTTGTAGGTACCGGTGAATCGTCCTCCGGGGTCGGCCGGAGCGGCGGCGGCGTCGGTCGGGGCGGCAGCCCCGGACTCCGCCCCGCCCGGATCGGGAGCGAGCCGGTCGACGCCAGCGTCGGCCGTTCCGTCGGCGGCGGTGGTCGTAGCCGTGCCTTCACTGGACACGGCCTGCATGGCCACCGGGTCGTCTCGATGGATCAGGGCCGAGATCAGCCCGGAGAACGACAGCACCAGCGCCCCCACCACGACCACGATCCCGCCTACGAACACCACCGTTTGGCGCTGCCGGGCGGTGAGGGCGGCGTCGCCCCGCAACAGAGACTCGCGGTTCAGCATGGTGTCGTCGTCTCCCGCTCCATCGCTGGATCACCTCCACTCCGGAGCCCGCTACCCAGGGCATCACGGTACGACCCGAAGGACCGTCCGGGGTGGACCGCGGGTGGGATTGCCCCGCTCACTGGGCCGGACGGACTAGGGTACGGCGCCGCATGGTCGTGATCGTCAGCCTGGTGGCCGCCGTCCTGTTCGGATCGGGTGACTTCTGCGGCGCCCTCGCCACCCGCCGAGCCACGGCTCTTCAGGTGGTGGCCGGATCCCACCTGATCGGCCTGGTGGGCGTGGGCCTGCTGGCCGTTGCCCTCGGCAATCCGGTGACCGGTCGGGACCTCGGCCTGGGGGCGGCCGGCGGGGTGCTGGGGGCGGTGGGGGTGGGTCTGCTGTACCGCCGGCTGGCCGTGGGGCCGATGTACCTGGTGGCTCCTGTCACCGCCGTGACCGCGGCCGCCGTGCCCACCCTCTGGGGGTGGCTACGGGGCGACAGCCTCAGCCCTGTGGCCTGGGGCGGGGTGGTGCTGGCTCTGGGGGCCGTGGCTCTGGTTTCCAGCGTGGCCGACCGCGACGACGGGCAGGGCCCGATCACCCCTGCCGCAGTGGTGGAGTCGCTGGGGTCGGGCCTCGGGTTCGGCGGCTTCTACATCCTGATCGCGGCGACCGACGCCGACAGCCAACCCTGGCCCATCGTGGGGGCCCGGCTCACCACCGCCCTGGGGCTGCTGGCGGTCCTGGCCGTACTGCGCCGGGCCCCGCTGCCCACCGACCGGAACGGTATAACCCTGATCGGCGCCACCGGGCTGTTCGAGGTGGCGGCGAACTGCGGGTACCTGTACGCCTCCACCCATGGCCAGCTGGCGGTGGCCGCCGTGCTGGTGTCGATGTACCCGATCTCCACCGTCGTCCTCGCCCGCCTCGTGCTCGACGAGCGCATGACCCGGCTCCAGATCGTCGGGGTGGTAGGAGCGATCGCGGCCGCAGGGCTGATAACCCGGGGCTGATCACGGGTACTGTCGGGACCCGACCCGTACCCCCAGCGGAAGCAACCTCACCGGAGCGGAGCGCAACCATGTATCCAGGCACCCACGCCGCCAGCACCCCGGACAAGCCGGCGGTGATCATGGCCGAGTCGGGTCAGACGCTGACCTACGCCGAACTCGATGCCCGCTCGGCCCGACTGGCCCAGCTGCTGCACGCCGCCGGGCTGCGGGCAGGCGATCACGTGTCGATCTTCATGGAGAACAACATCCGGTACTTCGAGTGCTACTGGGCGGCGGTGCGCTCGGGGCTGTACTTCACCACGATCAACCGATATCTGCAGCCCGAGGAGATCGCCTACGTCCTGGCCGACTCCGGCTCCAAGGCCCTGTTCGCGTCGGCCGGCGTGGCCGACATCGCCGCCGCCGTGCCCCCGCTCGCCCCCCACTGCGGTGTGCTGCTGGCCGTGGACGGCCCGGTCGACGGTTTCGAGCCGTTCGAGGAGGCGGTGGCCGCCTACCCGGCTGAGCCCCTCGCCGACCAGCCCCGAGGTGAGACCATGCTCTACAGCTCGGGCACCACGGGACGGCCCAAAGGGATCAAGCGCCCGCTGTCGGGCCTCCAGATCGACGATCCGGCCGGCGCCGGCGGGGTGGTGGCCCTGCTCACCGGACTCTTCGGGGTGACGGCCGACAGCGTCTACCTGTCGCCCGCCCCGCTCTACCATTCGGCCCCGCTCGGCTTCACCACCTCGGTCCACGCCCTCGGCGGCACGACGGTGGTGATGGAGCGCTTCGATCCGGCCAACGCCCTGCGCTTCATCGAGCAGTACCAGATCAGCCACAGCCAGTGGGTGCCCACCATGTTCTCCCGGATGCTGAAGCTGCCCCCCGAGCAGCTCACCGGGTACGACTGGAGCAGCCACCAGGTGGCCGTCCACGCCGCCGCCCCCTGCCCGGTGGAGGTCAAGCGCCAGATGTTCGACCTGTGGGGCCCGATCATCTACGAGTACTACGCCGGAACCGAGGTCAACGGCTTCGTGTTCTGCCCACCGCAGGACTGGCTGGCCCACCCCGGCACGGTGGGGCGCTCGATCCTGGGCACGATCCACATCTGCGACGACGAGGGCACCGAGCAGCCCACCGGCGACGCCGGCACGATCTACTTCGAGCGGGAAGCCATGCCCTTCGAATACCACAACGACGCAGAGAAGACCAAGGGGGCCCAGCACCCCGAGCACCCAAACTGGTCGACCCTGGGCGACGTGGGCTACCTCGACGACGAGGGCTTCCTGTACCTGACCGACCGCAAGGCGTTCATGATCATCTCCGGCGGGGTGAACATCTACCCCCAGGAGATCGAAGACTGCCTGATCATGCACCCCAAGGTGGCCGACGTGGCTGTGATTGGGGTGCCAAACGAGGACATGGGCGAGGAGGTCAAGGCCGTGGTGCAGCCGGCCGAGGGCATCGAGCCGACCGACGAGTTGGCCCGGGAGCTGGCGGCCTACGCCGGCGAGCACATCGCCCACTACAAGGTGCCCCGCACCATCGACTTCCGCCCCGAGCTGCCCCGCCTGCCCACCGGCAAGCTCTACAAGCGCCTCCTGCGCGACGAGTACTGGGGCAACAAGACCAGCCGCATCGTCTGACCCCGGGCCGGGGCCCGTCGACGTCGGGGGAGGCGTCGACGGGCCCCGGCTCGGTGGCTTCAGG
>CADEDH010000008.1:3925-22614 GCA_902826025.1 uncultured Actinomycetes bacterium
GGGGCCCGTCGACGTCGGGGGAGGCGTCGACGGGCCCCGGCTCGGTGGCTTCAGGGGCGCCCTACGGGCGCCCTACGGGCGCCCGCGGGCCCGATTCCCACACCGACTGGCCGGCCACGAACCAGGCGTCGTTGACTGCCTCGTGAATGGCCTCGAGCGCGAGCTGCAAGGCATCGATGTGGAGATGGAATCCCTCCCGGCTGAGGGGGAGGGGAATCCCCCGCTCCACGATGCTCAGGGCGTTGGCACAAGCCAGCGTCGGGAGCTTCCTGGGCGGGAGAGCATGGAGGGCCCGGTCGGTTTCGGCCAGGCACCAGAGCACGGAGCGGGGCGAGCGGCCCTCGCCCAACAGATGATGGACCACCGAGGCCGCCTCCACCGGGGTGGTGGTGCAGCGGTGGTACAGGTCGAGGCCGTCGGCGGCCCGGAGCAGCCCGAGCCAGCGCACGTCCTCGAAGGGGCTGCGGTCGGCCGGTTCGGCCGGGCTGCCGGCCCCGCTGGTGCCGGCGCCGGCCATGATGGCCCCCACTCGGGCGTCGAGGAGCCGGGCCGTCATGTCGGCCCGCTCCAGGCAGCGGCCCACCTCGTAGAAGAACCAGCCCTGGTCCCGGCCCATGTAGAGCGACATGATGCCCGTGATCTGCTGACAGGTGACCCGCCCGGCCTGGCACACGGCCAGGTTCTGCGATCGCGAGAGGTACGTGCCGCCGGCATCGCCCAGGGTCAGGTGGAGCCGGTTCAGGCACTCCCACCCCGCCGGCGGTACGAGTTGTCGGGTCACCCGGAGGTTCTCCCGGGCGGCGGCCACGGTCGACGCCACCGAGCTGGGGTTGGCCCGGTCGTGGAGCAGGTAGTGGACCACGTCGGCCTCGGCCGGACTGAGGCCCCGGTCGGCGAACGGCTGCTGGCCGCCCACCATCGCCACCAGGCTCGACCAGTCCGACTCGACCTCGATGGGCAGGTCGACCAGGAGGTTGGTGTGCTCCTCCACCACCCGGACGGTGGCCTCGATCCGCTCCAGGTGTCGTCCGAGCCAGTACAGGTGCTCGGCCGCCCGCGACAGCAACGGCATCACGATCGCCCCCCGACGGTTGTGTCGTCCTCGACGTCGGCGGCCCCGGCGGCGCTCACCGCTTCGTTCAGACCGGCCACCAGCGGGCCTTCCGGTCTCACCAGATCCACCACCCAGGTGTCCTTCGAGCCCCCACCCTGCGACGAGTTCACCACCAGCGACCCGGCCTGCCGGGCCACTCGGGTCAACCCGCCGCAGGTGACGTAGCTGTCGCGGCCCTGCAGGGTGAAGGGCCGCAGATCGACGTGGCGGGGGGCCAGCTCACCGTCGCACCAGGTGGGCACGGTCGACAGCAGGATCGTCTCCTGGGCCACCCAACCGGTGGGGTCGGCCTCGATAGCCTCGGCGCAGGCCGCCAGCTCGGCCGCCGTGGCCCGGGGGCCGATGACGATGCCGTAGCCGCCCGACTCGCCGGTGGGCTTCACCACCAGCTCGGGCAGGCGGGCCAGGACCTCGGCCTTCTCGTCAGGCCGGCCGCACCACATGGTGGGTACGTTGGCCAGGATCGGCTCCTGCCCCAGGTAGTAGCGGATCAGGTCGGGGGCGAAGGCGTAGACCGCCTTGTCGTCGGCCACGCCGGTGCCGGGCGCATTGGCCAGGGTCACGTTGCCGGCCCGCCAGGCGGCGATGAGGCCGGGGCAGCCGAGCACCGAGTCGGGCCGGAAGACCTTCGGGTCGAGGAACAGATCGTCGACCCGGCGATAGATCACGTCCACCCGTTCCGGCCCGTCGATGGTGTAGGCGTAGACCACGTCGTCCTCCACGAACAGGTCACGCCCCTCCACCAGGGCGATGCCCATCTGGCGGGCCAGGAACGAGTGCTCGAAGTAGGCCGAGTTGTAGATGCCCGGGGTGAGCAGCACCACGTTGGGGTGGGTTGCGGCGCTGGGGGCCGGGGCGGCCGAGGCCAGGATCCGCAGCAGCCGGTCGGGGTAGGCGTCGACGGGGCGGATGCTCTGGTTGGCGAACAGCTCGGCGAACACCCGCTTGGTCACGAGCCGGTTGGTGAGCAGGTACGACGCGCCCGACGGCACCCGCAGGTTGTCCTCCAGCACGTACATCTGGCCGTCGGCCCCCCGCACCAGGTCGCTGCCGCACACGTGGGCCCACACCCCGGCCGGGGGCTCCATCCCCTGGCATTCGGGCCGGTAGCCCTTCGATCCCTCGATCAGCTCGGCCGGCACCACCCCGTCGGCGATGCAGGCGCGGGCACCGTAGATGTCGCCGATGAAACGGTTGAGGGCGGTGAGCCGCTGGATCAGACCGGCCTCGATCCGGTCCCACTCGGTGCCCTCGATGACCCGGGGCACGATGTCGAACGGCCAGGCCCGGTCGATCCCCACGCCCTCGGAGTACACGGTGAAGCTGATCCCGGAAGCCTCGATCGAGTGGGCGGCGAGATCCTGGCGGATCGCCAGCTCGTCGGGGCCCATGGCGCTCAGATGCTCGGCCAGGGCCCGGGCGGCCCGGCGGGCCGGTCGGCCGCCCGAGGCGTCGGGCCGGTCGACCAACTCGTCGAAGGTGTCGAGGGGCTGGTAGTCGGCGAGCACGAGTTCCAGGTCTAACCGACGGTTGTGACCGGATCGTTCCCGGAATGTTCCGGCTCGATTAAGTGTGCCCTTCGGGCACCCGGAGTTTCGCCTGCGGCGAAACGTCCCCGGCGTCACTGCCGACGGAATGGCTAGCATCGCCCGGATGGAGCTCACCACGATCAACTACGAGGTACGTGACGGCGTCGCCCACGTGCGGCTCGCCCGGCCCGAGGGGGCCAACGCCGTGAACCCCGGATTCTCCCGGGACCTGCGCGAGGTCATGCTGGCCATCGAGTTCGATCCGGCGGTCAAGGCCGTCTCGGTGACGGCCGAGGGCCGGGTGTTCTGCGCCGGTGGCGACCTCAAGGAGTTCCACGCCGCCGGCGACGGGCTGCCCCAGCTGGCGGCCGACATGCTGGTCGACTTCCATGGCGCCATCTACAAGATGAACCGGATCGCCAAGCCGTTCGTGGCCGGGGTGAACGGGGCCGCCGGCGGGGCCGGGCTGTCGTTGGTGAGCTCGTTCGACCTGGTGGTGTGCGGTGAGTCGGCCCGGTTCACCATGGCCTATACCCGGGCCGGGGTGACCCCCGACGGCACGTCCACCTACTTCCTGGCCCGCCACATCGGCCTGCGCCGCATGCTCGACCTCACGCTCACCAACCGCACGCTGTCGGCGGCCGAAGCCGAGCAGTGGGGCCTGGTGAACCGGGTGGTGCCCGACGACCAGGTCGACGCTGCCGCCGCCGAGCTGGCTCAGCAGTTCGCGTCGGGCCCGGCCTGGGCCCTGGGACAGGCCAAGCGCCTGGTCTACGCCGGGTTCGAGTCGAGCCTGGAGACGGCGGGGGAGCTGGAAGGGGCCGTGATCTCGGCCGCCATGGCCACCCACGACGGCCGCGAGGGCATCGCCGCCTTCGTCGAGAAGCGCAGCCCGTCGTTCGAGGGGCGCTGAGCCCGGTGACGGGAAGGGAGATGCAGTGATGGAGCTCGACGAGGTGATGCGCACCACGTTCTCGTGCCGGTCGTGGACCGACGAACCGGTGACCGACGAGACCGTGCACGAGATCCTGGAGCTGGCCCGTTTCGCCCCCAACGGGGGCAACCGGCAGGGCTGGCACGTGATCGTGGTGAAGGACCGGGCGATCCGGGAGCAGTTCGTGCCCCTGATCCTGCCCACGACGTCGGTCTACCTGGCTCAGACCCAGGCCGGGGAGTCGCCGTGGAACGCGGTGCACCCAACGTCGATCGACGTGGAAGCCGTCAAGCAGGAGATGCGGCCGTTCCCTGGGGTCGACGAGATGCTCGACGCCCCCGTGGTGCTGGTGGTCACGGTGGACCTGGGCCGGGTGGCCAGCTTCGACAAGGACCTGGCCCGGGTGGGCGTGATCAGCGGGGCGTCGATCTACCCGTTCGTGTGGAACATCCTGCTGGCGGCCCGCAGCCGCGGCCTGGGCGGGGTGCTCACCACCTATCTGGCCGGCGCCGAGGCCGAGGTGCAGAAGCTGTTGGGACTACCCGAGCATCACGCCGTAGCGGCCATGGTGCCGCTCGGGCACCCGACGAAACAACTGTCGAAGCTCAAGCGGCTCCCGGTGGAGAGCTTCACCACCGTCGACCGCTTCGACGGCCCCGCCTTCACCGTCTGAGGGCCTTGGTGTAGCGGCACTCGTCGACGGGGCGACCGCCGATGTCCTCCCGGCGGCAGGTGCCGTCGGGGCTCCAACCCCGGGCCTGGTAGAACCGGCGGGCCCTCGTGTTGCCGGCCACCACCCACAGCACGGCTTCGCCGAAGCCCCGGACCGCTAGCCGGGCCTCCACCTCGCTGAGCAGGGCGGAGCCGACCCCCCGGCCCCAGGAGCCGGGGTCGACATTGATCATCCACAACTCGCCTCGGGCGCCCTCGCCCTCGCCGTCGCCGTCCCGTTCCGGGCCGAGGGTGGCTATCCCGGCCACGGTCCCGTCCTCCGGACGCTCAGCCACCAGGAGGTCGATGCCAGGCTCGCCCCTGCCGGCGGCCCGGCGGTCTAGCCGCTGACGCCAGGCCCGGCCCCAGGCGTCCTCGTCGAGCCCATCGAGGAACGACGCCGCCATGATCCCGGTGTACGCCTCTCGCCAGGCCCGCACGTGTACCCGGCCGATCGGGCCGCTGTCGCCCAGCTCCGGCTCTCGGACACGGACCACCTTGCCCGGTCGAGCGGCTACACCCATACCCCCAGGGTGACAGATTCGCCATCCCGATGGCTGATTGTGGTCCCATCTCCCTTCCCGTTCGACAACTCCCCCCGATCCGGTGCCGGGCGCACCCGGTGTTGAGGGCGTCACCCGTGGTGCCGGGCGCACCCGGTGCGTGGAGCGCCAGAATCCTGTTGCGGGAGGAACCGCCGGCGGCGCGTGGTGCACCGAGAACCGGGGAACCGTCCGAACCGGACGCGTGAGCGACTCGGGGCCGACCCAGGGGCTGGCGACGGCCCCTCAGGCGTGGACGACGGGACGGCGGTCGGCCCAGGGGAGGGCCTGCTCGAGCTGGGCCGCCACCTGGAGCAGGAGATCCTCCCGGCCCATGGCCGCCACCAGCTGGACGCCCACCGGCAGGCCCGATGCCGTGGTGTGGAGGGGCAGTGAGATGGCGGGGTTGCCGGTGACGTTGAACGGCAGGGTGAACAGCCCGATCTGGCCGTAGGTGCGGCCGATCCGCCACGGGTTGTCGGTGGGCGGCACGAGATCGGCCGTGGCCATCGGGGGGCAGCCAGCGGTGGGTGTCACCAATAGGTCCCAGCCGGCCAGCCAGTCGACCACGGCGTGGGACCACTGCTGCTGGGCCTCCTCGGCCGCCACCCAGTCGATGGCCGGCATCAGCTTGCCCCGCTCGGCGGCGGCCCAGTTGTACGGCTCCACCTCGTCGGCCGTGAGGGCACGGCCCAGCACCTCTCCCACCTGCTGCACCCGGCGGGCGATGCCGGCCATCCACAGCCGGCCGTTGACGGCGCTGGCCGGGCCGAGCAGCACCTCGCTGCCCACCGGCTCCACCCCGTGGCCCAGCCCCTCCAGAGCCCGGGCCGCCGCCTCCACCCCGGCCACGCAGTCGGGGTCGACGGCCACCGCCCCGCCGTCGGTGAGGATCGCCACCCGCAGGGGCCCGGTGTCGGTGTCCATGGCCCTGGCGTAGGGCACCTCCGGTGGGGTGGCGTGGAACAGATCGGCCGCCGTGGCCCCCTGGACGGCGTCGAGGAGGCGGGCCGTGTCGCGCACCGTGCGGGTGACGACCAGCTCGCTGAGCAGGCGCGACACGGTGTGGGGGCTGGGCACCCGGCCCCGGGTGGTTTTCAGGCCCACCAGGCCGCACCAGGCGGCGGGGAGGCGGGTGGACCCGCCCCCGTCGTTGGCGTGGGCGATCGGCACCAGCCCGGCGGCCACGGCGGCACCCGCCCCGCCGCTGGAACCGGCGGGGGAGCGGGTGGGGTCCCACGGGTTGGCCGTCGGGCCGCAGCTGAGGGGCTGGGTGGTGGGGCAGCTGCCGAACTCGGGCAGGTTCGTCTTGCCCAGCGTGATCAGCCCGGCCGACCGGAAGCGGGCGCCGAGCTCGGTGTCGGTGTCGCTGGTGTTGCCGGCGGCCTTGAGGGCCCGGTTTCCGGCCCAGTAGGGGAGCCCAGCCTGGTTGGCCCCGATGTCCTTCAGCAGGAACGGCACGCCGCCGAATGGGGCGTCGTCGGCCGGGCGGAGGGCGGCGGCGGCCAGGGCCCGGTCGTAGTCGGTGTGGATGACGGCGTTGAGCTCGGGGTTCAGGCCCTCGATGCGGGTGATGGCCGCCTCCACCAGCTCCCGGGGCGACACCTCACCCGAGCGCACCAGCTCGGCCTGGGCGGTGGCGTCGAGGTGGGCCAGATCGTCGTCGGTCACCCCCCGAACGTTAGAAGCTGACACACCGCCCGTGCCAGGACGTGAGGTTCAGACCGGGTCGGCGTCGTTGACGTAGTGGTAGCCGGCGGCCAGCATCTGCATGCGGTGGCGGGGGCCGGGCGCGTCGAGATCGCCCGAGTGGTAGGCCGGGTCGGTCTGGTAGACCGAGAACGTCAGGTCGCTCTGCTTCACCAGCTTGGGCAGGAAGACCTCGTTGGGTCGCTCCGCCACCGCGGCCAGGGCATCGGCCACCGTGGCGTGCTGGCGGAGGCGGAGCAGGCTCACGTAGGTGGGCCCGGCCAGCATGATCTCGCCGGCCTGGCAGCCACTGATGGCGGCGTCGATCGTGTGCCATTCGAAGGCCCGTATCTCGCCGTCGTCGATCACCACCTCGCCGTCGGGCGCCGCCACCACGAAGAACCAGGTGGCGAACCGCCGGTTGCGGCCCTTGGGCGTGGTCCAGTGCGACAGCTCCACCAGGTCGGCCTCGTCGATCTTGAGCCCGGCCTCCTCGTACGCCTCGCGGCGGGCCGCGGCCCGGGCCGCCGCCCCCTCGTCGCCGGCTGCCGTCTCCAGCTCGTGATCGTCCACCCGGCCCCCGGGGAACACCCACGAGCCGCCGTGGAAGGCCAGGTTCTCGTCGCGCCGGAGCACGAGAACCTCCACACCATCGGGGCCGTCGCGCAGCGGGATGACGGTGGCAGCCGGCTTGATCGGGACGGCATCGGGATCGAACGCTTCGGTGTTCACAGCACCGAAGGTTACGGAGCGCGCTCCAGGTGTACCCCATTTCGCCCGTCGGCGGCCGCCCGTGTCCCAGCCACCGGCGGCGCCAGCTTCAGTTCCGACCCCACCGTGCGATACGGTCCCCGTCGTGCCACAGAAGTACACCACGGTGGGCGGCGTCGCCACCCTGATTCATCATCGGGGCCCGACGACGCTGCCCGGAACCCCGCCCGACACCAGCCGGGGATCGACGATCCTGTGCCTCCACGACGCCGGCGGTAACGGCAATCAGTTCGCCGCCCTCATGGACGCGCTGGCCGCCGACCACAGCCCGGTGGCCTACGACCAGCCGGGCCACGGCCGCTCCGGGGGCCTCGACGCCCTCGGGTCGGTCGACGCCATGGCCGCCCAGCTCCACGAGCTGGCATCGGGCTGGGGCGTCACCGCCCCGGTGCTGGTGGCCAACGGGAGCCTCGGCGCCGCCGTGGCCCTGCAGGCCGCCGCCGCCAACCCGGGCTGGGCCAAGGCTCTGGTGCTGGTGGGCGGAGCCACCGATTCGGCCGACATCGAGGCCGACATCGCCCAGCTGGCCGCCATCACGTCGGGCAAGGCCCGCCGGGAGTTCGACCGCAGCGGGTACGCCCCCGACACCGACCGCTCGGTGTACCAGCGGGCCTTCGGCGACTGGGTCAAGACCGATCCTCGAGCCACCCTGGGGGCCCGCCGGGCCCAGGCCGCCTGGTCCGCCGGCGCCGCGCCCGACGTGCCCACGCTCATTGTGGTGGGCGAGCACGAAGACGCAGCCACCGCCGATACAGCCCGGGCCCTGGCCGGGCGGCTGCCCAAGGCAGCCACCGAGACGCTGGCCGGTGCCGGTCGCCACGGCATCGTGGAGCAACCGGAGGCCCTGGCCGCCATGATCACGGCCTTCCTGGCGGCCAACGCCGGCGCAGGCAACGGGAGGGGTTGAGATGAGCATCGCCGGACGCTTCGCCATCGCCGGGGTCTACGAGCACCCGTCGCGTTTCTCCCCCGACAAGTCCGAGTTCCAGATCATGGCCGAGTGCGCCAAGGGCGCCCTTGACGATGCGGGGCTCCAGCTCAGCGACGTCGACGGCCTGTTCGCGGCGTCGATGACCATGGGGGCCATGGGCATCATCGACCTGGCCGAGTACCTGAACCTCAAGCCCGACTACCTCGACGGCACGAACATCGGCGGCTCGTCGTTCGTGGCCCACGTGATCCACGCCTCGGCCGCCATCAACGCCGGCCTGTGCGAGGTGGCCCTCGTGCTCTACGGCTCCACCGCCGCCTCGTCGTCGATGGCCATCGGCACCGGGGGCCGGGGCGGGGCCGGCCCGGCCGAGAGCTTCATCAGCCCCTACGGCATGACCACCGTGGGCAGCTACGCCCTGTACGCCCAGCTCCACATGAACCGCTACGGCACCACGTCGGAGCAACTGGCCGAGATCGCGGTGGCGGCCCGCCACCACGCCTCGATGAACCCCAACGCCAAGATGCGCCAGCCGATCACGGTGGACGACGTCATGTCGAGCCGGGTGATCTCCACCCCGCTGCACCTGCTCGACTGCTGCATCATCTCCGACGGCGGCGGCGCCGTGATCGTCACTTCACTGGAGCGGGCCCGGGACCTGGCCAAGAAGCCGGTGATCGTGCTGGGCGCCGGCGAGGCCGCCGTCCACCAGGAGATCGGCAGCCCCGACCTGCTCACGATCGCGGCCAAGCAGTCGGGGGCCAAGGCCTTCGGCCGGGCCGGCCTCACGCCGGCCGAGATGGACTTCGCCATGCTGTACGACTCGTTCACCATCACCGTGCTGGCCACGCTGGAGAACCTCGGGTTCTGCCAGCCGGGCGAGGGCGGCGACTTCGTGAGCGGCGGCCGCATCAAGCTGGGGGGTGCGCTTCCCCTCAACCTCGACGGCGGGGGCCTCAGCTCCAACCACCCCGGCATGCGGGGCATCTTCCTCGTGATCGAGGCCACCAAGCAGCTGCGGGGCGAGGGCGACGTACGCCAGGTGCAGGGGGCCCGACTGGCCTGCGTGCACGGCACCGGTGGCACGATCGGCGACAAGCATTCCGGCGCGACACTGATCCTGGGGGTCGAATGATGGCCGAGATCCAACACCCGCTGCCCAACGCATCCTGGGAGACCCGGGGCTACTGGGAGGGCGCCGGCCGGGGCGAGATCGTGCTCCAGCGCTGCCGCTCCTGCGGCACCGTGCAGCACAAGCCCCGGGGCGTGTGCGCCACCTGCCTGTCGGGCGACATCGAGCATTTCGTGGCCAGCGGCCGGGGCACGGTGTACACCTTCACCGTCACCAACCAGAACATGGCCAAGGGCTTCGCCGAGGCCTGCCCCTACGTGATGGCCTACGTCACGCTGGAGGAAGGGCCCCGGGTGCTCACCAACATCGTGGGCTGCGACCCCGACACCGTCATCATCGGGATGAAGGTGACCGCCGACTTCGCCACCCAGGAGCGCGACGACGGCGAGGCCTTCGCCGTACCCCGCTTCACCCCCGTATGATCCTCGATCTCCACACCCACTCGGTCCGGTCCGACGACGGTCGGGCCAAGGTCGACAACTACTGCCAGTGGATCCGCAAGAAAGAGCTCCCGCTCGACGGGATGGTGCTCACCGAGCACCGGCAGTGGGACGACACGTCGGACTACCGCGACCTGGAAGACCGGTACGGTCTGGTGATCCTGAAGGCCAGCGAAGTGGAGACCGACTACGGCCACGTGCTGGTGTTCGGGGTCAACGAGGACCTGGTGAACAGCTTCGACTTCGCCCGGATCGACAACCCGCTGCCCGAGGTGCTGGCGGCGGCCGAGCGGTGCGGGGCGTTCGCCGCTCCCTGCCACCCGGGCCGGCGCAACGTGGGCCTGTTCGCCCACTACGAGCGCAAGGGAGTGGTGGACGCCGTGCACACCGTCGAGGTGCTGAACGGCGGCTCGATCCCCGGCGAAGACGAGTTGTCGGTGGAGAAGGCGGCCGAGCACGGCTACCGGGGCTTCGGCGGCAGCGACAGCCACATCGTGAGCCGGATCGGCTTCTGCGCCACCGAGTTCGACGACACCGTCACCGACATCGATGGCCTGGTGGCCGCCCTCTACGGGGGCCGGTTCCGGGCCGTGAGCCTGCGAGAGCCCGTATGAGGCCCGAGACGAGGAAGGAACGATCGTGAGCGACACCGAGGGCACCGAACCGGCCAGCACCGAGGTGCAGGAGGCCAAGGCGAAGTACGTGGGGTTCGTGTTCGACACCGCCACCTTCACCGCCGAGCAGGACAAGATGCTGGCCTGGGCCGAGTCGGTAGGGGAGACCGATCCCCGGTTCACCGACCCGTCGAACCCCGACTTCCAGGCCCACCCCACGTTCACTGCGTCGCTCGTGTCGCGCCGGGTGCTGCCCGAGGACTTCCCCAAGATCGGCGGGCCTCGAGGCATCGACGGAGGCAAGGCGGTGGTGATCCAGCAGCCGATCCGCCCCGGCGACCGGCTGAAGGCGTCGGCCACCATCGCCGACATCTACGAGAAGACCGGCCGCTCCGGCACCATGACGTTCATCGTGCAGCGGATGAGCTTCGTCAACCAGAACGACGAGCCGGTCTCGATGGTCGACTGGAAGATGATCCGCAACCCCTGACCCGGCCGCCGGCCCCCGAGGACAGAGCCCGAGGAGAGAGCAATGCTATTCGAAGACGTGGAGCTGGGCGACGAGCTGCCGGCGGAGCACCCCGACATCTCCATGGAGCGGGTGGTGGAGTTCACCAAGGCCGCCCACATGAACTTCCCCCGGTTCACCGACCACGAGTTCGCCCGCAAGGAGGGCCTGCCCGGTGCCCTGGTGCCCGGCATCATGAGCCAGGCCCTGTTGGCCACGATGATCCATCGCTGGGCTCCCGGCTGCCGGATCCTGTCGCTCGACACGGTGTTCCGGGGCCACGTTGTGGTGGGCACCACCCCCACCATCAGCGGCGCCGTCACCGACGTCGACGACGACGAGCGGGTGGTCGAGGTCGATCTCACGTTGACGGCCGAGGATGGTCGCACCGGTGTGATGGGCACGGCCAAGGTCGCCTTTTCCGCCTGATGCCACGTCGGCCGTGAGCCTCGATCGGGCGAAATAGTGAACCCTCGGGGCCTCTGCCCCGTATATCGCCATCGACCGGAGATCGTTCCCGACCGATGGAGACAGTCATGCCCGACATTCGAGCCGCGGCCGCCGCCCTGGCGCTGGCCCTGATCGTCGCCGCCTGCGGCAGCAGCAGCGACGACACCGCCACCACCGGCGGTTCCGCTGCCACCACGGCCGCCTCGGAGGCCACCACCACCACGGCGAAGGCGGCCTCCACCACCGTCGCCGCCGCCAGCTCGTCCACCACGGCCGCCGGCGGTGCCACCACCACCGCCGCCGCCAGGGTGTTCCCCGAGACGCCGGGCACCATCGCCCTGGCCGACTCCAGCCTGGGCAAGATCCTCGTGGACGGGGAGGGCAACGCCCTGTATCTGTTCCTCCCGGACAAGCAGGGCGAGAGCACGTGCTACGACAAGTGCGAGGCGGCCTGGCCGGTGACGGGCGAAGCCGACGGCGTGGGCGCCGGCCTCGACGCCAGCCTGCTGGGCACCACCACCCGGACCGACGGCTCGGTGCAGGCCACCTACAACCAGTGGCCCCTGTACTACTTCGTGAACGACAAGGCCCCCGGCGACGTCAACGGCCAGACGCTCAACGACGCCTGGTACGTGCTCGATGCCAAGGGCGACGGCATCGGCACCGGCTGACAGTCGGGCCGCCGGGGCTCTACCCCGACCCGGCCCTGTACCTTGTGGGTGCATGGATCTCGGGCTGGCCGGTAGACGGGCGCTGATCACCGGCGCCTCGCGGGGCATCGGCTTCGCCTGCGCCCTGGCGCTGGCGGCTGAGGGCTGCGACGTGGCCCTGGTCGGCCGAGACGTCCACCTCCTCAAGGCGGCGGTGAAAGCCATCCGTACCCAGTTCCGGGTGGGGGTCAGCAGCCACGCCACCGACCTGTCGGTGCCGGCCCGCCAGGCCGCCCTGATCGACGTGGTGGGCGACATCGACATCCTGATCAACAACGCCGGGGCCATCCCGCCCGGCGAGCTCGACGCAGTCAGCGACGCCTCGTGGCGGGCGGCGTGGGAGCTGAAGGTGTTCGGCTACATCAACCTGGCCCGCCTGGTGTTGCCCCGCATGGAAGCCCGGGGGCACGGCGTCATCGTCAACGTGATCGGGGCCGCTGCCCTCCGGCCCCGGCCCGACTACATCGTGGGGGCCACCGGCAACTCGGCCCTCGTCGGGTTCACCCGGGCCCTGGGGACCAGGTCGCTGGAGCACGGGGTCCGGGTGGTGGGGGTGAACCCCGGCCTGATCATGACCGACCGGCTGGAGGTCATGCTGCGACGAGCGGCGGGCGAGCGGTGGGGCAACCCCGAGCGCTGGGACGAGCTGATCCCTCTCGACCCGCCCCCGGGCCGGGCCGACCAGGTGGCCGACGTGGTGGCCTTCCTGGCCTCCGACCGGGCCGGCTACGTGTCGGGCACCGTGGTCACCGTCGACGGCGGCGCCAGCGCTTCCTGACGCTTGATCAGTAGGGGTAGTCGGCGCCCGCCCAGCAGCCGGTGACCCCGTCGTCGATCGAGACGGCCTGGCTGCGGATCAGCTTCCACTGCCCGCCTTCACCGCGCGCCATGGTGGCGGTGGAACGGACGGTGCGAACTCCGGCGTCGACCACCTGGCCCGAGCCCACGGCGTAGCGGACGTCGTCGTTGACGACGCAGGCCGTCAGCTCGGCCGCCGCCCCGTCGACCCGGTCCACCCGGACCCGGTGCTCGGTGGCGGCGTCGGTGCCGCCGATGGCGGGCTCCGCCGGTTCCTTTGTGGCCTCGCCCGCCGCCGCCAGGTCGGCGATGCTCTGGTGGCTGGTGTCGAGCTGGGTGCCGTCGGCCAGTTCGGCCAACTCGGGGAAGTCGGCTGCCGGGCTCGCCGTGGGGTGGGTCCGGGCGGCGTCGAAGGCGTCCCAATAGGCTTCGTAGCGACGGGCCAGGTACTCCTCCAACGCCTTGCCAGTGAGCTCGTCGGCATCGACCCCGGGGGGTGCTGGCGCCCCACCCGGCGCCCCGGCTGGGGCCCCGCTCGGCGCCCCGCCGGCCAACGGCGTCGAGGCGATCGGAGCCGACGCCGACGGGACCGTGCCGCTGGGGAGGGTCGGCCCGGTGGCGCCGCTGGCCCCCGGGAGCGTGGGCGCCGGGACGCCCGACCCGCCCACCACCGGCGTCTCGGCGTCGGGAGCCGCCACCGGGCTGGAGGCGGTGGGGTCGCCACCGCCGGCTGCGGTGTCGGCGCCGCCCGAGCTGCACGCCGCCAGCACCACGATCGAGTTGAGAACGAGCACCGCCGCCCGCCGTCGCACGCCCATGGCCGGCGACGCTAGCAGGGGGATTGCCGCCGCCGGCTCGGCCTGGCAGGATTCGAGATCAACCGAAAGGCAGGCCATGGCTACCCGCGCCGAGACCATCTCCAACCTGAACCACTGCTTCGACGAGTTGGAGGAGCTGATCGGCGGCTTGGCCGAAGCCGACTGGAAGGTTCAGTCGCTGTGTCCCGACTGGAACATCCGGGGCGTGGTCACCCACTCGGCCGGGATCGAGAACGCGCTCATCGGCTGGAATCCCACCGGATCCGACGACCCGCCGCCGTTCGACAAGATCCCGCCGTTCGTGGCCGAGAGCAAGGGATGGTCGAGCGACGAGCTCGTGGCCCGGGTCCGCTCGATCCTCGACCGGCGTCGGGAGGAGCTGGCCGCAGCCACCGACGAGAGCTTCGCCCGCCCCTGCGGTACCCCGGTGGGCCCTGGCACCTACCACCGGTTCATGGACATCCGGGTGTTCGACCTGTGGGTCCACCAGCGGGACATGACCTACCCGCTGGGCCGGGCCACCGACGACGGCGGCCCGGCGGCCGAGATGTCGCTCGACGAGGTCCACAACTCGATCGGGTTCATCGTGGGCAAGAGGGTGGGCCTTCCCGACGGCCACTCGATCGCCTTCCACCTCACCGGCCCCCTGGAACGCACGATCTACGCCAAGGTCGACGGCCGGGCCACCAAGGTCGACCACCTCGACGACCCCACGGTCACCGTCACCTCCGACTCCACCACGTTCATCCAGCTGGCCTGCGGCCGGATCGACCCCCAGGCCGTGATCGACGAGGGTCGGATCTCCTGGACCGGTGACGCCCTGTGGGGCGACAAGGCCGCCCGCGGCCTCCGCTTCACCTTCTGACCCAGCCGAAATTGCACGTCTAACTCGCGCTGAGCGCGAGTTAGACGTGCAAGAACGGGGGTCAGGCTTCGGCCAGGGCCTTTATGCCGTCGAGGACGGCCTGCATGTTGGCCCGGTGCTCGGCCACCCGCCGGGCGAGTATCCGGGGCTCCTTGTCGGGCATGGCCTCGATGGCGCCGGAGATCCCCGATGGGCCGGGGCCGAGCAGTAGGCGGAAACGGAGCCGCACCGAGCCGGCGATCGGTTCCAGCTCGAAGCGCCAGCGGGCCCCCGGATTGTCGGGGTTCGAGGTGCACCAGCCGAACGCCCGCTCCGGCTCGCACACGTCGACGAAACAGGGGACCGACCACTCGCCGATGGCCGCATGGCGGTTGCGGCCCTCGAACGTGGCCCCCGGAGCGGGGCCGGTGGCGCCGCCCGTCCAGGTCGCCCCCAGGAACTCCGTGGAGAACCGGGCCGGGAGATCGATGTCGGTCACCAGGCCCCATACCCGCTGCACCGACGCCTTCACGTCGGCCTCGACGGTCATCCCCGGCCCGTCGGCCAGCGTGGGCGGGTCGCTCGGACCCCGCTCCCACGTACATCCCCAGCGGTCGTGCCAGGTGATCTCCCGGGCCGGGTACCGGGGCGCCGGGCCGAACTCGGTGCCGAGCGTCCAGGCCACGGGCAGCAGCGCCACCTGGGTGATCCCGCCGGGGACGCCCAGCAGCTCGGCCATCTCGTCCTCCGCCCCCAGGATGGCGGTGGTCCAGGTGGTGCCGAGGCCCCGGGCCCGCAGGGCCACGCAGAAGCTCCACGCGGCCTGGAGCACCGAGTCGAACAGGCCGGGGCGGCCGCTGCCGTCGTGGCGGCCGATGATGGTGGGGATCACCAGCACCGGCACCTGGGCCAGGTGCTCGGCCAGGTGGGCGGCCGAGGCCATCACCGCCTCGTTGGGGTGGCCGGTGCCGGCGAGGCGGTCCCGGTGCTCGATCATCCAGTTGCCGGCGGTGGCCAGGTACAGCTCGGCCAGGCGGTCCTTCAGGGCGGGGTCACGCACCACCAGCCAGCGCCGGCTGCCCTGGTTGCCCCCGGTTGGGGCCTGCTCGGCCACGTCGATGCAGTCGTGGATGATCTGGAGGTCGACGGGGCGGGCGAGATCAAGGCGTCGCCGCACGGCCCGGGTGGTACCGAGGGCGGCATCGACCGACGCGGTGTCGATCTCGTCGGCGCTGATACGGCGGAGATGTGGATCCTGGGTCACACCTGGAGACGGTAGCCGTCTCCGTCGGGGTGCATCGTGCCACCGGTGGGCGAGCCGAAGTGGGTGCCGATCACCATGGTCTCACCGTCGGCCCACCCGGGGAACACGGCGCGCCGGGTGGCGCGGGCCGCCTCGGAGTCGGTGTCGAAGCTGGAGCACAGGTCGGGATCAGCGATCTGGAGGGGGCTGTGCACCATGTCGCCGGTGATGATGGCCCGGGCCCCGTCGGACTCGACCACCACCGAGATGTGGCCCGGCGTGTGGCCGGTGGTGGGCTGGAAGCGGACCGAGTCGCTCAGCTCGTGGTCGATCGCCACCATCTCGGCCAGGCCGGCCTCCACGATCGGGGCCACCGAGTCGCCGAACACGTCCTCGGTGCCGAACAGGCCGGGGGCGCTGCGCCAGTGCTCGTATTCGGTATCGACGAACAGGTAACGGGCGTGGGGGAAGGTGGGCACCCAGGCTCCGTCGACCAGGCGGGTGTTCCATCCCACATGGTCCACGTGGAGGTGGGTACAGACCACGTGGGTGATGGAATCGGGTGGATAGCCGGCCTTCGTCATGTCTTCCAGGAACGGGCCCTGGAGATGGTTCCACAGCTCGTTGTGCCGGGCCTTGTCGTTGCCGATGCAGGTGTCGACCGCGATGCGGTGGTCGCCGGTATCGATGATGAGGCACTGGATCTTCTGCAGGAGGTAGCCGTCCTGGCTCACGAAATGGGGTCGGAGCCAGCGCGCCTTCTCGGCCCGGGCCAGCACGCCGGCCTTGTCGAGGCCCCCGAACAAGAACCGGGGCGACGTTGGCGTCTCCGACTCGGTTACCGACGTGATCGTGACCGATCCGATCCGCCACTTCAGATCCATGGTCCCTCCGAACCTCGTTCTGGCGCCCGACGCTGGCCGACATCATATGACCGGAGGGACCGCCGGTCAGGTCGAACGAGGGGTATCAGCTGCCGGCCAGCAAATCGACGGCCTGCTGGCGCAACTCGGGCTTTCGGACCTTGTTGGAGGCGGTGAGAGGCAGGTCGTCAACCACCCACAGATGGCGGGGAACCTTGTAGTTGGCCATCCGCTCCCGGCACCAGGCCAGGAGTTCGGCCTCGTCGGGCTGGCCATCGGGGCTGGGTACCACGAAGGCCGCCCCCACCTCGCCCAGCCTGTCGTCGGGCACCCCGATCACCGCCACCAGGCCCACCAGGGGATGTTCCACCATCATCCGCTCGATCTCGGCCGGGTAGGCGTTGAACCCGCCGACGATGAACATGTCCTTTTTGCGGTCGGTGATGTCGATGTAGCCGTTGGCGTCCATCACGGCGATGTCGCCGGTGTGGAGCCAGCCATCGGCGTCGATGGCCTCGGCCGTCTGCTCCGGGTCGTCGAGGTAGCCGGGGGTCACCACGTAACCCCGCACCAGCAACTCGCCCTCGGCGCCTCGGGCCACCTCGGCCCCGGCGTCGTCCACCACCCGTAGCTCCACGTCGGGCGCGGCGCAGCCCGACGTGGAGGCGATGACCTCGGGCGGGTCGTCGGACCGGGTGTAGGCGGCGATGCCCGAGGTCTCGGTCATCCCGTAGGCGGTCACGATGCGCTCGAACCCGAGCCGGTCCCGCATGGCGATCACCATCTCGGTGGGGATGGTGGCGGCCCCGGTGAGGCAGGCCCGGAGCGACGAGATGTCGTAGCGGTCGAGGTCGGGGTGGTTGAGCATCCCCTGGAACAGGGCCGGGGGGCCGGGGAAGACTGCGATCCGCTCCTGTTCGATGATGGCCAGCACCTCGGTGGGGTCGTAGACGGCCACCGGGACGTTGCAGGCCCCGGTCATCAGGCAGACCACGATGCCGGAGTTGAACCCGAAGGCGTGGAAGTACGGGTTCACCAGCAGGTACGGGTCGCCGGGGACCACCCCCAGGGTCTCCTTCCAGCCGAAGAAGGCCTGGATGATGGCCCCACCCCGCACCAGCACCCCCTTGGGATGGCCGGTGGTGCCGGACGTGAACATGATGGCCCCGATGTCGATGGGCCCGACGGCAGCGGTACGCCGCTCCACCTCGGCCTGCAGCTCATCCCGGTCGGGCCCCTGACCGCGGGCCACGAAGGCGTCGAGCTCGGTCACGAGGTCGACCACGTCGGTCAGATGGGGGAGGTCGTGGCCGGTGAGCGACCCGGAATAGTCGGTGTCGAGGAAGCCGTCGATGATGAACAACGCCTTCACCCGGGCCTTGGCCAGCACATAGGCCGCCTCCCCGCCCTTGAACCGGGTGTTGACCGGCACCAGCACTGCCCCGGCCCGGGCCGCCCCCAGGGCGGCCGCCACCCACTGCCAGCAGTTGGGGGCCCACAGGGCCACCGTGTCGCCCGGCCCCACGCCGGAGGCCACCACAGCCCGGGCCACGTCGTCGATCCGACGGCCCAGTTCGGTGTAGCTGAGCGTGACCCGGCCCCCGCTGTGGTCGCCGGCATCGACGATGGCCGGCCGGTCGCCCCAGGCGTCCACGGCCCAGGCCACGAGGCCGGGCAGGGCGGTGTTGCGATGGTCGAAGCTGGGGACAGGGGAGAGGGGGGAGTCGCTCACGCCGGCAAGGTACAACGTCGCTCCCCGATGTGACAGACGGCGGGATGTGACAGGCTGGCGCCCGTGAGCGACATGGACACGATCATCAGGGGTGGCACGGTGGTCACCGGGGCTGTCATGGACGTCGGCATCAGCGGCGGCGTGATCGCCCAGCTGGGGGGCGACATGACAGCCCCCGACGAGATCGACGCCACCGGCCGCTACGTGCTGCCGGGTGGGATCGACGCCCACGTGCACCTCACCCCGGCCGGTCCCGGCCTGTACTCCTGGACCGACGACTTCACCGTCGGCACCCGGGCGGCGGCCGCCGGCGGCA
>CADEDH010000008.1:22714-53583 GCA_902826025.1 uncultured Actinomycetes bacterium
TACTCCTGGACCGACGACTTCACCGTCGGCACCCGGGCGGCGGCCGCCGGCGGCATCACCACCGTCGGCAACATGGCCTTCCCCCACGGGGGCCAGCCCATGGCCGACGGCGTGGCCCGCGACGCCGCCGATGCCGAGGCCAACGCCGTGGTCGACTGGTTCCTCCACCCGGTCCTGATGAACCCCGAGCCGTCGGAGGTGGCGTCGATCGAGACGCTGGCCGCCGCCGGCCACACCAGCATCAAGGTGTTCCTGTCGTTCCGCCGCTTCGACCGCAACGTCGACGGCTACCTGCGGGCCATGCAGGCGGCGGCCGCCGCCGGCACGGTGGTGATGGTCCACTGCGAGGACCCGGCCATCATGCACTGCTGCGGGGCCGCCCTGGCCGAGGCCGGCCTCGACGACGCCCGCTACTACCCCGAGAGCCGGCCGGTGGAGGCCGAGCGGATCTCCACCGAGCGGGCCGTGGGCTACTGCGCCACCACCGGGGCCGCCACCTACGTGGTGCACCTGTCGAGCGAGGCCGCCCTCAACGCCTGCCGGGCCGGCCGGGCCCGGGGCCTTCCCCTCTACGTCGAGACCCGGCCGATCTACCTCCACCTCAACCGGGACCGCTACGCCGAGCCCGACGGAGCCAAGTACGCCGGGGCACCCCCCTTGCGGGCCGACAGCGACCGGGAGGCCCTGTGGGCCGGCCTGGCCGATGGCTCGGTCAGCACCATCTGCACCGACCACGCTCCCTGGACGATGGACCAGAAGCTCGACCCGTCGCTCAAGGCGGCCGACCTGCGCCAGGGGATGGCCGAGCTGGAGGTCATGCTGCCGCTGCTGTGGAGCGAGGGGGTGGCGAAGGGGCGGCTGTCGGTGGCCCGCTTCGTCGAGGTGACCTCGACCCAGACGGCCAAGCTGTTCGGCCTGTACCCCCGGAAGGGCACCATCGCCCCCGGGTCGGACGCCGACATCGTGGTGTGGGACCCCACCGCCACCCGGGTGGTCGACGGGCCGTCGATGGAGTCGAAGGCCGGCTGGTCGCTCTACGACGGCTGGGAGACCACCGGCTGGCCGGCCGTGGTGCTGAGCCGGGGCCAGGTGGTGGCCCGGGCCTCGGCCGACGGCACCCGCACCGAGGTCGTCGGGGCCCCGGGCCAGGGCCGGGCCGTACCCCGCCGCCGCTTCACCCGCCCCTGAGCCGAGCCCCTGGCGCGCCGCTTCGCCCCCTCGAACTGCGCGACGGAAACCGCGCCCTCCAACCGAACTGCGTCGCGTTTTCCACGGATTTCGGGGGCTTTCGCGACGCAGTTCAGTGGTGGGGCGCTGTTCCGTCGCGCAGATGGCCGACGTTGCGGCCACTACACCTCGACTGCGCAGCTGCGCGAGACTGCCTGGCGATGAGGTTCACGCTATGGCTATGAGGTTCACACCGACGGAGATGACGCCGGCCGAACGGGCGCTCCAGGCCGAGGTCCGGGAGTTCCTGGCGGCCGAGATGCCTACCGGCGACAACACGCCCGGCAACGACCGGGCCCTGGGCATGGGGGCCGGCAAGAACAAGGAGTTCTCGAAGAAGCTGGCCGAGCGGGGCTGGGTGGGGATGGCCATGCCCAAGCGCTACGGCGGCCACGACCGCAACGCCGTCGACCGCTTCATCGTGGTGGAGGAGCTGCTGCGGGCCGGGGCCCCCGTCGGTTACCACTGGGTGTCCGACCGCCAGACCGCCTCGGTCATCCTCAAGTTCGGTACTGACGACCAGAAGGAGCGCTTCATCCCACCGATCTGCCGGGGCGAGCTCGGGTTCTCCATCGGGATGAGCGAGCCCGACTCCGGCTCCGACCTGGCGTCGGTCAGCACCCGGGCCACCCGGGCCGAGGGGGGCTGGCTCCTCAACGGCACCAAGATCTGGACCAGCGGGGCCCACGAGAACGACTGGTTCGTCGTGCTGTGCCGCACCTCGCCCATGGAGGACGGCAACAAGCACCAGGGCCTGAGCCAGCTGCTGGTCGACCTCAACTCGGAGGGTCTGGAGAAGAACGGCATCCCGTTCCTCGACGGCAGCCCCGGCTTCAACGAAGTCGTGTTCAACGACGTGTTCGTCCCCGACGAGAACGTGGTGGGCGAGCTGGGCATGGGATGGGCCCAGAACACCACCGAGATGGCTTACGAGCGGGGCGGCCCCGACCGCTGGCTCAGCGCCTACGGCGTGGTGGAGGAGCTGATGCGCCACCACGCCGGCACCTCGCTGGAAGACCGGGCGGCCGAAGTGCTGGGCTGGGCCACGGCCCGCTTCTTCGGCCTCCACAACATGAGCTTCACCGTGGCCCGTATGATCGACACCGGCCAGGCCCCCTCCATCGAGGCGGCGCTGGTCAAGGAGATGGGCACCCGGTTCGAGCAGGACGTGTTGCTGCGGCTGCTGGAGTTCGTGGAGGAGGAGCCCGATCCCGGCTCGATGCTGCTCTACCAACGCCTGTTGGCCAAGGCCATCCTCACCGGCCCGTCGTTCACCATCCGGGGCGGCACCGTCGAGGTGCTCCGCTCCGTCGCCTCGAAGGGACTGCGCGCATGACGGCCACCGATCCCACCACCGATCCCGGGATGGTCGACGAGCTGCTCGTCGACTCCGCCTACCGGCTCTTCGCCGGCGTGTGCAGCTTCGAGGCCGTGCAGAAGGCCGAGGCCGATGGTTGGGCCCCCGCCATCTGGGACGCCGTGGCCGAGGCCGGCTTCGCCTGGATCGGCGTGCCCGACACGGCCGGCGGCTCCGGCGGCACCTTGGCCGACGCCTGCGCCGTGCTGCTGGCCGCCGGCACCCACGCCGCGCCCATTCCGCTGGCCGAGACCGGCATCCTCGGCGGCTGGCTGCTGGCCGGCGCCGGCCTCACCGTGCCCGACGGGCCGGTGAGCGTGGTGCCGGGCGCCACCGGCGACAGTCTGTCGGCCACCCTCAACGGCGACGGCTCGGTGGCCCTGGCCGGCATCGCCGCCCGGGTGCCCTGGGCCCGACGGGCCGACCGGATCGCCGCCCTGGTGGGCACGGCCGACGGCCCCCGGGTGGTGTCGATCCCCGGTGGCTCGGGCGCCGTGCGCCCCGGCACCAACCTGGCCGGCGAGCCCCGCGACGACGTCGACCTCACCGGGGTGACCGTGCCGGCCGACTCGGTGGGGGTGCCGGCGGCCGACGCCACGGCCGACAACCTGCGGTTGCGGGGGGCACTGAGCAGGGTGATGCTGATGGCGGGGGCCCTCGAGGCCATGAGCAGGCTGACCGTCGAGTACACCGAGCAGCGCCAGCAGTTCGGCCGGCCGGTGGCGCGGTTCCAGGCCGTGCAGCAGCACCTCGTGTGGGGGGCGCAGGACGCCGCCATCACCAAGATGGCGGCCCAGGTGGCGGCCCGCGACGCCTCGCGGGACTTCGCCGGGGCCACGTTCCAGATCGCCTCGGCCCGTACCATCGCCGAGGGCTGCGCCTCCACCGCCACCCGCTGGGCCCACCAGGCCCACGGCGCCATGGGCATGACCCAGGAGTACGCCCTGCACCACCTCTCGAGGCGGCTGTGGTCGTGGCGCCAGGAGTGGGCCGCCCCCAACGAGTGGGCCACCCGGGTGGGCCGCATGGCCGAGTCGGCCGGCGCCGACAACCTGTTCCCGCTGATAACGGGGTGAGGGCGGGCTGGGCTCCGCCCTCCGGGAGTAAGGTCGGGGCCCTATGACGTCGAAGATCGCAGTGATCACGGGGGGCGGCACCGGCGTGGGCCGGGCCGCCGCCCTCGGCCTGGCCGCCGACGGCTGGTCGGTGGTCGTGGCCGGGCGCCGGCCCGAGCCGCTGGACGAGACGGTGGCCGCCATGACCGCCGCCGGCGGGGGTGGCGACGGCTTGGCCGTAGTGGCCGACGTGTCCAAGGAGGACGACGTCGAGCGCCTGTTCGCCGTCACTGTCGAGCGGTTCGGCCGGGTGGACATGCTGTTCAACAACGCCGGCCGGGGCGGCGCCCCCAAGCCGTTCGACGAGCTCACGTTCGACGAATGGCGCAAGGTGGTGGACCTCAACCTCAACGGCGCCTTCCTGTGCGCCCGGGCCGCCATGGGCCAGATGAAGCGTCAGAGCCCGAACGGGGGCCGGATCATCAACAACGGGTCGATCTCGGCCCACACCCCCCGGCCCAACTCGGCGGCCTACACCTCCACCAAGCACGCCATGACCGGGCTCACCAAGTCGTTGGCGCTCGACGGCCGCCCCCACGGGATCGCCTGCGGCCAGATCGACATCGGCAACGCCGAGACCCCGATGACGGCCCGCATGGCCGAAGGGGTGCCGCAGGCCGATGGGTCCGTCCGGGCCGAGGCCCGTATGGCCGCCGACGATGTGGGTCGGGCCGTGGTCTACATGGCCAACCTGCCGCCCGAGGCCAACGTGCTGTTCATGACCGTGATGGCCACCGAGATGCCGTTCGTAGGAAGAGGCTGAACCAATGGCGTGGGACTTCGAGACCGATCCCGAGTACCAGCAACTGCTCGACTGGGCCGACCAGTTCGTGCGCAACGAGGTGGAGCCGCTCGACCTCGTGCTGGGTAACCCGTACGACAAGAGTGACCAACGGGCCATGGCCGTGGCCCGTCCCCTCCAGCAGCAGGTGCGGGACCAGGGCCTGTGGGCCTGCCACCTCGGCCCCGAGCTGGGCGGCCCCGGTTTCGGCCAGGTGAAGCTGGCGCTCCTGAACGAGATCCTCGGCCGCTCCCGGTGGGCCCCCACGATCTTCGGCTGCCAAGCGCCGGACTCGGGCAACGCCGAGATCCTGGCCCACTACGGCACCGAGGAGCAGAAGGCCAAGTACCTCCAGCCCCTGCTGAACGGCGAGATCTCGTCGTGCTACTCGATGACCGAGCCCCACGCCGGGGCCGACCCCACGCTGTTCACCACCTCGGCGGTGCGCGACGGCGACGAGTGGGTGATCAACGGCCACAAGTGGTTCTCGTCCAACGCCCGATACTCGGAGTTCCTCATCGTCATGGCGGTGACCAACCCCGACATCAGCGCCTACCAGGGCATGTCGATGTTCATCGTCCCGGCCGACACGCCGGGGGTGAACATCATCCGCAACGTGGGTGTCGGCACCGAGCCGGAGGAGGAGGGCAGCCACGCCTACATCCACTACGACAACGTGCGGGTGCCGGCCGACCATGTGCTGGGGGGCGAAGGCCAGGCGTTCGTGATCGCTCAGACCCGCCTGGGCGGGGGCCGCATCCACCACGCCATGCGCACGATCGCCCAGGTCCGTCAGGCGTTCGACATGATGTGCGAGCGGGCCCTCACCCGCCAGACTCGCACCGGGCCGCTGGGCTCGCTGCAGATGACCCAGGAGCGGATCGCCGACTCCTGGATCGAGATCGAGCAGTTCCGCCTGCTGGTGCTGCGCACCGCCTGGCTGATCGACAAGCACAAGGACTACAAGGCCGTGCGCAAGGACATCTCGGCCATCAAGGCCCTGATGCCCAAGGTCATGTACGACATCGTGCAGCGGGCGATGCACCTGCACGGCTCGCTGGGCATGTCGAACGAGATGCCGTTCTCGTCGTGGATGGTGACGGCCGAGATGCTGGCCCTGGCCGACGGGCCCACCGAGACCCACAAGGTGGTGGTGGCCCGCCAGGTGCTGAAGGAGTACCAGCCCCACGACGGCCTGTTTCCCCGTGGCCACCTGCCCACCCGGGCCGAGGCCGCCCGGGCCAAGTACGCCACGCTCCTGGACCACGCGGCAGCGGAGCTGTAGGCGGCCCCCACACGAATCCCGCTCGCGAGTTTTTCCCGCTCCACAAGCCGGAAGTAGTGTTGATGCTTAGCAGATCGAACAACTAGGGGGTTCGAACAGTGGACACATTCGACGTCCATATCAAGGATGGCACCATCGTCGACGGCACCCGGGTGCCGAAGTACCGCGGTGACCTGTGGATCAAGGACGGCAAGATCGCCCAGATCGGCGGCCGGGCCAAAGCCCCGTCGGACAAGGTGATCGATGCCGGCGGCTGCTACGTGGCTCCCGGCGCCATCGACCTCCATACCCACTACGACGCTCAGGTCCGGTGGGATCCGTGGTGCTCGATCTCGAGCTGGCACGGCGTCACCTCGGTGGTGCTGGGCAACTGCGGGTTCGGGTTCGCCCCCTGCAAGCCCGACTTCCGCGAACGGTCGATGCTCACCATGGTGCGCACCGAGGCCATCCCGATGGAGGCCATGCGGGAGGGCATGCTGCCCAAGTGGGACTGGGAGACCATCCCCGAATACCTCGACTCGCTCGAACGGGCCCCCCTCGGCGTCAACATCCTGCAGTACATGCCCACTGCTTCGCTCATGATCTACGTGATGGGGCTGGAGGCGGCCAAGACCCGCCCCGCCACCAACGCCGAGCGCAAGGAGATGCAGCGCCTGCTCCACGAGGGCATGGACGCCGGCCTGTGCGGCTTCTCGATCCAGCGCCTCGGTGAGAACTCCACCCAGGCCGACTTCGACGGCTCGCCCATGGTCACCGACACCATGTGCGACGACGACATCTTTGCTCTGGCCGAGGTGCTGCGCGAGCGCGACGAGGGCTTCATCCAGCTGACTCAGGCCACCGACGCCAACCCGAACTTCCCCGAGGACCTCGAGTTCAAGCGGCGCCTGGCCGAGGTGGCCCAGCGCCCCATCATCGACAACGTGGTGCCGGTCAGCCAGCGCAACCCGCGGGTCTACCAGGAGCGCCTGGAGTGGCTGGAGCAGGCCCACCAGGACGGCCTGCAGATCTACGGCCAGGGCGCCACCATCCGCACCGGCTTCGCCTTCTCGCTCGACGAGTGGAACCTGTACGACTCCAGCCCGGCCTGGCGTGAGGCCACCACCGGCACCCTGGAAGACAAGATCCGCAAGATGAAGGACCCGGCGATCCGCGAGCGGATCAAGGCCGAGACCGAGCGGGCCAACACCCTGTTCGCCAACACCCAGCTGGCAGTCGGCGGCCCGATCCAGAAGCTGGTGGTCCAGGGCGTTGCCCGCCGTCAGGACATGCAGCAGTACGTCGGCAAGTCGCTCGGCACCATCGCCGAGGAGCAGGGCAAGCACCCGATTGACGTCATGCTCGACCTGTCGCTCATGACCGACCTCAAGACCGAGTTCCTCGGCGAGGGTCCCGACTTCAACGTCGATCACATGGCCGGCGTCTACAACGAGTCGCCCTACACCATTCCCGGTGTGTCCGACGGCGGCGCCCATACCAAGTTCTTCACCGGTGGCGCCTGGACCACCGACTTCCTGGCCTGGATGGTTCGGGACGAGAAGAAGATCTCGGTGGAAGAGGCCCATTACCGGATGTCGGCCCTGGCCGCTCACGCCGGTGGGTTCCGCGACCGGGGTGTGCTCCGCGAGAGCGCCCCGGCCGACGTGATCATCTACGACATGGACGAGCTGGCCATCGAGCCCAACTGGATCGGCGAGGCCGTCTACGATCTCCCCGGTGGCGAGTGGCGACGGGTCCAGCGGGCCAAGGGCTACCGCCACATCCTGGTGAACGGCGTCGAGACCTTCACCGACGGTGAGTGCACCGGCGAGACCCCCGGCCGGCTGCTCCGCGGCGGCAAGGCCTGATCCACCGGCTTCTGAGGAGCCTGAACCGCGCTGAGCGCGGTTCAGGCTCCTTTTTTCGTTTCGGGTACGATCGTCGCTGACCGGTGAGCGGAGGTTGTGATGCAGGTCGGTGTGTTCCTGTTCGGTGCGGTACCCATGCCCGACGCCGGGGCTGGTGATCCTCAGCCGACGGACCGGCGGGCCTCCAATGACGAGGTCTGGCACACCACGGAGCGTCTGATCGACATTGGTGTCCTCGCCGACCAGCTCGGCTACGACTACTACTTCCTCACCGAGCACCACTTCCAGCACGAGGGCTACGAGGTCGTGCCCAACGCCCTCATGACCGGGCTGGTGGTGGCCGAGCGGACCGAGCGGATCAAGATCGGGGCCCTGGTCCACGTGCTGCCCCAGTGGCACCCGCTGCGCTTCGCCGAAGACTTCGCCACCCTCCACAACTTCAGCCGGGGGCGGGCCGTGCTGGCGCTGGGGCGGGGCACGGTGCCTCGGGAGGCCATCCCGCTGGGCACGGTGATCGGGTCCACCGACGATCCGGCCCAGCGGGCCGAGCAGGACGCCGTCAACCGGGCCAAGTTCGCCGAGGCGGTAGAGATCGTCAGCCGGGCCCTCAACGCCGAGCGGTTCTCGTTCCACGGCGACCACTACGACGTGCCCCCGCCTGGGATTCCCGATCGGGGCCGGATCACCGAGGAGCTGACCCTGCTGCCCCGGCCCCTCTACCCCTACGAGGAGTGGCAGACGGTCTCGAGCCGAGACACGCTGGAGGCGGTGGCCCGCCGAGGCGTCGGTGCCGTGTGGTGGAACCTGGCCCCCGAGCTGCTCCAGGCCGACTGGGACCGCTTCGCCGAGGTATGGGAGGCCGAGCACGGCTCGGCGCTGGCCCCGGGGGAGCGGCGCATGGTGGTGCTCAACGTGCGGGTGGGCGACTCCACGGCCGACGCCATGGCCGGCGCCCGCCCGGGGTGGGACGAGCACTGGAAATTCCTCGGCCCCTACGGGCGCCTCGACGGGTTCCGCCACGCCGACGGCACTCCACTGGCTCCGGGGGAGGTGCCGACACTGGAAGACGGCATGGCCCAGGGCCTGGCCATCGTGGGCACGGCGGCCGAGGTGGCGGAGCAGATCGCGGCCCGCCTCGCGCCCCTGTCGGCCGACAGCTTCACCATCTACCCCCTGTGCTTGGGCGACTCCTACGACGTCTACGAAGATCAGCTCACCCGCATCGCCGCCGACGTCCTCCCGAAGCTCCGCTAGCGCCTGCCCTACCTCTACCTCTACCTCTGTACGTCTACCTGCCGAAGTCGAAGGTCTTGATCTCGGCCATGGCGTCGACCAGCGTGGTCACGGCATGGTCGAACAACTTCTCACCGAGCTCGGCGGTGGCGCCGGTGGGGTCGCCGATGTAGCCCTCGGGGTCGAAGTCGTTCGACAGCCAGCCGAAGGCCACCGACCCCCCGAAGCGCACGTAGGTGTTGTCGGCCAGCTTCTCCGGGACCTTTCGGGCGGCCTTGGACAGGTCGACCTGACCCGGCCGCAGGTGCATGAACACCGACGTCTCGTTGAGCCCGCCGTGGATCCCCATTCCCATCTCCTCCGCGGTGGACGTACCGCCGTAGGCGGGCGGCAGCGAGGGGTGGGCGAGGAACGTCTTCAGCCCGTATTGGAGCCGGAGCTCCCGCAGGACGGTGCCCAGATGGGTGGTGTTGCCCCCGTGCCCGTTGAGCAGCACCAGTCGTTCGGCCCCGGTGGAGGCCACGGCCCGGCCCAGATCCTTCAGCAGCGCCATCAGCGTCTCGGGCTGGAGGTACAGGGTCCCGGGGGCCCAGGCGTGCTCGTTCGACTTCGACACGCTCAGGGTGGGCAGGAGCCATACGTCGAGATCGTCGCCACAGCGGTCGACCACGGCGGTGGCCGTCTCGTGGGCGATCACGTGGTCCACCGACATCGGCAGGTGGGGGCCGTGCTGTTCGACGGCCCCGATCGGTAGCAGCAGGATCGACGATGGGGTGATGGCCTCGGCCACCTGGGGCCCGGTGAGATCCTCGAAGCGTCGGCTCATGGGCCAACACGGTAGTCCGGCCTACGGCCGGTAGGCGGCGGCCTGGATCCCGTACAGCTCGGCGTAGGTGCCACCCCGGGCCAACAGCTCGTCGTGGCTGCCCATCTCGGCCACCCGGGCCCCGCCCATCACCACGATCAGGTCGGCCATCCGGACGGTGGAGAAGCGGTGGGAGATGAGCACGGTGATCCGGCCAGCCTCGGCGCCGGTGGCGGCGGCTGTGGCGTAGCGCTCGAACAGGGCGTGCTCGGTCTCGGCGTCGAGGGCCGACGTCGGCTCGTCGAGCACCAGCAGCAGGGGATCGGTGCGCATGAACCCGCGGGCCAGGGCCAGCTTCTGCCACTGACCGTAACTCACCTCCACCCCCTCGTCCCAGGTGGGGCCGAGCTGGGTGTCGAGCCCGTGGGCCAGGCGGTCGATGACGTCGTCGGCGCCGGCCCGGCCGGCCGCCCCCTCCACCGCCGGGCGGTCGTCCATGTGGGGCTCGTCGCCCACGCCCACCGAGTTGAGGGCCCGTAGCTCGAAGCGGAAGAAGTCCTGGAAGGCTCCGGCCAGCCGCTGACGCCAGGCCGAGGTGGGCAGCCGGTTGAGGTCGACACCGTCGACCGTGATCCGCCCCGAGGTCGGCCGGTACAGCTTGGTCAGCAGCTTCACCAGCGTGGTCTTGCCCGCGCCGTTCTCGCCCACCACGGCCACCACGGTGCCGGCCGGCAGGTGGAGCGAGACGTCGTCGAGCACGAGGCGGTCGGTGCCGGGATAGGCGAACGAGACGTGTTCGAACGTGATTCCCTCGGCCAACCGGGCCGGGACTTCGCCGTCGGCGTCCTCCTCCAACGACTGGGCGAACCGCTCGAGCCAATAGAGCCGGCGGGACGAGTCGAGCCAGATCCCGCGCAGGAACCCCAGCTCGCCCACCGCCGCCCCCACGTACTGCGACAGCCGGTTGCCGGCGGCCAGCACCAGCAGCACCGAACCCGGTCCGGCGTCGAGCCCGGCGGCCACGAACACCACCGCCCCCAGGTAGGCCAGGCCGAACAGGGCCCAGGCGGCCACGCCCCACAGACCGGTGATGGCCTGGGTGCGGGCCTTGGGTCGGTACCACCGGTGCCAGGCGGCGGTGCGGTCGGCCCGCAGGCCGGCCTGGATCCCGCTGAGGCGGACCTCCTTGCCCGGCCCGGCCGTGGTGCCGAGCACGAACAGGTGGCGGGCCAGGCGACCGTCGGCCGCCACCGCCTCGTCGACCCGGCGCTCCACCCCCGGCCGCCACGTGGCCACCCACAGGTTGGGGAGGGCGAACACGGCCAGCAGAACCAGTGCCGGGTGGATGGTGGCCAACAGCACGAGGGTCACGGCCAGGCGCACAATCCAACCGACCATGGAGAACAGCGACAGGAACAGGTGGTCGAGGGCGAACACCTGGTCCCGCAGCACCGACAGACGGTCGAGGTACTCGGGCCGCTCCTGGTGCTCGACGGTGGACACGCTGGCCTGGAGGTGGGCCACGTGGCTCTCCAGGGCGATGCCCACCCGGTCCCGGAAGCGGCGCTCGGTGCGCTCCAGCACCACCGACAGCACCCACAGCAGCGTGGCCGATGCGGCCAGACCGGCGGTGGCTCCCACCACCTCGGCGCGGCGGCCGGCCAGCACGCCGTCGACCAGGAGTTTGAGCCACAGGGCGATCAGGGCGTCGGGTAGAGCGGTGAGCGCCACCATCAGGAACGACACCATGAGCAGGCGGGGCTCGGCCCGGTAGCCGATCCCCACCGTGCGCCGCAGGGACGGGATCGCCGGCGGCAGCGCCGTCAGATCGCTAGGGCCACCAGCCCGACCGCGGCGTGCCTGGCGGGGGCGGCGGCCGTCAGAGCGACTCATGGGCCAGCACCTCCCCCTGCTCGTCGAGCTCGGGCTCAGGCCCGGCGGGACCCTCGAAGCGGGCGGCCTGGAGCCGGTACATCGTGTGGTAACGACCGGCCAGGGCCATCAGGTCGTCGTGCGTGCCCAGCTCCACCACCCGGCCGCCTTCCACCACGGCGACGCGATCGGCCTGGCGGACGGTGGAGAACCGGTGCGAAACCAGGATCGTGGTGCAGTTGCGGGTGGCGGCGAGGAGACGGTGGAAGATCTCGGCCTCGCCCCGTACGTCGAGCTGGGCGGTCGGTTCGTCGAGCAGCACCAGGCCGGCTCCCAGCCGGACCCCGCACAAGGCCCGGGCCAGGGCCACCCGCTGCCACTGGCCGCCCGACAGCTCGGTGCCGCCGGGATAGCCCTTGGCCAGGATCGTGTCCAGCGGCGCCAGATCGGTGGCGCCGGCGTCGGCCAGGGCGGCCTCGATCACCTCGTCGGAGGCGTCGATCCCCGGGGCCACGTTGTGACGCAGCGTCCGCTCGTAGCGCACGAAGTCCTGGAAGACGGCCGCCACCCGCCGGCGCCACTGCTCCAGGTCGAGCTGGCGGAGGTCGACGCCGTCGATCTCGATCGATCCGGCGGTGGGGTCGTAGAAGCGGCACAGGAGCTTGGCCAGCGTGGTCTTGCCCGCTCCGTTCTGACCCACGATGGCCAGCGACGTGCCGGCCGGGATCGTAAGATCGAGCCCGTCGATCACCGGCGCCGACGCTCCCGGGTAGGCGAACGTCAGCCCTCGCAGCCGGATCTCGGCCGCGCCGGCTGCCGTTGCCGTCGGGCCCGGGGCCGACCCGCTGGAGGCCGGGGCCAGGGTGCCGGCTTCCTCCATCCTGGGCCCGAGGCGGGCCACGGCGGCGGCGGGGGCGGCTGAGGAGTCGAGGGCCCAGCTCAGCCCGCCGAAGGCGATGGCGCTGGTGCCGATGGCGGCCTGGAAGAACACCACGGCGGCGGCCAGGCTGAGCCGGCCCTCGAGGGCGGCCGCCCCCAGGCGCCAGAACACCAGGGCGTTGGCGGCGGTGACGATGGCCACGCTGACCGCCATCGACCGCTCGCGCATCCGGGTGGCCTCCCACTGCAGGTCGTACAGCCGGCGCCGGCCGGCGGCGAACCGTTCGGTCACCCAGTCGTCCAGGCCGAATAGCCGGATCTCCTTGGCCGCCGGCGGGTCGACGGCCAGGCGGTAGGCATAGTCGGCGTGACGCTGAGCGTGGCGAACCACGTCGGTGTTGCGGTCCTTCCACACTCCGGCCTCCCGCAGGAGCCAGTGGGTGGAACCCCAGCCGAGCCCGAGCACCAGCGGGGCCCACCATTCGAAGGCGACGAGCACCAAGGCCGAAGCGACCCCCGCCACCAGGCGACCCAGGCCGTCGTCGATGAACCCCATCGAGATGTACAGGGGCGGGCCGGTGATGCCCAGGTCGAAGTCGCGGGCCATGGTGAGGTCGTCGGTGAGGTCGGGCCGTTCCAGGTGAGCCAGGCCCGGTGGGGCCGTGGTGGCCGCCAGCAGCTGGTCGTTCATCCAGCTGGCGGCCCGCCAGCCCAGGCTGGCTCCTACCGCCTGCTGGGCCGGGCCCAGCATCTGGAACCCGACGAACACCACACCGACCAGGGTGAGCGGCCCGCTCAGGGCGTCGCCGGCCTGCACCGCCCGGATGAGCACCCCAGTGGCCAGGGCCAGGGCCACCGGCGCCAGGCCGCCCAGCACCACCAACGCCCACCACACCCCAGCGAGGCCGGGCGCCGCCCGGCGCAGGGTGGCGAAGAACACGGCGAGGGGCGAGGAGCGGAGCCGGGCCAGGCGGGTCATACCCTCTCCATCGCTCAACGGCCCCCCGGCCCTACACCTTGATCCATGGCGGCGACCTTAGCGCTGGGCTGTGACAGTGATCGCCGGTCAGCTGTCGAGCGGCTCCAGCACCACCAGGATCTGGCCGTTGTCGACCTGGTCGCCGACGGCGCAGCGGACCTCGGACACGGTGGCGGCCTCGGGGGCCACGATGGTGTGCTCCATCTTCATGGCCTCCATCACCACCAGCGTCTGGCCCCGCTCCACCTGCTGGCCCACGCTCACCGCCACCACCCGCACGCTGCCCGGCATGGGGGCGGCCTGGCCGCCGGCTACATCGCCCCCGCCGGGCTGGGGGAAGCGGGACCGCTCCACCAGGTCGAGCCGGCCGGAGGGGCCCTGCACGTGCCACCGGGGCCCATCGGGGCCGGTCGACGCGACGACGGTCCACTGGGCCCGGACCCCGTCGATGACGGCGGCCAGGGATGACGAGTCGCAGTGGCACGACTCCAGCCGAGCCACCACCGGCACCGCCATGAGGTGGTGCTCGGCCGCCGGGTCGGCGTCGGCCGGGGCCACCGTGACCTCGACGTCGAACGCGCCGTCGCGCCGGGGCCGGTAGTCGGCCGTGACCAGGTGCTGGCCGGCCACGGCCACGAACCGCTCGGGCGGCATCACCGAGTTCCGGTAGCCCGACGGCAGGAACCCGAGCGCGGTGGCGGCGGCCCGGTTCGCGGCCTGGCGGCACAGCACCACGGCCGCCACCAGGGGAGCCATGGCCTCGGGCGACGGGCCGTGGGGACCGGCGCCCCTGTCCAATCGGTCAATGAGGCCGAACCGGTCGAGGAAGTCGGTGGTGGTGTCGCCGGCCAGGAAGGCCGGATGGCGCAGGCTCGACACCAGCAGGTCGCGGTTGGTGACGACGCCGGCGATCGTGGCCCGCTCCAGGGCCAGAGCCAGGCGCAGGGCGGCCTCGGCCCGAGTGGGGGCGTGGGCGATCACCTTGGCCAGCATGGGGTCGAAGGCCACGCCGACCACCGAGCCGGCCTCCACCCCGGAGTCGAGCCGCACGGCCGGATCGTCCGGGAAGGCGAAGGCGGCCAGGGTGCCGGTGGCGGGTAGGAATCCGGCCGGTACGTCCTCGGCGTAGAGGCGGGCCTCGATGGCGTGGCCGTCGATGGCCAGATCGGCCTGGGTGTGCTCCAGGGGCAGGCCCTGGGCCACCCGGATCTGCTGGCGCACCAGGTCGAGCCCGGTGACGGCCTCGGTGACCGGGTGCTCCACCTGGAGCCGGGTGTTGACCTCGAGGAACCAGAAGCGGGTGGTGCCGTCGGCCTCGTCGGCCACCAGGAACTCCACCGTTCCGGCCGAGTGGTAGCCGAGGGCCCGGGCCACCCGGAGGGCGGCCTCGCCCATGGCCGACCGCAGCTCGGCCGACAGAACCGGGCTGGGGGCCTCCTCGATGATCTTCTGGTGGCGGCGCTGGATCGAGCACTCCCGCTCGAACAGGTGGATCAGGTTGCCCTGGGTGTCGCCCAGGATCTGGATCTCGACGTGGCGGGGGGCGGGCAGGTACTTCTCCAGGAACACGGTGCCGTCGCCGAAGGAGGCCTCGGCCTCCCGGCGGGCGCCGGCCATCGCTTCCACCAGCTCGCCCTCACCGGCCACCACCCGCATGCCCTTGCCCCCGCCCCCGGCCGCCGCCTTGACCAGCAGGGGGTACCCGATCTCCCGGGCCGCCGCGGCCAGCTCGGCCGGTGCGGCGTCGTCGCCGATCTCGGCGGCCAGCTCGACCATGGGCAGCGTGGGGACACCGACCTCGGTGGTGAGCCGCTTGGCCGCCAGCTTGTCGCCAATGGCGTCGATGGCCTCGGGCGGGGGGCCGACCCAGGTGAGGCCGGCGTCGATCACGGCCCGGGCGAAGGCGGCGTTCTCCGACAGGAAGCCGTAGCCGGGGTGGATGGCGTCGGCCCCGGTGCGAAGGGCGGCGGCCAGCACCTTGGCCCCGTCGAGGTAGGTCTCGGCCGCGCTGGTGCCGCCGAGGGCCACGGCCTGGTCGGCCTCGGCCACGAAGGGGGCGCCGGCGTCGCCGTCGGCGTAGACCGCCACCGTCTCGATCCCCATGGCCCGGGCGGTGGCGAACACCCGGCGGGCGATCTCCCCCCGGTTGGCCACCAGCAGACGCCTACATCCGGAAGACACCGAACCCCTCCGCTCCCTTGACCTCGTTGTTGTGGCACACCGACAGCGACAGTCCGATCACGTCCCGGGTGTCCCGGGGGTCGATGATCCCGTCGTCGCTGACCCGGCCGGTGGCGTGGAGGGCCAGCGACGTCAGCTCGTGGTAGTGCTCCACGGTCGCCGTGATCTGGGCATCGGCCTCCTCGTCGAAGGGCTGGCCGCTACGGGCGGCCTGGCCCCGGCGCACCAGCGACATCACCCCGGCGATCTGCTTGGGGCCCATGATGGCGATCTTGGCCGTGGGCCACAGGTAGGTGAACCGGGTGTTGAACCCCCGGCCCGACATCCCGTAGTTGCCGGCCCCGTAGCTCGAGCCCAGCACCACGGTGATGTGGGGCACCATCGAGTTCGACACGGCGTTGATCATCTTCGAGCCGTTCTTCACGATGCCGCCGTGCTCGAAGTCGCGTCCCACCATGTACCCGGTGATGTTCTGGAGGAACACCAGCGGGATGTCACGCTGGTTGCACAGCTGAATGAACTGCGCCGCCTTCTCCGAGCTCTCGGAGAACAGTGGGCCGTTGTTGCCGATGATGCCCACCGGGTAGCCATGGACCCAGGCCCAGCCGCAGATCAGGGTGGGGCCGTAGCGGGCCTTGAACTCCTCGAACTCGGAGTTGTCGACCACCCGGGCGATGATCTCCCGCACGTCGACGAGGGCGTGGAGGTCACGGGGCATGAGGCCCAGCAACTCGTCGGGATCGTGGCGGGGGGCGACGGCCGGCCGGGTGGGGCCGTAGCCCAGCTTGCGGTGGTTGAGGTGGGCCACGACCTCCCGGCAGATCCGTAGAGCGTCGAGCTCGTCGTTGGCCAAGTAATCGGCCAGGCCCGACGTCTCGGCGTGCATCTGGGCCCCGCCCAGGGTCTCGTCGTCGGAGATCTCGCCGGTGGCCATCTGGACCAGCGGGGGGCCGCCCAGGAAGACCTTCGACTGCTCCCGGATGAAGATGTTGTAGTCGCTCATGCCGGGCTGGTAGGCGCCGCCGGCGGTGGACGAGCCGAAGACCACGGCGATCGAGGGGATCTTCAGCTTCGACAGCTCGGTGACGTCGTAGAACAGCCGGCCCGATTCGGCGAAGTGCTCGATCTGCTCCCGCATGACCCGCTCGGGGTCGTCGTTGCCCCGAAGGTCGCCGCCGGCCGACTCAACGAACTGGATGTAGGGGATGCGGTTCTCCCGGCAGATCTGGATGGCCCGCATCAGCTTCTTGCCGGCGAACTTGGTGATGGCGCCGCCGAGGACCGTGGGATCGTTGCCCTCGATCAGGCACTCGACGCCGTTGACCACGCCGATACCCATCACCAGGCCGCCGCCGACGGTGTAGTCGGAGCAGTAGGCGGCCAACGAGCTGATCTCGTAGAACGGGGAGTCGGGGTCGAGCAGGGCGGCGATCCGCTCCCGTACCGGGAGCTTGCCCCGGCCGCGCAGCCGCTCCATGGCGCGGGGGCCGCCGCCGGCCGCCGCCTCGGCGTTGAGCTCGTCGATGATGGCCAGCTGTTCGAGCATGTCGGCCCGGTTGCGCACGAAGTCGGGGCTGTTGACGTCGATCGTCGTACCGAGGGTTGCCACGTTCAGTGGTATAGACGATCGGGCGGGCCCAGGTCGACCTGCCATACTCGCTCGATGGATGAGCTGGCTCGGCTGATGGGGTTCCTGGGAGCCCACGGCGTCTGGAACCTGAGCGACGGTGGTGCGCTGCTGCCGTTCGTGGGGTGGGAGCAGGCCGACGGCGAGCGGGGGCACGATCGGGTGGTGGTGGCCGACTCGGCCGAGGCTGTGGCCCGCGGGCGCGGCCTGATCGAGGCCAACCCATGGGGCGCAGTGCGGGCGGCGCTGGTGTACGACGCCTACGTGACGCTGCCCGACGGCCGGGCCGACGCCCTGATGCTCGAGGGGAGGGGCTACCGGATTCCGCCGCTGGCGTTGGGGCTGGTGGTGCCGTACCGGCCGGCCGAGTCGCCCGATGGGTTCGCCGTGCACACCCCCCGATTCAACGGGGCGGAGGGGGGCGACGCCGAGCCCGACTACGAGGGATTGCGCCAGGCCATATTCGACGGGGTCAACAGCCACGAACGGGCGGCCCAGGTCTGGTCGGCCCATATGGATCTGTCCCGCTGAGCGGCCCCTGGCCGGTGCGCCCGCCCCCGAACCTTGTCGAGAAATGCGGTGAGAGGCCGTACTTGTCGACATGGTTCGGCTCGACGGCGCGGTTTCGCCGGTTGTGGCGGGCGGCGCGGTGCGCCCCCGGGTGGCGGCGGCCTCAGGTGAAGAAGGCGTCGAGGGCGGCCAGCGTGGCCTCGGGGGCCTCCTCGGCCAGGAAGTGGCCGGAGGCGATGGCCTGGCCCCGCACGTCGTCGGCCCACCGTTCCCATACCGGGGTGAGTGGGGGACGCTTATCGTTGGGGTCGCCCCACAGGGCCAGCATGGGGCAGGTGATGCGACGGCCGGCGTCCCGGTCGGCCCGGTCGATCTCGACATCGATGGTGGCGCCGGCCCGGTAATCGTCGCAGGTGGCCCGGACGGTGTCGGGCGTGAAGGCGTCGACGTAACGGTCCATGTTCTCGTCGAGGGCGGAGGCGGCCCAGCTGCCGACGAGGGTGCGGAGGAAGTACCCGGGGTCGGCGGCGATGAGGGTCTCGGGTAGGGGAGCGGGCTGGGCCAGGAACGGCCAGTGGAAGGCGCCCAGGGTGCCGGTGCCTCTGAGCCCTTCCCAGGTGTCGATGGTGGGGACGATGTCGAGGGTGGCGAGGCGGGTGATGGTGTCGGGGTGGTCGAGGGTCATGCGGTAGGCCACCCGGCCGCCCCGGTCGTGGCCAGCGAGGGCGAAGCGGTCGAAGCCGAGCTCGCCCATCACCGAGACGAGCTCGGCCGCCATGGTGCGCTTGGCGTAGGCGATGTAGCCGTTGCCGGCCGGCGGCTTGTGGCTACGCCCGTAGCCCCGCAGGTCGGGACACACCACGGTGCGGCCGGCGGCGGCCAGCCCCGGCGCCACCCGGTGCCACATCTCATGGGTCTGGGGGTAGCCGTGGAGGAGCAGGAGGGGAGGCCCCTCGCCCCCGATCCGGAGGTGGATCCCCTGCACGTCCCGGGTCTGGAAGCCGTCGAACATGAGGCCGAGCTTCGCGCATCACCCCCCACAACCGATAGTCGAACGAACTCACCCTACGGATATGGGCTCCCGTTCAAGTACAGGTTCTTCCCAGTCATTTCATAGTCAATAGACGATTCGGCGGTGGTAACGAGGAATCCAGTCGAACGAATCTTGCGACTGGCCGGGTAGGAGACTTTGGATCCTGCTGCCCACAGCGATCCGCCAGTATTAACATAGATTGTGGGGTATCCACCCGTCGACCACCAGTGCTTATCGCCCGAGCGGAGCTTGGGATCGACTATCCACGAAACCAGCAAGTCGCCATCCGCAGGGATCGATTTTCTAACGACTTCCACTTCAAATGTCAACGTCGGCTCGTCAGACCCACCAGGAGCAGAGTCAGGCTCCGCCGAGCCATCGTGGGAGCCTGGGTACAGGAACTCATTCGCTCCCGCCCCAACCACCAAGGAGCCGCCACTGTCGAGATGGACTGCAGTAAGTCTCCAGCCCTCGAACTCCACTGCTTTCCACGAGGCTACGTACTCGACCGAAAGCCCCAACTTGCCCCGCGCCAGGAACCGAGAGCGCGCAGATTCCGAACCTTCGACCACGACCCGGAACTCCACTCCCGTTGCCTCGTCAACGAGCCGCAGCGCACCATCGCCAGACAGCGATGCCAGAGAGGCCACTGAGACCAAATCCTCCCGCTCCCAACACTCGCGTCCATCAAAAAAGAACGCGACATCTCCAATTCGCTCTTCCGCCATCGCTTACTCCTTACTGTAGCTACACACTAGAATTCCCCCCACTAAAATTCCCCACTAAGACGCCTCACGAAGGCATCGAAATCCAACCCAATCAGGGGCGGCATCGGCACGGACAACCTGCTCACTATAGGAGGTTGACATGAGCCAGTCAGCTGGCATCGGGCGGTCGGCGTCAGCATATGAGATACCGAATACCCGCAAGCCTTGCATGACTGACCCGATGGTCGACTTGAGGTCGGTGCAGTGACCATCGATGCACTGGGTACGCGTCCACTCCGCCGCATTACCCGTAAGCCAGGCGAGTTCCCGTGCTTCGACCGCCGAATCATCCACTGCAGCCAACCTTCCCATCGGCAACCCCTGAGGAGGGTCCGCCAATGCCGGGTCAGCCGTGTCGCCGAAGGGGAACTGTCGATAGTTCAAGGCCACGGCCGCTCGAAATTCATCGAATGTCGGCAGGCCCCATCCATCACCGTAAGCCCACTGGCAGAACACCTCTGCGTCCGCAGCCGTCACCCCTGTCACCGGATACATGTCGTTGAGCGGGTCTCCCAGGGGCCGAGCTTGGCGTCCAGTCGGCTGTCGACATGGCCCGCTTGTAATGCACAAACGGTAGGCAGCGTTGGTGACCTCGGTACGCGTGAAGTAGAGCACCGTGCCGGCCGACAGGCCGGCCGCGGCGGGAGGCTCCAACCGTAGTGGAGCGTTTTCGCGGCGAATCTGCTCCTTTGCCGCATCGTCGGCGTCCGCTCCCGTCCCCAGCCAAGCCACAGCGACCGCCAAGGCGAGCAGAGCGATCGCGGCCGCGGCCACCGCCGCCGCCCGGGTTCTCCGCCGGCGCGGACTGACCATCTGTTTCCGGTAGGCAGTCGACCCTCGACTGTGCCGTTCGACTAGGTCCAGGGCATGGTCGACGGTGCCGACCCCAAGAAGCTCGCAGTCGATCTCACTGACCAGCGGTGAGATCATCTCAACGTCGTCGTGCGGAAGCACCAGCGTCATGTTGCGGGCTGCGCCGATCTTGTCCCGGTAGACGGCCAAGCCCGATCTCGCCGCCAGCGCGTCAACGGTCCCGTCCGGCCGGACCGCACCCGTGAATGCCCACCGCGGGTCCAGCCCTGGGCTCGGGCGGCCGCTCTGGTTCAGCAGAGCCATGCCGACTGCGGCTCCCAGGCCTACAGATCGGCCAGTGACAGCATCTAGAGGCAATCCAGTTCTGGTCGAATGGAGCGAGAACCTGCAGGAAGCTCCACTGAGGGCGGCCTTGTGGGCATCGACCATGGCCTGAAGGAACTCCTGGTCGTACCGTTGAAACGGAGCCTCTACCAGATCAGGTGCAATTCCAGGCGGTCCGGAGATGCAGCGAAGCGCCAGGCGTACGAGTTCGCCTCGCGCGTGCGTGCTAACGACGATCGGGACTACGAGTGAGGCCTCGATCGGAGGCGACTGCAGCACCCCTGGGAGTCCACTCTCCAGATCTCGGGCGACCGCTGCCACCAGAGGTTGGAGATCCGATCGCGGCTCCTGGCCTACCAGGGATGAGGACAGGCCATCGGATGCTGCCCGTCGCTCTGCGGTGCTCCGGGCCATCGCCATCGTCCGCAGGGCGAGCGCTCGTGCCGAAAGGGTCGACCCGTCGACGACCGTGAGATGATCATCGACCTCGGAGAGCAGCACCTCCAAGGATGCATCTGTCAACGGGAACTCGACTCCGGTCATCGCCAGCTGACAACACCGGAGGAATCCGTTCGGCCCTAGGAACCAGCTGATGTCGGCGTCGGACCGGATGCCGGTTTCAGCCAGCACCTCGAGACGCTGCATCGTGATCGCCGCGTCGGCTCCGAGCCGCTCCTCGGTCGACCCGCTCACGGGGTGAGAGCCTGGGCGATCACCTCGGCCAACGGATCCCCGTTGGCTCGATGGATTGACTCGGCGCGCACCCATGCTCGACGGGAGGCGCCGGTAGGTGCCAGCGCGAAGGCGAGCTCCACATCGGACGGGTCGACCGCGGCGAGAGGGACGGCCTCGGCCGCCTCGATGTCGACGGCGTCGGCTTCCTCCACAGATCCCAAGTCGTAGCGGACTCCCACCCCGTGCCGGTCAGGGGCGAGCGGAGTTACGAGACGCGAACGTCGCCCCACTCCGTCAGCTGTGATCGGCGTCCAGGCCATGGCAACGTAGAGGACGCTTGTATCAGGGGAGCGAACGGTGACCGTCAGGTGGGCCTCTTCGTTCTCGCTGACCTCCGTGACGATCGAGCCGTCGGCGCTCGTGAGCGTGGCGCCGAGGTGCCGACTGGTGCTGGCCGCCGCCGCAGCGAGGTGGCGCTCGAGCCGGTAGACCTGCGTCGGCTCCGACCCGCCCCCTGCTGGCGATGCCAGCAGGGGCCGTAACGCCTTGGCCGCTTCAGTCAGACTGCTCGGGGGCTCGTTCAGATCTTCATCGAACGCCTCGGATACCAACCGCAGCAGGTCGTCATCGTCGGGCTGACTCACGATCAGCTCTCCTCCGGATCGGGGCCGAAGAGTCCGTGCAGATCGGGAGCGCGCCGGAGCTTCTCCAGGCACCGCCGTCGCACCGGGCCGATTGCGCCGTGAGGGCGGCTCAGGTGCCGCTCGACCTCGGCGTAACTCAGGGGCGGATCCTGCACGATGAGCAACATGAGCAACTCACGACACGGCTCATCGAGCTTGTGGAAGGCCCGCCGGATGGCCTCTGCTTGCTCCTTGGTGAGTGCCTCTTGCTCCGGACTCCAGCGCAATGACCGCGTCGCTTCCTCGTCCAAGCGGTCCAACACACCGTCGTCGCCGACCGGTGTGAAGGCGGAGCTGGCCCGCCCCACGGCGATCGCTTCGCGCTTCGCCGTGATCCGCAGCCAGCCTGCCAACCGGTCCGGCTCCCGAATCGTCCTCAAGGACTCGCTGAGTCGGTACCACGTTCGGGCGTAGGCCTCTTCTCGATCGTGCTGGTCTGACGTCATCATGTTGACCGACTTCCACACGAGCCGACGGTACCGATCAACAATGGCAGCCCAGGCCCGCTCGTCGCCGGCGAGGGCAGCGGCGACCAGCTCCGCGGGGGTCGAATAGGGGTCGAGAAGACGAGACATACGTGCTCCCTCAAAGCGGCGGTCCTAGCAACCGGCTGCTCCGAGCTCTCCAATTCCCCCGTTGGAATCTGGTCCGCTTCGGTCCGCATGAGCCGGCCCTTCCTCTCAACCGTGGCATCCGGGAACGGCCCCAGGAAGGCAGTTTCGGCCTTTTGATACGTAGCGTTGCCAGAAAATCTCAAGCTCTGTCGGCCGGCTGACGCAGGGCCAGCGCGCCGCCCACCACGCCGCACGCCACCACTACTCCGAACACCGGTCGGAATGACCCGGTGCGGTCGGCCAGGACCCCGCCGAGCTGGGGGCCGATCAACAATCCGGCACCGAAGGCCAGCGTGGCGGCCGAGTAGGCTGCCCCGAACCTATCGGGCGGGATGGCGTCGCTCACCCGGGCCGTGACCGTGGTGGGCACGCCGGTGAAGGCCATGCCGAAGGCGAACGCCGCCACCAGCGACCACGGCCGGAGCCCGGCCGGCAGCACCACAGCTGCGGCCACGATCACGGCGAAGGCCACGGCCAGCGCCCGGCCCCGTCCGAACCGGTCCGACATCGGGCCGAAGACCGGCCCACCGGCCACCGTCCCCACCCCGAGCGCGGTGAAGGCGGTGGCGGCCTGGCCCCGGCTCCAACCGGCGTCCTCGTCGAGCACGGCCACGGTGAACGTGACGAACGACGTCAGGGCCCAGGCGAACAGCCCGTAGGCCGTCAGCAGTCCGGCCCACCCCGGCATCTCGGTGATCGCCCGGAGGCCCACCCGGCGCCCGTCGGGGCCGCTCGTCGCCGGCACCGGCCGCCGCTGCAGCTCGGGCCGTAAACCCACGAGCACGCCCACCGTCACTGCCGCCCCCACGAACGCCTCCACCCGGTACACGTGGCGCCACCCGTCCACCCCGGTGGCCGAGGCCAGCAGCGAGGCGATCACGATCCCGACGCCGATCCCGGCCCCGATCATGCCCACCGCCGCACCCCGCCGGGCCGGACCCACGGCGGCGGTGGCCAGCCCGGGGCCGGTGATCCACACGAACGCCCCGAAGAAGCCGGCGGTGGTGGCGGCGGGGAAGACCACCGGCAGCGAGGTCCCCCAGCTCAGTACGGCGAGCGACAGCGTGGACCCGCAGATCCCCACGGCCAGCGTGCGGGCCAGGCCCAACCGGCCCACGATGAGGCCCACCGCCAGTGACCCCACCAGATAGGCCCCCAGGTTCGACGAACCGATCGCTCCGGCCACCGTGTTGGACAGGCCCAGATCGTCCCGCACATCGGTGAACAGCAGCGAGTAGGTGAACCGGCCGAACGCCTGGGACACGCAGGCCGCAGCCGACGTCACCAGCACCACCAGCCAGGCCCGGCGGCCCCGGTTCGACTCCCGGCCCGGCCGGGCGGCCCCCTCCACGGCGGTCAGGCTACCGGGCACCCCGACGCCCGGGTCTAGGGTCGGAGACCATGAACCTCAGCGGCGTCCGCGTCCTCGATCTCACCCAGTACCTCAGCGGCCCGTCCTGCACCCTGTTGCTGGCCGGCATGGGGGCCGATGTGATCAAGGTGGAACCCGCCCCGGGGGGTGACGCCTCCCGCCAGCTGCCGATGGTGGCCGGCCCCCGCTCCACCTACTTCGTGCAGCAGAACCGGGGCAAGCGCAGCGTCTGTGTCGACCTGGGGCGGCCCGAGGGGTGTGAACTGGTCGCCGGCCTGGCCGGCCACTGCGATGTCCTGATCGAGAACTTCTCAGCCGGGGTACTGGCCCGCCGCCGCCTCGGCCCCGACGACCTCCGCCCCCGGCACCCCGCCCTGATCTACGCCTCGATCTCCGCTTACGGCCGCACCGGCTCCAAGGCCCACCTGCCCGGCTACGACCTGATCGGCCAGGCCGTTGCCGGCTCGGTGGCCCTGGCCGGTGAGCCCGACGGCGCGCCCCTCGGCGCCGGCGCCCCCATAGCCGACATGTCGGCCGGCCTCCTCGCCTTCGGCGCCATCCTCAGCGCCCTCTTCGCCCGCACCTCGACCGGCGTCGGTCAGTTCCTCGACATCTCCCTGGTCGAGCCGGTGTTCAACATGCACCCTTTCCAGATCCAGGGTCCCTCGGCGTCGGGCGGCGTCCTGCGCCAGACCCGCACCGGCCGTCACTTCGGCGCGGTGGCCCCATCGGGTACCTACCGGGGCCCGGAGGGTTGGGTGGTGCTCCAGGTCCTGGCCCCCCAGTGGGACCGGCTGTGCGAGGCGGCAGCCGCCGTGAACCTGGGCGCCGACCAGCGTTTCGCCACCCTCGACGGTCGGGCCACCCACCGGGAGGAGCTGGTGGCCGTGCTCGAAGGCTGGATGCAGACGTTCCCCTCCGATCAGGCCCTGCTCGACCACCTCGACGCCCATCGGGTGCCGGCCGCCCCGGTCATCGACCCGGCCGACGCCCACCTCAACCCCTGGTTCTGGGAGCGGGGTCTGCTGACCGAGATCGACGACCCGGTCCACGGCCCGTTCCGGGTGCCGGGCTTTCCCATCCACGGCTCGGCGGTACCCCGCCGGGAGGTGGAGCCGCCGGCCCCGTTCCTCGGTCAACACAACGCCGAGGTGTTGGGTCAGGTGCTCGGCCTCACCGGCGCCGCCATCGACGACCTCACCCGCTCCGGCGTCCTCCAGGCCAGCACCGAGGGCTGATCGCAGCCCGGCCGCCCGGGGTACGGTGAGCAGCCATGACGACTCTCGACGACATCCGCCGGCTCAGCTCCACGGAGGTGGGCCTGTGCGTGGCCGCCACCACCCGGGCCGACGGCTCGGTCCACACCAGCGTGGTGAACGCCGGCGCGATCGCCCACCCGATCACGGGGGCCGACGCCGTCGCCTTCGTGGCCCGGGGCGATGCCCTCAAGGTGAAGCTCATCGCCCGCTCCGGCCGGGCGTCGATCACGTTCCGGCGAGGCTGGCGTTGGGGAGCGGTGGAAGGTCCGGCCTCGCTGGTCACGGCGACCGATCTCCCGGCCGGCCAGGAGCTGGCGCCCCTGCTGCGGGCCGTGTTCGCCGCTGCCGGCGGCACCCACGACGACTGGGACGAGTTCGACCGGGTGATGGCGGCCGAGAACAGGGTGGCCGTGTTCGTCACGACGGAACGGATCACCGGCCAGGCCTGAGCCGCGCCACCTCGCGCTGGAGGTGGCAGCGGCCACCGCATGGTTCAGCAGCACGACCGGGCCCAGGGCGCCGGCCCGTTCCGGGGCAGAAAACCCACCGTCGCTGCCGCCGGTGGGCGCCCGGCAGGGGAACTCAGGCGTCGGGGGAGGGGGTGCCGTGCTGTCGGGCCCACAGGCGGAGGCTGGCGAAGGGATAGATGCCGGTGGAGTGACCGTCGTTCCAACTGAGGTGGATGCCCCACGCCCCATGGAACTCGGCGTCGTCGATCCTCAGCGGCAGAGGGCTGCCGGGTCGGGGCCACACGTCCTCCCCCTGGTCGCGCAAGGTCCGACAGGTGGCGCAAGGACACGCCAGGCGTACCTCCATCAGACTCAGCTCGGCCACCAGGTCATCGGCGAAGCGGATCACGAGCCCCTCGTCGCGCTTGACCAGCACGTCGAGGGGCTCGTCGAGATCCGAGCGGTCACCGGGGAAGCCGCCGGCGGCCCGATCCGTTACCACGGGGACGACTTCAGCGGCCCGGGATGACGGCGGTGGCCTTGATCTCGGCCCGGGCCCCGGGCAGGGCCAGCTCGGTGCAGCCGATGGCCGTCCACGCCGGATAGGGCTCGGGGAACGCCGCATCCTTCGCCGCCACGAAGGCGCCGAGGTGGGTGCTCAGGTCGACGTGGAAGGTGGTGAGCTCCACCACGTCGTTGAGCGTCCCGCCGGCGGCGGCCAGTAGCTCCCGCAACGCCTGGAAGGCGTTGGTGAACTCCTCGGCCGGGTCGTCGGGGACGCTGGCGCCCACGGCCCCGATCACGCCGGAGCAGTAGACGGTGTCGCCGGCGCGGACGGCAGGTGCGTAGTGGAACCGCTGGTAGGCCTTGGACCCCGGCGGGATGATCACGTCGTCTTCGGTCATGGCACGCTCCTCGGCGATCTCAGCTGGCGTAGCCGCCGGCGAAGGCGGCGTAGCTGTCGAGCAGGGGCAGGACCTTGTCGGCCGGGGCCGGGGGCAGGCCGAGCACGATCCGGGTGCAGCCCGCCTCCACCAGCGAGTCGACGATCTCCGGCTTGGCCGGCGTGCCGAACTGACCGAACGAGATCGAGTTGGGATCCCGGCCCGCCTCCTCGGCCGCCTGGCGGATCTGGACGATCTGGCCGGCGAAGTCGTAGCGGCCGCTCGTAGGCATGAAGCCGTCACAGAACTCCACGATGTCGGCGATCGTGCGGGGGCCGGCGGCACCGCCCAGAATCACCGGCGGGTGCGGGCTCTGCACCGGCTTGGGCCACTGCCAGCTCTTCTCGAAGTTGACGAACTCGCCGTGGAACTCGGCCTCGTCCTTGGTCCACAGCTCCTTCATGGCCAGCACCGACTCCCGCACCACCGCCCGGCGCTGGGTGTAGCGCACGCCGTGGTCGGCCAGCTCCTCCCTGTTCCAGCCGTAGCCGATGCCGAGCAGCATGCGACCGTTGGACAGGGCGTCGACCGTGGCCACCTCCTTGGCCAGCCAGATGGGGTCACGCTGGGCCACCAGCGTGATGCCGGTACCGAGCTTGATGGTGGAGGTGACGGCAGCCGCCGCCCCCAGGGCCACGAACTGGTCGTGGGTGCGCCAGTACTCCTCGGGTAGGGGCGGGGCGCCTTCCCGACCGCCCCACGGGGTCACCCGGGAGGTGGGGATGTGGCTGTGCTCGGGGAACCACAACGACTCGAAGCCCCGGGCCTCGGCCTCTTTGGCCAGCTCGATGGGCCCGATGGCCTTGTCGGTGGGGAACATCATGACGCCGATATCGACCATGCTTGGTTGGCTCCTGTGCGTTTGAGTTGGATCGGTTGCTTCGGTGGGGGCGCCGGCCGGGATCAGCCGTGCAGGTTGCGGCGGAAGAGCGCGTGGAGGCGCTCCCAGTGCCGCTCGGAGGCGTCGCGAACGTAGGCCGGGCGCTCGGCGAAGGCGAAGCCGTGCTCGGTGCCGGGGTACCACTCCACCCGGCCCCGGGTGCCGGCCCCGGCCATCGCTTTCTCCAGCTCGTCGACCATCTCCGGCGGGGCGTAGGAATCGTGCTCGGCGCAGGCCACGTACACCTCACCGGTGACCTGGGGCAGCGCCCGGTGGGGTGAGTCGTCGGCGTCGACGGCCAGGCGCACGCCGTGCACCGACGCGGCGGCCTTCACCCGATCGGGGTAGGCGGCGGCCACCATGATCGTGAACGGACCGCTCATGCAATAGCCGACGGTGCCCACCCGGCTGGCGTCGGCCGCCGGGTCGGTCTCGGCGTGGGCGATCATGGCCCCAGCGTCGTCCACCACCATGGCGTTCGACAGATGCGACATCAGTTCCATCATCCGGTCCCGGTAGCCCGTCTCGAACAGGTTGTAGTGGTCGACGTCGCGGTAGTAGAGCTGCGACGCCATCACGTAGTAACCGGCCGAGGCGAGCCGGCGGCTCATGGTGCGCAGCTCCTCCCGCATGCCGGGGGCGTCCATGAGGAACAGCACCACCGGCCACGGACCGTCCTGCTCGCCGGGGATCACGTCGGGATGGACCACGAACGTGGTCATGGTGCCGCCGGGGCGGGCGATGTCGACGTACGACTCGATCATGGGCCCCGAAGCTAGCCGCTCCGCCCACCCCGGGCCATCAGCCGGGTACGTGCCAGACTGAGCCGATGTCGTCACCCCTCCTCGCCGGCTGGACTGTGCTCGATCTGACCGACCATCGGGGCGACGTCGGCCCCTACGTGCTGGCCGAACTGGGAGCCGACGTGGTGAAGGTGGAACCGCCCGGCGGTTGCCCCACCCGGCACGGCGGCCCATCGGCGCACCACTTCGCCGCCTACAACTCGAACAAGCGGCTGACGGCGCTCAGCGGGCAACCGGCCGACGACCGGGCCACTGTGCTGGCCCTCGCCGCCGGGGCCGACGTGGTGTTCGACTCCGGACCTCCCGGCCGCCTGGCCGATCTCGGCATCGGTGACGACGACCTGGCGGCGGCGAACCCGACCGTGGTCCGGGTGCTGGTGACGCCGTTCGGGGCCGACGGTCCCCGGGCCGGCCAGCCGGCCAGCGAGCTGACGGTGGCCGCCCTGGGCGGGCCGATGCGGCTCCAGGGCCTCCCTGAGCGGGCGCCCGTGCATTTCTCCGTGCCCCAGGCTTGGCGCCACACCGGGGCGGAGGCGGCGGTGGCGGCCCTGGTCGCCCACGAGCGGATGCGCCTCACCGGCCGGCCCCAGTGGGTGGACGTGTCGGCCCAGGCGGCGATGACGTGGACCATGCTCAACTTGATGGAGGCCCACGCCATCCAGGGCCGGGACGTGGAGCGCAACGGGTCCCGGCTCAGCCTGGCCATCACCGTCCAGCTGCGGCTCGATGCCGCCGACGGCTGGGCCGTGGCGGTGCCGACAGCCCGGCTGGCCGGCCCGCTCCACCGGTGGCTGATCGAGGAGGGCATCGTCGACGCCAGCTGGGCCGACATCGACTGGGCCACCTACGACCACCGGGCCATCAGCGGCCAGCCCACCGAGGTGCCGATGGAGGCCGTCACCGAGGCCGTGCTCGAGCTGTGCCGCCGTCACACGCGACGCGAGCTGTTCGAGCGGGGACTCACCTTCGGCGCCACCGTCGCCCCCCTGAACGACGTGGCCGACCTGCTTGCCTTCGACCACCTGGAGGCCCGGTCGTTCTGGTCGTCCCGCCCTTCGGGCGACGGCCCCCCGCTTCGTTTCCCCGGCGCCTTCCTCCGGGTCGACGGCGAGCGCCCCACAGCCACCCGCACCTGGCCCCCACCCCCGGCGGCCGCCCCGGCCGCCCCCGCCGCCGACTTCGCGCGTCGAAGCAGCGCTGAGCGCGGGTTGGACGCGCAAGAACGGACGGGGGCCGACGGGCTGCCGTTGGCCGGGCTGAAGGTGGTCGACTTCTCCTGGATCGGGGTGGGGCCGATCACGGCCAAGGCCTTGGCCGACCACGGGGCCACCGTGATCCGGGTCGAGTCGGAGCGCCGGGTGGACGGGCTACGACTGCAGCCGCCCTACAAGGACGGCGTACCGGGGCTCAACCGGTCGAACTTCTTCGGGGCCTTCAACACCTCCAAGCTGGGCCTGGCCCTCGACCTCAAGAACCCCGCTGGCATCGGCGTGGCCCGGCGGCTGATCGACTGGGCCGACGTAGTGCTCGAGTCGTTCACCCCCGGCACGTTCGCCGGGCTGGGCCTCGGCTACGACGAGGTCTCGGCCCACCACCAGGACCTGATCATGGTGAGCACCTCGCTGCTCGGCCCCGGGAGCGACGTGAGCGGCACCGCCGGCTACGGCTACCACGCGGCGGCGATCGCCGGGTTCCAGGGCCTCGTGGGCTGGCCCGACCTGCCGCCCGACGGTCCCTACCTGGCCTACACCGACACCATCGCCCCTCGATTCCTGGCCACCAGCGTGCTGGCCGCGCTCGACCGGCGGCGGCGCACCGGCCAGGGCTGCCTCATCGAGGCGGCCCAACTGGAGATCGCCCTGCAGCTGCTGGCGCCCGAGTTGCTGGCCCATCAGATCGACGGGGTGCTGCCGCTCCGTCGGGGCAACCGGGCCCCCGACGTCGCCCCTCAGGGGGCCTATCCCACCCGGGGCAGCGACCAGTGGCTGGCCGTCACCGTGGCCGACGACGAGGCCTGGGCCCGGCTGGTCGACCTCTTGGGCCACCCGGCGTGGACCGCCGACCCGGTGCTGTCCACGGTGGCGGGCCGCCAAGCCGCCCACGACGCCATCGACGCCCACCTGGCCCGGTGGACGGTCGACCAGGACGGGCCCGACCTGGAGCAGCGGCTGGCCGCCGCCGGGATCGCCGCCGGCGTGGTGCAGGCGTCGAGCCAACTGGCCACCGATCCCCAGTACCTCCACCGCCGGTTCTACCGCGATCTGGAGCACGCTGAGGTGGGCCTGATCCCGTATGCCGGCCACCAGTACCGGATCGCCGGCTACGACCACGGTCCCCGCACCGCCGCCCCCTGCCTGGGGCAGCACACGTGGGAGGTGCTGACCGACATCCTCGGCCTCAGCCCCGACGAGGTGGCCGAGCTGGCCGCCGACGGCGCGCTCGAGTAGCGCCCCGCCCCGGCCCGCCCCGCAAGAATGCACGGGTCGATGCCGCGGAGGCGGGGGCCCGGGCTCCGCTCAGGTGAACAGCCCGGAGGCGATGCCGTCGGCCACCTG
>CADEDH010000008.1:53683-88716 GCA_902826025.1 uncultured Actinomycetes bacterium
GGGGCCCGGGCTCCGCTCAGGTGAACAGCCCGGAGGCGATGCCGTCGGCCACCTGCTCGGGATCGAGACCGGCGAGCTCCGTCCACACCTCGAAGTTCGCCTCGCCCAGGTAGGACGGAGCGGGACGGTAGGGCGACAGGTCGTCGCCGTCCCACAGGGCGGGGAACCGGTCGTGGCGCCGCGGCCCGAAACCTGGCAGGTCGGCCTCCAGCCAGAAGCGCCGGGACCGGTGCTGCTCGTCGTGCTCGAGGAGGTCCTCGGCGTCCTGCACCACCCCGGCCGCCACCCCCGCCCCCTGGAGCTGGGCCATGGCCGCCCGGCCGTCGGGCTGCCGGGCACACCACGCGGCCACCGCGGCGTCGACGCCGGCCCGGTCGGCCCGCCGCCCCTCGACGGTGTCCCACCGGCCACCGTCCCCCTCCTGGCCAACACCTGGACCGCCGTCCACGTCGAGCACGGCGGCCAGCCGAGCCCACATGGCATCGTCGACGGCGGTGACGGCCAGCCAGCGGCCATCGGCGCAGCGGTGAACCTCGTTGGGCACAGCGTCGGCCAGGCCGTCGACGTTGCCCGCCGGCTGGGCCTCATGGCCGGTGGCGAACCAGTCGACCAGGGCCGGCCCCAGGAGGCATGCCCCCACCTCCAGCTGGGCCATGTCCACGTACTGGCCCCGCCCGGTCCGGCGCCGGGCTTCCACCCCGGCCAGCACACACAGGGCGGCGGCGAAGCCGGCGGCATGATCGTTGAGGGAGAAGCCGCAGCCAACGTCGCCCCGGCCGGCCGGGTTGGTGAGGTGGGTCAGCCCGCACAGGGCGTGGATGGTGGGGGCGTAGGAGATGATGTCCTTCCACGGCCCTTCGTGGCCGCAGCCCGACATCGAGATGTAGACCAGCTCCGGGTTCCAGGCCCGCACCGCCTCCCAGCCCAGGCCGAGCCGGTCGAGCACGCCCGAGCTGTAGTTCTCGACCAGGATGTCGGCCTGCTCCACCAGGGGGCGGATGGCGTCGAGGGCGCCTTGAGCCTTGAGGTCGAGGGTGACCGACCGCTTCGAGCGGTTCCACACCGGGTAGTAGGGGAAGTCGGGCCGGTTCACCAGGGTGGCCCGTTCCTCGGTCTGGACCTTGACCACGTCGGCCCCCAGGTCGCCCAGCAGCCGGGTGGCGAACGGGCCAGCCAGCACCCACGACAGGTCGAGCACCCGCAGGCCGGCGAGTGGTCCGGAGCCGTCGGCCGGCATCCCCTCGTCGAGGGCAGCCGATCGGGAGGAGCTCGCCGCCGCCTCCCACCGCTCGGCCACCGAGCCGGGGGCCGACGGCTCGACCGGCGGGGGAGCGGGGGTGGCGATGGGGGTGTCGGTGAAGCGGAGGAGACGCCAGGGTCCCCGCACGTTCTCGCCCTCGCCGAGGTCGATGTCGCCGTAGAGCTGGCGGAAGGCGAACTGGGGGTTGTCAGCCGCCTGGGCCACCGTCTGCACCTCGCCGAAGGCGATGTGCCGGGTCTGGGCCTCGGTGAACAGGGGGCCGGCGTCGATGGTGGCGGCGAAGGACCGGATGGCTGCCATGAGCTCGGGCATGCGGGCCAGAACGTCTTCCACGTTGGCCCCGTCGAAGGCCGCGGCCTCCGGGATACCCCGCTCCAGCATCCAGTCGAGCAGCGGTTGGGGCACCGGCGTGGGGGTGACCATCACGTTGCCGGTACGGGCCGGCACCACCTGGTAGGCCCCCAACCAGTGGAGCGACCCCTGGCGTTGGGCCCGCTTGGGCAGGGGGAGGAGGTCGTCGTAGAGGTACTGCATGAACAGGTTCTCGATCGAGCCCGTCACCACCTCATGGGCCGACAGGTCAACCAGCCGTCCCCTGCCCGTCCGACGGGCTTGCATCACCCCGGCCAGGCCCGAGATGGCAGCGGCGAACCCGGCGAAGTTCCAGTTCTGCCACCCCCAGGAGTTGAGCGGGGCGTCGGGCAGACCGGTGATCGACAGGACGCCGCCGAGAGCCCCGTTGACGAGGTCGGAGCCGTGCCAGGCGGCCCACGGGCCGGTGCGCCCGAAGGGAGTGACCGACACCTGGGTGAGCCGGGGGTTGGCGTCGAGCAGGTCGGCGTGATCGACGGTTCGCTCGCTCAGCCAGCCGTTGGGGGCCGACTCGATCACGAGGTCGGCGACGACGGCCAGCCGACGGTAGGCGCCCCGCCCCTTCTCGGTGTCGAGGTCGAGGGCGGCCACCGGCTCCTTGGCCGAGTCGAACCACCAGTCGAGTACGCCGCCCCAGGCGCCGGCCCGTCCCGGCAGGGGTCGACCGCGGCTACCGGCGCCCCGGGGGCGCACCACCTCGGCCCCCATCTCGGCCAGGAGCTTCGTCCCGAACCGGCCCAGATCGGCGGTGAGGTCGATCACCCGAAGCCCGGCCAGCGGCGGCCCCCCGGTCACCGACGAACCTTCCGAGCGGGCGGCCTCAGCACGACGTCCATGGGCCGAAGGCTACGTCAACCCTCCGGGTTGCTTGAATCCCGATCTGGCGTCCCTCGCCGTCACCCGTGACGCCGTCGGATACCAGAGGGACGAGCGGGCGGCTCAGCTGGGAGCGGCCAGTTGGCGCAGGGCATCGAGGGCCCGGTGGGCGACCGCCGGCGGGCCGGCGGCGAGGGCGGCCAGATCGGCGCCCGACCAGCCGGGCTCGCCGGTGATCTCGGGGCCACACCACGTCGGCACGGTGAACCAGCTCATGGCGGCGTCGGTCTCGAACTCCACCTCGGCGATCAGCAACCCGTCGAGCCCGGTGCCCTCGAACACGTCCACCGCCATGGGCGGGTAGCTCAGGCGCCGCTTGGCCAGGTCGACCCCGGGCAGGCGCCGCAGGAGACCGTACTCGGCCTCGTCCAGATAGATCGTGGTCAGATGACCCTGGGTCCCCGACGACGGGTCGGTGCCCACCACCTTCTGGGTCAGCTTGTACACCGAGGGCCCGGGCTCCGGCCCCAGATCGTCGACGGTGCGGACCCGGAGGCGGGTGCCGTGCAGGTACCGGTCGGTGATCCGTCGCTCGGCCTCGGGCGACCACGGCGGCAGCCGCTTCACCAGGAAGCGGCGCTCCCGCTCGACCCGGGCGTACTTCGGCGGCTGTGGCCCCACCGTCCCAGTGTGCCCGGAGCCACCGCCCGGGCCACGGCTGTACAGTGCGACCGGCCGGCCAACTACGATCGGGCGGTGACCGTAGCTCACCTTCCCTTGTCGGTCCTCGACCTCGCCATGGTGTCCGAGGGCTCGACGTCGGCCCAGGCCCTGGCCGAGACGACCGAGGTGGCCCGGGCCGCCGAGGCCCTCGGCTACACCCGCATCTGGGTGGCCGAGCACCACAACATGGCCACCGTGGCCAGCACCGTGCCCTCCGTGTTGATGGCCCACCTGGCCGCCAGCACCTCCACCATCAAGGTGGGCTCGGGCGGCGTGATGCTGCCCAACCACGCCCCGCTCAGCGTGGCCGAGCAGTTCGCCCTGCTGGAAGCGCTCCACCCGGGCCGGATCGACCTCGGCATCGGCCGGGCCCCCGGCAGCGACCGGGCCACCGCCGCCGCCCTGCGTCGTACCGACGAGAACCGTGACGACGAAGACTTCCCCCGCAACCTGCTGGACCTCATGGGCCTCCTGGGCGATCCCCGCAGCGAGCAGGGGCTGTGGCAGCACTTCCGCGCCACCCCCAACGCCACCTCCCACCCGTCGGTGATCCTGCTCGGATCCAGCGGGTTCAGCGCCCAGCTGGCCGGCATCCTCGGCCTCCCGTTCGGCTTCGCCCACCACTTCGACATGGGGGGCACGGTGGAAGCGGTGGGCATCTACCGCCACCATTTCCAGCCGTCGGACATCCTCGACGAGCCGTACACCCTGGTCACGGCGTCGGCCATCGCCGCCGACACCATGGAGGAGGCCCGCTGGCGGGCCGGCCCCTCGCAGCTGCGCCGCTACGGGATGCGCACCGGCCGCCTCCTGCCCCTGCTCCCGCCCGACGAGGCGGCGGCCCACCCCCACTTCCCAGCGGCCCAGACCATGCCCACCGCCTCGATCGTTGGCACGGCCGACGAGGTGACGGAGGGGATGCGGGAGCTGGCGGAACGGACCGAGGCGTCCGAGCTGATGCTCTATACCGCCACCTACGGCCTTCCCGAGCGGCTGCACAGCCTGGAGCTGATCGCCCATGCCTGGCCCATCCGCGGCGCCGCCAACGGCGACGGGCCAGCCGAGGGCGCATCGACCGACGACGCCGTCACCCCCGAAGGGGTCGTGGCCGGCAGGGGAGGGCGGGGCTGATGCGGGCCTGGCAGCTCCCCGAACTGGGTGACCCGTGGGACAACCTCCGGCTGGTCGATCTCCCCAGCCCCGACCCTGGCCCCGGGCAGGCCCGGATCGCGGTGGAGGGCGGCGATCTCAACTTCGCCGACATCCTCCAGTGCCGGGGCAGCTACCAGGTGCGGATCCCCACCCCGTTCGTCCCCGGGATGGGCGGCGCCGGGCGGGTGGTGGCCGTCGGCCCCGACACCACGCTGCAGCCCGGTGACCGGGTGGTGGGCGCCACCGCCGGCGGGCCGTGGGGCATCTACGCCGAGGAAGCCCTGGTCAACGAGGCCGATATCGAGCTCCTGCCCGACGGGGTGAGCGGGATCACGGCCGCCGGGGCCCACGTCACCTACGGCACCGCCTGGTTCGCCCTCCACCAGCGGGGGCGCATCCAGCCCGGTGAGAGCGTGCTGGTGCTGGCCGGGGCCGGCGGCGTCGGCTCGGCCGCCATCCAGATGGCCAAGGCCCACGGGTGCTGGGTCCTGGCCGCCGCCGGCGGGCCGGCCAAGGTGGAGGTGTGCCGTTCGCTCGGCGCCGACGTGGCCATCGACTACGCCGGCGACGACCTCTACCAGGCCGTGATGGACGCCACCTCAGGCCGGGGCGTCGACGTGGTCTACGACCCCGTGGGGGGCGAGCACTTCGACATCGCCCGCCGCCTCCTGGCCTGGGAGGGCCGCCTCCTGGTGGTCGGCTTCGCCTCGGGCACGATCCCGTCGGCCCCGGCCAACCACGCCCTGGTGAAGAACTACTCCATCGTCGGAGTCCACATGGGCGGCTACCGGTCACGTGACCTGGCCACCGTGCGCCACTGCTACGACGAGGTGTACCGGATGCTGGCCGACGGCGAGATCGAGCCGCTGGTGTCGGAGGTCGTCGGGCTCGACGACCTGCCCCGGGCCCTACGGGATCTGGCCGACCGCCGCACCACCGGCCGGGTTGTGCTCGACCCAACCCGCGGAGCGCTGGCGTGAACGCCGGGACGGCCGCCGGAGCCGGCGCATGAACCCGGGAAAGTCGCCGGTGGCCTCGGCCTACCGGACCCAGGAGATCGACCTGGTCGACGAGGCGTCGGGTCACCGGTTCCTGGTGGAGGTGGAGACCCCCAACCGGTACGACCACGACACCAGCCGGCGGTTCCCCCTCGTCGTGTGCCTCGACGGGTTGTGGACCTTCGGCGTGGTGCGCGACGCCTTCCGGATCTTGCCCCTATCCAAGGAGTTGCCCGAGGCGGTGGTGGTGGGCGTCACCCATGTGCACCCCGACCTGAAGGGGGTGCTCCAGATGCGGGCCATCGACTACACGCCCACCTCGGCCGCCGCCCCGGCCCAGACCGGCGTCCGGCTGCCGGCCGAGCAGGTGGGCCAGGCCGCCCGCTTCCGCCGATTCCTGCTCGACCGGGTGGTGCCGCTGGTGGCCGAGCGGTTCCGGCTGAGCGACGACCACACGCTGGTGGGCCACTCGTTCTCCGGGCTGTTCGGGCTCGACACACTGCTGTCGGAGCCCGACGCCTTCGGCCGCTGGGTGCTGGCCAGCCCCTCGGTGTGGTGGGACGACCAGGTGATGTTCCGCATCGAGGCCGACCACTTCGCCGCCGGCCACCTTGCGCACGGTCGGGTGTTCATCTCCACCGGCGACGAGGAGTCGAGCGGGCTCAGCGGCCATGAGCGGTTCTACCGCCAGCTGTCGGGCCGCCACCACCCCGGTCTCCGGGTCGACTGGGCCCGGTTCCCCGGCGAGACCCACCAGTCGGTGATCCCGTCGGCCGTCACACGCGGCCTGCGCACCGTCTTCCGCCCCTGACCCACTGCGATCTGTGGCGCCAGCGCGCAAAATGCAGCGCCACGCGCCACGGATCGGTCAGCGGAGCTGCAGGAGGGCCTGCTCGACCCGGCCCACGTAGTGGCCGCCGAACTTGATGGCATGCACGATCAGGGGTGACAGCTGGTGCAGGGGGAGGCGTTTGGTCCACCCGTCGACCAGGGGAAACCGGTCGTCGTAGGCCTCGAAGGCCTCCGGCCCGAACCCGCCGAACAGGCGCATCAGAGCCAGGTCGTGTTCCCGGTGCCCACCGTGGGCCGCCGGGTCGATCAGCCAGTTCCGCCCTTCCCGGTCCACCAGCCGGTTCCCGTTCCACAGGTCGCCGTGGAGGCGGGCCGCCGGTTCCCGGGGCCCGGCCAGGATCTCGATCCGGTCGATCACCCGGTCGATCGAGGCCAGCAGCTCCGGGGGTAGGGCCTGATGCTGGGCCGCCAGCCGCCGCAACGGCTCCAGCCGTTGGGTGACGTAGAACTCGGCCCAGGTGCGGCACGGCTGGTTGGGCAGGCGCAGGCTTCCGGTGGGCCTCCCGTCCTCCCGGCCGAACACGGGGGCGCCGGCGGCGTGCAGCTGGGCCAGGGCCCGGCCCAGATCGGCGTCGCTACCCGGCAGCAGCTCGCCGGTGTCGATCCACTGAAGCACGAGGATGGCCGGGGCGGCGTCGGTGGCCGCCAGCACCTGGGGTACGGCGAGCGAGCCGACCTGGCGCAGCCAATCCAGCCCCAGGGCCTCGGTGGTGTAGAAGCCACCCTCGGGGGGCGCGGCGTGGGTCTTGGCGAACACCACCCGGGAATCGGCCAGCTCGATGCGGTACGACTGGGAGACGTCGCCCCCCGCCAGGGGACGGGCCGCGACGACCTCTATCCCCATTACCTCCGCCAACCTCCCGCGCAGCAGCATCGGACGCACAATCTAGCTCTGCTTTTCGGAGGCTCGCGCCATGGCCGCCATGCTTCGCCCGGCTCTCCCATCTCCGGCCGGGTGCCCTACCCGACCGGGGGCTCGCTTCCCCGATGCCCGATCGCCGCCGCACTCTCTGACAGCTCGACCCTGGGCTCGAACGAGTTGACCCCGATCGACCCGTATAGGGATTTCCCCGATGCCGGGTTCGATGTGACGGTTCACGGTGTGAGCCAGGAGACACAACCAGATCTGAACCAAGGGAGTCACCGTGTTGAAGAAATGCTTTCACATGCGCAAGTCGATGAAGCTTGCCTCGCTACTTCTCGGCGGACCACTCGTCGCTCTTGCCGCGCTCACCGCTCCGGCGAGCGCCGATAGAACCCCACCGGCCACCGACTCACCCATCGCCAAGGCCACGACCGCCAGTGGGCCCATCGGTATCGGGCCGATCACCGACGTACCGCTCACCCCTATCACCCCGGCTCAAATCAGCCCGTCCGATGCACCGGAGTTCGTCCTCCCCGCCAACATTCAGTGGTCAGGACTGACAGCACCCGGGTGTGGCGCCTTCACCGACTCGTACAAGTACTGCGCTCTCCTTTTCAATGAAGAGCACGGCAAGGGACTCAGGTACGGAACGCGAGACTACGGAATCAACCTCACCTGGGGCGACCCGGACCACTTCACCTTCAGGCGACAGAACACGAACAACCGAAGCCACCTCATCTACGGTGAGCCGCTGGCCATCCACAACAAGACCGGCGGATGGATGAAATACGGCAAACGCGACTACGGAATCAATCTGGTCTTCACCGATCTGCCAGCCTACGAGTGGTACATCGTCGGTGGCGAGCTGGGAACGGTCGTCGACTCGGAGCCCTTCGCACTGTGGAACAAGTCGAGCGGGCAGTTCCTCGTCTACGGAGGCCGGACCCATGGAATCAACCTGGTCTGGGCCGTCACAGTCGGCGTCAGCCAAGAGACCTGACCACCGAAGCGAACAGCGGCTCGGCACGTCGCCCCGGCCAGGCATCCATCCCTGGCCGGGGCTCGCCGCTGCTGGCAGACGAGGGCAAGCGCCGCCGGGCGTCTGCGCCGCACCGGAGCTACCGTTCGTCGATGAGCTTCGTCCCGAATCCCGTAGGCCACGTCTGCCTCTCGTTCGACTTCGACGGACCGTCGCTGTGGATCCAGCGCCGTCAGACCACGCCGGCCCCCATCTCCCGGGGCGAGTTCGGGGCCGTGGCCGTGCCCCGCATCCTCAAGCTGCTGGCCAAGCGGGGCATCCCGGCCACGTTCTACGTGCCCGGCCACACCATCGAGACCTACCCCGACGTGTGCCGGGCCATCGCCGAGGCCGGCCACGAGATGGCCCTCCACGGCTACGCCCACGAGCTCAACGCCATGCTGTCCGAAGACGAGGAGCGCCAGATCCTGCTCCGCTCGATGAAGCTGATCGAGGACCTCACCGGCGCCCCGCCCCGCGGCTACCGGGCCCCCTCGGGCGATGTCACCGAGCAGACGCTCCAGCTCCTCATCGAGCACGGCCTCACCTACGACTCGTCGCTGATGGGCCACGACTACCAGCCCTACAAGGTCCGCCTGGGCAGCACCTTCCCCGCCGACCAGCCGGCTCAGTGGGGTACCGAGACCGGGCTGGTGGAGCTGCCGTGGTCGTGGACGCTTGACGACTACGTCTACCTGGAGTTCGTCACCTTCCGCCGGATGTTGATGCCGGGCCTGAAGAGCCCGGTGGAGATGTTCGAGAACTTCGCCGGCGACGTGGAGTGGATGGTGCGGGAGGTCACCGCCGGCGTGGTCACCCCCGTGTTCCACCCCCAGGTGATCGGCCGGGGCCACCGGCTGCTGGCCCTGGAGAGCTGGGTGGACCGGGTGGCCCGCCTCGGTGTCACGTTCAGCCGGATGGACCACATCGCCGCCGCCGTGGCCGAGGGTGTGGCCTTCGGCGTCGAGTAGACCGGCCCCGGCTCCAGGCTCTATTAAGGGACTGGGCTCGACCGAGCAGGGCCCGACGAGCAGGAGCGTGATCGGGATGGGAACTCTGGAGGGTCGGGTCGGTGTGGTCACCGGTGCCGCCAGCGGTATCGGGGCGGCCACCGCCCGCCGGCTGGTGGCCGAGGGGGCCCGGGTGCTGCTGGCCGACATCCAGGACGACGTGGGTGGGGCCCTGGCCGAGAGCCTCGGCCCCAACGCCGCCTACCGCCACTGCAACGTGGCCAAGGAGTCCGACGTGGCCGCCGCCATCGGCGAGGCGGCCGAGCGGTGGGGCACGCTCGACGTGATCCACAACAACGCCGGGTTCGTCGGCGTCACGGGGCCTCTGGAGGAGACCACCGACGACGAGTGGAACCAGACGCTGGCCGTGCTCCTGTCCAGCGTGTTCTACGGGATCAAGCACGCCACGCCGATCATGAAGGCAGCTGGCGCCGGCTCCATCGTCAACACCGCCTCGGTGTGCGGTCTCTACGCCGGGATCGGCTCCCACGTCTACACCGTGGCCAAGCACGGGGTGGTGGGCATCACCCGCTCCTCGGCGCTCGAGCTGGCCGAGCACAACATCCGGGTCAACGCCGTATGCCCTGGCTACATCGCCACCGGCCTGGCCGCCGGGCGGGCCGTGTCGGAGATCGATGAGGAGGAGCTGCAGCGCCGCCTGGCCCGAGCCCGGGGGGCGATGGAGACCTCCCAGCCCCTGGCCCGCATGGGCGAACCCGACGACATCGCCGCCGCCGTGGCCTGGCTGGCCTCCGACGACTCGGCCTGGGTCACCGGCACCACCCAGATCGTCGACGGCGGCCTCACTGTGGGCAAGCCGTGGCGCAAGCAGGCGGCCGGGTTCGCCGAGAAGCGCCCGATCCGCATGTACGCCCCCGGCACCTACAGCTGAGGAGACGACGATGAGCAGCAGCACCGAGGCCGCGGCCCCCCTCGACCTCACCAGCCGGGAGGCCAACGACACGCCCGACGAGTTCGCCCGCCGGGCCCTGGCCGGCGGCGCCGTCCAGTGGAGCGACGTGCACCGGGGCTGGCTCCTGCTCAGCCACGCCTCCGTCACCGAAGCCTTCCGCGATCCCCGCCTGTCGGCCGACCGCATCACGTCGCTGGAGCGTCTGGCCCAGAACCGCCCGGCCTACTTCGCCAAGACCGTGGAGCTGTTGTCGGGGTGGATGATCTTCCGCGACCCGCCGGTCCACACCCGCCTGCGCAACCCGGTGCGCCGGGCCCTCACCCCCCGCCGGGTCGACCAGCTGCGAGACCGGGTGGCGGCCACCATCGACGAGCTGATCGACGACATCGACCCGAGCAGCGACTGGGACTTCCGGGAGAAGATCGCCGCCCCCCTGCCAGCCCTGATCATCGCCGATCTGCTGGGGGTGCCGGGCTCGGAGCGCTACCGGTTCCAGGAGTGGTCCGACGACCTGGGCCAGATCGTGTTCTCGGTGGAGCCCGGCTCGCTCGAGGTGGGCGAGCTGAAAGACGCCACCGATCAGTTCACGTCGTTCTTCGGTGAGCTCCTGGAGCACCGGCGGCGTCACCCGGGCGACGACCTGATCAGCGCCATGGCGTCGGACCCGTCGGGCGAGCTGAGCCCGATGGAGCTGATCGGGGCGTGCACCCTGCTCCTGTTCGGGGGCCACGAGACCACCACCAACCTGCTCACCAGCTCGGTGCGGGTGCTGTGCGAGCACCCCGACCAGCGCCGGCGCCTGCTGGAGGACCCGTCGATCGCCCCCTACGCGGTCGACGAGCTGATGCGGGTGGCGGGGCCGGCCAAGTCGATGGTGCGCCGGGTGGGAGAAGACCACGAACGCGACGGCCACCGGTTCGAGAAGGGCCAGCGGGTGTACGTGGTGATCCTCACCGCCAACCGGGATCCGGAGGTGTTCGAGGCGCCCGACGTGGTCGATCTGGGACGCACCCCCAACCTCCAGATGGGGTTCGGCTGGGGCCTGCACCACTGCCTGGGCGCACCCTTGGCCCAGCTCGAGGCGTACATCGCGCTCCGCCGGGTGTTCGAGCGACTCCCCAACCTCACCCTGCGGGACCCCGAGCGGGGCTGGTCGGGCAACGCCCTGGGGCGGGGCTTCGGCCGCATGCCGGTTACCGCCTGAGCGCTGAGAGGCGACCCGGCAGCGGGAACGTCTAACCTGCCCCCGGTGGCCACTGGCGGCCACCGGAGCGAACGGAGAAGAGGACGAGTATGGGTTCGTTGGATGGACGAGTGGCGATCATCACCGGGGCGGGCCGTGGCATCGGGCGGGAGCACGCCCTGCTCATGGCATCCGAGGGGGCCAAGATCGTCGTCAACGACCTGGGCGGCGCCATCGACGGCTCCGGCGGCGACCAGACCCCGGCCGAAGAGGTGGTGGCCGAGATCAAGGCCATGGGCGGCGACGCCGTGGCCAACTACGCCAACGTCACCGACTGGGAGGGCGTGCAGGGCATGATCAACCTGGCCGTCGAGACCTTCGGCGACCTGCATATCCTGATCAACAACGCCGGCATCCTGCGCGACCGGGTGATCGTGAACATGACCGAGGCCGAGTGGGACGCCGTGATCGACGTCCACATGAAGGGCCACTTCGTGCCCACCCGGTGGGCCGCCGCCTACTGGCGTGAACAGTCCAAAGAAGGCAACAACGCCCCCCGGGCCATCGTGAACACCGCCTCGGGGGCCATGCTCGGCAACCTGGGCCAGTACAACTACTCGGGGGCCAAGGCCGCCATCGCCTCGATGACCCTGGTGGCCGCCGGCGAGCTGGCCCGCTACAACGTGAAGGTCAACTGCCTGGCCCCGATCGCCCGGACCCGGCTCACCCTCCAGACCCCCGGTCTGGAAGACGTGGTGAAGGCCCCCGACGATCCCAGCGAGTTCGACAAGTGGGACCCGGCCAACATCTCCCCGCTGGTGGCCTACCTGTCCACGGCCGAGTGCCCCTTCACCGGCGGCGTGTTCCACGTGGGCGGCAACGAGGTGGGCCTGTACGGCGGCTGGTCGCTGGCCGACGACGACATCATCGTGACCGACGGCCGCTGGACGGTGGCCGACCTCCAGTCGAAGGGCGCCCGGCTGGCCGAGAACCGGCGCCAGCTGGCCTCGGTGACCACCGACATCGCCGACACGTTCAAGCTGTTCGGCAAGCGCCAGCCCACGGCGTGAGCACGCCGGGCCCGGGGGAGCGCACCGACGACGAGCGGGCCCTGTTCCGGCCCCTGGCGATCCGTCGATCGCCGGGGGCGACGGGGACGACGCCCGCCCTCGAAGCGACCGTGCTGCCCGGGCCCTACGGTCGCGGCCCGTGGGACCACGGCCTGCTCCACGGCGGCCCGGTTGGGGGCCTGGCCGGCTGGGCCGCCGAACAGGCGGTGCCGGCGGCCGACGGCCTGATGTGCTGCCGGCTCACGGTCGAGCTGCTGAGCGGCGTTCCCCTGGCCCCCATCGAGGTGACGGCCACCGTGGCCAAACCGGGGCGCCGGAGCCGGGCCGTCGACGTGATGGCCACCAGCGACGGCCGGGCTGTCATGCGGGCCACCAGCCAGTGGGTGCTCCCCTCGGCCGGGTGGGACACCCCGGGCGAGGCCGCCCCGACCCGGCCGGCCACACCGTCGGACCCGAGCCAGAACACCGAGGTCGATTACCCCCGCCCCGGCTTCAACTGCGACGCCGCCGAGTTGCGGTTCGTGTCGGGGTCGACCGAGACCTCGGGACCGGCCGTGGTGTGGGCCCGGCTCACGTCGCCGTTGATGGCGGGCGAGCCGCTCACGCCCCTGGTCATGGCGGCCACCGTTGCCGATCTGGCGGCAGCCGCCGGGTGGGAACACGAACCCGACCAACCGTCGTTCATCAATCCCGACATCAGCCTCCACCTGAACCGCTATCCAGTGGGGCCGTGGATCTGTATCGACGCCCGGAATCATCGGGCGGCCGGGGCCGTGGCCTTCAATGAGGCCACGTTCACCGACGACCGGGGACCGTTCGGCCGGGTGCTGCAGAGCCTGGTGGAGGCCCCGGGCACCATCCAGTCGCTCGCCCCCTGAGTACGGGAGCGGATCTGCGTCGGCCCCGGCCGATGACGTACGCTCGGCTCCGACCGAACCCACCCATAATCCAGGGGGAGCCATCGTGGCCCAGCAGCAGGCTGTCGCCGATACCACGGCGTCCGACGCCGCCAACCTCGACTACGACGCCGTCGTCGTCGGCGCCGGCGTGGCTGGCATCTACCAGATCAAGCGGCTGGTCGATCTCGGTCTGCGGGCCACCGTGCTCGAAGCCGGCAGCGACCTGGGCGGCACCTGGTACTGGAACCGGTACCCCGGCTGCCGGTTCGACTCCGAGAGCTACACCTACGGCTACTCGTGGTCCAAGGAGCTGCTCGACGAGTGGCACTGGAAGGAGCGGTTCTCCAGCCAGCCCGAGAACTACCGCTACCTGAGCCATGTGGCCGACAAGTTCGACCTGCGCCGCCACATGCAGTTCGACGTGGCCGTCACCGCCGCCCATTACGACGACGACACCCGTTCGTGGGCCGTCACCACCAGCGACGGCCGCACCCTCACCGCCCGGTACCTGATCACCGCCCTGGGGCTGCTGTCGGCCGCCACCCCACCGAAGTATCCGGGGGCCGAGACGTTCAAGGGCCAGGCCTGGCACACCTACTACTGGCCCCACGAGCCGGTGGAGCTGGAGGGCAAGAAGGTCGGGGTGATCGGCACCGGGGCCACCGCCATCCAGCTGATCGGCGCCATCGCCGACAAGGTCGACACGCTCACCGTGTTCCAGCGTCGGCCAAACTGGGCCGCGCCCCTCCACAACGGGCTGATCTCCGACGAGGAGATGGCCGACATCCGCTCCCGCTACGACGAGATCTTCGCCCGCTGCGCCTCCACCCCCGGCGGCTTCGAGCACGAGCCCGACCGGCGGGGCTTCCACACCGTCAGCCCCGAGGAACGGCGGGCATTCTGGGAGGAGCTGTACGCCAAGCCCGGCTTCGGGATCTGGCTCGGCAACTTCCGGGAGACGTTCATGGACGAGGAGGCCAACGCCGAGCTGTCGGCCTTCATCGCCGACAAGATCCGGGAGCGGGTGAAGGACCCGGCGGTGGCCGAGAAGCTGATCCCCAAAGATCACGGCTTCGGGGTGCAGCGGGTGCCGCTGGAGACGAACTACTACGAGGTCTACAACCGCGACAACGTGCGGCTGGTCGACATCAGCGAGACCCCGATCGACCGGTTCGACGAGGCCGGCATCAACACCACGGCCGAGCACTTCGACCTCGACATCGTGGTCTACGCCACGGGGTTCGACGCCATGACCGGCGCCTTCGACCGCATCGACATCCGGGGCGCCGGCGGCCAGAAGCTGACCGACAAGTGGGCCGACGGCCCCGAGACGTTCTTCGGGCTGCTGGTCAACGGGTTCCCCAACCTGATCATGCTGGCCGGGCCCCAGAGCGGGTCGGCGTCGGCCAACTTCCCCCGGGGTATCGAGACCGGGGTCGACTGGGTCACCGATCTGCTCACGTACTGCGGCGGCCACGGCATCACCCGGGTGGAGCCCACCCGGGAGGCCGAGGAGGCGTGGGGCGAGCACATGCGCCAGATGTACTCCATGATGCTGATGCGCAACGCCAAGAGCTGGTTCACCGGGTACAACTCGAACGTCGAGGGCCACGAGCACGGCAAGACCCGGTACTTCGTCTACAACGGCGGTGGCCCCCGCTACTGGCGCCGCCTCAACGAGACCACCGGCGACAGCTACAACGGGCTCAACCTGGCCTGAGCGCCAGCCCCATCGAGATCGGGAGAACAGACATGGACGTCGCCGGCAAGAAGGCGGTGGTGCTGGGCGGTACCTCTGGTATCGGGCTGGCCACCACCCGGCGCCTGGCCGAGCTGGGAGCCGAGGTGGTGGCGGTGAGCCGCAACCCCGACAAGGCGGGGGAGCTGCCGGCCGGGGTCACCACCCGGGCCTGCAACGTGCTCGACCGAGAGGCCATGGCCGCTCTGTTCGCCGCCTGCGCCCCCTACGACATCCTGGTCAGCGCGGCCACCGGCGGCGACCGGGCCTTCGGCCCGTTCACCGCCATGGACATGGACGGCTTCCAGGGCTCGTTCGACAAGCTCTGGGGCTACGCCAACACCATCCGCTTCGGTACCGAGCACCTGGCCGCCGATGGGGCGATCGTGCTGGTGAGCGGGGCCCCGGCCCGCCAGATGCGTCCGGGCATGGTGGCCATCGGCTCGGTGGGGGCGGCCGTGGAGTCGCTGGTGCGGTCGGTGGCGATGGAGATACCGCCCCGGCGGATCAACGTGGTGTCGCCCGGCATCATCGACACCCCGATGATCGCCGCCCAGGGCGAGGCCCGGGCCAAGATGCTGGCCGGAGCGACCAAGAACAACCTCATCCCCCGGGCCGGCACGCCCGACGAGGTGGCCCAGGCCATCCTGTTCTGCATCCAGAACGACTTCGTCACCGGCACCACGGTCGACGTCGACGGCGGCTGGCTCCTCACTTAGGGGGCGTGCGCCGGGGGTCCCGGTGCGCTAGAACCGGGGCCATGGCCATCAACCCCGACGCCGTCGGCTCCGAGACCGAAGCCCGCGAACGCTCCTGGACGTCCACCGACTGCCTGCTCTACGCCCTGGGTGTGGGGGCCGGCATGGACGACCCGACCGGGGCCGAGCTCGAGTTCACCACCGAGAACTCGAAGGGCATCACTCAGCAGGCGCTCCCCACGATGGCCGTCGTCCTCCAGGCCGGCGGGTTGAACATCGGCTCCCTCGGGTCGCCCGATCTCACCAAGATGCTGCACGGCTCGCAGGGCATCACCCTCCATCGGGAGATCCCGGTGGAGGGGCGCCTGAGCACCACCGGGAAGATCACCGGCATCTGGGACAAGGGAGCGGCGGCCGTGGTCGACATGGAGTCGACCTCGGTGCTGGCCGACACCGGCGAGCCGCTGTTCACCAACCGCATGAGCCTGTTCTTCCGGGGCGAGGGCGGTTGGGGTGGAGACCGGGGCCCATCGGGATCGAAGGAGGGCGCCCCCGAACGGGAAGCCGATGTCAGCATCACCTACCAGACCCGCACCGATCAGGCGCTCCTGTACCGGCTCAACGGAGACCGCAATCCCCTCCACAGCGATCCCGACTTCGCCTCCCGCGGCGGGTTCCCCAAGCCGATCCTGCACGGTCTGTGCACCTATGGCTTCACCGGCCGGGCCCTGCTGCACGGCCTGTGCGACGGCGACCCGGCCCGGTTCGGCTCGATGGATGCCCGCTTCGCCTCGCCCGTGATGCCCGGCGAAGCCCTGACGGTGACGATGTGGCGCACGGGCGACGGCGAGGCCTTCTTCCAGAGCTACGCCGACGGCGACCGCCTCGTCCTCGACGGGGGCCGCTGCACCTACCGCTGAGATCAGGATTCGCCGGCCCAGCTGACCTGCGAAAACCGCTCCAGTAGTGCATGTTCCGGCGGTTGGGGCTAAACGCCCCGGGCCGTCCGGTCGATAGCTGAGGTATCGCTACCTCCTACGAAGACGTCGCCCACCTCCTGAGCCGGACCGGCTTCGGTGGCATGCCGGCCGACATCTCCCGCCTGACCGCCTACGACTGGCCGGACCTGGTGGAGCAGGTGCTCGACACGTCGGCGGCCACCCCCCACACGGTCGGCGTGCCCGATCTCGACGAGACCCGCCTGGGTTGGTACGAGACCTACGTGGCCATGACCTGGTTCTGGCTGGAACGGTGCCGCACCAGCCATGCCCCGCTGGTGGAGAAGATGGTGCTGTTCTGGCACGGCCATCTCTGCTCGTCGATCGACAAGGTCTACCAGCGCCAGTGGATGTTCGACCAGAGCCAGGTGTTCCGTACCCACGGCCTGGGCAACTTCGAGGACCTGGTGCAGGCCGTCTCGGTGACGCCGGCCATGCTGACCTACCTCGACAACAACACCAACGTGGCGGGGGCACCCAACGAGAACTTCGCCCGGGAGCTCATGGAGCTGTTCACCCTGGGCGTCGGCAACTACACCGAGGACGACGTACGGGCGTCGGCCCGGGCCTGGACCGGGCATGGCCTCAGCGAGGCCGGCGGCTACCAGTTCAACCCGTGGGCCCACGATTGGGAACCCAAGACCTTCTTCGGCGACACCCGGAACTGGGACGGCCCGCAGATCATCGACCACATCGTCAACGGCCCGAAGAAGGCCGTGGTGGCCCGCTTCATCGCCACCAAGCTGTGGTCGTTCCTGGCCTACCCCAACCCCGAGCCGGGTGTGATCGACACGGTGTCCGCCGCCTTCGCCAACAGCGGGATGGAGATCAAACCCCTCATCCGGGCGATCCTGCTCCATCCCCAGTTCCGGTCCCAGCGGGCCAAGCAGGGCCTCGTACGCAGCCCGATCGAGTACGTGGTCCACACCATGCGGATGACCGGCCTGCCCTGCGACCAGGCCCACCCCGAGTGGACGCTCACCATGATGGGCCAGACCCCCTACGGGCCGCCCAACGTCTCCGGCTGGCGATCCAACGGTTACTGGATCAACGCTGCCGCCGTATGGGCCAAGAGCAACTTCGCCAGCAACGTCCGCTGGACGCTGTTCAACCAGGGCCGCCTGGCCGACTCGGCCTCCAAGTCGGTGACCCAGGCCGTCGACGACGCGCTCGCCCTGTTCGGCATCGTGTCGCCGTCGGCCGCCACCCGCAACGCCCTGATCGGTTTCGTGACCCAGGAGCGGGCCACCACCAACTGGGCCGAGCGGGCCGGCCTGCTGGCCCTTCCCCTGCTGTCTCCCGAATTCCAGCTGGCCTGACCGACATGAGCCCTGCCGACATGAGCCTCTTCCCGAACTCCAACACCCCCGGCACCCCGACTCCCGACAGGATGGCCTTGGTCCTCCCCGGCTCCGACACGCCCGAGATCATCGATGCCCTGTCGAGCCCGCTGGCCACCGACCCCCGGAGCGTCAGCCGGCGCCGATTCCTGCAGGCCGCGGCCATGGCCTCGGGAGCGGTGGCCGTCGGCCCCTCGCTACTGGCCGGCGCGGCTGGCGCCGCCGCCCCCATCGGCCCGGCTGACGGGGTCCTGGTACTCGTCACCATGGCCGGCGGCAACGACGGCCTGAACACCGTGATCCCCATCACCGATGGCACCTACCACTCTCGGCGGGGGGCGCTGGCCATCCCGCCCAGCCAGGCCCTGGCCATCAGCGACGACCGGGCCCTCCACCCCCGGCTCGACGCCCTGACAGCCCTCTGGAACCAGGGGCAGGTGGCGGTGATCGACGGAGTGGGCACGCCCGGGACCACCGACCTCAGCCACTTCTCGTGCATGGCCCGCTGGATGGGGGGCAACACCAGCGGCGGCCTCACCAACGGCTGGCTGGGCCGCTTCATCGACGGCCTCCCCGGCGGCGACGATCCCTTCCACGGGGTCGCCGTGGGCACATCGGTACCGTTGGTGATGCAGGGCCAACAGCGCCGGGCCACCGGCCTGCCCTCGACCAACGACGGGATCTTCCACGTGGTCGGGGTGGACGGCGTGCAGCAGCGCCAGCTCGACGCCATGACCTGGTTCGCCTCCGGCCCCACCGGCAAGGGCGACCTGGCCGACAGCCTGGCCCGCACCGGGGCCGAGGCGATCTCGGTGGCGGGCGGGATCGAGCCCGCCTACGCCGAGACGCTGCCCGATGGCGACGTGAAGCGCCAGCTCGACCTGGTGGCCCGCCTGATCAACGCCAACCTCGGCATCCGGGTGTTCTCGATCGTCTACGGCGACTTCGACGGGCACGCCAGCCATCTGCCGATGCACGACGCGAGACTTCATGACCTGAATGAGGGCCTCAAGGCCTTCTACAACAAGCTCAACCCGGCGTTCGCCGCCCGCACCCTCCTGCTCGTGGTATCCGAGTTCGGGCGACGGGTTGAGGCCAACCACTCGGCCGGGACCGACCACGGAGCGGCTAACTCGGTGCTGGCCATCGGCGCCCAGGTACGGGGCGGGTTCTACGGCGAGCTCCCGTCGCTCACCAACCTCGACGCCCAGGGCAACCTGCGACCCTCGGTCGACTTCCGCAGTGTCTACGCCACCGTGCTCGACGGCTGGCTGGGCGGCGACTCGAACCAGATCCTGGGGGCCCGCTACGAAGACCTGGGGTTCGTGGCCAGCCCTGCGCCGGCCCGCACCACGAGCGGGATCAACCCGGTGGTGGCCAGCTCGATCTTCAAGTACCGGGGCCAGGTCGTACGCCAGTACCTGGCCTACTTCGGCCGCCTACCCGACTCGGCCGGGCTCCAGCACTGGGTGAACGCCCGGCGCAGCGGGCTCAGTCTGGACGCGATGTCGGACAGCTTCGCCTCGTCGGAGGAGTTCCGGGCCCGGGTGGGCCACCTCGACAACGTCGCCTTCATCGACCTCGTCTATCGCCAGGTGCTGGGCCGGGCCCCCGACAGCGCCGGCCTGGCCCATTGGGCCCAGGTGCTGAGCCAGGGCACGAGCCGGGGTCGGGTGATGGTGGGCTTCGCCGAGTCGGCCGAGTTCGTGGCGGCCACGAAAGACCAGGTCACGTGGGTGGAACGACATGGTCCGGTGGGGCGGCTGTACCTGGCCTACTTCCAGCGCCAGGGCGACGACGAGGGCATCCGCTACTGGATCGGCACCGGCCTCCCCGGCGTGGCGGTGAGCAATGCCTTCGCCGGATCGGCCGAGTTCAGCGCCCGATACGGACCCCTGTCGAACGTGGCCTTCGTGGATCTCGTGTACCGCAACGTGCTGGGCCGGCCCCCCGACGACGGCGGGCTCGCCTACTGGGCGACCGAGCTGGCCCGGGGCATGACCCGGGGTCAGGTGATGGCCGGCTTCGCTGAGTCGGCCGAGTTCATCGCCCGTACCGGCACCCTGGCCTAGGTGAATTGCAGGGAACCTCGGCCCGACGCTGGGCGGGGTAGACCCCAGCGAGTACCGTAGGGGGTGTGGTTCCCTGGGAGTCACCGGGCGACATCGTCCGGTGGTGGCGCACCGATGTGCTCGGCCTGCCCCAACAGCAGGTGGCGGAGCGGTTGTCGGTCGGCTCCACCGCGCTCTCGAACTGGGAGCACGGCACCCGGGACATCTCGATCGACTTCGACCAGATAGATCAGGCCCTCGATGGTGGCGGCGCCCTGGCCGACCTCTTGTCGCTCGTGGGCACCCCCCGGGGGCTCGACCCCTGTCGTATCTGGTCCAAGGTGTTCCCTGGCCCGTCCCGGCCGATCTGGGCCTGGATCCGCAGCCCCGAGCCCACCCTCCGGGTGGAGGCCGAGTGGGGCGTGTTCCGGTTCGACAGCACCGTCGAGATGGGCCCCAACGGGCTGTTCGTGACGGCCGGTGCCTCCCTGGAGGGGTCGCCGGTGGTGTTCCAGCTGTCGGCCCCCGGCTGGGTCGATTTCGGCTTGGGTGAGCTGCCGGCAGTGCCCCCCGGGGCAGCAACAGTCGACGCCCTGGCCAACTCCCAGCCCAGCTCCGCCACCGGCGTTTTCATGGAACTGTTCACCGCCGACATCACCCAGCGGCTGAAGCGCTACGAGGCCGACCCTCCGGCCAGCCATGGGCTCGACCCCAACGTGCTGCGGACGGTGGTGTCGGGGTTCGCCGGCCCCCGCGACGAACCCACCCCCGGCCTGTGGCCGCCGCTGCCCGACGGCATCGAGACGGTCAACCGCCAGGGGTTCGCCCGCCTGCGCCAGGCCCGGTCGCTCTCGCTGGCCCAGGCGGCCGACCGGCTGGCAGCCGAGACCGACGTGTCGGCCAGCAAGGACACGCTGCGCCGCTTCGAGAACGACCAGGGCGAGCCCCACGACCGGATGCTGCCCGCCGCCCTCGACCATGTGCTACGAGCCGAGGGGCACCTGGCCCTGAGCGAGATCCGTTCCGGCCTGGGCACCGGTGCCGCCCGGTTCCCGTCCTGGTGGCGGGCCCCGGTGTGGGTGTCGATAGACGGCGCCGACGAGGAGACCGAGCTCCAGTGGGGTGTGTGGCGGCGCCGGGTGGAGGGCGACCCGCCCCACCTGCTGGTGTGCCATCACTGCGACCCATCGGTGCCACTGCGGATCGTGGGCGGACCCGACGTGCGGTGGACGATCGGCGTGGGCCGGCCCCGAGGGGCTACGCCGATCAACCACGGCTGGATCCCCATGAGCGTCGACGCCGCCCAGCGGGCGCTGTCCGAAGCCCAGTACGCCGTCCTCGACGCCCTCCGACGCACCTAGAACCGGGGCGGCGCCCTCAGGCGTTCTTGATGAGCAGGCCGCCGTCGACGGGCAGGACGGCCCCGGTCATGTAGCGGGAAGCGGGCAGGCAGAAGTTGAGGGTGCCGTGGGCCACCTCCTCGGGGATCCCGTAGCGGCCGATGGCGGTGCGCCGCTTGGCGAACACCTCCCGGTCGGCGTCGGGAATGTCTTGCGTCAGGCCGGTGAGGATGGGCCCGGGGCAGATGCAGTTGACCGTGATGCCTTCGCGGCCCAGCTCCACCGCCAGCGACTTCGTCAGCCCGATCACCCCGTGCTTGGCCGCCGTGTAGGGGCTGCCGAACTTGGTGGCCCCCCAGCCTTCGGTGGACGAGATGTTCACGATGCGGGCGCAGTCGGACCGGCGCAGGTGGGGGAGGGCGGCCCGGATGACCCGGGTCTGGGCCGTGAGCAGCACCTCGATGCCGAGGGCCCAATGATCTTCGTAGTCGTCGGCGTCGATGGGGCTGAACGTGGCGATGCCGGCGTTGTTGACCACCATGTCGAGCCCCCCGAAGCGCTCGACGATCTCGCCCACCACCCGGTTGACCTGCTCGGTGTCGGCCACGTCCATCACCCAGCCGTGGGCTGACAGGCCGGCGTCGGCGATCTCCTTGGTGACGGCCTCCACCCGGTCGGCCCCCAGGTCGGTGACGGCAACGTGGGCCCCCTCGTCGGCGAACAGGTGGGCGGTGGCCCGCCCCATCCCGGAGGCGGCACCGGTGACGAGCACCACCCGGCCGGTGACGGAACGACTGAGCTGCGAGAGAGGGGCCATAGCCGATCGACGGTAGCCATCACCGCCGGAGCCCGCCACCCTGGCCCGGCCCCGGCGCGTGCGCCCGTTCTCGATCCGGTGGGGTGGGGCTGATTACGCTGCGGAGGTGACCCCCTCACCCACCCCCGTCGACCTGGCCTTCCGCAACGTGGCGATCCTCGACGGCTCGGGCCGCCCGGCCGTCGAGGGCGACGTGGGCATCACCGGCGACCGGATCACCGCAGTCGGCACCGTCGGCCCGGCGACAGTGGACATCGAGGGGGCGGGTCGAACGCTCGCCCCCGGTTTCGTCGACGTCCACACCCACGACGACGGCGCCCTCATCCGCCACCCCGACCTCGGCTTCAAGCTGGCGCAGGGCTGCACCACCCTGGTCGTCGGCAACTGCGGGTTCAGCGCGGCGCCAGCCCGGGCCGGCCACCCCGACCACGGCGGCCTGATCGGCCTGGCTCCCACCTGGAACGATCTCGACGGGTTCGCCGCCGCGGTGGAGTCGGCCGGCCCCGCCCTCAACGCCATCGCCCTGGTGGGCCACAACACGGTGCGCCGACTGGTCATGGGCAACGAGGCCCGGCCGCCCTCCGCCGCCGAGCTCGACGACATGCGCCGCCTCGTGGCCGAGGCCATGGCCCAGGGGGCGTGCGGGTTCTCCACCGGCCTGATCTACGAGCCGGGCCGCTACAGCGACACGGCCGAGGTGATCGCCCTGGCCCGGGAGGCGGCGGCCGCCGGCGGGCTGTACACCTCCCATATCCGCAACGAGGGCGACCACCTGCTCAGCGCCATCGACGAGGCCATCTCGATCGGGCGGGAGGCGGGGCTGCCGGTGCAGATCTCGCACCACAAGGCGGCCGGGGCCCGGAACTGGGGCAAGGTGGGGGAGTCGCTGGCCCGGATCGACGCCGCCAACGCCGCCGGGGCCGACATCACCCTCGACGTCTACCCCTACACCGCCGGCAGCGGCCCGATGGCCCAGTACTTCCGGCTCGACCGGCTCGATCCCGAGCTGGCGGCCGTGATCCGCTTCGCCAGCTGCCCCGCCTTCCGCCACTACGAGGGCCGAATGGCGGTTGACCTGGCGGCTGAGCAGGGCGTGGCCCCGGTGGATGTGATCCGCCAGGTGCTCACCGCTCCTGAGGGCGACCGCACCATCTGCATCCAGTTCATCATCGACGAGGCCGACGTGGAGACGAACCTCCGCCACCCGCTGATGATGGTCGGCTCCGACGGCATCGTCGACCTGGCCGGCCGTCCCCATCCTCGCCTGTTCGGCACCTTCCCCCGGGTGCTCGGGCACTATGTGCGGGAGCGGGAGGTGCTCGGCCTGGCCGAGGCGGTGCGCCGGATGACGAGCCTGCCAGCCGACCGGTTCGGGCTGGTCGACAGGGGGCGGGTGGTGGAGGGGCACCTCGCCGACCTCGTGCTCTTCGACCCGGCCACGGTGGCCGACACCGCCACCTACGACGAGCCCAAGCTCGCCCCCACCGGGATCGAGGTGGTGCTGGTCAACGGGGCGGTGGCCCACCGCCCCGGTGTGGCCCCGGGCGATCCGGGGGCCGGCGGGGCCCGGGCCGGGCGGTTCCTGCGCCGGGCGACGGCCCGGTGACGGCCACCGACGACCCTCAGGCCCGCACCAACACCGCCCTGCCAGCCGGGCGCCAACCAGTGTCCCGGCGGACGATCGTGCTGCTGGCCCTGTGCGCCATCGTGTCGCATTCGCTGGCCCGCTCCACCTATCCGATCCTGCTCCCCGCCATCGAGGCCGAGCTGCTGCGCAACCACGCCCAGTCCGGCTCGCTGAGCACGGTGAACTTCGGGGCCTACCTCGCCGGTGTGGCGGTGGTGACCGCCCTCAGCGGACGGCTGGAGCCGATCCGGGTGCTGTACGGCGGACTGACCCTGGCCGTGGCCAGCTTCGCCGTGCTCTCCCGGGCCGGGAGCTACACCCAGCTGGCCGCCGGCCTGGCCCTGGCCGGGATGGCCAGCGCCGCCATCTGGAACTCGACGCCGGTCATCGCCGCCAGCCTCGTCGGCCCCCACCGGCGGGGCCTGGTGATGGGCCTGCTGTCGTCGTTCATGGGGCTGGGCATCGTGGCCGCCAGCCAGGGCACCAACCTGGTGCGCAGCCTGGCCGACGACGACCAGGTGTGGCGCCCGATCTGGGTGGGAGCGGCCACCTTCGCCGCCCTGCTGCTCGTGCTGATGGGGCTGTTCCTGCGTCCGCCGGCCACGTCCCGGGTGGCGGGCGGGTTCAGCCTGGCCCGGCTGCGCCTGGTGCCCGGGTGGAAGATGCTGACGGCGTCGTACCTGCTGTCGGGCCTGTCGGTGTCGAGCTTCACCCCGTTCTTCGGAGTGGCACTGGAGGAGCACGGGTTCAGCCGCCACCACGTGGCCAACCTCTACTCCCTGTTCGGCTTGGCCGCCGCCCTGACGGCGGTGAACCTGGGCCGGGTGTCGGACCGGATCGGCCGCCGTCCGGTGCTGCTGGGGGCCCAGGCCGTGGTGGCCGGCGCCGCCCTGCTCGTGATCACCGGCACCGAACCGTTCGCCACCATCGCCGCCATGGCCTTCGGCGCCGCCTCGTTCACCTTCCCCGTGCTGGTGGCCGCCTACCTGAGCGATTACCTCCACGGCCGGGAGCTGTCGAACGCTCTGGGTGCTCTCACCTTGCTCTACGGGATCGCCCTCACCACCGGCCCCTGGCTGAGCGGCTCGGTTGGTGACTCGGCCATCGGCTTCAACGGCGTGTTCACCGGGGTGGCGGCGGTGAGCCTGGCCGGGGCGCTGTTCATCAGCCGCCTCCCCCGGGTCGGCCGGCCCCAGGTGATCACCGGAAGTTAGGAGCCTGAGCCGCGCCTGGCGCGGCTCAGGCTCCTAATTTCGCCGGGGTGGCGGGATTGGCGGTCGCCGCCCGTCGGACGGCGGGGGCCGACGAGCCGGAAGGCCGACGGATGACGGCGGCCACGGCCCCGAACACGATCAGACCCCCCAGCCCCTGGACCACGGTGAGGGGCTCGTCGTGGATGGGCCAGGCGGCGGCGATGGCCACCACGTTCATCGACAGCAGGTAGAGCGACGAGCGCGAGGCGTCGATGTAGGCGTGGGTCCACACCATCAGCACGTGGCCCAGGATCCCGGTGACCACCACGATGAAAGCCATCCACAGCCAGTCGATCCCGTTCACGGCCCGGTAGTCGGCCACGCTCGAGGTGGCCAGGGCCCAGGGGGTGACGGCCAGGGCGGCGAACAGGCTCACACCGGCCATCCACTCCAGCGGGTGGAGCCCGGGGTCGGCCGAGCGGACCTGCTTGGTGAGCAGGAAGAACACCACGAACATGAGCTGGGAGGCGACGGCGTACACCACCCCCGCCGGCGTGGTGTGCACGGTGGGTCCGGCTCCCAGCACCACCAGGGCGGTGCCGGCGATGCCCACCATCGTCCAGGCCACGTGCCACAACTTCGGCCGTTCGCCCAGGAACGGCCCGGCCACGAGCAGGATGATGCCCGGCTGGAGGGCGGCCACCACGCTGAGGACGGCCACCGTGGCCGCCTGGAGGGCCAGGAAGACGAACAGCAGGTTCACCCCGAAGGCGGCGCCCGGTAGCACGCAGCGCCGCATCGTGCGCCAGCGGAGCCGGTGGCCGGTGGCCGCCGCCAACAGCCACAGGATGGGGAACGAGATCCAGAACCGGTAGAGCACGGCGATCACCGGCGGGGCCGAGATCAGCTTGGAGATCGGCGGGCCGAGGCCCCAGACCACGATGACGACGGCCAGCACGAGGCCGGGTGGGACGGCGGGCGGGGCAGCGGGGGAGTGGGTCACGGAGGGGGAGGCAGGATCGGAGGCCACGGTGGGATCAGTGTAGTTCACACCCCGTTTATGTACTTAGAGTCGTGAACTATCTAACATAGAACGTCGTGACCACAGTCGACGACGCCACCACTCCCACCGGGGCTGCCATCCCGGCGGAGAGCGACCTGTCCGACGGGGGCGCCGCCGATCGCTCCTACCAGCGCCGCCTGCTCGGGGTGGTGATGCTGGCTGTCACCGCCTTTGGATCGCTGATGACGATCGTGACCGTGTCGCTGGGCCAGATCGCCGAGGATCTCGGCTCCACCCGGGCCGGCCTCACCTGGATGATCACCGGTCTGATGCTGGCCATGGCCGTCCTCACCCCGATCGCCGGCAAGCTGGGCGACGTCAAGGGCCACCGCAAGATGTTCCTGCTCGGCCTGGCCGGCGGCGTCGTGGCCACCCTGGCGGCGGCCGCCGCCTGGAACGGCCCGTCGATGATCGTGTTCCGGGTGCTGTTCGGCATGACCGGCGCCTTCGTGATGCCCAACGGCATGGCCCTGATGATGCAGGCCTACGGGGTGAAGCGGCGGGCCGCCGCCGTGGGCTGGTACCAGTTCGGGATGACCGGGGCGCCCACCATCGGGTTGGTCATCGGCGGACCCCTGATCGACGTGGTCGGTTGGCGCTGGATCTTCGTGGCCTTCGCCGGGATCTCGGTGGTGGCCCTGGTGGTGGGAGCCAAGCTCATCCGCCCGGGAGCGACGGCTGAAGCGGTGACGATCGACTGGCTGGGCGGCGTCACGCTGGGGGCCTCGGTGCTCACCGGCCTGTTGGCCATGACCCGGTTCACCGGCGAGATCCGCTCGGGCTCGTTCGGGGCGGCGGCCGGTGATATCGGGCTCTGGGTGCTGGTGACGCTGTGCGCCCTCGGCGTGGTCGCCTTCGTGCAGGTGGAGCGGCGGGCGTCGGCGCCGATGCTCAAGCTCCGCTACTTCCGGCGCCGCAACTTCCTGATGCCGATGCTGTCGAGCGCCCTCGTGCAGTTCGCCTACATGGGCGGCTTCGTGGTCACCCCGCCCCTGCTGGGCGGCCCCTACGGACTGGGGCTGGGAATGATCGCCCTCGTCCTGGCGGCCCGGCCGGGGGCGTTCAGCCTCGCCTCGCCGTTCGGTGGCTACCTGGCCACGGCCATCGGCGAGCGCCGTCCGGTGATCCTGGGCTCCGTGCTCATGATCACCTCCATGGGCGCCTTCGCCGTCGCCTCGGGGATGACCGGAGGGCTCGGCATCGCCGTGATCCTGGTGGGCCTGGTGCTCACCGGGGTGTCGTCGGGCGTGTCCCAGCCGGCGGTGGCCTCGATGGTGGTGGGCTCGGTGGATCCCGAGGACATGGGTATCGCCAACGGCATGAGCCAACAGCTCATGTACATCGGCATCGTCAGCGGCATCCAGACGATGAACGTGTTCCTGGGCGACGACGCCACCCCCGGCCGGTTCGCCGCCACCTTCACCTTCGGCGCCGTGGTGGCCGGGCTCGGACTGGTGGCGGCGCTGGCCTCACGGGTTCCGCACCGGACGGACTCCCCGGCTTGAGCCCTTCGTGGTTCAGGCCGGCGAGCCGAGGATGATCTCCGACAGTGCCTTCAAGTTGGGGCCGGCGGCGTCGAACGCCGGGACCTTGGTGTAGTTGCTGAGCTCCCGGATGCCGAGGGGCGAGCTGGCCACGATGCCGGAGATGGCGTCGGGGAAGAGGCCGTAGGTGTCCTCCAGGATGTGGAGCCCGCCGATGGCGCCGAAGGCGTCGGTGGCGCACAGCACGAGCCGGTGGATGCGGCTGCGCACGTCGGGGCTCGACAGCAGCATCGCCGTCTCCCGCTGGAGCACCCCGTCGGCGATCTCCACCACCCAGAAGTTGCGGGGATTGTTGGCGTACTTGAGGTCGAGATCGTTGAAGATCCGCAGCACCTCGCCCTCGTCGAGCATGTAGGTGGACGGGTGACCGAAGTAGGTGAAGTCGTTGTAGACCGCCGCCCCGGCGTCGTTCATGTGGAGGATGTCCTTGAGCGACGCCGTGCCCGTGACCTTCGACGCCCGCACCGTGTGCCCCATGGTGGACAGGGCCCAGGTGATGGCCACTGCGGCGGTGCTCTTACCCGAGTTCATCGATGTGCCGACGACGAGGATCAGCTTGGATCGGGGTTGCTTCTTCACCGAGCCCTGAGGGGCCACGAGCGAATGGTCGAGGGTGTTGACCGGCCGGCCGTCACGATCGACGACCTGGCCCAGCACCTTGACCGTGGTGGGCATGCCCACCCGGCTGTTGCGTACCTGCACCCGCCCGATCACGCCGGAGCGGGCCACCAGATCCACGTAGTCGAGTTGCTCGTCGGGCACGAGCGCCTCGAAGGCGTCGGTGGCGTAGCGGTTGCCATACACGAACAGGCCGGCGGTGGACGACGTGAGCCGGTGGATCCGACCACTGCGGTTCTCCAGCTCGCGGTGGTGGGCCAGGGTGTCGATCCGGCCGTACATGACGTCGCCGGCCCGGGGCCGGCCCTCAGGGGTGACATAGGCCTCGACACATGATGTCGGCAGGCAGAAGGCGGCGCTCGGCACGATGTAGCCGCGCGGAATTGGCTTCACCGAAGTGACCTCCACGTGATGGTTGCGGCGGGAAAGGTGTTGGAGGGGGAAGGGCGGCGGGGAGCTGGAACGGCTCCGACAAAGCATCGGGCACAGCTGCCCGACAATGGGGATCTTTGCCCGCCGGTCGATCCGCCAGGCGGATTACAACACGAAACGGCGACGATGCCAACCCTCGGATCCGGGATTCCGCGGACGTCCTGAAACCGACAAGCATGTGGTGGCATTGCCGCTGCCCGAGAGCCGACTACCCCCGGCCGACCGCGCTGCGCTACACCGGTCGCCATGAACACCGACGCCAGCGCCACCCGGCCCCCGTTCCGCTTCGGGGTGATGTACGACTGCCGCCGCCATCCCGACAGCCCGATGTCGATGACCGACGTCTACGCCGCCACCATCGAGCAGTCGGTGCTGGCCGATCAGCTCGGCTTCGACCACATCTGGTTCACCGAGCATCATTTCCTGGCCGACGGCTATCTGCCGGCTTTCCAGCCCCTGGCCGGCGCCATCGCGGCGCGCACCAGCCGGGTGCGGCTGTCCAACGACATCGCCCTGCTCCCGCTGTACCACCCCATTCGGCTGGCCGAGGAGCTCGCCGTGCTCGACCACATCTCCAACGGTCGGATCGATCTCGGCATCGGTATGGGCTACGTGCCCGGCGAGTTCGCCGCCTTCGGAGTACCGCAGAAGAACCGCGTGTCGATGACCGAGGAGGCCATCGAGATCATGCGCCTGGCCTGGGCCGACGGGCCGTTCAGCTTCCACGGCCGCCGCTACCGCCTCGACGATGTGGAGGTCCACCCCAAGCCGGTTCAGCCCGGCGGCCCGCCGCTGTGGATCGCCGCCATGAGCGAGGCCGGGGCCCGCCGCGCCGCTCGCTACGGCACCCACCTCCTGCCCCAGGGGCCCCGGACCCAGGTCCTCGACCCGTGGCGGGAGGCGGTGAGCGCCTCCGGCGGCGATCCCGACACCTACCGGGTCGGCATCATCCGCTCGGTTTTCGTCACCGACGACAAGGAGCGGGACTGGCCCATGCTGCGCGCCGCCGAGCGGTACCGCATGAGCATCTACAACAAGTTCATGGCCGAGACCCCCGACCGCTACGAGTGGGGCGACCCGTCGGCCATCCCCCAGACGGTGATCGTGGGCACGGCCGAGGAGTGCGTGGCCGAGCTGCGCACGTTCATCGACACCTTCGGCGTCACCGACCTCGCCACCTCCGGCCTTCCCCCCGGCATCGACCCGGCGGTGATGGCCGGCAACCTCGAACGATTGGCCAGCGACGTCATCCCGCGCCTGCGATGATCGGCTGATGTCCGCCCTCACCGACACCTTCCGGGCCCTCCACGCGTCGGGCACGTTCGTCATGCCCAACCCGTGGGATGCCGGCTCGGCCCGCTACCTCGAGTGGCGCGGGTTCCCGGCCCTGGCCACCACCTCGTCGGGCTTCGCCGCCACACTGGGCCGCCTCGACCGCACCGTCACCCTGGATGAGGTGCTGGCCCACGTCGAGGCGATCACGGCCGCCGTCAGCATCCCGGTCAACGTCGACTCCGAGCGCCTCTACGCCGACGACCCGGCCGGCGTGGCCCGCTCGGTCGAGCTGCTGGCCTCGGCCGGGGCCGCCGGCTGCTCGATCGAGGACTACAACCCCGCCCTCGGCCGCTGCGACGACATCGGCCCCGCCACCGAGCGGGTGGCGGCGGCGGCCCAAGCGGCGGCCCGCCACGGTGTGGTGCTCACCGCCCGGGCCGAGCAGCACCTGTTCGGCTCGACCGACCTCGACGACACGATCACGAGGCTGGTGGCCTACCACGAGGCCGGGGCCGAGTGCGTCTACGCCCCCGGCGTGATCGACGCCGACGGAGTCGCCCGTCTGGTGGCCGACACCGGCGCCCCGGTGAACGTGCTGGCCCTGCCCGGAGTGCCCGACCTGGCCACGCTCACCGCCCTCGACGTGCGGCGGATCTCCACCGGGGGCGGCCTGGCCTGGCACGCCCTGGGAGCGCTGAAGGGGGCGGTGGACGAGATCCTGGGCGACGGCGCCTTCGCCTACACCGGCACCGGCCTACCCCGCGACGAGCGAACCGCCGCCCTCGGACCCCGGATCGGGGGCTGATCCGATGGCCCACACATCGCCCGACGTGGTGGAGATGCCGATCGACCCCGGACCCGGCACCATGCCCACCTACTCCCTGCTGCTCGACTGGACGCGGGCCGAGACCGAGGGCCTCACCGACGCTCAGCTCGACTACGACGACACTCACCCCGACCGGGAGTGGATGTGGTGGTCGATCCGGCGGCAGGTGTCGCACATCGCCTGGGACGCCCTCATCTTCACCCGGCGCCGCTGCGGCCGCCTGCTGTGGCCCGACGGCAACGAGCCGTCGCCCATCGACTGGGACGCCCACCGCCTCGGCCCCCGGGCCACGTGGGACCGCGTGCTCGACGAAACCAAGTTCCAGACCCTGCCCCAGCTGTTCGAGATGGTAGCCCTGGGCAACTCGTGGCTCACCGAGGTGGTGACCACTCAATCGATCGAGACCTTGCGCTCGGCGGTAGAGACGATCCACGGCAACCACTTCTGGGCCTACGTGATCACCACCCTGCCCCGGGGGGCCGAGCTGGTGGACGACCCGCCGGGCCACATCCGCTACACGTTGGAGGGGTCGCTGTGGATGGTGTTCTACGAGCAGATGACCCACATCCGCACCATCCAGCGCCTCAAGGAGCACCAGGGCCTGCCGTTGGCAGTGGACCTGCCCCGGGTCGGGTACCTCCGGTTGCCCGAGTACTGGGGTGAGATCGATTCCAACGGCCCATCCATGCGACGATTGTGACGTGAGCTGGGAACCCGAGATCCAGGAGCTACGACGCCGGGAGGCCATGGCCGAGGCCATGGGCGGTCCCGACAAGGTCGAGCGGCAGCACTTCTACGGCAAGTTGACGATCAGGGAGCGGATCGACACCATCGTCGACAAGGGCTCGTTCAACGAGATCGGCAAGGCGGCCGGGGTTGCCGAGTACGACGAGCACGGCAACCTGATCCACCTGACCCCGTCGAACTTCGTGTTCGGGGTGGCCGAGATCGACGAACGGCCCGTCATCATCTCCGGCGACGACTTCACCGTGCGGGGCGGCTCGGCCGACGCCAGCATCAAGGCCAAGCGCAACGCCTCGGAGAACATGGCCGTGGAGCTCCAGCTGCCCCACGTGCGCCTGATCGACGGTATGGGCGGGGGCGGGTCGGTGAAGACGATCGAAACCGCCGGACGCACCTACGTGCCCGAGATGCAGGGCTGGGAGACGGTGGTGAACCACCTGACGGTGGCCCCGTCGGTCTCGCTGGCCCTCGGGTCGGTGGCCGGGATCGGGGCGGCCCGGGTGGCGACGTCGCACTACTCGGTGATCGTGGAGAACACGGCCCAGATGATGATCGCCGGCCCAGCCCTGGTGCAGCAGGCCGGCCTGGGTGACGTGTCCAAAGAGGATCTGGGCCACGCCCGCATCCACACCACCAACGGCGCCATCGACGACCTCGCCCACTCCGAGGACGAGGCGTTCGACATGGCCCGGCGGTTCCTGTCGTACCTGCCAACCAACGTCAACCAGTTGCCGCCCCACGTCGACCACGGCGACGACCCCGAGTTCCGCGACGACTGGCTGATCTCAGCCGTGCCCCGGGGCACCCGCACCGCCTACGAGATGCGGCCCATCATCGACTCGATCGTCGACGAGGGCTCGTACTTCGAGATCGGCCGGAACTGGGGGCGGTCGATCATCACCGGTCTGGCCCGCCTCGACGGGTTCCCCGTGGCCCTGTTCGCCGAGGATCCCCAGATCTACGGCGGCGGCTGGACGGCCGACTCGGCCCGCAAGCTGACCCGACTGATCGACCTGGCATCGGTGTTCCATCTGCCCCTCGTGCACCTGGAGGACTGCCCCGGGTTCCTGATCGGCAAGACGTCGGAGGAGGAGGCCACGATCCGGCACGGGTCGACGGCGCTGGCGGCGCTGGGCCAGGCCCCGGTGCCGTTCGCCTGCGTGATCATCCGCAAGGCGTTTGGCGTGGCGGGGGCGGCCAACAAGAAGGGCGGCACCCAGAACTTCCGGGTGGCCTGGCCGTCGGCCGACTGGGGGTCGCTGCCCATCGAGGGCGGGATCGAGGTGGCCTACAAGGCCGACCTGGCCGCCGCCGAGGATCCCGAGGCCCTGTTGGCCGAGATCACCGAACGGCTCAACAACGTCCGCTCACCCCAACGGGCGGCCGAGTACTTCGAGATCGAGGACATCATCGACCCCCGCGACACCAGGCCCAAGCTGTGCGCCTGGGCCCGCCTGGTCCAGCACTGCATCACCCCCGGCCCGGTCGCTTTCGGCTACCGCCCCTGAGCGAGCAGCTCCGCCTCGAACCCGGCCGAACCTTGTCACCTTGTGCCGCCCCTGGCGGCAGAAAGGGACAAGGTTCGCCCTAGAGGCGGGGCCGGCGCTGCTCGGTGATGGCCCGGAGGTCCATCACGTCGCTGCGCAGGTTGCGATAGCCGAGCCGCAGCGTCCCCAGGAACGCCCCGGCCTCGGCTTCGGCCACCTCCACGGCCCGCCGGGGCGAGACGTCGTCGCCTTCGAGGCGGACCTGGTAGCGGAGGTTGAAGAAGTCGAGGCGGTCGTCGTAGGTGAGCGTGCCCTCGGGGGTGAAACCCGACAGGAAGATGTCGTGTTCGGCCCGATGGCGTTGCAGGTAGCCCCGGGCCCGTTCGTCGAGCTCATGGAACCGCCCCCGGACGGTCACCCGGTACGTGCTGGTTCCGTGCCTGGTCGCTTCGCTCACCGGACCACGGTAGCCGGAGTGACCGGCCGGCCCCGGAGGTTTTGGGTACCATCGCGTCATGGCTCTGGCTCACAGCTCACCTCCAGGACTCGGCGCCCGCCACCGGGCCCGAGCGGCCGACTTCCTGGCCCGTCCCCGCCAGACGACGATCGAGCAGGTGTTGGGCTGGCTCGGGCTGGCCGGCGTGACCGCCCTGTGGCTCCAAGGGCTGGCCGGGGCTCTGCGGATCCATTCCTTGATCAGCACCTACGAGAGCGCCCACGGCCCCGCCCTGGCCCAGTTCGAGGGCCGCTCACCCCGCGCTCCCCAGTTCGAGCAGCTGAAGCTGTCGCTGGAAGCGATCGACCTCGGCCCCGGAGCGGCGCTCGTCGTCTGGCTGTTCCCCATCTCGGTACTGATCCTGTTCGGGTTCTGGGTCGGCTGCTCCCGGTGGGCGCTCGGTCACCGACCCACGGCCTGGCGCCGAACCTTCGTGGCCGCCGCGCTGGTGGTCCTGGCCGAGGCGATCCTGCTGTACCCCTCGATCGACGCCTTCACCTCGATCACCAACTGATCCGATCACGAGCTGAGCCCAATCACGCCCCTGGTTCGGGAGCGAGCACAGATCGGCACCAGCCGTGGAGCTTGGGATCGTCCACGGCGAAGCTCCAGAAGGCGGCCAGCCAATGCCGCAACGGGTCGTGGAGCGCGTCGAGGCCCCGGTCCCGCAGCCAGGCCCGGGCCATGGCGACGTCCTCCGCCTGGGCCGTTGGCGTGATCTCGGGGGCGCCGAGATAGACGGCGCAGGCCACCGGGTCGAACCAGGTGGCGCCCCCGGCCAGACAGGTGGGCCCGAAGTCGAGCACGGCGGTGACCTGGCCGGCGGCCGCCATCATGTTGCCGGCGAAGGCGTCGAGGTGGACGAAGCACCGCTCGTCGTCCCCGGACGGAGCGGCGCCGAGCAGCTCGGCGGTGAGCCGGGCCGCCACGTCGGCCGCCCACGACCCGTCACCGATGCCGGACAAGGCCAGGCTGGCGGCGGCCCGGCGCTCCAGGAACCCGGGCCAGGTGGGGGAGCGGACCGGGTCGTCGCCGATCAGCTGACCGAACCACGGTCGGGGCCGGAGGGGCAGGGCGGCCAGCGCCGCGGCGGCACCGAGATGGGCCTCCACCAGCCGGCGGCGAGCGTTCCCGGTGGCCGATCCCAGAGCGGCGGCCACCGTGACACCGGCCAGCCGGCGCTCCACCGTCAGCAGGCGGCCGGCCAGCTCGCGGACCTCCACCACGTCGGGCAGCGCGAACGAGGGAGCGGCGTCCGCCATCAGCTCGGTCAACAGGTCGATCCGCTGCTCCACGGCCCGACGCGGGGTGCCGGGATGGCACACCCGCACGACCCGGTCCGTGCCGAGGGCCCAGACCCGGGCCTCCCCGCCGAAGCCGAGCAGGTCGGCCGGGTCGACCCCGAGGCCGCGGAGCAAGCCCTCGACCTCGACCGACCCGTCGACTTCGTCGTCACCGCCATCGGCCACGCCGCCATCGTCGCCCACGCCACCCCGTTCTGCGTAACGAAACCGCGCCCCTCCGCCGAACTGCGTCACGAAAACCCCGAAAGTCGTTGAGGACGTGACGCAGTTCGCCGTGACGACGCGAATCCGTCGCGCAGAACGGCGAGGT
>CADEDH010000008.1:88816-121610 GCA_902826025.1 uncultured Actinomycetes bacterium
GAACGGCGAGGTGGAGCGGCGGGGCGCCGGAGTCTCAGGCGCCGGCGGACTCGATCCGGGCCTGGAGCTTGCGCATCCCGGCCAGCCACTTCTCCAGATCGCTGGTCTTGAAGGCCATCCAGTCCTGGGCCACCGGGTTCGTCAGGACCAGGAACCGCTCCTCGGCGAAGGCGTCGATCACCTGCTGGGCAACGTCCTCCGGCTCGGCGATGGGCCCGGCGGCCGACCGACCCCACTCGGAGTCGGCCTGGGCCCCCAGCATCGGCGTGCGCACCCCCAACGGGGCCAGCAGATAGGACCGCACGCCCTTGTCGTGATAGGTGATCGACATCCATTCGGCCAGGCCGACCACGGCATGCTTGGTGACGGCGTAGGGCAGGTTGCCGTGGCTGGTGAGGATCCCGGCCATGGAGGCCGTGTACTGGATGTGTCCCTCCCCCCGGGCCAGCATCCCGGGCAGCACGGCCCGGATGGCGTACACGTGGGCCATCAGGTTCACCTGCCATTGCCGCTCCCACTCGTCGAGGGGGGTGTGCAGCGGATCGCCTCCCGACGCGATGCCGGCGTTGTTGCACAGCACGTCCACCGGCCCCAGCTCGTTCTCGATCCCGGTGAGCAGCGCCGTCACCTCGCCTTCCACCCCAACGTCGACACCCCGGGCCACCGCACCGGACCCGATCTCGGCCGCCACCGCCGCCGCCCCCTCGGCGTTGCGATCGACCACCACCACCGCCCGGGCCCCCTCGGCGGCGAACCGCAGGCACAGGGCACGGCCGATGCCGCTGCCCCCACCGGTCACCACGCACACCTTGTCCCGTACCTGCATAGCGTCGCGCTCCTCGTTGGTGTCCTCTGACGGCCCGATCGTTCCCGACTCAGGTCCGTCCCGACGAATACTTGCAGGATTCGTGGCCTCGGAGCCACGAGCAGCTAACGTAAGACATCGAAGCTCCGATTGGGAGGTTCGAGTTCCCGCAGGCTGCTCGACGGCGAGCACCCTCACGGACGGGCAACCAAGCGGGCATCAACGTGGGGCACAGCCCATGTGGGCGTGCCGGCGAAGCGTGGCTGCACTCCGGCGCTGGCGCAGGAATTTGCGATCAGCTGTGGTGCGGATGGGCCCCAAGTCCCCCCACCGCCGAGCCGGCTGTTGGCGGCAAGCCAGGAAACGGAGATTCCGATTACCACCTCGACCGTACAGCGATCTGCCGAGCCGATGCCCGCGCCGTCGTACCGTGAGATCCAGCGACTGGCCCAGGCCCACCTCGACGGGGTGGCCCGGCCGGAGGAGGTCGAGATCCTCCTGGCCAACGAGCGGGCCTGGGTGGCTGTGCTCGTCCGCCTGCTCGACGATGCCGAGCAGGCCCTGGAAGAGCTGGGCCAACGCCTGCGCGGCCCCGAGCGGGCTGTGGTCCTGGCCGACTTCGAAAGCGAGGTGCGCCGGATCGACGACCTGCTCACCGAGCTGGTCGGCCCCCCGGCTGACGCTCCGCCGAGCGCCCGTCCATCCCCCCACCAGCCGGAACCGGAGCCGGAGGTGGGCGAACCCGCCCTCCAGCTCACGTGGATCCCAGGTCACATCGTCGCCTGGTCGGCCGGGAACCGGGCCGTCCCCGAACCGCTCGACGCTCTGCGTGAGCGCCTACGCCAGGCGGGAGCGGGCGCCATCGGCTGGGATCCCCACCCCGGTATCAAACTCCCGAGCGGCGGTAGGGCCGAGGCCGTTTCGGCCCCGGTCAGCGCTGTCCTGGGCTGGCTGGTGGCCCTCAGCCAGAACACCGACGACGACATCATCGGCCCCTCCGCCACCTGGATGGGCCTGGTCACCTCACTGGCCGTGCGCCTGGTGGGCCAGGGGCGCTTCGTGCCCCAGCTGAAGAAGGCCCGCCGCAACCGGCCCGAGGCCGGCAACCGCGACGACATCGGTTCGTTCTACGTGCGCTGGGCCCCCGCCCTGGTCGACCACGACGAGTTCCGGGCCCTGGCCGACTCCCTCCCCGGCACCGTCTCGGTGCTGGAGAACCGACCCGACGCCAAGGCCATGACCCAGGCGGTGCTGGGCGATCTGGTCTCGGCCATCTGCACCGAGGCCGCCGCCCGCCTCGAGATGCCGGCCTCGTCGCCCGATCCCCGGTCCAAGGCCGATGTGGCCGAGACCTTCCTGGCCCACCTCAACGGCGCCCCCTTCGAGGCCCCGAGCCGGCTGGCCTCCGAGCTGAGCCGTCGGATCGACCAGTGGGCCCGGTCCGTCACCGGCACCACCCGGTCCCATCTCCTGATCCGCCTCGACCCGCCCGACGAGTCGAACGCCTGGTACCTCGCCGTGCTGGCCACCAACAGCGAGGGCCACCTGCTGCCGGTCGAGCAGGTGATCGTGAACTCGTCCAACACCCGCCGCAAGGAGGTGGAGGAGGAGCTGGCCCGCCTGGAGCGCCTCTACCCCGAGCTCATGCGGCCCGGCGCCCGGCGCCGGGGCGAGGTGGTGCTGAGCCAGGACGAGGCGTGGCGCCTCATGACCCGCGACGGCGATGTGCTGCTGGCCGCCGGATTCGACGTCCAGGCCCCCGCCCTGTCCCGCAAGAAGCCGTCGCCCGCCCTCCGCCTCACCTCCGAAGAGGCCCAGGAGTCGGTGGTGGGGGCCCAGCAGCTGGCCAACGTCCGCTGGTCGGTCGTGTTCGACGACATCGAGCTCACGGCGGCCGAGATCGCCGCTCTGGCCGCCCAGTCCCGCCCGCTGGTGCGGTCCCGGGGCCGCTGGGTGGAGCTCGACCACGCCGATCTGGCCGAGGCGGCCCGGGCGTTGGCCGAACGGGCCGACAAGACCCGGCTCACCGGTGCCGACATGCTCCGCCACGCCCTCGGCCTGGAGGGCACGCCATTCCCCGGCGGCGTCTCCATCGCCGGCGAAGGCTGGGCCGCCGACCTGTTGAGGGCAGCCACCGAGCTGCCGACGGATCCCCCCACCCGGCCCGACGGGTTCAACGGCGAGCTGCGCTCCTACCAGGCCGAGGCCCGCACCTGGCTCGGCTTCCTGGACGGGGCCGGCCTCGGTGGCTGCCTGGCCCTCGACATGGGCCTGGGCAAGACACCCACCATGCTGGCCCATCTCCGCACCACCAAGGACAGCGGTCCCGCCCTGGTGGTGGCCCCGCCGGCCGTGGTGGGCAACTGGGCGGCCGAAGCCCGCCGGTTCGTGCCCGATCTACGGGTGGTGGTGCACCATGGCCCCGACCGGGCCGTGCTCAGCCGCATCCCGGCCATGGTGCGCAAGGCCGATGTGGTCATCACCACCTACGGCACTGCCGTGCGGGACGTCGACGCCCTGGAGAAGGTGGAGTGGGGCAAGGTGGTGCTGGACGAAGCCCAGGCCATCAAGAACCCGACGTCGGACACGGCCCAACAGCTGCGCCGTATCCGGGCCCGCACCCGCCTGGCCCTCACCGGCACCCCGATCGAGAACGGTCTGGGCGATCTGTGGGCCATCATGGACTACACCAATCCCGGCCTGGTGGGCCCCCGGCCCGCCTTCATCGCCCAGCTGTCGTCCACCGACGACGCCAAGGCGGGAGCCGAGCGGGCCTTGCGGGCGCTCAACGGCATCCTCGTGTTCCGCCGCACCAAGGCCGAGCCGGCGATCGCCGCCGAGCTGCCCGACCGGATCGACGAGCTCGACCTGTGCTCGATGACGGCCGAGCAGATCGGCCTGTACCAGGCGGTCCTCGACAACCTGATTCTCGTCACCTCCACGGGAGACGACAACCAGCGCAAGGGTGCGGTGCTGGCCGCCATCACCGCCCTGAAGCAGATCTGCAACCACCCCGCCGCCTACCGGCGCGACGACGACAAGCCGCTCGATGGCCGGTCGGGCAAGCTGGCCCGGCTCAACGAGATCGTCGACAACGTGTTCGCCGCCCAGGAGCGGGTGCTGATCTTCACCCACTTCGCCAGCTGGGGTGAGAAGCTCGCCACCTACCTGAGCCAGCGCACCGGCGTGCACATCCCCTGCTACCACGGCGGCCTGAGCCGGGTGGTGCGGGACCGGATGGTGGCCGACTTCCAGGCCGGCACCGGCGCCGGCGCCATGGTGCTCTCGCTCAAGGCCGGGGGTACCGGCCTCAACCTCACGGCGGCCAGCCACGTGGTGCTGTACGACCGCTGGTGGAACCCGGCAGTGGAAGACCAGGCCCGGGACCGGGTCTGGCGTATCGGCCAGAAGAGCACGGTCATCTGCCATCGCCTGGTGTGCCCGGGCACGGTGGACGAACGGGTCGAAGAGGTGGTGGCCGGCAAACGGCAGATCGCCGACATGGTGCTGCCCAAGTCGTCCTCGGTGAGCGACCTCGACGCCCAACAGCTCCAGCGGGCCCTCGGCATCGACCCCGAGCTGGTGCTGGCCGAGCTAGACACCGATCTCGACGCCGATGGTGAGCACCCGCCGGCCAGCGCCGACGAAGTCAGCGCGGCCGAAATCGTGGCCCGGCTCCAGGGCGCCGACGACGGCGACATAGACGAGGTGGAGACGGCCGAGACCGGGATCGAGCCGGCGGACGCCGACAGCAACGACGGTGGGGCGGCCGATACGGCCGCTTCCGAGCAGACGATGGTGGCGGGATCATGAGCGGATCGAACGGTTCGGGCCACGGCGGCGGGTCGGGCAAGAACAACCAGGGGGACCAGGCCCGACGGGCCGGCCGGCGGCGCAAGCCGCCCAAGCGTCCGGCGGTCAACCTCGACGCCTTCTGGGGCGATCCGGCCAAGCTGCCTCGGGAGGAACCGACGGTGCGGATCATCACCGATCCGTCGGCCGTGGTCCGCTCGCTCGGGCGGCCGCCACTGTCGGGCCATCAGAACCACGCCGAGGGTTACTTCACCGCGGTCTACCAGCGGTCGGTCACCCTGGCCAGCGTCCTGGCCGCCGCCGGCAACCTGATCGCTCCCGACGATCTGGTGGGAGAGCGCGTCGACGACGACACCTGAGCGCCAGCGGCTACTGTGACCATCTGAGGGGCAGGCGGGTCGGGATCGGCCACGGGTCCCTGTCATCCAGTCGACGGTCGCCCGAGGAAGCATCGGTCCGCATGAGCTCCGACAACCCGAATTGGCCTCCGCCCCCGGAGGAGAACCCGCCGGCGGCGCCCAGTGAGATGCCGACGCAGGCTGTCCCCTACATCCCTCCCCCGGGCGAGCAGCCGGGGGCGGCCGCCTACGCCCCGCCGCCGGCCTACGTCGAACCACCGCCGTACACCCCGCCGCCGGCCCAGCCGACCGACCCGTACGGGCAGCAGGGCTACGGGCAGCAGGGATACAACCAGCCCGGCTACAGCCAGCAGCACAGCCAGCCGGGGTACGGCCAGCAGGGTGCTCCGGCCCCGCCCCCGAGCTACGGTCAGCCGACGGGGCCGGGGACATACAACCAGCCCTACGTCACCAGCCCGGGTTACGCCCAGGGCACCCCGGGATACGCGCCCGGCCCGGCAACCGGCGACTACGGAATCCAGCCGTTCGCCCCCTCGGGAACCCCCGGCGGCGGCCCCCGCAAGTCGGGGGGAGGCAAGGGCATGGTGGCGGCCGGCGTGGTGGGCGGCCTGGCCGCCCTCGGCCTCCTGGCCGGCGGCGTCTTCGCCCTCACCTCAGGCGGCGACGAGCGCACCGACACCACCGGCGGGGCCACCACCGCCTCCGCCTCCACGGCCAGCACGGTCAACCCCCGCATCGGTACGTCGGTGTCGGGCAAGGAGCTGCAGACCGGCGACTGCGTGAACTTCGACAACACCGGTGCCGTCATCACCACCTTCGCCGTGGTGGGCTGCACCACACCTCACCTGGCCGAGATCGCCGGCCAGGTGGAGCATCCCGAAGCCGGCGGTACCTATCCCGGCGGCGACCAGGTGTCGCTCTACGCCCAGGACCGGTGCACCTCGGTCTCCACCACGTACCTCGGCGGTGACGTACTCGACACCACGCTGGCCGAGACGACGCTGACGCCCGACTTCAACGACTGGACGGGTGGTCTCTATCGGTCCGCCTGCATCGTGTGGCGCTACGACCAGTCGAACCTCACCGAATCGGTGAAAGACAAAGCCAAGGCCTATCCCCGCTCCACCAACTCGGTGGCCGTGGGCCGGCTCAAGCCGGGCGACTGCTTCGAGCCGATCACCGAGGCCAACGTGGTGGACCTCGGGCGCACCAGCAATGTGAAGGTTCTGGACTGCGCCCAGCCCCACCGCGGCGTGTTCTTCGGGCGGGGGTTCCTCCCCAACCCGTCGGCCGACCCCTTTCCGGGCGACGAGGCGGTGAGCACGGCCTCGGTGGCCAAGTGCGACCAGCTGTTCCAGCTGTACTTCCGAGTGCCCGCCCCCGGGATCAACTACCGCTACTGGCATCCCGACGGGACCACGTGGGGCACCGGCGACCGCCAGGTCGACTGTGTGGTGCTCGACCCCGAGGCACTGCCCAACCCCCTCGATTTCACCGCCTACCAGCCCATGTACGACCTGGCGGTGGGCACCTGTTTCGTGCTGCCGCCGGAGGAGACGAGGGACACGCTCGGCCTCGACGACAAGGTTCAGCCCGTCGACTGCGCCAACCAGTACAACGGGCAGGTGTTCTACACCGGGAACTCGCCGTCGGGCACCTTTCCGGGCGACGCCGCGCTCGACAGCCAGACGCTCGACACCTGTCTCGGCTCGTTCAAGACCTTCGTGGGGATCGACGCCCAGAGTTCCGCAGTTGGCGACTTCCTCTACTGGTACGCCAGCGAGGCCGGCTGGGCGGCGGGCGACTACCGCGTCGCCTGCGCCGTGGTGTTGGACGAGGGCCGCACCGGCTCCACCCAGAACTCCAAGGCGTGACATGCTGAGGGGATGACAGTCCGCTTCCTTGATCCCCGGGGGAAGATCGGTACACCGATCGAGCCCTACACGCTCCGCGCCGACTGGTCGGCCGGGGCGCCCGCCGTCGGCCTGTTGGCCAACGGCTTCCCTGATTCGGTGAACTTCCTCACCGAGATCGGCGAGGTCCTCGCTGTCGAGGTCCCCGGGATCCGCACAGTGCTGTGGAACAAGGGCGACGCATCGTCGATCGCCTCCGACGAGATGCTCACCACCATCGCCGGCGAGGTGCAGGCGGTCATCGCCGCCTACGGTCATTGAGGCAGCTGCACCACCGGCACCGTGCGTGACGGCATCAACCTGGCCCGACGGGGGATCCCGGCCGTGGCCCTGGTCACCGAGGAATTCCTTCCCCAGAGCGTGTTCGTGGCCCAGGCCTCCGGCATGCCCGACATTCCTCGAATCATTCTGCCCCATCCGATCGCCGGCACCGGCAAGGAGGCCATGCGCAAGGTGGCCGAGAGCTATGTTCCGGCGATGTTGACCGCTCTGGGGAGGCCGGCATGACCGCCACCGACACCCCCGATCAGGCCACCAGGCCCGACGACGGCTGGCTGGCGGCGGCCGACGAACACGAAGCGGTCGAGCTGCTCCACGAGTTGGGCTGTACCGACGGGCTGCCCGTGATCGTTCCCACCCCGGAGCGGGTGGCCCGTATGGTGCTGGCTTCCGGGCTCGACGGCGACCTGATGCTGGCGGCGCTCGGCCCGGCCCTGGGCGCGGCCACGGTGGAGAAGGTGGCGGTGGCGGCGGTGATGGCCGGCTGCCTTCCCGACCACATGCCCTTGGTGCTGGCAGCCATCCAGGCCGTAGCCGACCCCACCTTCGACCTCACCGAGATGCAGGCCACCACGCACTGCACGGCCCCTCTGCTGATCGTGAACGGCCCGCTGGCCCCCGTGCTCGGCGTCCACTCCGGCTTCGGCGCCCTCGGCCCTGGCTTCCGGGCCAACGCCTCCATCGGTCGGGCCCTGCGCCTGGCCATGATCAACATCGGCGGAGGGCGGGCCGGCTCGTCCGACATGTCGTTGCTGGGCCACCCCGGCAAGTTCACGTACTGCCTGGCCGAGTCGGAGTCGGCCAGCCCCTGGGAGCCGTTCCACGTGTCCCGGGGCTTCGCCGCCGAGCAGACCGTGGTGACCGTGATCGGGGCCGAAGCCCCCCATTCGGTGATCGCCATCGCCGATCGCGACGCCGACCCTGGAGGCGACCGGATCCTGAACGCCCTGGCCGCCTGCCTGGCTGCAGTGTCGACCAACAACGCCGCCCTGGGCGGGGGCATGGCCGCGGTGATCCTCAATCCCGACCATGCCGCCACGCTGGCCCAGGCCGGGTTGAGCCGGGCCGACGTCCAGGCCGCCCTTCGCCAGCGGGCCGCCAACCCGCGCTCGGCGCTCGTGAGCCTCGCCGGGGGGACGGCCCGCAAGGGCCAGCCCGACGACCTGGTGCACTGCTTCGCCTCACCCGACGACATCTGCGTGCTGGTTGCCGGGGGCGGCGGGCTGTACTCGATGGTGATGCCGTCCTGGTGTGCCGGCCCCCATCGCAACCGGGCGGTGAGCGTGGCCGTCGACACCGACCAGGCCTGCGTCATCCCCGGGCTGCCCGGGGCCTGACGCCGGAGGACCGGGCCGGGCCGATCGGCCCTCAGTCGAGCCAGCCGGCCAGGTCGGGCACGTGGCGGGCCACCAGATGGGCGAAGGCCGCCGGAAGGCTGAGAGACGGCTCCAGGCCGTCCTTGGCCACCCGGGCCGAGGCGGCCGAGATGGGGCGGAAGGCGGGAGCCTTGAGGTGGGCCTCGGCCACCCGCTCCATCAGCACGAAGGCGGCGATGGCCTCGGCCACCGATGCTCCGACCGTGAGCAGCCCGTGGTTGGCCAGGATCACCCCCCGGTGGGAGCCGAGGGCGGCGGCGATCCGCTTGCCTCCCTCGGTGGAGAGCACCTGGACCTCCTCGTCGTCGAACAACGAGTGGTCGTCGAAGAAGTAGCAGGCCTCCTGGGTGATGGGGGTCAGCAGCCGCCGCTCGGCGGCGAACGGCGTACCCCACGGGGTATGGGTGTGGGCGGCCGCCACCACGTCGGGGCGGGCCTCGTGGATCGGCCAGTGGATCCGGTGGGCGGTGACGTTGTACGGACCCCGCCCTTCCAGCAGATCGCCGTCGGGCCCCACCAGCACCAGGTCGTCGAGTCCGGCCCGATCGAACGACACCCCGCCCCGCAACAGCCAGAAGCAGTCGGGCCGCTCAGGGTCGCGAGCGCTGATGTGCCCGTCGCCCATGTCGCCCCAGCGGAAGGCGCCGAAGATCCGGTAGCTCAGCACCACCTCCCGCTGACGTCGGAGCCGCTCGTCGCTGGTTGCCATCTGCCTCGCCTCCTCGCTCGGTTGCGCCCGGGCCGCCGGTACCGACCACTCTCCGGCCGACGTTCACCCGTTTCCCTGACCGTAGCTGGTCCGGCCGGTCCGGTGTCGGTAGCGTTACGGGCCGCAGCCCGCGCAACGGGCGCCCACGGGAGGAGAGAGCGCAGTGCAGTACGGTGTCCATCTGCCCCAACTGGGGCGCACGGCCGATCGCAGGACCCTGATCGAATGGGCCGAGGAGGCCGACCGGCTCGGCCTCCATTCCGGGTGGGTGAGTGACCACGTGGCCTGGCCCCGGGAGATCGAGTCGAAGTACCCCTACACCGACGACGGCAGCTTCCCCGGCGGGTTCGACATGCCCTGGCTCGATCCGCTGGGAACCCTCATGTTCGTGGCCGCCCGCACCGAGCGGCTCAAGCTCGGTACCACGGTGCTCATCCTCGGCTACCGGCCGCCGGTGCTCACGGCCAAGTTCTGGGCCAGCCTCGACGTACTGTCGGAGGGGCGGACCCTCCTCGGGGTCGGTGTGGGCTGGATGAAGGAGGAGTTCGACGTGCTCGGCATGCCGTACGACCACCGAGGCGCCCGGGGCGACGAGCAGCTCGCGGTGTTCGACCGCCTGTTCTCCGACGGCAACCCCTCCTTCGACGGTCGCTTCTACCAGTTCCCCGAGATCGGCTTCAGCCCCAAGCCGGTGCAGAGCCCGGTACCGATCTGGGTTGGCGGCAACTCCGACGCCGCCTTCCGCCGCACCGCCCGCTACGGCCACTGCTTCCATGCCGCCTTCCAGAAGAGAGGCACGGTGGTGGAGGAGTGGGCGGCGGTCCGGGCGGCCTGCGAGGCCATCGGGCGGGACCCGGGCGAGGTGGAACTGTCGATCCGCCTCTACCTGGACCCGGACGCGAGGATGGAGCCGGCCAAGTCGATCCAGGGCTCGGCCGACCAGATGGCGGCGACCGTCGCCGACTGGGCCGCCATCGGCGTCGATCACATCCTGGTCGACGTGGTGGCCGGCGGCGGGCCCCAGGGCCGCCTCGACGCCCTGCGCTCGTTCATGACCGACGTGGCCCCCCGCTCCTGACCTCGCCGCCGGGGCGAAAAGCCAGTGGCCCCCCTTGAACCGGCGGTCGAGGGGCCGACAGGACCGCGATGCCGGCCCCAGTCGCCCAACGCCGTCTCCATCGCCCCGTCCCCAAGCCGGCGGCAGTGCCGCTCCGGAACCGGGTGCGGGCCGGGACGGCCACCGTTGTCCTGGTGGCCGCGCTGGTCGCCGGCCTGGGGGCCGGCACCGCCCTGTTCGGGCTGGCCCAGAACCAGGACCGGGCCCTGGCCGAGGCGGCCCGGGATCTGGCCCGTGAGGCTGCCGCCGGCCGGGCCAGGGAGCGGGCCGACACCGCCGCCCTCGGCATCGCCGCCGAGCTCGACCGGCTCCAGGCCACAGCCGCCTTCTGGGCCACCGAACCGGCGCTGATCGGCGGCGCTCACGCCACGGCCGAGGCCGCTCGCGCCCAGGGGCTGGAGGGACTCGGGGCCGACGAGATCGAGCGCCGGCTCCCGGCCACGTCGAGCCTGGCCGCCGACGCCGGAGCCCAACGGTTCCTCGCCGCCGCCCTCCAGGGAACCCCCGGCGTCGCCGAGGCCTCGTTCACCGATGCCAACGGCATCACCGGCGGCGCCGCCGGCCCAGTCGACGATCTGGTACAGAGCGACGAACCGTGGTGGCGGGAGGTCCGCGACTACGGCCGCTGGATCGGGTCGCCCACGACACCGGCCGAGGGGGGCGGGCCGTTGGTGCCGATGGCATTCCGGATCGAGGGCGACCAGGGGCAGACGATCGGCGTGCTCCGGGTGGCGGTCGACCTGGCCGTGGTACGGGCTGTAGCCGACGGGCTGGCCACCAACGGCCTGACCCTGAGCGTGGCGACCGGCGACGGCACCCTCATCGCCGAGACGGCCACCGGCCACGACCCCGGCCGTATCGGCCGGCCCGGGCTGGGGCCGGTGATCACGGTCCCCGGCCTGGCCACCGCCTTGCCGGGCGGCGCCGGGTCCATGGTCAACGGAGCCACGGCCTACGGCGGGGCTCCGGTGGCGCCGCCCGGCCCGGGCCAGGCCGCCTGGACAGTGGTGGCCGAGGCGCCGGTGGACCTGTCGGCCATCTCGTCGGGCCCGCTGGCTTCCCTCGACCGCCGACTCCACGGCCAACGCCGGCGGGCGGCCGGGATCCTGGCCGCCGGCGGCGGCGCCGCCCTGGCCGCCGGACTGATCGCAACCCGCTTCGTCGGACGCCGGGTGGCCGCTCCGGTCGAGGCCCTGGCCTCGGCCGCCCGGGTGCTGGCCACCCGCGAGCTGCCGGCGGCTCTCGGCGCCCCCTCTGTCGCCGGGGAACCGGCCCCACCGGCCCGGTCGCCCCGACCGGCGCCCAGCGGAGGCAACGGGCCGGCCCGGGATCTGGTGGTGGCCCGGGGCTGGGGTCGGGAGGTCTCGGTGCTGGCCGCCGCCCTCGACACCGTGGCCCGGCGAGCGGTGGCCGAGGCCGCCGACGGCAACCAGCGGGCCGAGCGGGCCGCGGCCCTCGTGGCCGACGTGGCCCACCGGCACCAGGACCAGGCCCGCCGCCAACTGGAGCTGGTCGACGAGCTGGCGGGTGCCGCCGGCCCGGCCCATACCCGCCTCCTGCACGAACTGGCCCATCAGGTCCGCAGCGGTCGCCGCCAGGCGGAGAGCCTGCTCGTGCTGGCCGGCGCGGCCGAGCCCGCCACCCGTACCGCCCCGGTGGCGGTGGAGCGGGTGGTGACTGCGGCGCTGAGCGAGATCGACAGCCCCCAGCGGATCGCCGCCGGCGACATGGCGCCGGCCGCCGTGGCCGGCTCGATCGCCGCCGATCTGGCCCACCTGCTGAGCGAGCTGGTGGCCAACGGACTCGACGCTGGTGGGCCCACCGGCCCGGTGGCCGTGGAGGGCGGCTGGGCGCCCGGCGCCTACGTCCTCACCGTGGCCGACACCGGCCCCGATCTCGATCCGGAGCAGCTGGCCGCCCTCAACTCGCGGGTCGTGCCGGCCCATCGGCCCGACGCCGACCTCCCCCTGTTGGCCGGGATCCTGTCGGCCCCGGCCCCTGGGGGTACGGCGCCATCGGGTGGCCGCACCCCGCTCGGCCTCACCGTCGTGCAGCACCTCGCCGGCCAGCACGGGCTGCTCGTGCGGTTCCGGGCCCGGGCCGCCGGTGGTCTGCAGGCCGAGGTGTCGGTGCCCCGGGGCCTGGCCGTGCCACCCCCCGAACCCTCCACCGTCACCCGCCGGGCCCGATCCGGTGTCGCCAGCCGTCACCCGTGACGAGCTCCGACACCAGAACCCTTCTCAGGGGCTCCAACCGCTCCAGCGGAGCGGGGTTATCCGGATGACAGGCCCGTCGGGCGGGCGCTCACGGTACTGACCGTACTTCGCCGCCAGGGCCTTCACCGCCTGCTCATGCTCCAGCCCCCCGTTCACCACCCGGCCCGTGCCGTGGACCCGAATCCACCACAGTGCGCTCCAGTCGTCGGGGTCGCGATGATCGACCAGCAACGACACGTTGGGGTCGGCCTCCACGTTGGCCAGGCGGGCCAGGCGCTGGTGCCGCTTGGGCTTGTGGTCCACCGCCGTGACCAGCGCCCCGTCGGCCGGGTCGAGGGCGAAGCAGCACGGCACCAGGTCGAGGCGCCCCTCGGGCCCGTGGGTGGCGAGCACGGCGAAGGGCTCGGCCAGGAATCGGGCCTGGCGGGGGTCGTCGGCGCCGGCCGCGGCGCCGGTCACAGCTTGCGGGCCAGTACCTCGGCCGTGTGCCGACCGTCGAGGCTCCAGCCCTCCTGGTAGTGGACGATCGACAGGCTCTCCAGCAGCGACGGCATCTCGCCGTCGTCCAGCAGATACTGGGCGCTCGGGTGCTGGTGGCGCTCCAGGTTGGACCGGGTGGCGATCGACAGCCCGAGCCAGCCTCCGTCGGCCAGCTGCTCGGCGAACACCGGGAACAGGCTGCGATCGAGGTAGTTGAAGCAGGTGATCACGTCCCACGGGCCGGCTGGGAACGGCTCGGAGACCAGGTCGATCTGGAGGGTGGTGAGCGGGATCCGGTTGCGGGCGGCCCGCTCCTCGGCCAGGCCCAGGGCCACGTCGGACACGTCGGCCACCGTCACCTCGAGGCCCCGGGCGGCCAGGATGGCCCCGGCCTGACCGTCACCGCCGGCCACGTCGATGGCCTTGCCGGAGCGGGGGAACAGGTGCAGATTGCGGCCCAGGAGCAGCGGGGTGCCGGCAGGCTCCTCGTTGCGGTACCGGGCGTTCCACCGCTCGCGATCCGAGGTTGGGGCAGTCACGGGCAAGCCCTCCTTGCTAGATGGTGAACGCTAGATGGTGAAGGTCAGGTTGGTCACGACCCGCCGGGCCAGGTCGAGGTCTCCGTGGAAGGCGATGCCGCCCAGCCGGGTCGACAGGTTCTGGGCCCGGCCCCCGGCCAGGCGCATGAACAAGCTCGATGACAACGACACCACGGTGGTGGCCGGACCCGGCAGCTCGTCGACGATGCGGGCCCGTTCTTCCACCAGCACATGGATCTTGCGCCGAACCGGGCCCGTCAGCTCGATGGTGACGCTGGTGCCGGCTGGAGCCGACGCCTTCTTCCCGATGATGTAGCCCATGGCCAGGATGGCTTCCTCCACCGCAGCCCGGGCGCACGGTCCGCTCTCGTGGCCGGGGCGTCCCAGGCCCTCCCGGATGTCCTGCTCGTGCATCCAGCAGTCGAAGAGCCGGATCTGCATGAACCGTCCGTAGGGGGAGGGACCGACCGGCGTTGGGACGTCGGCGTCGAACTCGCGCTGGGTCATCGCCGCCAGTGACCGGAGCCGACTCGCCGTGACCTGGCGGAACCGGTCGAGCATGGCCGCCGGGCCCAGATCGACGAGTGACTCCACCCAGGTCTCGTTGAGCTTGCCGATGTCGTTGTGCACGTGGGAGAGGGCTCCGACATCGACCGGGACATCGGGCAGCCGATCGCCCTCGAGCATCGACTCGGCTCCGATGATGTGGGCGTAGACGTCGAACACCGACCAACCCGGCAGGGAGGCCGAGGCGTGCCACTCGGCGATCGTCAGACTGGAGCCGAGGTAGTCGAGCGACTTGAACTGGGAACGAAGCAGCTCGACGATCGCATCCTTGGCGATGATCGGTTCCTTGGCGATGGTCATTGCCTGCGCTAGCCGCCTTACAGCTCTTGATGGCCGGGCGGTTGGAAGCGACCGGGCGGAGGGCGACCCGCTCCGGTCTGGCGCACCGACCAGTCTGCGTAACCAGGGAGACGAGCCCCGGCGCCCGACCCGTACCGCAAGATGTATAGCGCAAATCGGCCTCAGACGGGCGAAGCGGGCCCGTTTGACCCGCCCCCGAACGGCGCTTTACCCAGCTGCTTCAGGCTCGGCCGCTCGGCTGCGGCCGGTGCTGATCAGTAGTTGAACAAGTGGGTCCCGTACCAGCCGCGGTCGGACCGCCACACCCCGACGCCCACCTTGACGTAGGCCCCCATCATGTTCTGGCTGTGGGCCGGGTCTTCTGACCACAGCCGCTCGAAGACCTGGGCCGCCTCGGCCGCCGTGAGCGACGCGTTGGACGTGAACGCGATGTTCTCCCCGTAGGGGTTCTCGCTGTGGCTGAGGTCGCCCGTCTCGGCCATGTGGCTGCTCCACTCCCGGGCCAGGGTGTCGAGGGCAGGATCGCGGGTCATGGCGGGCAGGCTCATCCCGCTCCGGAACTCGTTGAGGAGGACGAACGACCGCTCCTCGCCCGCCGCCAGGTCGGCCTCGGACACCGTGGCCGGCGGGGCGGCGGCCGTGGTGGGGGTGGGGGTGGGGGTGGGAGCCGGCGAGTCGCCCCCGGACACGGCCACCGTGGGAGCGGGAGCCGGCGAGGCAGCCGGGGCCGAGCCGCCTCCGGCGGCCGCCGGGTCTGCGGTGGTGGGGGTGACCGTGGCCACGGGAGCCGCCGCCGAGGCGGGAGCCGGAGCAACAGTGGAGGCAGCTGCGGGAGCCGGAGCGGCCGGAGCCGGAGCGACGGTGGGCGGGGCCGCGGCCACGCCCCCCAGACCGGCGGCAGGGGCGGCCGGCGCCACACCATCGGCCCGTACCGTGGCGGGATCGGAGCCGGCCGTGCGATCGATCGGAAGGGCGTCGACGCCCTGGCCCGTCACCACCCCGGACAGGCGGACGTCGGGCGACACGGTTTCATCCGACTGCCCACAGGCGGTCCCGGCCAGCGTCGCCGCCAGCACCAGCACGGCGACCCTGGCCCGCCCGAGCCGGGCCGAGCCGGCGGGGGAGCGGCGGGCCGGTGCTGGTAGCACCGGGGACTGATCGGAGGACACGGGGGGAACCGGCACTGGCTCTCCTGGGACTGAGGGGACGCGAACGGACGGTCGGCATACCCATGACCCGCAACCGGCGACGCAGTGGGCGATGATACCCAGCCCCGCGGGACGAGCGGCGTATGTACTGGGAAAAACAACCCAGTGGACCGATGGCCAGGCAACCTCACGGTGGCGCCGGCATCCGTGTTCCGGCCGGGGGGGAAAGACCCAGGACCCGGTCCGGCGTCCGGACCGGGTCGATGGTCGGCGACAGGCCCATTCGGGAGCGAGCCGACACCAGATGCCACCGCCGTCGGACGGCACCTGGGGCCGGCTCGGCCCCCGGCAGGCCCTCCCGACCGTAGGGGCGGGGGACCTGGCGGCCGAGACTGTCGCCCCTGGCCGCTGGGGCCAGGATGGCGTCAGCGGGTTGCGAACCGATTGGAGGTCGATTGGAGCTGAGCCGGATCGACCAGTGGACCGGTCGGGCCCGATCCGGGGCCGGTCAGCCAGACGTCGAACCAGCCTCTGCCGATCGCCCCGGCCAGGGCCGACGCCCCGTCCTGGTGGCGCTGTCGGCCCTCCTCGTCGCCGGCCATGGCTGCCGCCTCGGCCAGCCCGGCCAGAGCCCTGATCTGCCAGATGGGGGAGCGGTGGCGGCGGGCGATGCCCTCGGCCCGTTCGAACCGGGCGCCGGCGGCCGCCGCGTTGCCGCCGGCCAGGGCGGCCAGGCCCCGGAACCAGTCGACCGGCCCGAGCACGGCCAGGCCCGCCCCCGCGCTGGCGATCGCCGGGCCGGGGCCCAGCCGGCGGGCGAAGCGGTCGAGGGCCGGGCGGTGTCCGGCCCGACCGGCGGCCAGCACGAGCAGGCAGCACTCCGCCCGGCCGGCGCGCGACCGCGGTTCGATCGGGGTCTCGAGATCGACGTCGAGATCGACCTCGACACGCGATGCGGTGTCCGGTGCCGCGTCGAGGGCGAGTGCCCGGTCGAGCAGAGGCACAGCCCGGGCAGCATCACCGACCTCGGCGGCGGCCACCGCCCGCCAGGCCAGGAATTCGCCGTCGGCGGCCCCGGCGGTCAGCAGTTCCAGCTCGGACAGCCGTCCCTGCTCCCACAACACCTGACACCGCAACCAGCAGACCAGCCCGGGCGCGATGCCGCTGTGGCCGCTCCAGACGCTGAGCCGTTCGGTGAGGCTGTCGGCTTCCGCCACCGAGCCGCCCACCAGCCCGATGGAGGCCGCAGTGAGCATCCGGTCCAGGGCGAGCAGGGAGTCCGGTCGCCCGGCGACATCGCTGGGGGCTGCCAGAGGCGGCTCCGGGCCGGAGGGGGCCGGCCCGGCCACCAGGGCCAGGCGCCGGGCCAGCAGGAGGTCGTGGCCCCGCGCCGCCGGTCCGGTGGCGCCGGCCGCCTCCCCCGCGCCGGCGGCCAGGGCCGCCAACTCCTGGTCGGATCCTGTCTCCAAGGCGGCCAGAGCCCGCTCCCGCCACAGGGCCACCGCCACACCGGTCGGGCCGTCTGCGGCGCCCGGACCTGCGGCCGGGGGAACGGGAACGGCCCGACCGTCGAGGCGGGCCCGGCGGGCGGCCAGCACCGGCCGCCACGTGTCCTTCCCAGCCCCCGGCTCAGCCTCAACCTGCGCCGGCTCGACGCCATCGACCCCCCCGGCGCCAGCCCCGAGGTCAGCGGGATGCACCGGACCGGGCAGACCAACCTGCCCGTCCCACGCTGCGGCGGCGAAAGCGGGGCCGGCCGGGTGGGGGCCGGTACCGGCCAGCACGGCCAGAAGCTCGGCGGCGGGCCCGTCACCGCCCCGGAGGGCCAGACTCCGGGCGGCGGCGGCAGCCCGCCGCTGACGTTCGGTCTGCCCCCGGAGGCGGGCGATCTGGGCTTCGAGCAGGGCCAGCTCCGTCGCCAGCACCTCGGCCCCGTCGAAGCCCGAGAGGACCTGCCGGTTCGCCACCGCCAGGCCCTCGGCCTCGACCAGGAGGTCGAACGAGCTCGACTCCTGTAACGCCAGGAGCGCCAGACGGACGGCCAGCAGCGACGTACCGGCCGAGCGGGCCCGGGCGAAGTGGTGCACCAGTTCCGCCGGGGGCCCACCCGAGCGCCACCGGGCGTGGCCCAGCGCGGCGTGAAGGCGGGCCAGCCGAGGTCCACTCAAACTCGCAGTCAAGGCCCGGGCCGCCACCGGATGCACGAACCGGTACGTGCGCTCCTGGGGGCTGTCTGCCATCAGAAGCCCGGCCTGAACGGCCTGTTCGAGGGCGTCTTCTGCCTCGCGGAGCGGGAGCTCGGCCGCTTCGGCCACCACCTCGGCGGTCAACGGAGACGGGCTCAGGGCGCACACGGTGAGCACGGCCGGGGCCGCCGGGTGGGCCCGCTCGGCCCGCAACGCCACCTGCTCCTGGACGGTGATGGGGGGTGCCGCCGCCAGCAGGGTGGCCATCAGGTCGTCGGGCCCGGGCGGCCACGGATCGACCCCTTCGGTGTCGGTGGCCGTCTCCAGCATCTGGCGGACGAGGAACGGGTTGCCGGCCGTAGCCTGCCGGAGGGCCGACGCCAGCTCCGCCGGCCGGAGCAGATCGGGCCGGAGGAGGGCCGACATCTCGGCCACCGCTTCCACCGGCAGGCCCGCCAGCTCGATGCGGTGCAGGCCCGGTAGCCGGGTCAGGTCCCGCAGCGCCCGACGGGCCGCCGGGGGTCCGGCTTCGGTGTGGCGCCAGGCGACGGCGAAGGCCACCCGGTCGGCGCTCAGGGCCGGGCCGGCGAACGCCAGCAGCTCCAACGATGCCTCGTCGGCCCAGTGGGCGTCGTCAATCACCACCAGGACGGGCCGGTCGGCCGCCAGGCGGCGCAGGTAGCGGACGACGGCGGGGAACAACGCGGCGGCCTCACCGGGATCTCGGGGCGGGGCCGGCCGCCCCCCGCCGGATCCGCTATCGGTCAGAGGACCGGCGATCAGCCCCGCCCGCATCAGCTCGGCCGGGGCGGGATCGCCCCCGGTGCCACTGTCCATCGTGGCCAGGTGCTGCAGGATCTGGCTCCACGGCCAGAGCACCTGGGCCTGGGCCACCTCCCGGCAGCGGCCCCAGGTCACGGCCGCCCCGGCGGTCATCCCCCTGTCGGCCACCCGACCGAGCAGGGCCGACTTGCCGCTACCGGGTTCCCCGGTGACGACCACCGTGGCCGAGCGGCCCTGATCGAGCGCCACCTCGAGGCCGGCCAGCACGGCCAGCTCCCGGGTCCGCCCGACCACCAGGTCGGCGCCGGGCTCGGGCCAGCCTTCCCCCCGGCGAACGGCGCGGTCCATCTCACGCTCATCGGGGTGTGCGCCTTCGTGCGACCCCTCGTCACCCCGGAGGGACGGGTCGTGGGTGAGGATCTTGTGCTCCAGGGCCTGCGCTCGGGGCCCGGGGTCGATGCCGAGCTGGTCGACGAGCAGGGTCCGCAGCCGCTGGTAGGCGGCCAGGGCCTCGGACTGGCGACCGGCCCGGTACAGGGCCAGCATCACCAGCTCGGTGAGCCGCTCCCGGCGGGGGTGTTCGGCCAGCACCGCCTCCAGATCGGGCACCAGAGCCTCGTGCTCCCCCAGAGCCAGGCGGGCCTCGAACCACTGCTCGTTGGCCACCAGGCGCAGCTCGGCCAGGCGGGCCCGGTAGGCCATCAGGGCGTCAGTGTCGACCAGCCCCTCGCAGGGCTCGCCCCGCCACAGCCGCAGGGCGGAGGCGAGGTGCGACGCAGCCAGCGCCGCTTCCCCCCGGGCCAGCCCGCTGCGCCCCTGGGCCACCAGCAGCTCGAAGCGATGGGCGTCGATGGCGCCGGGATCCACGGCCAGGCGGTAGCCCGGTGGGATGCTCTCGATACAGCTCTGACGGTCACCCGGATGACGCGTCGGCTCGATGCTGCGCCGGAGGTTCGATATGTAGCTGCGTATGGCCACCTCGGGTCGGGCCGGCAGGTCACCATCCCATACGCTCTCGGCCAACTGCTCCATCGAGACGACCTGCCCGGGGGCCAGGAGCAGGCGGGCCAGCACCGCCACCTGGCGGGGGCCGCCGAGGCGCACGGCGGTGCCAGCCACGGTGACCACCAGGGGGCCGAGCAGGTCGAACGACGTTGAAGCAGGGTTGGCCATTGCGGCGGCGGGATCGGGCATTGGCGCGTGATGGGTTCGGATCGACCGACCCGACGTCACATCGTCTCGACGACGACCTGGCGTCGGGCACGGCAGCAGGACGACCAGACAGGAGGTCCCACGTCGAATCCGACGTCACTGTAGGGCCAGCGCCGCGGCACACCAATCGGGCCGATCCACCCAGGTCTATTCAAAATAGGATGACCGGCGCGGCGGTGCTCGCCGGAAGCGAACCCGAGGCGTCCGGAGGACGCGCTTAGGGGGTTTCGAGGACCTCGACGAGAAGCTCGAGGGCGGCCTCGGCGAAGCGGATCATGTTGGCCGGGCGCTCGTCGAGGCCGGTCAACACGTGGCGGGTGACCTCCCGGGGGCCGGACACGGCGAGCCAGGCGTGACCGGCGGGGTCGCCGTAGCGGTTGGGTGGGCCAGCGGCCCCTCCCTCGCCGATCCCCCAGGTGGAGCCGACCACAGCCACGATCGACTGGGCCAGGAAGCGGGCGAACGGCTCGCTGGCCCCCCGCATCCCCTCGGGCCGGGGCACGGCGTCACCCAGGAGGCCTTTGATCCCCTGGAACGTGTAGCAGACGCCGCCGCCCAGGTAGTAGGCCGAGGCGCCGGGCACCGACAGCAGGGTGGCCGAGATCAGGCCGCCGGCCGAGCCCTCGGCCACGGCGATCGACTCGCCCCGGGCTTTGAGCAGCTCCCCGGCCCGGACTCCCAGCTCGGCCAGGTGGGCGCTGCCTATGGGGGCGGTCTCGTTGTCGGCCATTTTGGTGGTCTCCCTCTCTCGCTTCGTACGTTCGCTCGTTCGGCGCCGGCGGTGCTCAGCGGACCTCGGCCACGACGTCGGCCACCATGGCGTCGAGGTCGTACTGCGGGGTCCAGCCCCACTCGGCCCGGGCGGTGGCGTCGTCGATGCGGAGGTTGCGGGCCAGGCTCAGGGCCGCCTTGGGGTCGGGCTCGAAGGTGATCTCGGCCCCCGGCACGGCTCGCCGCACCGCCTCGGCGATCTCGCCGGCGTTGGGCGTGGGGGCCACCCCGTCGACCAGGTAGTTGATGGCCTTGATCGAGTCCCGGGGGGCGGCGGAGAGATCGAGGGCGGCCCGGGCCGCGTCCTTGTAGTAGAGGAGCGGGATCACGGTCTCGGGCGCGGCCCACACGGTGAACGGCTCGCCCAGCGCCGGCTTCTCGATCATCCAGCTCGTGTACTGGGCCAGGCTCCAGGTGGTGACGCCGGGCCCGACGATCGACGGGTAGCGCAGGCCTCGGAAGTCGAGCCCGTACTTCTGCCGGTAGTAGGCCCCCAGGTTCTCGCCGAACACCTTGGTGACGCCGTAGACCGTGTTGGGCCGCTGCAGCGACAGGTCGGTAACCGCGCCCGGGCCGAGGTCCCGGCCGTAGGTGCCGATGCTGGAGGCGAAGATCATCTGCTCGGTGCCGGCCTGGCGGGCGGCCTCGATCATGCGGATGAAGCCGATGGCGTTCGCCGTGAGCAGCGTCTGGGGGTCGGCCTCGCCGGGGCCGGTGAGGATGGCTCCGAAGTGGAAGAGCCGGGTGGGGGCCACCGCCGCCACCACCGCCTCGGTGGCCTCGGGGTCGGCCAGGTCGAGGTGGTGCAGCTCCACCTTGTCTTCGAGACCGGTCAGGCGGCCGAAGTTGCCCGACCGGTGGGCCACGTGGATCGGTCCTTCGTCGCGCTCGATGAGCATGCGGACGATCTCGGCCCCGATGAATCCGGTCCCCCCGGTGATGAGCGTGGTCATCCGGGGATCTTGACACGTCGGCCCCTTTCCGTCGATCTTGGTAGCCGCATGAGTTCAACGATCGAACCAACACCGAACGCAGCCGACGCCTGGCTGACCACGGCGTGCGTGCTGTGCAGCAACAACTGCGGCGTCGAGGTGCGCCTGGAGGGGCGGGCCATCACCCGGGTCCGGGGCAACAAGCGCCACGTCGGCTCCAAGGGGTACACCTGCGAGAAGGCCCTGCGCATCGACCACTACCAGAACGCCCGCAGCCGGCTCACCACGCCGCTGCGCCGGACCCCCGAAGGCGAGTACGAGCCGATCGACTGGGACACCGCCATCGCCGAGATCGCCACCGGTCTGCGGGCGGTGGGGGAGCGTCACGGGCCCGAGACCGTCATGTACTACGGCGGCGGCGGCCAGGGGAACCACCTGGTGGGGGCGTACGGGGCGGCGCTGCGCCAAGCGCTCGGCATCACCCGGCGTTCCAACGCCCTGGCCCAGGAGAAGACGGGTGAGGCCTGGGTGGAAGGCCGACTGTTCGGCACCCACACCCACGGGCACTTCGCCCAGGCCGAGGTGGCCCTGTTCCTGGGCAAGAATCCGTGGCATTCGCACGGCTTCGACGAGGCCCGGCGGGTGCTCAAAGCCATGGCCGCCGACCCGGCCCGGACCCTGATCGTGGTCGACCCCCGGCGTAGCGAGACGGCCGATCTGGCCGACGTCTGGCTCCCGGTCCGCCCCGGCACCGACGCCTTCCTGCTGGCCGCTCTGGGCGCCGTTCTGGTGGAGGAGAACCTGGTGGCGGCGGACTGGCTGGCGACCAACGCCGTGGGGGTGGAGGAGACAGCGGCCGCCCTCGCCTCGCTGCCGGTGGCCGACCTGGCCGAGCGGTGCGGGATCGACGAGGCCACGATCCGCTCGGTGGCCCGCCGCCTGGCCGCCGCCCGGGGCCGGGTGGCCGTGTACGAAGACCTGGGAGTGGAGATGGCCCCCCACTCCACCCTCGTCTCCTATCTCCAGCGGGTGCTGTGGGTGTTGGTGGGCGCGTACGGCGAGCCCGGCGGTATGTCGGCCCACACCTCGATGGCGCCCCTTTTCACCTACGGGGCGTCGGGGGCCGAGCCCACCGACCCCGTCACCGGCGGCGCCATCATCAGCGGGCTGGTGCCGTGCAACGAGATCGCCGAGGGCATCCTCAGCGACCATCCCCGCCGCACCCGGGCGCTGTTCATCGAGAGCGCCAACCCGGTGCACTCGCTGGCCGAATCGGCCGCGTTCCGCCGGGCCATGCGGGCCTGCGAGCTGACCGTGGTGGTCGACGTGGCCCTCACCGAGACGGCCTGCGAGGCCGACTACGTGCTCCCCGCCGCTTCCCAGTACGAGAAGGCGGAGACGACCTTCTTCGGTATGGGCTTCCCCGACAACTGGTTCTGCCTCCGACCCCCGATCCTCGATCCGCTGGGCGATTCGCTGCCCGAAGCCGAGATCCACAGCCGCCTGATCCGGGCCCTGGGCGTGGTGACCGACGACGACCTGGCGCCCCTGCGGGCGGCGGCGGCCGAGGGGATCGACCAGTTCGCCGGCGCCTTCCTGGCCGCCACCGCGGCCAAGCCGGCGCTGGCCGCGGTGGGGGCGGTGGTGCTGTACGAGACGCTGGGCCGCACCCTGCCGGCCGGCCTGGAGGCGGCGGCCGCCCTGTGGTTCAGCGCCCAGCAGGTGGCCATGCGCTTCGGAGACCAGGTGCGGGCGGCCGGCCACCAGGGCGACGGACCGGCCCTGGGTACGGCTCTGTTCCTGGCGCTGTTGGCCAACCCCGATGGGGTGGTGTTCACCCGCCACGAACACCACCAGGCCTTCGACCTGCTGCGCACCCCGGACCAGAAGATCCACCTGGCCATCGGTGAGTTGCTCGACGAGCTCCGCCGCCTGCCCCTCGCCCCCGAGCGCTACACCAGCGAGGAGTTCCCGTTCGTGTTGTCGGCCGGCGAGCGCCGGGCCTTCACCGCCAACACCATCATGCGTGACCCGGCCTGGCGTCGGCGCGACCCGGAGGGCGCCCTACGCCTCAGCCCGGACGACGCCGCTCGTCTCGGCATCAGCGACGGCTCCCGGGTGCGGGTCACCACGCCCGGCGGCCAAGCAGTGGCAGTGGCCGAGATAAACGACACCATGATGACGGGCCACGTGGCCCTGCCCAACGGGCTCGGCCTGGCCTGGTCGGCCGCCGGGGGAGGGGCCGAGGTGGTCGGGGTGGCCCCCAACGAGCTGACCACCGCCGACTGGCGGGATCCGATCGCCGGCACGCCGTGGCACAAGCACGTCCCGGCACGCCTGGAATTGGTAGCGTCCGGGGTGGTGAACTCTCCCGCTACTGGAAGGAACAGCTGATGCGGCGCACCCGTTTCGACGCCGACGTCTGCCCGGTGGCCCGCACGGTCGACCTGCTGGGCGACTGGTGGACGCCACTGGTGCTCCGTGAGCTTCTGCTTGGTCAGGACCGCTTCGCCCGCATCCAGGAGCGGCTCGACATCCCGCGGGCCGTGCTGGCCGCCCGCCTCCGTCGTCTGGAGGCCGAGGGCCTGGTGAACCGGGTCCGCTACGAGCAGCACCCGCCCCGCGACGCCTACCAGCTGACCGACAAGGGCCGGGCCACGGGCGACGTGATCATGGCCATGTGGCGCTACGGCCACGACTGGCTGGCCAACGACGACGAGGTGGCCGTCCCGTACGACAAGCGCACGGGGGAGCCGGTCAGGCCCGCCGTGGTGGACGAGACGACGGGTCGGCCCATCGAGCTGGCCACCGTCCGCCGCCGCATCCAGGCTGCGAGTGGGGGCCGGAGCGACCAGCACGACGAGAGGACCACGTGACCAGCACCGCCATCCCCACCGGCACCGCCGGCCCCGCCCGGCCGGCCCGGCGCCCGGTCCCCCTGCCCCTGCTGGTGGCGGGGGGCGGCATCATCACGGCCGCCTCGCTGGGGGCCCGCTCCACCTTCGGGCTGTTCCTCGATCCGGTGGTCACCTCCATCGGGACCGGACGGGCCACCTTCGCTCTGGCCGTGGCCATCCAGAACCTGGCCTGGGGTCTGAGCCAGCCGTTCGCCGGCGCCATCGCCGACCGCTTCGGCACGGCCAAGGTGCTGAGCGCCGGGGCCGTCGTCTACGCGCTGGGGCTGGCCATGCTGTCCCAGGCCACCTCGGCCACGGGCGTCTACCTGTCGATCGGCCTCGTGGTCGGCATCGGCACCGGAGCCGCCAGCTTCGCCGTGGTGCTGTCGGCCGTGGGTCGCATGGCGCCCCCGCACCGGCGCTCGATGGCGCTGGGGGTGGCGTCGGCCATGGGCTCCGTCGGCCAGCTGACCCTGATCCCTCTGTTCCGCTACCTGATCGACTCGATCGGCTGGCAGGACGCGGCGCTGTGGCTGGGGGCCATCGTGCTGTCGGTCATAGTCTTCGCCCCGCTGCTGCGGGGCCGCAGCGCCGAGCAGGCAGCCCAGGCCGTGAGCGCCGAGCAGGCGGCCCGGGCGGCGGCCGAGCCCAAGGTGCCGTTGCGTCAGGAGTTGCGCCGGGCCGCCCACTCCCGGGCCTTCCTGCTGTTGAACCTCGGATTCTTCGTGTGCGGCTTCCACGTGACCTTCGTCGGCACCCACCTGGCGTCCTACGCCGTCGACGTGGGCCAGCCCCGCTCCGTGGCGGCCACGGCCCTGGCCGTGATCGGGCTGTTCAACATCTTCGGCTCGCTGGCCGCCGGCGCTCTGGGCTCCCGCTTCGCCAAGCGCAAGCTGCTGTCGATCATCTACGGCACCCGGGCCGTGGTCTTCACCGTGTTCATGCTGGTGCCCCACAACACCACCTCGTTCCTGGTCTTCGGGGCAGCCATGGGCGTGCTGTGGCTCTCCACCGTTCCCCTCACCTCGGGCATCGTGGCCAGCCAGTTCGGCACCGCCCACGCCGGCACCCTGTTCGGCATCGTGTTCCTGTCGCACCAGGTCGGGGCGTTCATCGGGGCCTGGATGGGTGGCACCCTGGCCGACCGGCTCGGTTCGTACAACCCGGTGTGGTGGATCGGCGTGGGCCTGGGCGTCATGGCGGCTGTGGTCCACCTCCTGATCGACGAGGGCCCCCAGCCCGACGTGCCGGCCGCCCCCGACCGCCGGCTGGTCACCCGGCCCGCCTTCGGGGCCGCCGTGCTGGTGGGCGCCTTCAGCCTGGCCGGGATCATCGGGTCGCTCCACGCCACCGCCACCGCGGCCGAGACGTCGGGCGGAAGTTCCACCGCCGCCGTCTTCTGCCCCCTTCACGTGATGACGGGCTGACCGGCGCCGGCCGCCAGACTGGACCGCAACCGACCCCACCCCCATACTCGGTGCCGTCGGAGCAGCACCGGACGCGGGAGTGAGAACGTGGCACCGTCGATCGAACCTGGCGTGGAGTACGAGTGGTTCAAGCTGGGCGACCTGGTCGACCGGGCCGCCCGCCTGTGGCCGGGGCGGGCGGCGGTGATCTTCGAGGATCGGCGCTGGACGTGGACCGAGCTGGCGGCCGAGGTCGACCGGGTGGCCAAGGGGCTGATGGCGGCCGGCGTAGCCTCGGGCGACCACGTGGCCGTCTGGATGACGAACCGGCCCGAATGGGTCTTCGCCATGTTCGCCGCCGGGAAGGTCGGGGCCTGCCTGGTGCCGCTCAACACCCGCTACCGGGCCGACGACGCCGCCTTCACCGTGGCCGACTCCCAGGCCAGCCTGATGATCACGCTCGACCGGTCGGGCCCGATCGACTTCGCCGCCATGCTCCAGGACGCCCGGCCCCAGATCGAGGCAGCCGGCCATCTGCGCCGGATCGTGGTGCTCGATACCACCGGCGGACACGGGGTGGCCACCGTTCCCGGCGCCTCGAGCTGGGACGACCTGGTGGCCGGCGGGACGGCGGTGACCGACGCTGAGCTGGCCGAGCGGGCGGCGTCGGTCTCGGTGGACCAGCTGATGATGCTGGCCTACACCTCGGGCACCACCGGGCATCCCAAAGGTGTGCAGCACAGCCACCGGCCGCTGCGCAACATCCGAGAGCGGGCCACCATGTGGGGCAACACGTTCAACGACGTGCACATGGGCTACCTGCCCTTGTTCCACCTGTTCGGCTTTTCCGAGGTGGCGGTGATGGCGGCCATCACCGGGGCCTGCCAGGTGGTGATGGACGCCTTCGACGGCGAGCGCACGCTCGACCTGGTCGAGCGGCACGGGGCCAGCATCATCCACGGCTTCGACAGCCACTACAAGGACCTGCTGGCGGCCCAGGCCCGCCAGCCTCGTGACCTGTCGTCGCTGCGCTACGGCACGCTGGCCGCCGGGATGGAGTCGAGCACGCCCACGGCCCGGGCGGCCCAGGAGCACCTGTGCCCCACGGTGAGCGGCTACGGGATGAGTGAGGTGTGGGCGTTCACCTCGGCCAGCCACCAGAGCCATTCGGTGGAGCAGCGCACCGAGGCGTCGGGCTTCCCCTGCGACGGGATCGAGTACCAGATCCGGGATCTGGAGACGGGCCGGGAGGCGGCGCCCGACGTGCCCGGCGCCCTCTACGTTCGGGGCTACACCGTCACCCGGGGCTACTGGCAGCGGCCGGAGGCCAACGCTCAGACGATCGACGCCGACGGCTGGCTCGACACCGGCGACCTGGCCCGGGTCCGACCCGACGGCCATCTCGTGTTCATGGGCCGCCACAAGGACATGCTCAAGGTGGGCGGGGAGAACGTGTCGCCGGCCGAGGTGGAGGGCTACCTGTTGGCCTCGGGTGGCATCCAGGAGATCGCCGTGGTCGGCTATCCCGATCCCCGGCTGGCCGAGGTGCCGGTGGCCTACGTGATCCCGTCGGCGCCCGGCTCGGTGACGGCCGAGGAGCTGATCGAGCGGTGCAAGGGCCGGATCGCCAGCTTCAAGATCCCCCGCCATGTGTTCCTGGTCGACGCCCTGCCCATGACCCCGTCGGGCAAGATCCGCAAGGTGGAGCTGCGGGCCATGGCCATCGAGTCCCTCGGCGACCCCAACCACGCCTGACCCGACGGCCCCGGTCCCGGCCTGATCCGGGACACCGGCCCCGTGCGCCCGGGACACCGCCACAGGACGATCTCGGTCTCTACAGTTGCCGAGGAGGCCCCTCGACGCCACCGTGGCCGAGGCGGCGGCCGACATCCGCCGCCTGGTCGACGGACTGCGGCCGCCGATGCTCGACGACCTCGGCCTGGTGGAGGCACTCCGGCACCTGCGGTTCGTGCCCCATGACCCGACCCGCCGAGTCCGACCCGCCGGTGGCGCCCATCCGGGTCTTGATCAGATGGCGCGGGGCCTCAACAACGACGCCATCGCCGACGTGCTCGGCTACAGCCCGAAGACCATCCGGAACTACGTGAGCATCATCTTCGCCAAGCTCCACGTCGCCGACCGGGCCCAGGCCATCATCCTGGCCCGGGATCGGGGTCTGACCTGATCGCATGGATGGTCGCCGTTCCAGCTGGTGCGGCAGCGGCCCGGGGCGGTTCACTGTGAGGCGATGACCAGCGCCACCACCAAGCGGAAACCACTGCCCCGGGGGGTGCTGTTCGTCATCGCCGCCAGCGCCGCCCACTCGCTCGGCGCCATGGCCATGTCGGTGGCCCTGGGCAAGGTGCTGTTCGACCTGACCGGGCGGGCCCTCGACCTGGGCTGGTTGGGCCTGGCCGAGTTCCTGCCCACGGCTCTGCTGGCCCCCATCGTGGGCTCGGCCGCCGACCGGTTCGACCGGCGTCGGGTGGTGGCCGCCGGATTCGCCCTGGAAGCGGCCGTCTACCTGGGGTTGGCCGCCTACGTGGGCTCGGCCGGGAGGTCGGCCGCCGTGTGGCCGATTCTGGTTCTGGCCGTGGGATTCGGCACGGCCCGAGCCGTGGTCGCCCCTGCCATCCGGGCCCTGCCCGCCGACCTGGCCGGCGACCAGCTGACCCGGGTCGTGCCCCTCAGCTCGGCCGCCTGGCAGCTCTCGATGATCGCCGGGCCGGTGCTGGGTGGGTTCCTGCTCGTGGTGGGCCCGTCCTGGCCGTTCCTGGCCGCCGCCGCCGGCTTGATGGTGGGCATCGCCCTGGTGGCCCGGGTGCCCGACGTACGTCCCATGCTGGCCGCGGCCCGGGCGCTGGCCGATGCCGACCGGGGCGACAGTGAACCGCCGGGGCCGCTGCGGGAAGCGCTGGAGGGGCTGGCGTTCGTCCGCCGCACCCCGATCCTGTTCGGCGCCATCTCGCTCGACCTGTTCGCCGTGCTGTTCGGGGGCGCCGTCGCCCTGCTGCCGGCGATCGCCGACCGGCGGTTGGGGGTGGGGCCGATCGGGTTGGGCTGGCTCCGGGCCGCCACCGGCATGGGAGCCGGGGCCACCACCCTGCTGCTGGCCTGGCGCCCGGTGGACCGTAAGGTGGGACGGGTCCTGCTCGTCGTGGTCGCCCTGTTCGGGCTGGCCACCCTGGTGCTGGCGTTCACCCGCACCTATGCCGTGGCCTTCGTGGCCCTGCTCATCCTCAGCGCCGCCGACGCCATCAGCGTGTTCATCCGGGGCACCCTGGTGCCACTGGTGACCCCGGCCGTGCAGCGGGGCCGGGTGCTGGCCACCGAGAACGTGTTCATCGGGGCCTCCAACGAGTTGGGGGCGTTCGAGTCGGGCGTCGCCGGCCATCTCCTGGGGATCTCAGGGGCGGTGGCCCTTGGCGGGGTGGCCACGCTGGTGATCGTGGGCCTGTGGTGGGTCCTGTTCCCCGCCCTGCGAGACGTCGACCGTTTCGCCGACGTCGCCGCCCCGGCCCTACCCACCAGCGATCTCTGACACCAGGACCCGCCCGGCGGTACCCAGTGTCAGAGACCGACGTTCAGACGGCCTTGTAGACCAGCGGGAAGGTGTCGTCGTCGGTGATCAGGTCGCCGGGCTGGAGCCACGTGTCGTCGGTCCAGATCACCGGGTCGGTGCCGGGCACAGGGGCCCAACGGGCATCGTCGCCCAGCCACCGCCACGACACGGCCACCCGTCGATTGGGGCTGCCGTTGCCCCGGCTGCGGTGCACGATGCGGTAGTCGAACAGCAGGGCGTCGCCCGGTTCCACGTCGAAGCCCACGATGTCGAAGCGGTCGGGCCGCTCTTCGAAGGGCTCGATCACGTCGGTGTAGGACAGGGCCAGGTCGCCGAAGTTGTCCCACATCTGGTTCATGGCGTCGAAGTCGGGCATCTCACCGGGCGCCGCGTTGGACGGCCGGAAGGTCTTGCCCCACAGGTGTGATCCCTTGACGAACTCGAGGGCGCTGGCTTCCACCGAGGACGAGGTGAGCGCCACCCAGGTGGACGCCACCTGAGCGCCCCGGATCGGCCAGTAGGGGTGGTCCTGGTGCCAGTGGAACGGTCGGTCCACCTCGGGGCCCTTCACGAAGATCTGCTCGAAGTAGATGCGGATGGCCTGGCTGCCGAGGGCCTGGGCGGCCACGGCGGGGAGATCGGTGGTGTGGAGGAACGAGCGGAACTCCTCATCATGGGGGTGCAGATGGCGGTCCATACCGGTGCCGCCCCGGCTGGCAGGCGACGCCAGCAGGCGGTCCACGGCGGCCAGCATCTGCTCGGCCGTGGCGGGATCGACGGCCCTCGGGATCTTGATCACACCGTCGGCCCGGAAGCGGGCGATCTCCTCGTCGGTCAGCACACGTGTCACAGCGTTCCCCCTTCTGGGTTCGTCCATCTGGTTTATGACTGTAGTCAGGTTCGTTCGACAGGGGCAAACGGGACCGGCGACGGCGGCTGCCGTAGGCTCCCGGCATGGCGAGCTACGAGACGTTGGAGATCGAACGGGATGCCGACCGGCCCGAGGTGCTGCGGGTGTGGCTCAACCGGCCCGAGCGGCGCAACGCCGTCAACGACCGGATGATGCTGGAGGTGGGCGACCTGTTTCTCAGCCTCCAGACCGACTTCACTACCCGGGTGGTGGTACTGGGCGGACGGGGGCTGTCGTTCTGCGCCGGGGCCGACCGCAAGCCCGACGACCGGCCCCTCCCCGACGCGGTATCGGAGCGGGAGCGCCGGTTCCGGGTGCATCTGGGGCGCCGGGCGTCGCGGGCGATCGAAGACTGTGAGATCCCGGTGGTGGGCCGCATCCAGGGGCACGCCTCGGGTGGCGGCTGCGTGTGGGCCGTGTCGTGCGACTTCCGGGTGGCCACCGCCGACGCCGTGTTCTGGTACCCCGAGATCGAGCTGGGGGTTCCCCTCAGTTGGGCCGCCACCCCCCGGCTGATCCAGGAGATCGGCACGGCCCGGGCCCGCCAGATGGTGATGCTGTGCGAGCGGGTCACGGGCGAGACGGGGGAGCGGTGGGGTCTGGTCCACGAGGCGGTGGCCCCCGATGATCTCGATGCCTCGGTGGAGCGGTGGGTGGAACGGATCATCGCCATGCCCGACCCGGCGCTGCACATGACCAAGACCCAGTTCCGGGGCTACAGCCGACTGTTCGCCCAAGGTGACGTGTCGGAGGCCGACGGCGACCAGATCGAGCTGGCCCGCCGGACCCCCGGGGTGAAGGAACGCTTCGCCGCCCCGATCAAGCGGGCCTAGTGTCTGCTGCGGAGACGGAAACCACGCCAGGAGGCAGTTGAGATGAGTGTCACCGACACCGGGGCAGCCACGATCACGGGTGGCGAGGCCATGGCCCGCCAGCTGGCCGAGGAGGGGATCACCCACATCTTCGGCATCCCCGGCGTCCAGCTCGACTACGCCACCAACGGCCTGTCCAAAGTGGTGGACGACATCCGGTTCATCGCCGTACGCCACGAGCAGACGGCCACCTACGCCGCCGACGGCTACTTCCGCTCCTCGGGCCGGATCGGGGTGGGGCTGGTGGTCCCGGGGCCGGGCGTGCTCAACGCCGGCGCCGGCCTGGTGACGGCCCTGGCCTGCTCGTCCAAGATCCTCCTCCTGTCGGGCCAGATCCCCACCCGGGGCCTGGGCCAGGGGTGGGGCATGGTGCACGAGATCCCCGACCAGTCGGGGATCCTGGCCACCCTGTGCCGCGACGCCACCCTGGTGGGGGCGGCGGGCGAGGTGGCGGGGGCCATCCACGGCGCCATCGTCCGCCTCGGCGCCGGGCCGGGGCCGGTGGCGGTGGAGATCCCGCCCGACGTGCTCTCGGGCCGGGCCCCGGCCGTCACCATCGGCCACGAGGCCCCCGGCACCCCGTCGGGCGGGTCGGCGGCCGAGCTCGACGCTGCCGCCGAACTGCTGGCGCAGGCCGAGCGGCCCCTGATCTACGTCGGAGGAGGCGCCGCAGTAGCTGGCGCCTGGAACGAGCTGGCCCGCCTGGCCGAGACCCTGGGCGCCCCTCTCACCGCCAGCACCAACGGCCGGGGTGCCTTCGACGACCGCCACCCGCTGGCCGTGCTGCCCCTGGCCGGCAAGGAACTGCTCAAGCGGGCCGACTGCGTGCTGATCATCGGGTCCCGGGGCCTCGACATGCGGGTGGCGCCGCTACCGGTGGCGGAGGGGGCCACCGTCATCTCCCTCAACCGCGACCCGGACCACTTCGGCCCGCCTCGCCACTACGACGCCACCGTCACCGGCGACGCCAAAGCCGGCGCCGCCGCCCTGGCCGCCCGGCTGACGCCCCGGGGCCCATGGGTCGACGACCTGGACGATGTACGGGCCCGGGCGGCCGAGTCGCTGGCTGTCCTCGAACCCCAGATGTCGTACGTGCGGGCCCTGCGCTCGGCCATGCCCGACGACGCGGTGCTCGTCAACGAGCTGACCCAGGTGGGCTACGTCTCGATGGTGGCCTACGACGTGCGCCACCCCTGGAGCTACATCTACCCCGGCTACCAGGGCACCCTCGGGTACGGCTACCCCACCGCCATCGGTGCCGCCGTGGCCAACCCCGACCGGGCGGTGGTGAGCATCTCGGGCGACGGTGGCTTCGGCTACGGCCTGGCCGAGCTGGCCACCGCCGTGGCCCACGACATCCCGCTGGTGGCGGTGGTGTTCGCCGACGGCGCCTACGGCAACGTCCAGCGGATGCACAAGGCCCAGTTCGACGGGGTCCACTACGGCACCGAGCTCGTCAACCCCGACCTGGTGCGCCTGGCCACGGCCTTCGGCATGCCCGGCTACCGGGCCACCTCGCCCGAGCAGCTCCAGACCACCCTGCGGGCCGCCATCGACGCCCGCCGGCCCGCCCTCATCGAGGTCCCGATCGGCACCACGCCCGACCCCTGGCGGGTCATCATGGCCCGCTGATGAGCGGGGC
>CADEDH010000008.1:121710-133099 GCA_902826025.1 uncultured Actinomycetes bacterium
GATTCGCCGCCGCCATGGGCGGCCCGGAGCGGGTCGAGCGCCAGCATGCCGCCGGGCGGCTCACGATCCGGGAGCGGATCGACCACCTGGCCGACCCCGGCTCGTTCCGGGAGATCGGCCGGCTGGCCGGCCGCCCCCACCGGGCCGACGACGGCACCCTCACCTCGGTCACCCCGGCCAGCTTCCTGGCCGGCGAGGCCGACGTCGACGGCCGTCCGGTGGTCGTGTCGGGCTACGACTACACGGTGCGGGGAGGGGCCATCGAGGGCGGCCTGATGGACAAGCGCCCCTACGCCGAGCGCATGGCCCACGACCTCAAGATCCCGCTCGTCCGCCTGGTGGAAGGGGTGGGGGCCAGCGTGCGGGGCGTCAAGACCATGGGCGCCACCTACGTGCCCACCGTGCCCGGGTGGGAGTGGAGCGTGGCCAACCTGTCGCGGGTGCCAGTGGTGTCGGCCGCCCTGGGGGCGCTGGCCGGCCTGCCCGCCATCGAGATCACGGCCGCCCACTTCTCGGTGATCGTGAAGGGGCAGGCCCAGGTGTTCGTGGCCGGCCCGCCGCTGGTGAAGGCGGCCACCGGGATCGACATCGACAAGGAGTCGCTGGGTGGCTGGGAGGAGGCCACCCGCACCGGCTCGGTCGACGCCGCCGTCGAGACCGAGGCCGAGGCCCTCGACCTGATCCGCCGGGTGCTGGGCTACCTCCCGTCCAACGTGTGGCAGCTCCCGCCCCGGGCCGAGCCCACCGACGATCCCGACCGCACCGACCCCTCGCTGCGCTCGCTCGTGCCCCGCCGGCCCCGCCCGGTCGACACCCGCCGCCTGTTCGCCTCGGTGGCCGACGAGGGCTCGGTCACCGAGCTGGCCCCGGCCTACGGGCGGGCGGCGATGGTGGCGCTGGCTCGCCTCGACGGCTATCCGGTGGTGTTCGTCGGTACCGATGCCCGCATCGACGGCGGGGGCCTGTCGGCGGCGGCGGCCGACAAGATGGTCCGTTTCATCGATCTGGCCGACACCTTCCACCTGCCGGTGGTGGCCTTCATGGACCACCCGGGGCTGCTGGTGGGCCTCGAGTCGGAGCGGGCCGGTGTGCTGCGGGTCGGCACCCGGGTGCTGTCGGCCGTGTACGAGGCCGACGTGCCGTGGGCCTCGGTGATCGTGCGCCGGGCCTACGGGGCGGCCGGGGCCAGCCACCGCAACCCGACCCGCCACACGTTCCGGGTGGCGTGGCCCTCGGGGGAGTGGGGGTCGCTGCCGGTGCGGGGCGGGGTCGACGCCGCCTACCGCCGGGTGATCGAGGAGGCCGACGACCCGACGGCCAAGCGGGCCGAGCTGGAGGCCGAGTACCGCCAGGTGACGAGCCCGTTCCGCACGGCCGAGATGTTCGGCATCGAGGACATCATCGACCCGGCCGAGACCCGGCCCCGCCTCGTCCACTGGGCCCGCACCGCCTACCGGACGATGGCCTCCGGCCCCGTCGGCCCGTCGGGTCGCACCTGGCGCCCCTGAAGGGATCTGGATCTGTGGCGCCCGGCGCTGGATTTTGCGCGCTGGCGCCACAGATCGCAGGAATTACCAGGTGTCGACCATGGGGCGCTTCTTGCCCTGGCGGGGCGGGCGAGGCGGCGCCGACAGCAGAGCCATCGTGATCCACTGGCGGCTCTCGGCCGGGTCGATCACGTCGTCGATCTCGAAGTAGGTGCCGGTGTTGACGGCCTTGCCGTTGTGGTACAGCCGGGCCACCCGCCGCTCGTACTCGGCCAGCCGCTCGGCCGGGTCCTCGATGGCTTCCAGCTCGTGGCGGTACCCGAGCTTCACGAACCCTTCCAGGCCCATGCCGCCGAACTCCCCGGTGGGCCACGACACGGTGAAGGTGGTGGCCTTGAACGAGCCGCCGGCCATGGCCTGCACGCCCAGCCCATAGCCCTTGCGGAGCACGATCGTCATGAACGGCACGTCGATCGACGCTGCGGTCACGAACATCCGGGAGGCGTGGCGCACCGTGGCCTCGTACTCGGCCTGCGGCCCCACCATGATCCCGGGCGTGTCAGCCAGGAACACCAGCGGGATGTCGTGGGCGTCGCACAGCTGCATGAACCGGGCACCCTTGTCGCCCCCGGCGGCGTCGATGGCACCGGCCAGGTGATGGGGGTTGTTGGCGATGATGCCCACCGGGCGGCCCTCCACCCGAGCCAGGGCGGTCACGATCCCGATGCCCCAGTTGGGCCGCAGCTCGAGCACGCTCCCCTCGTCGCACAGGGTGGCGATGACCTCCCGCACGTCGTACACCCGCTTGCGGTTCTCGGGGATCAGGTGGCGGAGGCGGCGCTGGTCGGGCGCCTCCCAGTCGTCCACCGGGCCCTGGAAGTACCCCAGGTACTGCTTGGCCACCTCGGTGGCCTCCACCTCATCAGCCACCAGCACGTCGATCACGCCATTGGGCACCTGAACCTCGGTAGGTCCGATCTCCTCCGGACGGAAGATGCCGAGACCGCCGCCCTCCACCATGGCCGGGCCGCCGATGCCGATGTTGGAGCCCTCGGTGGCGATGATCACGTCGCAGCAGCCCAGCAGCACGGCGTTGCCGGCGAAGCAGCGGCCGTTGGTGATGCCCACGATCGGCACCAGACCCGACAGCCGGGCGAAGAAGTAGAAAGCCATGCAGTCGAGCCCGGAGCCGCCCATGCCGTCGGTGTCGCCGGGGCGGCCGCCGCCGCCCTCGGCGTACAGCACCACCGGCAGCCGGTTGTGCTCGGCGATCTCGAACAGGCGGTCCTTCTTGCGGTGGTTCTGGCCGCCCTGGGTGCCGGCCAGCACCATGTAGTCGTACGACATCACCATGGTCTGGGACCGTTCGGGGCCGAACAGATCGCCGTTGACCTGGCCGATGCCGGCCACCATGCCGTCGCCCGAGGTGTTCTTCAGCAGGTCTTCGAAGCTGCGGCGCTTGCGCTGGGGGGCCACCATGAGGCGCCCGTACTCCACGAACGTGCCGGGGTCGACGAGCTGGCCCAGGTTCTCCCGGGCCGTGCGGTTGCCCCGGCCGTGGCGCTTGGCCACGGCGTCGGGCCGGTTCTCGTCGAGCCCGTAGCCCCGGCGCTCGAACAACTCGGCCAGGTCGGGCCGGATCAGGTCGAGGTCGGCCTCGGCCACCACCTCGGCCGCGTCGACCTCCACGTCGGCTTCCTCCACGAACACCAGGGGGTGGTCCTCGAACACCACGTCGCCCACCGCCACCCCGAGCTGGCGCACGATGCCGGTGACCGGGGAGCGGATCTCGTGCTCCATTTTCATGGCTTCCATGACCACCAGCTGCTGACCGGCGGCCACGGCGTCGCCCACGTTCACCGCGATCGACACGATCGTGCCCTGGAGGGGGGCCTCCACCCCGAGGCTCCCGTCGGGGCCGGCCTGGGCCACCGGAGCGCTGGCGGCGGCCGGCACCGGCAGCGGGGGAGCGCTCGACGCCTCGCCGTCGCGGGGCCGGTCGAGCGAGCCGTGGTTGAGTACAGCCAGCGGGTCGCGGGAGTCGATCCGGGCCCCGGCCAGGCCGGTGGCTCGGGCCGCCTCGGCAGCGGGGGCCGGTACGGGGGCAGGGGCGGGGGCCGGGAACCAGCGGGCCTGGGTGTCAGCTGCGATCTGCTCGGCCGCCGCCACCAGCTCGGCCCCGTGCTCGGCGATGAACCCGGTGGTGACGTCGTTGGCCTGCACCTCGGGCCGGTCGAGCAGGGCCTGCATGAAGGCCAGGTTGGTCTTCATGCCCTCGATGCGGAACTCGGCCAGCGCCCGCCGGGTGCGGCGGACCGCCTCGTCGTAGCGGGCGGCGGGGGAGTGACCCACCACCTTGGCCAGCAGCGAGTCGAAGCTGGGGCTGGTGGTGTAGCCGGCGTAGCCGTAGGTGTCGGTACGGATACCGGGCCCGGTGGGCACCTCGAACGTGGTCATCGTGCCGCCGGCCGGGCGGGCCAGGCCTTCGGCCGTCATGGTCTCGGTGTTGACCCGGACCTGCACGGCGTAGCCCCGGGGCGGGGGCACGTGGTCCTGGGTGAGGCCCAGCTCGTGCAGGGTGGCCCCGTCGGCCACCCGGAGCTGGGCTTGCACCAGGTCGACGCCGGTGACCTGCTCGGTGACCGTGTGCTCCACCTGCACCCGGGCGTTGACCTCCATGAAGGCCACCACCGACGGGTCGTCGGCGTCGACCAGGAACTCCCAGGTGCCGAGCGAGTGGTAGCCGGCGGCTCCGGCCATGGCCAGGGCGGCGGTGGTGAGCCGGTCGCGGGTGGCGGCGGGCAGCGAGGGGCTGGGGGCGACCTCCACGATCTTCTGGTTCTGGCGCTGCAGGGTGCACTCCCGCTCGCCCAGATGAGCCACGGTCTCGCCGTCGCCGATGATCTGGATCTCGATGTGGCGGGCCCGGGTGATCAGCGCCTCCACGTAGACCGAGGGGTTGCCGAAGGCGGCCTGGGCCTCCCGCTGGCAGCGCTCGTAAGCGCCGGCCACGTCGTCGCCGGCCCGGACCGGGCGCATGCCCCGGCCCCCGCCGCCGGCCACCGCCTTGATCATCATGGCCCCGTGCTGGGCCAGGAACGCCTCGGCCTGGGCCAGCGTGGTGTCGCCCGTGGTGCCGGGCGCCAGGGGCACGCCCACCTGGGCGGCCAGGGCCCGGGCCTGCACCTTGTCGCCGAACAGGGCCAGCTGCTCCGGTGTGGGGCCGACGAACACGATCCCGGCTTCGGCGCACGCCGTGGCCAGCGCCGGGTTCTCGGCCAGGAACCCGTACCCGGGGTGGAGGGCGTCGCAGCCCCGCTCGGCGGCGGCGGCCACGATGGCCTCGACGTCGAGATAGGCCCGGGCCCCCTTGGCCTCCAGGGCCACCAGCTCGTCGGCCACCCGGGTGTGGAGGGAGGTCACATCGTCGGTGGAGGCGACCGCCACCGTCGACCAGCCGAGATCCCGGGCCGCCCGCATGATGCGGATGGCGATCTCGCCCCGGTTCGCCACGAACAGCTTCTTCACGCTCACCCGATGCTCCTTGTGCGGCTGAAGGACCCGTTTTAGCGGTCTGGAGCATCCTGTGGCCAAAGGCCCGCCCGGCGTCCACCCGGGTCTTTGGACCTGACAGGGGGGTGAGGGGGCGCGGTACGATCCGCCCGAACGAAAGGGACTCCCATGAGCGAGCTGTCAGCCGACGACCTGAAGGCCCTGGCCCGGCAGGAGCAGATCTGGGCCGGCATGTACGGCCCGATCCGGACCACGGCCATGATCGACGACGTGAAAGCCCGACGGGCGGCGGATTCCTCCGCCGCCATCGCCGAGCTGATCCGGTCCGTCGATCCCGACGACATCGATGCCGAGGAGGCCGGTACCTACCGACCCGCCGTGGGGTAGGTGCCGCTCCTCCTTCCGTTTGCGGCTCCCGTCGGATGGTGGGAGACGCCGTCGGGCCGACGGCCCGGTCACGGGCGGCACCCCGGCTGGGGAGACGGTGCCGGGGTGCCGCACGATCGGGGGCCTGACAGTCAGGGACCGTCAGGTGACGGTCAGGACTTGATGAGCTTCCCGTCGGGGGCGGTGGCGAACCACTTACCCCCGGAGCCCTGCCCGTTCACATCGCCCTCGGCGGCGTCGCCACCGAAGCGGTAGAGGGGCCAGTCGCCGGCCTTGAGCTGGAATGTGCCGTCGGTTCGCTTGACCACCGAGTAGACCTTGGGGTCGAGGCCAGCCGGGAGTTCGGCCGAATCCACCAGCATCGGGGGCCAGGCCGTGGCGCAGGCGTCGTAGCAGCTGGGCTTGCCGCCCACATCGGCGGTGAAGCCGTACAGGGTCAGGCCCTTGGCGTCGGCCAGCACGTCGCCCAGCGTGCTCTTGGCCGTGCCCACCAGGGCACCGGTGGCCGGCTTGGCCGTGGTGGTGCTGCCCTTGGCGCCGGCTCCGTAGCCGCCCGAGGCGGTGGTCCCGCCGGCGGCCGTCGTCGCCGTGGCGCCGCCCTCGCCGCCGGCCTCCTTGATCAGGGTGCCTTCGGGGTCCACCAGGAACCAGACGTCGCCCGAGCCCTGGCCGTTGATGTCGCCGGGCACGGCGTCGCCGGTGTAGTAGTACAGCGGCCACTTGCCCGCCACCAGCTGGAGCTGGCCGTCGTCCCGCAGGGTGGTGGCGAAGATGCCGGTATCGAGACCGGGGCCGACGCTCCAGTCGGGGCTCACGATCACTGGCGGCCACGCCGCGGCGCAGGTGCTGTAGCAGGTGCTGGCGGCGGCGGTGTCGTTGGTGAAGCCGTAGAGGGCCCGGCCATCCGGGCCGACCAGGATGTCACCGGCCTCGCTCGTGCCCAACAGGGCGCCGGCCGCCCCGGCCGGGGCGCTGACGGCGGCCGCACCGGGGGCGGCGGGGGCGGCGGCCGGAGCCGCCGTGGCCGGTACCGAGCCGGCTTCGCTGGCGCTGGTGGGCGTGTTGTTGGCGCACGCCCCCAGGAGTGCGGTCAGCCCCATGAGAGCTGCCGCCATGCGGCCGGTACGGCCCAGCTTGGTCTGGATGGTGTTCATTGTCGGGTGCCTTTCGGGTTCTTCTTGTTCTGTTGGTTGGTTGGTTGCTTGCTTGGGGGATCTGGCTGCGCCGCCCCGCCGCCGTCGTCAGTTGGCGACGGTGAGGGTCCCCTGCATCGAGGGGTGGATGGCGCAGAAGAAGCGGTAGGTGCCGGGGGCGGCGGGGGCTGTGATCGTGGCCCGGCCGCCCGTGTCGAGCGTCCCGGTGTCGAACGAGCGGTCGTCGGCGGTGAGGGTGTGGGCAACACTGTCGGCGTTGACCACCGGCACGGCGGCCCCGGGGGCGACGGTGCCGCCGCCGGCGAAGGCGAAGTCTTCGATCGTGACCGGGGCCGCCGGCGCCGGGGCCGGCGCGGCCGGGGTGGCGCCGGCCGGCGCCGAGGTGGCGGGCCGGCCATAGCCGGGAGAGGCCGGCGCCGTTGGGGCGCTGGTGGCACCGGCCGGGGCGGCGGCAGCGGCCGGGACAGGGGTGTTCTCGGCCAGTAGCCCGGGTCGGGCCAGCCCGATGCCGGCGGCAAGGCCGGCCCCCAGGCAGACCCCGAGGGTGACGGTGGCTCGGATGGGCATGTCGGTTCCTTTCGGTGTGTCGGGTGTGGTGTGTCGGGTGTGGTGTGTCGGGTGTGGCGGGCGCGTCGAGCCAGGCCCCCGGGGCGGGGACAGGCGCCGACGGCGGCTCGGTCAGGCGGGGCGGCGGCTCAGAGGCGGTAGTACCACCAGGCGGAGGTGAACCAGATGGCCACCAGCAGGGTGACCAGGGCCGACCCCAGCAGGGGCAGAGCCCATCCCGGCACCCGGCGGCTGTGGAGCACGAGCAGCTTGGCGGCGAACGCGCCGTAGAAGGCGCAGCCCAGCATCGAGTGGGCCAGGACCCGGGTGGTGGTGTCCTGGAAGCCGAGGCCCCACAGGCAGTGGTAGGCGGCGGGAAGGCTGACGACGAAGGCCACGGTGCCTGACCAGCGGTGGGCCGGGCCGAGCCAGGCCGGAGCCGGTCGCCCGCCCCCGAAGCGGCCGTAGAGGCGGAGGGCCGACGCCAGTTGGAACAGGGCCAGGGTCGCGGCCACCGAAGCACAGGCCGACTTCACGTCGAGGATGTTGTCGGGCCGGAGGGGAGCGACGGCGGCCCCGGTCGGCTGGTGCACCCGACCATAGACGCCGAGGCCGAAGGCCACCGCCGCTCCCACGGCCGCCGCCCCGATGAGGGTCCATGGGGTCGGCGGTTGCGCGACCCCGCTGCCGGTCCCGGCGACCCCGGTGTGCAGGTGCACCGTGGGATCGCCACCCGGTTCAGGGGCGCGCTCGATCAGGGGTTGCATGTTCTCTCGTCTCCCTCCCAGCGGCGCCGTAACGGTCGGGCCGCTGCTGCCTTCCTCTACGGAAGTGGGAGAACGGTGGTTCGCGGATACGCGATCTTTTTCGGGGAGATCCCCTGAGGCGCTACGGGCCTAGCGGCCTACTCGCCGATCCAGCGCACCTTGAAGGTGTGGATGGCCGGGACGTGGAGGTCGGGGTGGCGAACGAGCGGGCCGGCCGCTTCCAGGTTCACCAGGTGAGGGGCCAGTTCGGAGAACGTGGCCCGCAGCTCCCAGCGGGCCAGGTTGGCCCCGAGGCAGAAGTGCTCTCCGTGGCCGAAGGCAAGGTGGTAGTTAGGTTCGCGGCCCACGTCGAACCGGTAGGGCTCGGGGAACTGGCGCTCGTCCCGGTTGGCCGACGGGAACCACAGGGTCACCGTGTCACCGGCCTTGATCTGGGTGCCGGCCAGCTCATAGTCGCTGACCGCGGTGCGGGCGAACTGCACCACCGGCGACGACCAGCGCAGGATCTCCTCCACCGCCGTCTGGTTCAGCCCCTCGGGGTCGGCGGCCAGCCGCTGGAGCTGGTCAGGATGCTCCAGCAGAGCATGCACACCGGCAGTGATGGCGTTGCGGGTGGTCTCGTTGCCCGCCCCAATCAGCAACATCAGGTACCCGTGGAGTTGCTGATCGGTGAGGGGCTGGCCGTCGATCGTAGCGTGGACCAGGGCGGTGGCCAGGTCGTCACCTTCGGGCCCCTGGGCCCGCCGGGCCTCGATCAGGTTCTCGATGTAGTCGTGGAACTCACGGCCCACCCGGCGCCGCACATCGCTGTCGGACTCACCGGGCAGGGCGTACCGGCGGGCCGTGCCGGGGAAGATCAGCTCGGTGAAGCGGCAGATGTCGGTCCAGTCGTCGGTGGGCACGCCCAGCAGGTGGGTGATGGCGGCCAGGGGGATGCTGATCGACAGGGCGTCGACCAGGTTGACGGTGCCGTCGCCGTAGGGCCCGCCGTCGACCGCCGCCTGGCGGGCGGCGGCCACGAACTCACCCACGAACTGCCGGGTCATGTCGGCCAGGTGCTCCTCCAGGCGGCGCATGGCAGCCGGGGTGAACTTGCGCATGGTGATCAGGCGCATGTCGAGGTGTTCGGGTCGGTCGAGGAACACCATGTCGAGCGGCTCGGCCGGATCCCAGCCCCAGCGGTCGGCCTGACGTTGCTTGAACCGCTCCAGGCCGGCCAGCCGGGCCTCGGAGTCGAGGCGGAGGATGGGACCGGCGTTGGAGAACACCTCGTCGTGGACGAGGACGGTCTTCACGTCCTCGTAGCGGGTGACCACCCAGTTCACCGGCACGCCGGGGCGGTCATAGCGGTAGACGGGGGCGAACTCCCGCAGGAGGTCCCAGGCCGGCCAGGGGAAGCCCCCGTCGACGTAGTTCTGGGTGGTGGTGATGTCGAGCTCGTCGAGCTCCCGAGGCTCCACTGCGGTCATGGAGCAAAACTAGACGACTGCCTCCGGGGGCCAAAGTCCGCTTCGAAAGCGGGTTCAGGCCACGGCCGTGCCGAACAGGGCACCGATGGCGTAGGTCACAGCGGCCGCCGCAACCACGATCAGGAGCTGGCGCAGGGCCCCCATCGCCACCGGGCGCCCGGCCGAGCCCGACACCCAGCCGCCCACCAGCAGGCCGGCCACGCCCGTGGCCGCCAGCGAGGCCACCGTGGCGGCCAGGCCTTCGGTGATGAACCAGGGGACGAGAGGCACCAGCGCGCCTGCGGTGAACAGTCCGAGCGAACCGAGGGCGGCCGTCATCGGGGACCCCAGGTCGTCGGGGTTGACGCCGAACACGGTGCGGGCCGAGAAGTCGAGGAACTTGGCCTCGTCGAGCGGCAACTCGGCCGCCGCCCGCTGGGCCGTGTCATGGGCGAAGCCGGCGTCGGTCAGCTTTGACGTCAGCTCGCCCAGCACCAGGCGGGGGTTGCGCTGCACCAGAGCACGGATCTCGCCCAGGATCCCGTGGTACAGCTCGACCTGGCTGCGCACACTGACCCACTCACCAGCGGCCATCGAGAACGCGCCGGCGATGAGGCTGGCGAACCCGGCGGTGCGCACCGCCGATGCGCTGGCCGACGCCCCGGCCAGGGCCAGGATCAGGCAGACGTTGGTGACCAGGCCGTCGTTGACACCGAGCACGGCGGCCCGGGCCCCTCCCTTCGACACGGTCTCCACCCGGCCCCGCAACTCGGCCGCATCCCGTTCGTTGTCGGTTACCCGGGGCGCGATCCGCGGGGTGAACGGCCCCGGTTCCTGGCTCATCGTCCCAACAGATCGAGGTCGGCCAGAACGGTGTCGGCGTGGCCGGCCACGTCTGTCACGTCGTAGGCCCGCCGGATAACGCCAGCGGGGTCGATCAGGTAGCTGTAGCGGCGGGGGAAGTTGGCGAAGCGGTCATCGGCTGGACGGGCCACGGACCATGCCTCGCCGGTCTCCCGGTCGGCGCTGAGGAGGGGAAACGGGTACTCCTGATCTTCGGCGAAGGCCCGGTTCTCCTCCGGGGAGTCGAACGAGGCGCCGAACACCACGGCGTTGCGGGCCTCGAAGTCGTCGAACCTGTCACGCAGGCCCTGGCCTTCCACCGTTCAACCGGGGGTGGCGGCCTTGGGGTACCACCACACCAACACCCAGCGGCCCCGCAGGTCACGGACCCGCACCGTTGACCCGTCGTGGGCGGTGAACGTGGAGTGGGGGGCCTCAGCCCCGACAGCCAGCATGGCCCGGAGGCTACCCGTCTGCCCCCGCCCCGCCTGTGGTCGACACCACCTCGATCGCGCAGCGGATGCCCGGAGCGAGCCCCAGGCCCTGGTCGCCAGTCACCAGCACAGCGCCCAGGATCTCAGCCAGTGCGACGTAGGCCGCGTCGTACACGGTGAGGTTGTGGCGAAGCTGCCAGCACCGGGGCACGAGCGGGCGATGGGGCGCCCGCTCCATCGGCAACGCCAGGAGATCGTCGAGCGCCTGCTCGGCTCGGTCGGCGGCGAGCAGGCCTGCGGCGCAACGACGGCGGAAGACCGAGGCCACCTCCAGATCGACGAGCTCGGGCGCCGCCAGCCGCTCACCGACGAGCCGGGCCCGGAGTTGGGCGCCTTCCGGTCCGGCGTCGATGAGGGCTGCGGCCACCACACTGGCGTCGACGACGATCACCGGTCGTTGCGATCGGCGCGCACGGCTTCCACCGCTTCGGCGAGACCCAGCCGACCACCCGTGCGGTGGCCGACCCGTTCGAACACCTCGGTCAGCGTTGGGGTCTGCGCCTGATCGGACAGTAGGGCGAGCAGGTATTCCTGCAGCGACTGCCCGGCAGCGGCGGCCCTCCGTCGCAGGACGGCATGCACGTCGTCGGGAACGTCCTTGACCTGGATGCTCGGCACGCTCGAAGGGTAACGCCAGATTGGCGCCACAACATGCATCGTGGGATCTACAGGGTCAGCCATCTCAGGGAATCTCCGTTCCGTCGGGGCGGTAGGTGCGCCACCGCCCGGTATCTGGGTCGCGGCCGGTGG
>CADEDH010000009.1:0-7139 GCA_902826025.1 uncultured Actinomycetes bacterium
AACGACCGCTGGATCTGCTCGCACATCACGAAGTCCTCGGTCTCGGTGACCTTGACCAGCAGGTCGAGGTTGCGCTTCCAGTACTCCCGAGCCTTGTCGGTAGCCGGCTTCTCGGGAGCGTAGAGCGAGATGACGGCGCTGCTCCGGCCCGGCCCGTCGGGGAAGATCTGGTACAGCTCCACATGGTCCACCTGCTGGATCAGCAACGTGTTGGGCAACAGGTAGTACAGGACGGTGGCCGCCGACAGTAGCTCGCGCTCCTGGCGGGGCCGGTCGATCTGGTCGTTCATGGCCCAGCGGGCGATGCCGAGGCGGGCGTGGGGCCCCCAGCTGTCGAAGGCGCAGTTGTTCGACTGGATCAGCGGGTGGATCGTGGTCCGGTGGAGGTGCTCCACGTGGTACACCTCGCCGAAGGTGTCGAACATGAGCTTCCAGTTCATCGCCCGGTCCGACGTGCGGACCTCGGTGCGGTGGTAGTGCTCCAGGCCGAAGCTGGCGAGCTCAGTGGCAGCACCCCCCAGCCACTGGGCGGCGTCGAAGGCGGCGGGGTCGTGCTCCAACGACACGAACACGATGCCGGCCGCTTCGCCGCAAGCGACCGGCGACAGCCCGTTGTCGGCCTTGTCCATACCGGCGAACCCCGCCCGATGGGTGGCCGCCACCAGGCGCCCGTCGAGGTGATAGGACCAGGCGTGGTAGGGGCACACGAACGTCTTGGGCACCTGGCCCCGGCCCTCAGCCACGCAAGCCCCCCGGTGGCGGCAGACGTTGCGGAACGCCCGCAGCACACCGTCTTCTCCCCGGGTCACCAGGATCGGGACGTCGGCGATGGACAGCGTGACGTACTCCCCGGCCTCCCGCACGTCGGCCGTGAGGCAGGCCACGATGGGCAGGCCCCGGAACAGCGCATCGAGCTCGTGGTGGTGACGGGCCGGGCTGACGTACTTGTCGATCGGGTTCCGGTAGATCTCGTCGGCCAGGTCGGTGGTGTTGCCGGCCTGCTGGTGGGCGATCATCCGATCGAGCAGGGCCATCTGCCATTCGGGCGCCGCAGTGGCCGGCGTGGGGGCTTCAGTGGTCGTCATGGGTCGCTTCCTCCGCCCCGAAACAGTAGCGGCGGGGCTGACGGCGGCCCAAGCAGAGCTGCCCTCAGACCGGCCGCGCCCCTCGGGAGAGGAGAACCTGGCGAAGCTCGTCGGCCCGCCGGTTCCGCGACCGGCGGCCGAGGTCCCCGGCCAGCGGACTGACCGGGCCGTTGGATACCTGCAGCCACCACCGGCCGGCGCCGGGAGCCTCGAGCTCCAGCCCGGGCTGGGTCACGAGCGGGCCGGGCCGGTGGAGGAGCAGGGCTCTGATCGGCACACGCCACTCCGGGCCGGTCAACGACCGCCAGATCAGCTCGTGGTGTGTCACCTCGAGCGAGCCGAACGACTCGCGCCGGAACGATACCCAGGTGGACGCCGGCGTGAGCTGGCCGGAAAGGCGAACCACGCCGTCGGGCCCGACCACCGAGGGAGGCGGGGGACGACGCCGGTAGTAGTAGACAACGCCGACGATGACGATCATCAGAACCACAGGGATCCCGAAGCTCAGGCTCAGCGCGAGCAGGTCTATTCGATCCAACGCCGCCATCGGGAAGAGGGTAGTCCTGGTGAGACGAGTGGGACCATCAGGTGCGGGCCTGTCGTCCATCGCGCCGCCCATGCTTGCCGGCGGCGGTGCCGGGACTAGTGTCGGCGGTGTCCGGACCGCGCCGAAGCAGGGGGAACGAGAGCCATGCCGTTGAACGCCGACACCTACACCACGATCGCCATCGAGAAGCGGCCGAACGGGGTGGCCATCGCCACCCTCAACCGGCCCGACCGGCTCAACGCCGTGAACGGCGACATGCACCACGAGTTGTCCCGGATCGCCCGCGACGCCGACGACGACAGTGACGTGAAGGTGCTGGTGATCACGGGCGCCGGCCGGGCCTTCTGCGCCGGCGGCGACTTCAGCTCCGGGTCCGACACCACCCACAAGATCACCCTGGAGGAGGCCCGCATGATCGTGGACCATCTTCTGGAGGCCCACATCCCGATCATCTCGGCCGTCAACGGCTACGCCATGGGCCTGGGGGCCACGGTCGCCCTCCTGTGCGACATCGTGGTTGCCGGCCGGTCGGCCGTGTTCGCCGATACCCACGTGAAGCTGGGCATCGGGGCCGGCGACGGTGGCCAGGTGATCTGGCCGTTCCTGATGGGCGTCAACCGGGCCAAGTACTACCTGATGACGGGCGACCGGCTGAAGGCCGAGGAGGCCGAGCGCATGGGCCTGGTCAACTTCGTGGTCGACGACGACAAGCTGCTCGACGAGGCCCTGGCCATCGCCGACCGCCTGGCCGCCGGCCCCGGTCTGGCCATCGCCGCCTCCAAGGTGCCGATCAACAACTGGCTGCGGTCGGTGTCGGCCCAGATCCTGCCGCTGTCGTTGTCGATGGAGGGCGCCACCATGCGCTCCAAGGATGCCGGCGAGGCGGCCAAGGCCTTCCAGGAGAAGCGGGAGCCCAACTTCCAGGGCCGCTGAGTGGGCTGACCGGGCGCCGACCCCCGGCCGGGAGTTTCAGCTCCGGCTGGGGAGGCGGACCGCGGCCTGCCCGGGCATGAGTACGGCCCCGTCGGGCGACTGCTCCCACACGTCGAGCGACACCATGTCGCCCTCGACGGCCGTGACACGACCCCGGAACTCGTAGTCGAGCTCGGGCAGGGCCGATGCCCGGTTCTGCCACGACAGGCTCACGATCCGGCCCTGGGGGCCGGCCCAGTCGGTCACGTACTGGCTGAGCCACGCACCCTGGAGGGGACCGTGGACGATCACGTCGGCGTGGCCCTCGAACCGGGCGTAGTCGACGTCGTAGTGGATGCGGTGGGGGTTCCAGGTGGCGGCCGAGTACATGAACAGCTGCACCCGGCTGGCGTTGCGGACCACCACCGGCAGCTCCTGGCCCACGGCCACATCGTCGATGAACGGCTGGTTGGGCGTCATCGTGCGATTCCGATCTGGCGGGTACGGGCGACGACGTCACCGGCTTGATTGGTGTAGGTGGTCTCCCGGGTGATCCGCACGAACGACCCCTTCGAACCCTCCTTCTGGTCGAGCGAGGCGAGGCGGGTCTCGGCCGTGATCTCGTCGCCCACCAGCACAGGGGCCAGGAAATCCCACTCCTCGCCCCCGAACATCGTCCGCTGCACGGCCAGATCGAGGGGGATGTCGCCCTGGAACAGGCCGTCGGTCCGGGTCTCCTCGATGGGGCGGCCCTGGACCAGCGCGTACTGGACGAAGGTGGGCGGCGCCACCAGCCCGTCGTAGCCGGCGGAGCGGGCCGCCGCCTCGTCGAAGTAGACAGGATTGAGGTCGCCCACCGCCTGGGCGTAGCGTTGGGCCTCTTTGGCCGCGATCACGGCCGTCACCGGCCCCCGCAGCCGGGTTCCTACCAGCGCCATCGTGTGGGCCGGGATCAGGCTGGGTGGGGCCGATCCGGCGGCGGTTCCCTGGTCGATCGTCATGCAGCCGATGCTAGGTCGCCAGGCCGAAGCGGTACCTACTCAGTCGTCGTCCTCGTCGCCTTCGCCGTGGCCGCTGTCGCCCGATCCTTTGCCCGAGCCGCTCGAGCTCTGATTCGACGTCGTGCCGGTGCCGGCCGCCGCTGAGGTGGTTGTGGTCGACGCCTGGGAGCCGCCGTGATGCGACGACGACCCGTGGTCGTCCCCGTCCTCGTCCTCGTCCTCGTCGCGGTCGTGGCCGCTGGTGGCGGTGGACCCGGCGTCGTCGTCATCGTCATCGTCGTGGTGATGGCAGGCATCGTCGCCGCCCTTGCCGTGGTGGCGGCCCGAGTTGCCGGCCGAGGCGACCGACGACACCGTCTCGCCGTGTTCGCAGCCTTCGTCATCGCCGTGGGCCGCCTCGGATACGTCGTCGCCGTGGTGGCCGCCGTCGTCGGCCTCGGAGATGGCAGTGGACGGATCGGCGGTCGCCTCGGTCGACGTCGGGTCTGTGGGCGCCGTTGTGGGCTCGGTCGTGGAGGGGTCGGTGGCGATGGGGCCGGTGTCGGCGGTCGTGCCGGGATCTCCGGCGTCGGGAGCGCCGGCGTCGGGGGTCACCACCGACGAGGCGTCGGCCGAGGGCAACATCGGGATCTCGATCACGTTGACGGCCTGGGCCCCGCCGACGCTGACGGCGGCCACCGAGGCGCCGAGCACCACCTTGCCGGCGGTCGTAGCCAGGAACGTGGTGATCTCGGAGAGCAAGGCTCTACTCCTCATGCTTCGAGCGGCGCCTGCTTCTCGACGTGACGCCACGGATGTCGACTGGTTGGATCGGACGGCCCAGGCCAGGCCTTGCGGGAAATGGGCCGAACGGCCCCTCCGGACCCGCCCCGCCGAAGCCGACACCGGACGCCCGCCGTACTAGGTTGCGGGGTCATGAGCAGCCCGGCATCTCCGTCGTCGCCCACTCCCACCCCTGGCCGCCGGGACATCCCGGCCGAGACCGTGGCCGAGTACTACCGGCAGGGCTGGTGGCGGGAGGCGACCCTGGTCGACGACTTCCTGGCCCAGGTGGCGGCCCGGCCCGACGCCACCGCCATCGTGAGCTACCACACCGGCGGGGGCGAGCCGGAGCGCCACACCTACGCCGAGCTGGAGCGCCTCAGCCGCCGCTTCGCCGGTGCCCTGATCGACCTGGGGGTGGAGCGGGGCGACGCCGTGTCGCTCCAGCTTCCGAACAGCTGGGAGTTCCCGGCCATCGTCTACGGGATCCTCCGGGCGGGGGCCGTGGTCAACCCTCTGGTGCCGATCTTCCGCCATCGGGAGCTCGACTTCATCCTGGGCCGCACCGCCTCCCGGGTGCTGATCGTGCCCGACCGGTTCCGGGATCACGATCACGCCGCCATGGCCCTCGACCTGCTGGGCACGGTCGAGGCCCTCAAGCACGTGGTGGTGGTTGGCGAGCGGACCGAGGGGGCGCTGTCGTTCCAGGAGCACTTCGTGGATCGGCCGTGGGAGGACGACCCGGGCCTGGCGGCCGAGCTGGAGGCCCGCCGCCATGGGGCAGACGATGTGGTGCAGGTGCAGTTCACGTCGGGCACCACGGGCGAGCCCAAAGGGGTGATCCACTCCCACAACACGATCCACTCCGGGTCCCGCAACATCGACGAGGTCTATGGCCTCGGGTCCGACGACGTGTGTTTCATGGCCTCCACCCTGGCCCATCAGACCGGGTTCGGGTATGGCATGGTCAAGCCGCTGGCCCTGGGCCAGAAGATCGTCTACCAGGACCTGTGGAACGCTGAGGGCATGCTCGACGCGGTGGAGCGGGAGGGGGTGGCGTGGACGGTGTCGGCCACCGCCTTCGTGATGGACATGGTGGCGGCCCAGCGGCGCCAGCCCCGCAACCTGTCGACCTTCAAGTACTTCGTCTGCGGCGGGGCCGCCATCCCGCCCCATGTGGTGGTGGAGGCGAAAGAGGTGCTCGGGGCCGAGCTGATCGCGGTGTGGGGCATGACCGAGAACATGGTGGTCACCACCACCCGGCCCGGCGACCCGGTGGAGCTGGTGTCGGACTCCGACGGCACCCCGGTGAACTGGATGGAGATCCGGGTGCTGGGTGACGACCGCCAACCGGTGGCGCCGGGCGGGTCGGGCGACCTCCAGTGCCGGGGGCCGAGCCAGGCCCTGGGCTACTTCCACCGGCCCGACCTCTACGCCGCCGCCTCGCCCGACAACGACTGGTTCGACACCGGCGATGTGGCCCGCCTCCGGGAAGACGGCGGCATCCGCATCGTGGGCCGAACCAAGGACCTGGTGATCCGAGGCGGCGAGAACATCCCAGTGGCCGAGATCGAGGCCCTCCTCTACACCCACCCCAAGGTGGCCGAGGTCGCCATCGTCGGCGTTCCTGACGACCGCCTAGGCGAGCGGGCGTGCGCCGTGATCACGGTGGCCGGCGGCGGGGCGGCCCCGGTGCTGGCCGAGCTGACGGCGTTCCTCGACGAGTCGGGCACGGCCAAGCAGTTCTGGCCCGAGCGCCTGGCGGTGGTGGATGAGATGCCCAAGACGCCGTCGGGCAAGATCCAGAAGTTCAAGCTCCGCCAGCAGCTGCTGGCGGGCTGACGGTCTCGGCCCGGGAGGTCAGCGCCGGGTGGAGGTGGGGGCGGCCCCGCCCTGCCCGATGGCACCGCCCTGCCCGATGGCCCCGCCCTGCCCGATGGCCCCGCCCTGCCCGACAGCCCAGCCGGCCGATGCCACCGGCGACGTGCCAGCCAGCTGCGCCACCCAGGCCGGGTTCACCTTGAACCGGGGCGTGCCCTCGGGGGCGGCGGCCCGGGGCCGGACCGCCCCCAGCACGATCACAGCCGCCGTCAGGTCGAAGGCGGCCAGCATCAGGAACGGCACCGTGTAGCCGCCGGTGTTCTCGATCAATGGCCCCAGGCCGATCACGGCCAGCCCACTGCCGATCTGCCCGGTCAGCGACGCCATGCCGTACACCGTGCCGAAGCTGACCAGCCCGAACAGCTCCCCCACCAGGAGCGACTGGGCCATGTAGACGTTGCCGACCGTAAAGCCGAAGACCAGGGCGACGGCGTAGATGGCGGCGGTGGAGTGGACGGCCAGGTAGCCGGCGACGGCCGCCGCCTGCAGCACGAACAGGGTGGAAGCCATGAACCGCTTGTCGAGCCGGTCGGCGAAGGTCGACACCACGATCCGGGCCAGGATGGAGCCGATGGTGGTGGTGGTCACGGCCAGGGCCGCCGCCCCCCGGGAGCCGAGCTTGTCGGGCTCCGAGAGGAAGGTGATCTGGAGCATCAGCACGCCGGTCTGGGAGCCGAGGGCGAGGAAGAAGGCGCCGACAACGGCCCAGAACGAGAAGCTCCGCACGGCGTCGGCCCGGGTCCACACCCGGTACTGGGAGGCCGCGTCGATCCTGGAGGTGGCGGGGGCGGCGGCCCCGCCGTCGGGTTCGAGGCCCAGGTCCCGGGGGGAGGCCGCCACCACCAGGAACAGCACCGGCAGGGCCACGCACAGCACGACCAACCCCAGGGTGGGGGCGGCCAGGCGGAGCCCGCCCTTCTCGATCAGGATGGCCCCGATCGGCACCAGCAC
>CADEDH010000009.1:7239-18550 GCA_902826025.1 uncultured Actinomycetes bacterium
CCGGTGGCGTAGGTGACGACCGAGATGGACCAGCCGTGCTCGGTGGACAGCGGCTTCAGGAACAGCGACAGGCCGTAGTACGACACCCCGACCGTCACCAGCATCATGGCCGAGCAGGCCAACGCGACGTACCAGCCGTAGAACACCCGGCCCGACACCACCCGGGCCAACGGAGGTCGGTAGAGCTTCGGGCGGCGGGCGGCGCTCGGGCCGCCATTCGGACCACCACCACCGGGGCCGCCGGGATCGGCGCCGCCCGGGCCGCCGGCGGGCGCCGTGGCCGGCGGGGTGGCAATGGTGGTCATAGGCTGCGGGCCGCTTCCACGTAGGGGGTCACCTTCTCGAGGTTGGCCTCCAGGTGTTTGGTTCCCTGGCGCAGGAACGGGATCAACAGCTCGGTCACCCCGGCCTCGGCGTACTGGTCGACCAGCTCGGGCTTGATGTGGTCGCTGGTGGCCCCCATCACGATCTTCAGCTCGCTGCGGTCCCGGCCGGCGTCGGCCAGGTGGCGATCGAGCTTCTCCAGGATGTCGCGGGTGCCGGCCGGGTCGAGGTTGACCCCGTACCAGCCGGAACCGTACTTGGCTGTGCGCTTGAGGGCGGCGGCCGAGTGGCCGCCCACCGTGATCGGCACCATTGGCTTCTGGGCCGGCTTGGGGTACATGTGGCACGGCGGGAGCTGGTAGAACTCGCCCTGGTAGGAGCTGACATCTTCGGTCCACAGGGTGGTGATCACGTCGAGGTACTCGTCGCACCGGGCGCCCCGCCGCTCCCAGGGAGCACCGACGGCCTCGAACTCCTCCCAGCTCCATCCGACGCCCACGCCGAAGTCGAGCCGGCCGTTGGACAGGAAGTCGAGCGTGGCGTACTCCTTGGCCACGTAGACCGGGTTGTTCTGGGGCAGGATGCAGATCCCGGTGCCCAGGCGAAGGGTGGAGGTGCAGGCGGCCAGGTAGCCGATCGAGGCCACCATGTCCATGAGGCCCGACTGCTCGGGGAAGCGGAACACGCCATCGGGCGAGCCGGGGTACTTGGACTCGTAGGCGGGAAAGGTGACGACGTGCTCGCCCAGCCAGAGGGAGGCGATCCCCCGCTCCTCGGCCATACGGCCCAGCTGGGACAGGAACTCGCCGGTGGCCACGGGCGAGCGCAACGGGGTGAACAGGCCGATCTGCATGACCCCAATCTTTGCATCCCCTCCCCCACCCGTCAGCTCGACGGGGTTCAACCGCCGGGAGCCGGGCCGCTCAGCGTCGGGTGAAGACGGCGTGGACGGTGCTGATTCGATCCTCGTCGAGGTTGCGGCGCCCGGCGGCCTGCACCGCCGTCAGGTGGTCGCCCATGATCAGCCGCTGGATGGCGTGGGGCGGGGCCGGCGGGGCGTTGGCCCCGGCGGCGGACTCGGTGACGAGCTCCCACGCCTGCTCATCGAAGCCGGCCGCCGCCACCAGGGCCCGCATCTCGGTCGGCGACCGCAGGAAGCTGAGGCTCGGGTCGGCCGCCCACATCAGCGGGTAGTGGGGCGGCGAGTTGGTGCCGGCCATGGGCTCCTGGAAGGTGAGTGTGCCGCCGGGCCGGAGCATGCGGTGGAAGCCGGCGTACAGCGCCTCCTTGTCGGCGATGTTCATGCCGGCGTTCTGCGTCCACACCAGGTCGAACGAGCCCCGCTCGAGGCCCAGGGCGGGGTCGTCGAGGCGAAGCGCGTCGCCTACCAGATGGGTGACCCGATCGGCCAGGCCCACCCGAGCCGTCAGCTCCCGGGCGGCCTCCACGTAGCTCTCGGTCAGATCGACCACGGTGACCAGGCAGCCGAACCGGCTGGCCAGGGTGCGGGCCGGGCCGCCCAGGCCGCCGCCAACATCCAGTACCCGGCGGGGCTGATCGGTGGGCTGGTCGAGCCCGGCCAGGGAGGCCAGGGCCAGGGTGGCGGGGCGGCCGCCGCCGTGGAACTGATCGGAGGCGGCGAGGTCGTCCACCGTCAGGTGATCGACGTCCTTGCCCGCCGCCGCCAGGGCCTCGAGGATCCGCCCGGTCAGGCCGGGCCGCTGCCAGTAGTCGGCTGGGTCGGTGCTCACGGCGGCCACGTTAGCTCCCGCCCGTGGGTGGCGATCTGTGGCGCCCCGTGCTGCATTTTGCGCGGTGGCGCCACAATTCCCCGAAATGGCCGCCACCAGGGGCGGACGGTACGTTGCGCAGATGCTGCATGCAGACGACATCGGGCCGGGCATCCTCGACGGGCTGCGGGTCCTCGACCTCACCCGGGTGGTGGCCGGGCCCTGTCTCACCCGGGTGCTGGCCGATCTGGGGGCCGAGGTCATAAAGATCGAGCCGCCCGAGGGCGACATCCTGCGCAAGGGGTGGCCCCGCCGGGGCGGGATCTCGGTGCTGTTCGGGGCCCAGAACGTAGGCAAGCGGTTCCTGTCGATCGACCTCCAGAAGCCCGAGGGCGTGGCCCTCGCCCTGGACCTGGCCCGGCACTGTGACGTGGTGGTCGAGAACTTCCGGCCCGGGATCGCGGCCCGCCTCGGGGTGGGCTACGAGCAGGTGAAGGCGGTGCGGGCCGACATCGTCTACTGCTCGGTGTCGGGCTACGGCCAGGACGGCCGCGCCGCTCAGCGCCGGGCCTACGCCCCCGTGGTCCACGCCGAGATGGGCCTGCTCCACTACAAGGCCCGGGAGTGGGGTGTCGACCCACTGCCCGAGCCGGTGTCGCACGCCGACATCGCCGCCGGCATGGCCGGGGCCCAGGGGGTGCTGGCCGCCCTGTGGCGGCGGGAACGCACCGGCCAGGGGGCCTGGATCGACGCCTCGATGTGTGAGTCGATGATCGCCCAGAACGAATGGGCGGCGGTGGAGCTGAACGGCGGGCCCGACTACTCCCGCTCCCCGTTCCGCCCCGGTCGGGCGGCGGTGGTGCAGCTGGGCGACGCCGAGGGCACCTGGGTGGCCATCCCCGGCAGCCCGTCGGCCGTGTTCGCCCAGTTCGCCCGGTTGTCGGGCCAGCCCGAGCTGCTGGAGGATCCTCGCTTCTCATCGATGGAGGCCCGGGGAGCCAACATGGAGGCCTGCCTGGAGCACCTGCAGGCCTGGGCAAAGACGTTCGACAGCTTCGACGCCTTCGAGGATCTGCTGTCGAACGGGGCCCGGGTGCCGGTGGGTCGCCTGCTCAGCACGGCCGACACCTTGGATGCCGACTGGGCCATCGACCGCGACGCCTATGTCGAGGTGCCGAGCGGCGACGGCACGGTGACCGTGAACCGGGCGGCGCTGCGGATCGAGGGCACCGACTGCGGCCCTCGTTCCGGGGTGACCTGGATCGGGGGCGACAACGCCGAGGTGCTGGCTGACCTGCTCGGCCTGGAAGTGGGCCAGATCGAGCGGCTCACGGCCGACGGCGTGCTGGTGTCCAAGCCACCCCCCACCCCCGAACCCTCAGCCGAGAACGATTAGGTCGCCGTAGCGTCGGCAATCCAACCCGCCTCGAGCTCGAAGCTCAGCTACACAGAATGACAAACGTATGTTCGTCTGCTTGGGCAATAGCTTTTGGTCCTTAGTGATTCGCTATATTCAAATTGCTGGACAGGAAACCACGGATCGCTATAGGCTATCCCATGTGGGTGGAGCCCTATCGTGGAGAGCAGTCATATGAACGCGTTACCCGAACCCCCCATTGGCAAGTGGAATAAGACAACACCACTTCTTCTACTACTAGCCATTGTTTTTGCTTTTGCTGCGGTGCTTCTAGGCGCTAATCCGGGGCCAACTGGAATCACAGGCCTAATACTGGCGTTAGCAACACTCGCAGCAACTGCTCGAGCGTAGAAAGGGAGCAAAGCAGGGCGGGTCTCTTCCGCCCTGCTTTGAATATTATGAGTGAAGAGTCGGCGGAACAGGCTATCGATCTAGTCCAAACGCATTCGAAAGCAGCTTTCGGAAATAGGCATTTCATAACGGTCGTTAAGGCAGTCGCTGCATGTAAGGGAGTGCCCTCTGTCCGATCAATCGCAAGCGAAACCAAGCTCGCTGACTCAGTCGTCAAGCCGATCCTTGACCGACTTGAGTACTTGGGTGCGCTGGAATTGGATCCAACCGAGACACGCACCCGGCAGTTCAACATCGACGAGAGTCGATTTCGGAGTCATCTTGAACATGCGACCAAAGTCGAGGAGTATGCACTCGAGATCCTGCTGGCACGGGTGGAAGTCATCACCGGCATGGTTCAAGACCGACTTGGCCCAGATGTAGCTCGCATGTTCCGAGCATCGATTCAACGACTCGAGCCTTCCGATCGGCATGCAGGCGTTCAACAACTGATAGCGGACTACTTCGGGATTGAAGCCGATCGAGCGCTGGAACATCTGCAAAAGATGGGCTCACATATGGGTGATCTCCGGGCCTGACGCACACCCGTAGGTGTCGGCTGAGTTGCATAACGCATCGGCCGCGCCTCAGAGGCGAGTGGTCCGGCGGGTCGAGCGTCTGGCACACTCCGAGCATGGATCCCCGGTACACCCCCGAAGCTGAAGCGTTCCGCCAGAAGATCCAGGCCTTCCTGGCCGAGAAACTGCCCACCAACTGGCAGGGCATGGGATCGTTCACGGTCGAAGAGCGCACGGCGTTCATCGCCGGCTGGCGCCAGACGCTGTCCGAAGCTGGGCTGCTGGCCGTGGCCTGGCCCACCGAGTACGGGGGCGGTGGCCTGACGCTGGCCGAACGCACGGTGGTGGCCGAGGAGTTGGCCAAGGCGGGGGTCCCGGCCGGCAACGACAACGACGGCTTCTCCATCGGCATGATCGGCCACACCCTCATCGAGTGGGGCACCGAGGAGCAGAAGAAGCACTTCCTGCCCCGGATCCTGGCCGGAGACGACGTGTGGTGCCAGGGCTACAGCGAGCCCAACTCGGGGTCCGACCTGGCCTCGCTGGCCACCCGGGCCGTGCTCGACGGCGACGAGTGGATCATCAACGGCCAGAAGATCTGGACCTCGCAGGGCCACAACGCCAACTGGATCTTCGTGCTGTGCCGCACCTCGCCCGAGCGGGTGAAGCAGGCCGGTATCTCGTTCCTCCTGTGCCCCCTCGACCAGCCCGGCATCGAGGTCCGCCCGATCGTCAACGCCGCCGGCCACCACGACTTCAACGAGGTCTTCTTCACCGACGCCCGCACCGCCCGGGAGAACGTGGTGGGCGGGGTCGACAACGGCTGGGCCGTGGCCAACACCCTGCTGGCCTACGAGCGGGGCGATGACGCCACCACCACTGCCATCCGCTATGGCGACGAGCTGCGCCGCCTCACGGCGGTGGCCCGGGCCAACGGCAAGGCCGCCGATCCGGTGATCCGCCAGCGGCTGGCCTGGGCCCACTCCAAAGTGGAGATCATGCGCTTCCTCGGCCTGCGGGTGGTCACCAGCGCCCTCAACGGCTACCACCAGGGGCCGGAATCGTCGCTCAACAAGCTGTTGTGGTCGGAGTACCACAAGAAGCTGACCGAGCTGGCCCTCGACATCATCGGGGCCGACGCCATGGCCCCATCAGGCCGGGATGCCGCCTCAGGGGTTGGTCCCGACGACGTGGGCAGCCCGTACTCGTCGCAGGCCTGGGCCACCAACTTCATGGGGGCCCGCCCCGGCACGATCTACTCCGGTAGCTCCGAGATACAGCGCAACATCGTGGGCGAGCGGGTGCTGGGCCTGCCCCGCGAGCCCCGGGCCGACACCGGCCCCTGGAACGAGACCACCCGCTCCTAGCGACGACAATCCGGAACTGTGGCACCAGCTGCTGCATATTGCGCGCCGGTGCCACAGTTCCCGGTTTGAGGGTCAGACCTCGCCGGCGTAGGTGCCGAAGCTCCACAGGTTGCCCTCGGGATCGGCTATGGCGAACCCCAGACCGCCGGGGTCGTAGGCCGGCTCCGCCATGTCCCGCACGACGGCCACGCCGGCGGCCCGGCACCGCTCCAGCACCGCGGAGGGATCGGCCGTGATCACGTACAGGTTCTGCTGGCCGGGGCCCGGCCGGTCGGCGAACACGTTGCCCGGCTGGTTGGCGGTCCCCACCTGGACCACGCCCCCCTCGGGCCACACCAGCTCGCTGTGCTCCACGATCCCCGGCTCGTCCTGGATCACCAGCGCCGCCTCGAAACCGATCACCTCGGTGAGGAACCGGATCATGGCCGGGGCGTCAGCGGAATGGACGACACCCCAGATCCCGCCTCGCGCCACCCGGGGCCGGCCGGTCAGCGTCCAGCCGTCGTCGCCCATGCGGCGCTCCAGCTCCGCCGTGCTCACGTCGGCCTGCGGCTGCGACAGCAGCCACCGGTGGCCGAACGGGTCGACGATCGAGCCCTGCCGGGCCCCGTAGGGCTGGTCGGCCGGCGGCCGCTCCGACGTGGCACCGGCGGCCACCGCCCGGGTGTGCACGGCGTCGACGTCGGCCACCTCCAGGTGGAGGGCCGCCGTCGAACCACCCAGCGTCCGGGGTGAGAGCGCCCCCACCTCGGGATACTCGTCGGACAGGAACAGCCGGACGGTGCCGATCACGAGCTCGGCGTGACCGATCCGGCCGTCAGGGCCGGTGAACCGTGATTCCTCGACTGCCCCGAAGGCCTCGGTGTAAAAGGCCAGGGCGGCGGCGCCGTCGTGCACGGCCAGGTAGGGGGTCAACGCAGTGGCCAGGGCGGCCGTCTCGGTGGAAGCGGGGGGCACGGTAGTTCTCCTCGGAGGTAGGGCGATGTCGGGTACGGCGGGGGCGTCGAGGCCGAGGGCGGCGGCCAGCTGGCCCCGCAATTCGGACACGAAGGCGGCGCGGGGCCGGATCGGCCCCTCGGGGTGGAGGCGCAGGGCCTCCAGCGGATCGTCGGCGCTGGCGCCCGTCATTGGTCCTCCTCCCCGGCGTCGATCGCCTGGTAGGCGTGCCGGAAGGCCCGCCGGGCCCGAACCAGCAGCACCTCGGTGGCCCCCACCGTCCGCTGCAGGCAGTGGGCTGTCTCCGGTACCGTCAGGCCGTCGAGGTAGCGCAGGGTGAGGGCACTGCGGTGCTGGGGGCCGAGCCGGGCCAGGGCGTCGTGAGCCAGAGCGCCGTCGAGCACGGCGTCCCAGGTGTCGTCAACGGCGCCGCCTCCGGCCCGGCTGTCGTCGCCGACGAGGGTGAGCATCCGCTCCTCCCGCTCGGCCCGGCGCCAGTGGTCGACGAGCTTGTTGCGGGCCACGGCGATCAGCCAGCCCACGGTGAACGGCGACGGGGCCCGGCCCCGGGTCACGGCGGACACTGCCGCCAGGAACGTCTCGGAGGTGAGATCCTCGGCCAGGGCGGCCGACGAGCAGCGCCGGTACAGGTAGCCGTAGACGTCGCCCACCGCCTCGTCGTACAGGGCCAGGAGTTGGCCCCCCGGGTCCGGCCCCGGCGTCGTCGCTGGGCCGGGGCCCGATCCTTCGCTCACCAACCTCTCATCGTTCGCCGGGGCCGAACCCCTACACCCGGCGGCCGAGAAATGCGAGGAACCGGGTCTGCTCATCGGCTCCCGCCGGCGGTTCCAGCTCGGGGCCGCACAACCCCGGCTGGCGCAGGGTGTCGCTGAAGGGGCGCATGGCTTCGAAGCTCACGGCCACGTCGTCGGCCGGCATCGGCTCCAGATCCGTGAGCCTGGCCGCCCGGGCCAGGTCCCAGGCATGGACCAGCAGGTCGAGCGAGTAGAAGGTGTCGATGGTCTGAGCGAAGGTGGTGGGCCCGAAGTAGCCGTCGTAGGCGTGGCCGGCGGTGGCCGGATCGTCGAGCAGGCCCTGGACCACCGGGCGGATCTCCCGCCACGCCTCCCGAGGGTGGAGGTCGGCATCGGCATCGGGGACCTCGGCCAGCTGGAGGCGGGCCACCATCTCCCGCTCGGTGTCGGCCACGTGGCGGACGACGTCGGCCGCGGTCCAGCCCTCGCAGGGCGACGGGTTGGTCCAGGCGTCGTCGGGCACGGCGGCCGCCACCCGGTCGAAGCGCTCGGCCAGGTGGCGATAACGGTCGGCGATGTCGTTGGTGCTCATGCCGGGATCCTTACCCGGTCGGGGGTGGGCGTCTTGTACGGATCGGACCCGCCGGGAAAGGTCGGGAACCACTCGGCCAGCAGTTCGGTGGGAGTGAGGCCCGTGATGGCCCGGCACTCCCGCACCAGGTGGGGCTGGTCGCTGTAGCCGGCGGTCGCCGCCGCCAGGGCGAGCTTCCCGACGGACGAGGCGGCGGCCAGAAACCGCTGGAACCGCAGAAGGCGGGCCAGGGTGCTGGGCCCGTAGCCAAAGGCCCGCAGGCTTCGGCGGTGCACCTGACGGGCGGTGAGCGACAGGTCGTCAGCCAGCGAGCGCACGGTGAACGGACCGGCCACCACCCGATGTGACAGCGGATCGACGGCACGCCGGCCGGCCGCCCACCGGGCCACTGTGGCGGTCAGCGCGGCCAATCCGGTGTCCGGGTCGGCCAGATCGGCCAGCTCCTCGGCCAGACGCCGGGACGGTCCTGAGCCCAGCAGCTCGTCGAGCCGGACCCGGCTGTCGGTCAGCTCCGACACATCGATCCCGAGCACGGCGGCGGCCAGACCAGGCCGGAACCGCACGCCGACGGCGGTCGTGCCGGCCGGGAGGCGGAACGTCCAGGATGCCGTCTCGGGCCCACACAGCCAACCGACGCCGGTGCTCAGCCACAGCAGGTCCATGCAGCCGTCAGGCACCAGGCGATGGGTGCCTTCCACGGCGGCGATCCAGGTGCACGCCAGGCTGTCGGCCAGCTCGGGCGGCGGCGGGAGCGGGGAGTACCAACCCATGGCCGGGACCGTACCCGCCGGCTGGCCGCGCCGGTGATGTTTCCTGTCCGACCCGACAATGCTTGACCTGCCGCAGACAGATCAATATGTTGCGAGCTTCTTCCAGGGTGACTCCGCGGCGCGAAGCCGGCGGGAATGGAGCATGCGTGATGCGATGTCGGCTGTCCAAGCTGGTGGTCGGGATGGTGAGTGCCGCCTCGAGCCTGGGGTTGGGTACGCCCACCCCAGCCGGCGCTCTGGTGTCCGTGACGTTGGCCAGCACCGGTCCCCAGGGCCAGATCCCCGACGGTTCTTCGTTCCTGCAGGACGTGACGGCCGACGGCGAAATGCTGTTCCTCTCCACAGCCCAGTCGTTTCTGGAGCCGGGACAGACCAACTTCGCCCGGCTGTACCTCGGTGACGGCGGCCCGTCGCAACTACTGACACCGGTCGTGTCCTTCTCGGTGGAGCGGGCCGGCATCAGCGACAACGGTCGGTACGTGGCCTTCGTCTACTCCGGCACCAGCCTCGACCTGGCACCCGGTATCGACGGGTTGAGCTTCGATCCCAACGGCCAGCAGGCGGACATCTTCCTCTACGACCAAGCCGACCACACGACCCGCCGGATGCTCGCCGTCGGGACGGCCGACGCCATTGAGTTCGTGCAGACCACAACCATCGATGTTTCCGACGACGGCCGCTACATCGTGTTCGACACCACCACTGGCCTGGTACCTGAGGACACCAACGGGATGGGCGATGTCTACCGCTTCGATCGCCAGGATGCCGGGCTCGACTGGGTGAGCGCCGGAGCGGGCGGTGCGCTGCCCGACGGCGCCAGCAGCCGGCCCCGGTCGACTCCCGACGGGACGGTCGTGGTCTTCGGCTCGTCGGCCACCAACCTCGTGGCCGACGACACCAATGGCGTCGACGACGTCTTCGTCTGGGAAGCCCCGGGTGCCACCACCCGGGTCAGCACCGACCCTACCGGCAATCAGCTGAGCCGGGCCTCAGGTACCGGCGCCGACGTGTCCGACGATGGCCGCTACGTCGTGTTCAGCACCAGCGATCCGGCGGTCACGACGTTCTTCTCGACCTCGGTGATCCGTAAGGACCGGGTCACGGGCGAGACCCTGGAGGTCAGCGCGATAACCACCGACGGCCGGTTCAGCGCCGGGGGCCGCGCTCCCACCCTCAGCGGCGACGGTCGGGTTGTGGCCTACGAGGCGGACTGGACCAGGATCACAACCGGCCAGTTCGGAGCGCGGGCCGATGTCGTGGTTCGCGATCTCGACCGCCAGGACGTGGAGCTGATCAGCCGGTCGCTGACCGACAGTGAGGCCGATGGCCAGGCCGGCGAGGCCGTCGTGGCGGCAGCGGGCGAGGTGGTCGGCTTCACCTCGAACGCCAGCGATCTGGTGTCACCGACACCGGAGCGGCCGGGGGACAGCACGCCCTTCGCCGTCTACCGGGCCGAGCGCCTACCCGACGACGCGGTGCCTCCGGTGGCTGTCATCGCCTCGCCGATCGATGGCGCCACCTTCGCCCTCGGATCGCCCGGCACCGTGTCGTATGCCTGCGCCGACAATCTCGCCTTGGCCCCCGTGGACCCGTGTACCGGCTCCGTGCCCGACGGCAGCCCGCTCGACACGACCTCGCCCGGTCCGCGCACGGTCACGGTCACCGCCACCGACTCCGTCGGCCTGATCGCCACGGCCGTCGCCCACTACAGCGTCAGCAGCGAGTTGGACGATCCGTTCGCCACCGGCTCCCTGATCTCGCTGGACCCGGGGTTGACGGTGAGCGTGACCGATGCCGCCGATCCAGCCGATGGGGTGACGGTCAGCGTCGGCCCGGGCACAGGACGAGCGACGTTCCGGGTGTGCGGTGGGTTCACGGTCCGGGTTGCGGCCGGTTCCACGGTGACCATCACCTGCGGATCGGTGACCCTGAAGGTGGCGGCCGGCACCGGCGAGGTGGTGCTCGACGACGGGGCCACCGTGGTGGCGGTGAGCGGCGGATCGACCGCCACGGTCGATCGGGCCCCGGGCGGCGAGCCCACGATCGTGGTGGCAACGGGCTCCGCCACGGTGACCGGAACCGGATCTCCGGCGGCCACCCTGACGGCCGGCGGCTCCGGGCCTGGGGCAGCCACCTACCTGTGCCGGGGCCGGGTGGCCACCATCGTCGGCACCAGCGGCGCCGACAAGCTACAGGGCACGAACCGGGCCGACGTGGTGGTTGGTCTCGGCGGCGCCGACAAGGTCGAGGCGGGCGGCGGGGACGACACGATCTGCGGAGGCGAGGGCAACGACACGGCTGAGGCCGGCGACGGCAGCGACACGGTCGACGGCGGCTCGGGGGGCGACAAGATCTCCGGCGGAAAGGGCAACGACACGCTTCTCGGCGGTGCGGGTGACGACACCATCGAAGGTGGTGGCGGGGTCGACACCATCAACGGCGGCGACGGCAGGGACAAGTGCTCCGCCTCGGCGGCCAGCCCACCCCGTCAAGGGTGCGAACGGTGATGGGA
>CADEDH010000009.1:18650-87945 GCA_902826025.1 uncultured Actinomycetes bacterium
CGCTTCGGCCGCGCCGGGGTGAAATCGAGCGGCACGCCCACAGACAGGAGATGCCGTGGCCGGCACCGAATCCCGAGACCGTCCCCCGGCGGCTGTCGACTACCGGTCGCTGGTGTCCGACGACCGGGTCCACGGCAGCCTCTACCACGACCCGGCCGTGTTCGACGACGAGATGGAGGCGATCTTCACCCGGGGTTGGGCCTTCGTGGGTCACGAGTCGGAGGTGCCGAACCCGGGCGACTGGGTGAGCCGTCGCCTGGGCCGCGAACCCGTGCTGCTCACCCGCCACCGATCGGGCGCGGTGCACGTGGTGGCCAACCGGTGCTCGCACCGGGGCACCGCCCTGTGCTGGGCGGCGAAGGGCACCGCCAACCGGTTCCAGTGCAACTACCACGCCTGGACCTTCGACCTCGACGGCACCCTGGTGGCCGTCCCCTACCCGGCCGGGTTCGACCGGAGCAAGGACGAGCTCGGCCTCGACCGCCCAGGCCAGGTGGAGAGCTACCGCGGGTTCGTGTTCGCCAACCTCGACGGCTCGGCCGGTCCCCTGGCCACACACCTGGGCGAGGGCGGCACCGGTCTGATCGACCGGCTGTGCGACCTCTCCCCCACCGGCCGCATCGATGTGTCCCGGGGCTGGATCGGGCACAAGGTGTCGAGCAACTGGAAGATGTGGCCCGAGAGCGACAACGACGGCTACCACCTCAACTGGGTCCACGCCTCCATGGTCGACGCCACCCCCGACACGTACTACAACGAGACCGTGCTGGGAGGCGAGACCGGTAACCAGAGCCGGGCCGTCGACTGGGGCGACGGCCACGTGGAGCTCGACTTCCGTCCCAGTTACCAACGGGCCCTGGCCTGGCTCGGCACCACCGCCGACCGGGTACCCGGCTACTGCCAAGCGCTGGAGCAGGCGCGCGGCCCGGAGCGGGCCCACCGCCTGTTGTGGGACGGGCCACCCCACGCCCTGGTGTTCCCCAACCTGTTCCTGGGCGAGATGAACCTGGCCATCATCGAGCCGGTCTCGCCCACCGAGATGGTCCACTGGCACACCGCGGTCCAACTGGAGGGAGTCGATGACGCCTTCAACGCACGCCTGCGGCGCCAGTCGGAGGCGGCCATGGGCCCGGCAGCGTTCATCGTGCCCGACGACGCGGTGACAGCCGAGCGGATCCAGGGGGCCCTGGCCGGGGCCCGCCCGGGATGGGCCGCTTCGGGGCGGGGCTGGCTCGACGTGAGCCGGGGCGCCCGGCGGGAGCAGGCGGGGCCCCGAGGCGAGCGCGCCGCCCTGGTTTCGGACGAGACCACCAACCGGGGCTTCTGGCGCCAGTATCGCCGGGTGATGGCGTCCCGGCTGGCCCCGCCGACCGGCGGTCCGACGTATGGCGGCGCGGCATGACCGGCCGGGCCGACGCCCCGGTGGAGACCACACGGATCCCGGTGAGCGCCGACGAACAGCGGGAGATCGAGACCTTCCTCTTCCTGGAGGCGAGGCTGGCCGACGAGTCCCGCTACGACGAGTGGGAGGCCCTGGTCACCGACGACATGCACTATTGGGTGCCGGCCGGACCAGCCGAGGGCGACCCGACCGCCACCCTGTCGTACATCAACGACAACCGGGCCCGCCTGGCCACCCGGATCCGCCAGCTCCAGACCGGCAGCCGTCATGCCCAGACGCCGGCCTCGGTGATGCGCCGACTGCTCGCCAACATCGAGGTGCTGGCGGTGGGCGACGACGGCGCGACGTATGTGACAACGGCCAACTTCGTGCTCTACGAGCTGGCGGCCCAGTCGACCCAGGAGCTGCGGGTGTGGCCGGGCCGGGTGCGCCACACGCTGCGCCGGGTGGACGGACAGCTGCGGATGGCGGCGAAGGTGGTTGAGCTGGTGACCGCCACCCGGCCCCAGCCCAACCTCGCCTTCATTCTCTGATCCGGGGGGCTGCCGCCCCCGCTCGGCTCTGCCGAGCTCCCCATCGCCGCCGGGGCCCCTACCCCGTCAGCCCCGGCCTGCGGCCGGGATCCGGGGGGGCTGCCGCCCCCGCTCGGCTCTGCCGAGCTCCCCATCGCCGCCGGGGCCCCTACCCCGTCAGCCCCGGCCTGCGGCCGGGATCCGGGGGGCTGTCGCCCCCGCTCGGCTCAGGGCCGGCCTCTAGGCGAAGGCCGCCTTGAGGTGGCCGGCGGCCTGGTCGGCCGCGGCCAGGGCGGCCGGGAAGACCCCCGGCATCTGCCAGAAGGCGTGGATCTGGCCGTCGAAGCGTTGGTGCGACACCTTCACCCCGGCGTCGACCAGCTTGGCGGCATAGGCCTCGCCTTCGTCGCGTAGCGGATCGAACTCGGCCGTGATCACGAACGCCGGGGGCAACCCGCTCAGATCGGCGGCGGCCAGCGGGCTGGCCAGGGGATTGCGCCCGTCCTCGGCGGAGCTGAGGTAGTGATCCCAGAACCAGGTCATCATGTCGAGCGTGAGCAGGTAGCCGTCGCCGTTGACGGAGTACGACTCGGTGCCGTAGTCGTGGTTGGTGACCGGATAGACCAGCAGCTGGTGGCGCAGGGCCGGGCCGCCGGCATCGCGGGCCTTGAGGGCCACAGCCGCCGCCAGGTTGCCACCGGCCGAGTCGCCCCCCACGGCCAGCTTCGAGGAGTCGACCCCGATGCTGGCGCCGTTGGCCGCCACCCACTCGAGGGCGGCGTAGCAGTCGTCGAAGGGGGCGGGGAACTTGTGCTCCGGGGCCAGCCGGTATTCCACCGAGATCACCTTGCAGCCGGCCCGGTTGGCCACCGCCCGGCAGATGGTGTCGACCCCTTCGATGTCGCCCAGCACCCAACCGCCACCGTGGTAGTAGACGAGGCATCCCAGCGCCGTCCCACCCCCGGCCGGCGTGTAGATCCGCACCGGGATGTCGCCCCCGGGACCGGGGATGGTCCGGTCGGTCACGTCGGCCACCGTCTCGGGCTCACCGGCCAGGGCCCGGAACCCCTCGGCCGCCTGCCGGGCATCGGCGGGCGACATCTCGTTCAGCGGCGGCATGCCCGCCTCCGCCATCTGCTGCAACAGCCCCGCGGCAATCGGGTCGATCGGCATCCAGTTGTTCCTCTCTCTGTGTTTCGGCAAGCCGCCCAGCTAGGCGAGCTTGAATCCTTCGTAGCCCTTGGCCGCCACCTCGTTGCAGCGCTCCCGGTACGGGCCGCAGCCGCCGATGTAGGGCAGGAACACCCGGGGCTTGCCCGGCACGTTGGCCCCCATGTACCACGAGTTGGCCAAAGGGTACAGCGTCTGGTTGCCCAGCTCGTTGGAGTGCTCCACCCACGCCTCCTGGGCCGACGCCTCGGCCTCGATGGTGGTGTAGCCCTTGTCCCGCAGGTGGACCAGGCAGTCGGTGATCCAGTCGACGTGCTGCTCGATCGACACCATCATGTTCGACAGCACCGATGGGCTCTGGGGGCCGGTGACGGCCCAGAAGTTGGGGAACCCGGTCATGGCCACACCCAGGTAGGTGCGGGGGCCGTTGGTCCACTCCTCGGCCAACTTGACCCCGCCCACGCCCTGGATGTCGACCCGGGTGAACGAGCCGGTCATGGCGTCGAACCCGGTGGCGTAGACGATGGCGTCGACCTCGATCTCCTCGTCGCCCACCTTGATCCCCTTCGGCGTGATCTCGGTGATCGGGGTCTGGCGGAGGTTCACCAGGCGCACGTTGGGTTTGTTGAACGTCTGGTAGTAGTTCGTGTCGAGACAGGGCCGCTTCGTGCCGACCGGGTAGTCCTTGGGGCACAGGGCCTCGGCCGTCTCCGGATCGTCGACGATGGAACGGATCTGCTGGCGGATGAACTCGGCCGCCGTGTCATTGGCTTCCTTGTTGAACAGGATGTCGGCGAACCCGCCGATCAGGCCCACCAGGTTCCCCGAGTCCCAGCCGGCCTGGTAGGTGGCCTGCCGCTCCTCCTCGGTCGCCTCGAAGCACAGCTTGGGCTCGCCCTCGATGGGCACACCGAAAAACGACTCCTTGGCCCGCTGGCGATAGTCCCGATAGTTCGCCTTGAGCGTGGCCACCTCGGCCGGATCGAGCGGGCGGTTACCGGCCGGCATCGAATAGTTCGGCGTGCGCTGGAACACCGTGGTGTGCGTGGCCTGAGCGGCGATGAGTGGGATCGACTGGATGGCCGACGAGCCGGTTCCGATGACGGCTACCCGCTTGCCGGTGAAGTCGACCCCCTCGTGGGGCCACTTCTGGGTCTGATAGGTGGCGCCCTGGTAGCTCTCGATCCCGGGGATCTCGGGCAGCTTGGGGGCCGACAGGGTGCCCACTGCCATCACGACGTGCCCGGTCGACACCAGGTCGCCAGCGCTGGTGGTCACGAGCCACCGGCCCAGGCCCTCGTTCCAATGAGCGGCCTCGATCCGGGTTTCGAACTGCATGTCGGGCCACAGGTCGTAGCGGTCGGCCACATGGTTGGCGTAACGCAGGATCTCGGGCTGGGTGGCGTACTTCTCCGACCACTGCCACTCCTGCTCCAACTCGGGATCGAAGGAGAACGAGTAGTCGATGCTCATCACGTCGCATCGGGCGCCGGGGTAGCGGTTCCAGTACCACGTACCCCCTACACCGCCGGCGGCGTCGAACACCCGGGCGGTGAAGCCCAGGCCGCGGAGCTTGTGGAGCAGGTACATGCCGGCGAAGCCGGCGCCCACGATCATCACGTCGTAGGTGGCGGTGGCCTCATCGGCGTTGAGCGGCCGGGTGTCGACGTTCGTCATCGGTGCAATTCCCCCTTGGGTGATCCTCCCCATCCCTGCGAGGGAATCTAGTGGCAAGCAGTGACAACGACCAGACGAGGGCTGCTCCTACCAGCCGAACCAGCGGTCGAGCCCGGGCCGGGGTGGGCCCGGCTTGTACTCGAACAGCTCCAGCAGCACGCCGTCGGGCCCCTCCACCATGATGTAGTCAAGCTCGGGAAGCTCCCGGACGGCGGACCGCAGTTGGATCCCGGCCTTGCCCATCTCGGCTACCAGACCGGCCAAGTCGTCGACCTGGAAGCCCAGGTGGTGCACGGCGTTGCGGCCGTGGTCCCGGGGCGGCTGGTCGTAGATGTTGATGTGGCCGTCGCCCACCATCACCATCACGTTGCGGGAGCCGGCGAAGCTGTGGTCGGCCACCACCTCGGCCCCGAACCAGCGGCGGTAGAAGGCGAGGGTGACGTCGAGGTCGGCGGCGAACAGGTGAGGATGGTGGAACCGGGCCCGCCGGGCCGGCAGGCCGCCCTCAGCGGTGCTCATCCCCCGGCGCCGTGAGCGGCCCGGACCAGCTCCAGGTTGAGGCGTATGGCGTCGTCGTGGGGCACCCGACCACACCCGCACGATGTCGACACGAGCAGGCGCTGGGCCGGCACCACGGCCAGGAGCTGGTCGATCTGGCGGCGGTAGTGGTCACGGCTGGCCGGGGGCGACTTGACGTCACCGATGCCGGCCACGATCTCGATCGAGTCGGGCACGTCGGCCAGCAGGGCCCGGTCGTCCCACTGCCCGGAGTAGGAGCACTCGACCAGGGCCCGGTCGATGCGGCCGTCCAGCGCCTGGAGCAGGGGTAGCAGGGCCCGGAGGTTCTGAACCTGGGTGGACGGCTTGCGGGCGATGTCGCCCAGGCAGAAGTGCACGCTGCGCCGCACCGCCGGGCCGGCCACGCTGTCGAACGGGGCGGCGATCAGGTCGGCCAGGTGGGCCACCTCGGCCGTGCCCTCGATGCAGGCGATGGCCTCCGACGGGGCGTCGAGCTGCACGTCGGTGGCCCCGGCGGCCACCGCCTCGGCGATCTCGGCCCGCACCAGCTGGGTCAGCTGGTCGAGCACGGTGTCGGTCAGCTCGGAGCGGGGGAACGACAGCCCGATGGTGTAGCCGGTGGGAATGGCCACCTTGTCGAGTCTCGGCTCGATCGCCCGCTCCCGGATGAAGGCCCTCGAATGGCCCAGCCCCCGGGGCGCCCCCAGCGGGCCGGTGACCACGTAACGGGCCACCCCCTGCTGACCCCGGCTCATGTCCCGGGTCCGCTCGGCCGTCACCCCGGTGAGCCGGGGCGGCACCGTGTGGACGAAGTCGGGGGCGAACACCTCGCCCCCGGCGATCTGGTCGAGCCCGCAGGCCAGCATCTCGTCCATGGCGATCCGGGCGGCGTCGGCCAGGGCGGCGGCCACCGCCGGGTCGTCCTCGGTGACCTCGCCCCGCCAGAACGGGCGAAGGGCCGGTCGCTGGCCGAACGGCGGAGGCCAGCTCCCCACCGCCGTGGTGCGGACAGCGGCCGTGGGCGCATCGGCGGCGCCGCTCAATGCCCGGCCCCGGGTGGTGTGTCCCGTTCGGTGGTGGCCCGCTCCACGTCGAGCAGGGGCTCCAGACCGCAGATGCCGACGAGCTCGCCGTGCAGGCCCATGGCGTCCACCGTGACCCCCGTCTTCCCCTCGGCCTGGAACCGCTGGTAGGCGTCCCGAGCGGCCGAGATGGCCAGGGCCTGGGTGGTGAAGGCGTCGATGATCAGGTGCCAGCGCCGGTCCCGCCACTCGTCCGCGGTGTGGGTGTCGAGCGAGGTGATGGTGGCCAGCGGAGCCCCGAACCGCTCGGCCACCAGCTGGCCCAGGGGCGCCATCTCGTCGCGCCGCACGAACGCCATCAGCACGTCGGCCCCGGCGTCGCGGTAGGCGGCCAGGCGCTCCACCCCGGCCTCGAAGCCCTCGTGACGGAAGCCGCCGGTGCGGGCGATGATCAGGAAGTCGGCGTCGTTGCGGGCCTCCGCCGCCGCCTTCAGCTTGCCCACCATCTCCTCGGTGGGCACCAGGTGCTCCACGCCCACGTGATGGTGGAGCCGCTTCGGCGCCACCTGGTCCTCGAACTCCACGGCCGCGGCCCCGGTGGCCTCCAGCTCCCAGGTGGCCCGGGCCATGTGAACGGCGTCGCCGAACCCGATGCCGCCGTCCACGATGAGGGGCAGGCCCGAGCGGGCCGTGATCCGGCGGGCGGCGTCGGCCACCTCGGTGACCGTGAGCAGGGCCTCGCCCACGGCGTACTGGAAGCCGAGGGCCCCGCCGCTCAGGTACCCGGCCCCGAACCCGGCCTGCTCCACCATGCGGGCGCTGAGCGGGTCGAGGGTGAGGGGGGCGAAGACCGGGTCGGGCCCGGCGAGGGCCTGACGGAACTGGGTGCGGGCGCTCATGGCCGAACCCTAATGGTCGCCCCCCACCCTCCGGCGAACTCTGACGTGGCGTGCCGCCAACGGTCATCCCCCGTCAGAGTTCCGGGAGGGTCAGCTGGAGCCGATCGACAGCAGGTTCACCAGTGGCTGGTACAGCTCTTCGAGGTAGTCGATGTCGGCCTGCTCGAGCACGATCGTGGTGGCGTCCACCAGGTCGTCGAGCTGTTCGATGCGGGACACGCCGACCACCGGGGCCGTGACCTCGGGCTTGTTGACCAGCCAGGCCAGGGCGATCTGAGCCGGCTTCTTGCCGTAGCGCTCGGCCACCTCCCCCACCCGCTCGGCGATGGCGAAGTCCATCTCGCCCTTGTAGAGGCTCTCGGTGCGGGCTCGGTCCTGCCCCTGGGACCGGCTGGTGGAGCCGGCCTGGAAGCCGCCCCGGTAGGAGCCGGCCAGGATGCCCCGGGCCAGGGGCGACCAGGGGGTGATGGCGATCCCGTTACCGGCGCAGTACGGGATCATCTCCCGCTCTTCCTCCCGGTAGATCAGGTTCCAGTGGTTCTGCATCGAGACGAACTCGGTCCAGCCGTGGAGGCGGGCCGTCATCTGCAGCTCCACGAACTGCCAGGCGAACATCGACGAGCCACCCAGGTACAGCACCTTGCCCTCCCGCACCAGGTCGTGCAGGGCCTCCATCGTCTCCTCGATCGGGGCTTGGGCCTGGCCCGGGATGCCGTGGGGGTGGCGGTGGATCACGAGGTGGTCGATGTAGTCGTGGCCCAGGCGGCGCAGGCTGGCCTCGACGCCCTCCTTGATGTGCTTGCGCGACAGGCCGCCGGCGTTGGGCCCCTTGCCCAGTGGCATCGAGATCTTCGTGCCCAGCACGTACTCCTCACGGGGCAGGAGCTCCTTGAGTAGGGCCCCCACCACTTCCTCGCAGGCGCCGAGGCCGTAGATGTCGGCGCAGTCGAACCAGATCAGGCCCCGCTCGATAGCGGCCTGGAAGATGGGGCGGGCCTCGTCGATCCCGAGCGTCCAGTCCCCCTGATGACCGCGGCCCGGGATGCCGAAGTTCATCGTGCCCAGGCACAGCTCCGACACCCGCAACCCGCTCCGCTGCCCCAGCTGCACCGTCTTCAACATCGCTCGGTTCCTCTCGTCGGTCCGGCCTCTACCTCTCCGGCCCAAACTGTGTAACGGATTCCGCGACACGCGAGCGAACTGCGTCGCGAAACCACCGTTTTTCGGGGGTTTCGTGACGCAGATCGGCCCGGGGGCGCGGTTCCGTCGCGCAGTTCAGGGTCAGGAGATCCGGGCGGCGGCCCGTAGCTGGGCCGTGGCGGTCTCGTCGACCGTCCAGGTGGCGGGGTCGACGGCCACGCCGTAGCTGGCACGGGCCGCCTCGGGGCTGACGACGCCGTCGCGCACGTCGCGCAGCACCAGCTCGGGCTCCCGCTCGAACGGGTCGCCCCAGCCCCCGCCGCCGGGGGTGTGGGCGATCATCCGGGCCGGGCCCATGCGGCGCACCCCGTACTTGGGGGGCACGAACCGCTCGCCGTCGCGCCCGGCATCGGCCGGCTCGATCCACTCCAGGCCGGCCAGGCCGTCGCCCCCGCCCCGCACCCCGTAGCCCGACGGGGTGTCGAGCCCTTCGGCCCGGAACGACCAGGCGGCCGGGGCCAGCACGTCGGCCTCGTACAGCATGCCGCTGCCGCCGCGGCGCCGGCCGGGCCCGGCGGCGTCGGTGCGGAACTCCCAACGCCGGTAGCGCACGGGGAAGCTCTGCTCGTGGAACTCGAGGTTGGCGATGTCGAGCCCGCCCAGCGAGATCAGGTGGCCCATCTGGGGGAACCCGTCGCGCTCGGGGGTGGCTCCCGGGGTGCCCATGGCATGCCAGTGATACATCACCCAGGTCCGGCCGTCCTCGGTGGTGCCGGCCACGTGACCGTGCATGGTCTTGGACCAGCCGGCCAGGGCCCGCTCGGGATCGGCCTGGGCCAGCGCCTTCCACACGGCGTGCACGATCTCGTGGGCCACGTACACCGTGTTCATCGTCATCGGGGCCGGGGGCCGGGCGTTCACGATCGTGCCCTCGGGGGCGATGATGGTGCAGGCCCGGTAGGTGCCCTCGTTGCGGGGGATGCCGGGGTCGAAGAAGGCCGACAGGGCGAGGTAAGCGGCCGAATAGGTGTTGGCCAGCGACGAGTTCTTGAACCCCTTCATCTGGGGGTCCGACCCGCTGAAGTCGAGTGTCATCTCGTCGCCCGAGATCGTGAGTCGGAGCCGGATCCAGGTGTCGATCCGCTCGAAGCAGTCGTTGTCGGACACGTCGGCCCCCTCGTACACCCCGTCGGGCAGGGCGGCGATGGCCTCCCGCATGCGGCGGTCGGCGTGGCCCAGGATCCCGTCGAGGTGGGCGAAGTAGGAGTCGAGGCCGAGCTCGGCGGCCAGGGCGGCCACCCGCTCCCCGCCGATGCGGGTGGAGCCGACCATGGCCAGCAGGTCGCCGTCGAGCAGCTCGGGGGTGCGGGAGTTGATCAGCAGCAGCTGCCACAGGTCGGGCCGCACCTCGCCCCGGTCGTACAGCTTCATCACCGGCAGCCGGATCCCCTCCTGCCAGATCTCGGTGGCCTCCGGGTTGTAGGTGCCGGCCAGGCCGCCGCCGATGTCGCTCTGGTGGGCCCGGTTGCAGCAGAACCCGGCCAGGCGCCAGCCGTCGTTGGGGTCGTCGGGGTCCACGGTGTCGCGCGGGTCCGGAGGCAGGAAGATGGGGCGGCCCACCACCCAGTCGGGCAGGTGGTTGCCGCCGGCCACGTAGGGGTCGGACAGGAGGAACACGTCGTCCCGCCGGATGCGTTCGCCCCAGGTGGCCACGATGGCCCGGGCGGCGAACCCGCCGCCCGAGGTGTGGATCGGGATGCCGTCGGCATTGGCGATGAGGGTGCCGGTGGGATCGGAGATGAAACACGAGAAATCGTGGCTCTGGCTGAAGATGGTGGACCGGGCGGTGCGGGTCATCACCCACCCCATGTGCCGGCTGATCTGGTCGAGCCGGTGCTGCATGAGCGACAGCACGATGGGGTCGAGGTTGTCTGTGGTGGCGGGCACCGCCGGCAGGGCCTCGGGTGGGGCGGCGGGGACCACGGGATCGATGGACGTGGGCTGCAGGTCGAGCACGAAGTTGCCGGTGGGATCGACGTCGAGCACGGTGCCGGGGCCGACCAGCACGGTGGTGGTGGCCTCCTCCACCAGCACCGGCCCGGGGCACGACATGCCGGCCTGCAGATCGGGACCGGCAAAGACGGGGGTGTCGAGCCAGCCCCAGGCGCCGTGCCATACCTTGCGGTGCTCCATCGGGCGGGGCTGGGCATCACTGAGGGCCTCCGTGCGGCTGGCGATGGCGCCGGTGGAGGCCAGGGCCACCACCCGGGCCGACGCCACCAGGATCGTGCCGTTCACCTGCACGTGGCCGTAGAGCCGTTCGTATTCGGCCTCGAACGCCACCCGCACCGCGGCCCGGTCGAGCGTGGCCCCGTCGCCGAGCGCCACCGGCACCCGGATCGACCACAGCTGGCCCGGATGGTGGAGGTCGAGCTCGGTCCGCAGCGTCACCTGGTCGGGAGTGAATCCCTCGGCCGCCAGGGCGGCGTGGGCCTGGGCCTGTAGGTCGTCGATAGCGCCGGTGACGCGCTCGGCCGGGATCTCGTCGAGCGACCCGGTCAGGAACCGCTGGAAGTCCTGGCGCACGTCGGCGTGGAGCATGCCAACAGCGCACAGGGCGCCGGCGTCACGGGGCACGTAGACCCGGCGGCAGCCGAGGCCCCGGGCCACGGTCTCGCCGTGCATGGGCCCGGCGCCGCCCGCCGCCACCAGCGTGAACCGCCGGGGGGCATGCCCCCGCTCGATCGAGATGTACTCCACCGCCCCCAGCAGGTTCTGCTCCAGCAGGGTGATGATGCCGGCGGCGGCGTCTTCCACGGCCAGGCCCAGCGGCTCGGCCACCCGGGTGCGGATGGCATCGGTGGCGGCGTCGAGGTCGAGGCTGATCGAGCCGCCGGCGTAGGGGCCGGGGCGGAGGCGGCCCAGGACGAGCTGGGCGTCGGTGACGGTGGGCTCGGTGCCGCCCAGTCCGTAGCAGGCCGGCCCGGGATCGGCCCCGGCCCCCTTGGGCCCCACGAACAGGAGGCCGGCCGAGTCGACGCCGGCGATCGTGCCCCCGCCGGCTCCGATGGTGTGGATGTCGATGGCCGGGGTCGACACGTGGTACCCGGCGATCTGCAGATCGTCCCGGGTGGCCACCTGGCCGTTCGACATGAGCAGCACGTCACACGAGGTGCCCCCGATCTCCATCGAGATCAGGTTCCCGGCGTCGGCATCATCATCCTCGCCGGCTCCCCGGGCAGCATCGACCGCCCGGCGGTAGAGGTTGAGGGCGCCCACCGCGGCCGCCGGTCCGCTGAGCAGGAGGTTCACCGGCCGGGGCCCCACCAGCTCCACCGAGGCGGCGCCCCCATTGGACTGGACCATCAGGAGCGGGCGCCGCAGCCCGAGCGAGGCCAACTCGGCGTCGAGGGCCCGCAGGTAGGCCACGATCCGGGGCGACAGGGCGGCGTTGACCACGGCGGTGGACGTGCGCTCGTACTCTCCCATCGTGGGCGATATCTCGGCCGACCGGGTGACCCACTGCCCGCTCCACGTCTCGCCCAGAACCTCGGCCACCCGGCGCTCGTGGTCGTCGTTCACGAAGCTGTTGAACAGGGCGACGGCCACCGCCTCCACTCCCTCGGCTTCGAAGGCGGCCACCGCCGCCGCCACGTCGGCCGGCTCCAGTGGCTCCAGCTCGGTGCCGTCGGCTCCGATCCGGCCCCGCACCCCGCACCGCAGGTAGCGGGGCACGAGCACCGGGGCGTAGGGGGCCCGGTGGTCCCACTGGTCTTCCCGCAGGCCCCGGCGGACCTCCAGGGCGTCGCGGAAGCCGGCGGTGGTGACGAGCCCCACCTTCGCCCCCTTGCCCTCCAGCATGGTGTTGGTGGCCACGGTGGATCCATGGACGAAGAGCGAGCAGCCGCCGAGCACCTCGGGGACCGACGAGGCGAGGTCGGCGGCCAGGCGCTCCAACGCCTTCAGCACACCCCGGCTGGGGTCGGCCGGCACCGACGGCACCTTGGCCACCCAGGTGCGGCCGTCGGCGTCGGCCAACACGAGGTCGGTGAAGGTGCCCCCCACGTCCACCCCGATGCGCCACGGCCCACGAGGGACGGCCCCGGTCGGGTCGGCGGCGGTCACGTGCGGCTGCGGTTCGGAGGATGCCATTGTGAGACGCTACGACAGTGGGCCCGGCCGGAAAAGCCGTGCCTTCCCCGTGTCCTCACAGCAGCAGGAGCTCGTCCCGACATGGCCTACCCCGATCCACAGTCCCGCTCGGCCCGGCTCTACGAGCGGGCCCAGCGGTCGATCCCCGACGGCGCCTCCCGCAGTCTGCTGCTGGTGCGGCCCTATCCGATCTACGTCGACCGGGGTGATGGGGCGTGGGTCTACGACGTCGACGGGCGCCGCTACCTCGACGTCAACAACAACTTCACCTCGATCATCCTGGGCCACGCCGACCCGGTGGTGAACGAGGCGGTGGCGGGCCAGCTCGGACGGGGTACGGGGTTCGCCCTGGCCACCGAGGCCGAGATCGAGCTGGCCGAGCTCCTGTGCGACCGGGTGCCGTCGATCGAGCGGATCCGGTTCGCCAACTCGGGCACCGAGGCCGTGATGGGGGCGATCAAGGCGGCCCGGGCCTTCACCGGCCGGCCCATGATCGTGAAGCTGGAGGGCGCCTACCACGGCACGTACGACCACGTGGAGACCTCGCTCGGCGCCGGGCCGGAGAACTGGGGTGACGCCGAGGCGCCCACCTCCGTGCCCTACGCCGTGGGGGCGCCGCCCTCGGTGAGCGAGGAGGTGGCGGTGCTGCCGTTCAACAACCCGGCCGCCGCCCGCTCAATCATCGACCGCTGCGGCGACAAGCTGGCCGCCGTCCTCATCGACACCATGCCCAGCCGGGTGGGCCTGCCCGATCCCGACCCCGAGTTCTTCCAGGCCGTGTTCGCCGCTGCCCGGGCCGTGGGGGCGCTGGTGATCGTGGACGAGGTGATCACCTTCCGCCTGGGCCTGGCCGGCAACCAGGGCCGCCTCGGCCTGGAGCCCGACCTGACGGCCCTGGCCAAGATCATCGGCGGCGGCTACCCGGTGGGCGCCATCGGGGGTCGGGCCGACGTGATGGAGGTGTTCGCCTCCCGTGACGGCGAGCGGGCGGCGGTGCCGGCCGGCGGCACGTTCTCGGCCAACCCGGTGACGATGGTGGCCGGGCGGGCCTGCATGGCCCAGCTCACCGAGGCCTCGTTCGCCCGGCTGGAAGCAGTGGGCGACCGGGTACGGATCGGGCTGCGGGGCCTGTTCGCCGCCCTCGGTCTGCCGTGGCAGGTGACAGGGGCCGGGTCGCTGTTCCGCATCCACCCCCACGACCGGCTGATCGTCTCGTACCGGGATGCCCACCTCCGCCCCGACGAGATGGCGGTCATGGACCGCCTCCAGAAGCGTCTGCTGGAGCGAGAGGTCTACCTGCCGGGCTACGGGCTGGGCTGCCTCAACCTGGCCACCACCGACAACGACGCCGACCATCTGATCCATGCCTTCGGCAGCGCCCTCCCCCTCGTCGCCTGACAGCTCACACCGACAGAGGCTTCTGTGACCACCTGGACATTATGGTCATAGAGTCATACCATCGAGGCATGAGCCCTCGAGCCTTCACGGCCGACGAGACCGATCGGATCCGGGGCCGCCTGCACGAAGCGGCCCGTGAGTCGTTCGCCCGCCACGGCCTTCGCCGAACCACGGTCGACGACCTGGCTCGGGCCGCCGGCATCTCCAAGGGCGCCTTCTACCGCTTCCACGAGAGCAAAGAGGCCCTGCTCGTCGCCCTGCTCGACGAGATCGAGGCCGATCTGCACCATCGGGTGGAGGCGGCGGCGCGGGCCGATCCGGCCCAGGGCCTCGGGGTGCTGGTGGACACCGCACTCGACGCCGTGCGGGCCAATCCCCTGCTGCCGGTGATGATGACCCCGGAGGGCCTCCTGGCCATCCAGTCCCGGCCGGCGGCCGAGCAGGAGGAGATGCGGGACCGGGACGTGCGGCTGGTGGCCCGGGTGGCGGCCGCCCTCCGGGCCGGCGGCGTCACCGACCTCCCCTCCGAGCGCGTGCTGCTGGGTCTGCTCCGGTCGCTGGTGTTCGTCGGCCTCCACCGCGACGAGGTGGGCCCCGATCTGGTGGAGGAGGTGCGGGCGTGGCTGAAGGATGCGCTGGCGAGGTGAACGCCGGCGCCCCCGCCATCGAGGTGCGGGGCCTGACCCACCGGTTCGGATCCTCCACCGTCCTCGACGGGATCGACCTGTCGATCGGAACCGGCCTGGTCTACGGCTTCCTGGGCCGCAACGGCGCCGGCAAGACCACCCTGATCCGGTCGCTGCTGGGTCTGCTCGCCCCGGCAGCGGGCGAGATCCGCCTGCTGGGCACGCCGGTCAGCGGCGGCCGAACCCCGGCCGACCTGTGGCGCCACGTCGGGTACCTCGTGGAAGGACCCGGCCTCTACCCCACACTCACCGTCCAGGATCATCTGGCCGTGGCCGCCCGGTACCGGGAATTGTCACCGGCGGCCATCGACCGCATCGTCGACCAACTCGGTCTCGGCCCCTTCAGCCACGTGGCAGCCCGGGCCCTGTCGTTGGGCAACCGCCAACGCCTGGGCCTGGCCCTCGCCCTCGTCCACCGGCCCCGGCTGGTGGTGCTGGACGAGCCGGTCAACGGGCTCGACCCGGCTGGCGTGGTGGAGGTCCGCCAGCTCATCCGGGGCCTGGCCGACGAGGGAGTCACCGTGTTCATGTCGTCGCACCTCATCGCCGAGGTGGCCCGACTGGCCGACCGGGTGGGTGTGATCCACACCGGGCGCCTGGTCGACGAGCTCGACGCCAGCCAGCTCGGGGGCCCGCGGCGCCTCGTCTCCACCTTCCGCAGCGCCGACGCGGCCCGCTGCGCCCTGGCCGCCCTCCGGGCCGAGCACATCGACGCCGCCCTCTCGGGCGCCGATCCGGCCACCACCGTGGAGTCGATCGACCCGGCGGCTCTCGGTGCCCCCGATCGGGTGGCCCGGATCATCGTGGGCGCCGGGGCGCCGCCGACCTCGCTCACGGTGGAGCACGTCGACCTGGAGGGCCTGTTCCTCGACCTCACCCGGGAGGTGGCGGCATGACCCCGCTCGACGCGGTGCGAGCCGCCTGGTTCGCCGAAGTGCTCAAGGTGCGGCGATCGACGGTGCCGGCCATGACCGCCCTGGCGGCGGCGTTCCCGGCCGCCATCGCCGCCCTGTTCATGTTGATCGCAGCCGACCCCGACCGGGCCCGCCGCCTCGGGATCCTGGGGGCGAAGTCGTCGCTGACCGGGGTGACGGCCGACTGGTCCGGGCTGCTGTCGTTCCTGGCCCAGGTGGTGGCCGTGGGCGATCTGCTGCTGGTGGCCTTCATCGCCACCTGGGTGTTCGGCCGCGAAGCCCAGGACGGCACCCTGCGCTACCTGCTGGCCCTGCCCGTGCCCCGGTGGGCCGTGGTCACGGCAAAGCTGGCGATCGTCGCCGTCTGGACCATCGCCCTGCACCTGTGGATCTCCGGGCTGTTCTGCCTGGTCGGCCTGGCCCTCGGCCTGCCCGGGGCCACGGGCACCGTGATCGTCGGCGGCCTGGCCACGGCGGCACTGGCGGCCGCCCTGATGCTGGCAGTGACTGCGGGGCCGGTGGCCGCTGCGGCCAGCGCCGGCCGCGGCTATCTCCCACCACTGGCCGCCGCCCTGGGTGCTCTGCTCGTCAGCCAGGTGGCGGCGGCGCTGGGGTTCGCCGCCGCCGTTCCCTGGTCGATCCCGGCGGTGGCCGCCGGCCTGGCCCCCGGGGTGGCGCTGGGGCCCGGCGCCGTGCTCCTGGCCGCCGTTACCGCCTGCGCCGGGGTCGCCGCCACCGTTACCTGGTGGCAGAGCAGCCGGGCCGGGGCCTGAGGGTCGGGGCGGCCCGCCCCCGAAATGGCGCCGCCGTGGTCGACCGCCGGCCAGTTCGGCCGGCGGTCGGTCTCCCGCTCGGGGCTACAGGTACACCCCGATCCGGGGCTCGGAGGCCGGACCGAGGGCGCCGGGACCGGGGTTGAACCCCTGGGCCAGCGACACAGGGCCGCCGCCGAAGGCCCGATCGGGCCAGCGGGTGGCCGCCTCGGCCGGGGTGAAAGCCCGGAACTCGATCTCGGCCAGGCACCGCCCGGGCCGGACCAGGGCCGGATGGAGCCGGTTGATGGGCTCGTTGGTGGTGATGAGGGTGACTACCCGCCGCCCCTGACCGAGCAGGCCATCGGTCAGGTTGAGGAGCCGGGCCACCGCCTGGCCCACCCGTTCCTTGGCGTCGGCCCGGATCAGCTCGTCGGCGTCCTCCACCACGATCACCCGCCACCCGTCGGCCGGCCCGCCGTAGTCGGCCAGCACGTCGAACAGGAACGACGACGAGGCGAAGATCTTCTCCGGATCGAGCAGCACCTGGGCTCGACACCGACCGTCCCAGGCCCGGGCCAGCGCCCGGAGCGCAGTGGTCTTGCCGGTGCCGGGCGGGCCGTGCCACAGGACCAGGCGCCCGGCGGCCTCGTCGAGGTCGGCCGCCAACAGCCGATCCATGGCCGAGGCCACCTCAGCCGGGTAGTTGGCGGCGATGTCGTCCCAGCGGGGTGCGTCGAGGCGGTTGCTGCGCCGGTACACGTCGCCGCTGACCTGCCAGAAGTCGATCTCCACCCGACCGTCGGAGTCGGCCGGGGCCGGGGCCGGGATCCGTTCCGAGAAGCGACCGATCGCGGCCTGGGCTGCGGCCAGATCGGCCGACCGGACCGTCACCGTGCCGGTGCGGTGGGCCTGGCGCGCCACCAGGGCCGTCCAGCCGTCGCCTTCCATCAGACGGCAGTACCAACCCCGACCGGCCAGGTCGACCCGGGTGACCCCCAGGTCGTCGAAGACCGAGCGCTTGCACTTGGGCGGCAGCTCCATCTGGCGGACGAAGCCCTCCTCCCCCGACAGCACCGGCGCGACGAACTCGGCCCACAGCACGCTGTCGAGTTGCGGCACGGCCGCCAGCGTGGTCGCGAAGGTCTGGGTGGAGATGGACATGGCCGGGCCAGTGAACAGCGGCCAGCCGTATCGGGCAAGCGATATTCGGACCCGGGCCCTGCCCCGGGGCCGGCGGTGATCAGGCCGGAGCGGGAGCGCCGGTGACGAGCTGGCGGATCGTGAGCTTGGCCAGCTGCGACATGTGGACCTCGTCGGGCCCGTCGGCGATCCGCATGATCCGGGCCAGCTTCCACATGGACGCCATGGGAGTGTCCTGGCTGACGCCCATGGCCCCGAACACCTGGATGGCCCGCTGGGCCACGTTGTCGGCCAGGGCCGGACCGATGATCTTCACCATCGAGATGTAGTCCCGGGCGCCCTTGGCCCCGGCCCGGTCCATCTCGGCCGCCGCCTTGAGCACCAGCAGGCGGGCCTGCTCGATCTCGCACCGGGAGCGGGCGATGTCCTGGCGGACGCTCGACTGGTCGCTCAGCTTCTGACCGAACGCCACCCGCGCCTCGGCCCGGGCACACATCAGCTCCAGGCAGCGCTGGGCCATACCCACGTTGGTCATGGCGTACTGGAAGCGACCGGGCCCGAGGCGGCCCTGGGCGATCTCGAAGCCCCGGCCTTCGCCCAGGATCATGTTGTCGATCGGCACCCGCACGTCGTGGAAGGCCAGCTCGCCGTGGCCGCCGGGCGAGTCGAAGTCGCCGAAGGCCTGCATCGGCCGCACGATCTCCAGCCCCGGTGTGTCCTTGGGGACGAGGATGGTGGAGTGACGCTGGTGGCGGAGCCCATCGGGGCTCGACACCCCCATCACCAGCAACACCTCACACAGTGGGTGGAAGATGTTGCTGGCGTACCATTTGCGGCCGTTGAGCACGTAGTGGTCGCCGTCGCGTTGGATGGTGAGCGTGATGTTCGTGGCGTCCGACGACGCCACCTGGGGCTCGGTCATGGCGTAGCACGAGCGGATCCGGCCCTCCAGCAGGGGCCGGAGCCACCGGTCCTGCTGCTCGGCGGTGCCGTAGCGGGCCAGCACCTCCATGTTCCCCCGGTCCGGGGCCGAGCAGTTGAAGATCTCGAACGACCACGGCAGCCGCCCCATCTCCTCGGCCAGCGGGGCGAACTCCAGGTTGTGGAAGCCGCCGCTGAACTCGCCGTACTCCGGAGGCAGGAACCAGTTCCACAGGCCCTCGGCCCGGGCCAGGGCCTTCAGCTCCTCGATCATGGGCGGCTGCTGCCACAGGTGGGCCGGGTCGTTGACGAAGTCGTCGTGCTCGGCCTCCCGGGGATAGACGTGGGCGTCCATGAACGCCCGCAGCCGATCCCGGGCCTCGATCACCTTCGGGCTGTGCTCGAAGTCCATCGGAGTGAATCCCCCTTGTGCTTGCTGTCGGTCTCGTGAGTCGTCGGGAGCAGGTCAGGCGCTGCCGGCCCGGGGCCACCACGACATGTCCTCGGCCCGGCGGGCCTCGTCGTAGCGCACGTCGAACGGGCCCGACAGGGTGACGAGCCACAGCGCCCCGGTCTCGGTGAACATCGGCCCGTGGAAATGGCCGGGCGGGAAGGCGAAGTAGGTCGGGCCCTCGTGGTGCTCCTCGCCGTACCAGCAGTCGCCCTCCAGCAAGATGTCCTCCTGGAACACCGAGTGGGCCTCGGCTGCCGCCGTGTGCCAGCCCGGCGGCTCCTTGATCAGCATGGTGCGGGCGCCGGTCTCGGGATCGTCGGACAGAACCCGGACGATGCCGTGGCCGGTGAACCGGAGGGCGGCGTTCTCCTCGGTGCCGGCGCCCCACAGCTGGGCCGTCGAGCGCCACGGCATGGCCGAGAACGGGATGCCGTCGACGGGCGGGCGGGCCACGGGCGGCGTCCCTCAGCCCCGGGTGAGGGTCTGGTCGTCGTTCATGGCGTCGAGCTGCTTCTGGATGGCCTTGGCCCACCGGGGGTGGGTGAGAACCCAGAACTTGCCCGAGCCGATGGCCTCCAGGACGAGGCGACCCACCTCGTCGGGGTCCATCCCCTGCTCCAGCGAGGCTTGGATGCTGGAGGCGACCTGGCCCGCCTTCTCCCCGTCGGCCTTGGGCTTGGCCCGCGTCGGCCGGTAGGCCACCGAGTGGCGGCTGATGTTGGTGTTGATCGGGCCGGGGCAGAGAACCGAGGTCGTGATCGGGCTCTTGCGGCTCCGCAGGTCCCGCTCCAGCGACGCCATCAGCGCCACCACCCCGTGCTTGGCCACGTTGTAGGCCCCCATCATCCCGCTGGCGATGAGCCCGGCCATCGACGACGTGGAGTTGATGTGGCCCTCCCCCGCCTCCTCGATCAGGGGCAGGAACGTCTTCACTCCGTAGATCGGACCCCACAGGTCGACGTCGATGATCCACTTCCAGTCGTCGAGCTTGATGTTGACGCTGGAGGTGGGGATACCGATGCCGGCGTTGTTGCACAGCACGTTGACCTTGCCGAACCGGTCCATGGCCAGGCCGGCCAACGCCTCCACCTGCTCCAGCTGGGACACGTCGCACGTGGTGGTGGCGACCTCGACCCCCCGGCCGGTCAGCTCCTGCTCCACGGCCCCCATGGCCTCGGTGTCGAGGTCGGCGATGACGACCTTCATCCCGGCCCCGGCGAAGGCCCGCACCATGCCCAGGCCGATGCCGCTGGCACCGCCGGTGACCACCGCTACCCGTCCTTCGAAGTTCTCCATGCCCCTGTGTTAGCCGAGGTCCGGCCCGATGACGAACTGCGTCACGAAAACCGCGCCACCCCGACGAACTGCGCCACCTTTTCAACGGAACTCGTGGAAAACGTCGCGCAGTTCGGGGGCGGGACGCGGTTTCCGCTCAGCCGGTGCGACCGGGGGTGTGGACGAGGATCAGGCGGTCGATCCCGGCCGCCGCCACGGCCCGGTGCACGGGCTGTTCGGCATCGCTGATGCCGGGCTCGTTCACGATCCAGGCCGTACGCAGGAACGGGCGCCCACCGGCCTCGGCGTCGGCCGCCGCCAGCAGCTCGGCCCGGCGGGGATGGGCCCACGGGACGTTGATGCCGTCGGCCAGGCGGCCGGCGATCCGGGCCAGGGCGACGCTGTTGACCCCCACCAGGAGCGCGGGGGCGGGATCGGGCCACGGATAGGTGGCCAGCTCGGTCGGCCGATCCGGGGCCCACATGCATCGGGCCAACTCGAGCGTGCGGATCACCCGATCGTGGCGGTCGGCCAGGTCGGCGGCCGGCGTGACGCCGGCGTCGAGCAACTCGGCCGCCCACCGGCTGGTGGGCGAGGCGCCGGCGCCGAGCCCCAGGAACAGGGGCCGGCCGGCGATGCGCTGGGCCGAGGCCGCTGCCGCCACCACCGCCGCCGGCTCCCGCAGGCTCATGTTCACCACCATCGTGCCCAGGGCGATGGTGGACGTGGCAGCGGCCAGGGCGCCCAGCGTGGTGAAGCACTCCAGCATCCCCGTGCCCCGCAACGAGCGGCCGGCGAGGTGGTCGAACACCCAGGCGGCACCGAAGCCGCCGGCCTCCGCCGCCAGCACCTCGTCGCGCAGCTCGGGCCATTCGAGCGACGCCGGGTTGATCTGGATGTCAACGATCATGGCCCGCCGACCCTACCCCCTGGGGTCAGCCCAGTACCCGATCCCCCGGGCCGCCGGCCCACCTCGGCGCCCATGCACCGGGACGCGGTCCTCCACGCACCAGGTGCCCTCCCCACCACCCGTGACACACCGGACACCCGGTGCACGGCCAGCCCCGGTTCTGGTGCCGAGGGCACCGCCGGTGGTGCCCTGGGCGCCGAGACCGAATCCGGCCGGGGGTGCACTGGACAGGCAGGCTGGCTAGCTAGACTCTCTGACTATGAACGCCGACGCCGGCCGACCGACTCCGCCCGCCCCTCCCGCCGACCTCTCCCGGGAATGGATCCGGGGGGTGCTGGAGCCTTGCCTGTTGGCCCTGGTGGCCACCGGCGACAGCTACGGCTACGAGCTGGCTTCCCGGCTGGCGGCCGCCGGGCTGGGACCGGTGCCGGGCGGCTCGCTCTATCCCGCCCTGACCCGGCTGGAGAAGCAGGGGCTGGTCAGCTCCCGCTGGCGGGCCGGCGACGGCGGCCCCGGCCGCCGGTACTACCGCCTGACGGCCGCCGGGCAGCGTCAGCTGGCCACCGACATCGAGCGCTGGGACAGCTTCGCCGCCACCGTGGCCGGCCTGCTGCGCCAGGGGGCGACGGCATGAACGACGCCGACTGGTTGGCCGCCCTCGATCACGAGCTGGCCCTGCGGGGCATGACGGGCAGCGACCGGGCTGAGGCCGTGCTGGAGGCGGAGGCCCACCTGGCCGACAGCGAGCCGGGAGCCGTCGCCCGTGAGCTGTTCGGGCCGCCCGACCGCTACGCCGACGATCTGGCCCAGGCCTCGGGCGCCCCGGGCCGTCGTCGCCCTCCCGACGGGACCACCGGCGCCTGGCTGCTGCAGGCCGACCGGGTGACGCGCTCCTACCGTGGACGGCCTGCCCTCTCCCCCACCTCGCTCACCGTGGCCCCGGGACAGGTGGTGGCGCTCGTGGGGCCCAACGGCGCCGGCAAGTCCACCCTGCTCCGCTTGCTGGCCGGCCTGGAGCCCCCCGACGGGGGCACGGTGAGCCGGCGGGCGGCCACCGGTTGGGTGCCCCAGAGCGGCGGGCTCGATCCCTTCCTGCGGCCCGTCGAGCACGTCGAACTGTTCGGTGTGGCCCGCGGCCTGAGCCGGGCCGACGCCCGCCGGCAAGGCGAGCGCCTGGCCCGCCACCTGGGCTGGGAGTTGACCGGCGCCCCGGTGGTCGGGCGCCTGTCGGGCGGCACGGCCCAGAAGCTGCGCATGGTGCTGGCCCTCGTCGGAACGCCCCGCCTCATCCTGGCCGACGAGCCCTACCAGGGGCTCGACACCGACAGCACCCGCCGCTTCTGGGAGCTGCTGTGGTCGGTGTGCGAGGACGGGGCCGGTGCCGTGGTGTCGTCCCACGACCCCGAGGTGCTGCGCCGGGCCGACACCGTGCTCGAGCTGCAACCGGCGGTGGAGCCGGCCGGCGCCCAGGGCGTCGGCCGATGACGCTCGCCGCGATCCATGCCCGCCTCACCGTGCGGGGCCTCCTCCGCCGCCGCCTACCGGTGGCCGTGCTCGTGTTGCTGCCGGTGGCCCTCTACCTGGCCAGCCACGACACCGTCGGCCGCTCGGTGCGGGCGCTCGTGTTCGGAATCTCCTGGGCCGTGAGCACCGTGGCCCTGTTTTCCACGCTGGCGGCGCGGGAGCTGGAGCCGGGCCTGTGGCTGGCCGGCCACCGCCGCCGGGAGCTGACGGCGGGCCGCACCGCCGGCCTGTTGGCCCTGGCCCTCGTGCTCTCGGCCGGCTTCTGGGCCATGGTGGCGCTCGACCAGCCGGTGCGGAGCATCGGGGCGGTGGCCCTCGACTTCGCCGTCACCGCCGTAGTGGCCGTGGCCTTCGGTTCGGCGGTGGGGGCGCTGGTGAAGGCCGAGCTGGAGGGGGCGCTGGTGTTGTTCCTGTTCGCCGGGCTCCAGGCGGTGGCCAACCCGTTCGACGGCTGGACCCGGGCCCTGCCGTTCTGGTCGTCGCGGGAGCTGGGCACCTGGGCCGTCGACGGTCCGGCCCAGGGCTCGCTCGCCGGTGGCTCGCTCCACGCCGTTGCCACCGTGGTGGTGTGTCTGGCCGCCACTGTGCTCGGGACCTGGGGGCGGCGCCGGCTACCCTCCGGTCCATGACGGCAGGGGCCAGCCCACGGGAGCGGCGCCGGGTGTCGGTGCGCCTCACCCGGGACGCCCAGCGCCAGGTTCGGGGCGGGCACCCGTGGGTGTTCGACGCCTCGATCACCGGCACCAGCCACGACGGCGAACCGGGCGACCTGGCCGTCCTGTTCGACGACAAGCGCCGCTTCCTGGCCATCGGGCTGTGGGACCCGTCGTCGCCCATCCGGGTCCGGGTGCTCCACCGGGGTCGGCCCCGCCCCATCGACGACGGGTTCTGGCACGAGCAGCTCGGGGCCGCCTTCGCCCGCCGGGCGGGGCTGGCCGAGCTGGCGGCCCAGGGCACCACGACCGCCTACCGCGCCGTCCACGGCGAGAACGACGACCTGCCCGGCCTCGTGATCGACCGCTACGACCGCACCTGGGTGGTCCGTCTCGACACCGCCGCCTGGGCCCCTCACCTTCCCGCCGTGCTCGACGGGCTGCAGGCCCTGGCCGCCGATCTGCCCGGCGCCGGCGGCGGCGGGGCCCCCTGGGAGCGTGTGGTGCTGCGTTCCAGCCGCCAGGCCCGGACCGGCCTGGTGGCGATGGGCCTGGCCGACGGGGCGATGCTGGCCGGCGACCCGCCCGAGGATCTGATCGCCTTCCGGGAGAACGGCCTGGCGTTCGCCGCCGACGTGGTGCGGGGGCAGAAGACCGGACACTTCCTCGACCAACGGGACAATCGGGCCCGGGTGGGAGCGCTGGCCGGGGGGGCCCGGGTGCTCGACGTGTTCTCCTGCACCGGCGGGTTCACCGTCCACGCCGCCGCCGGCGGCGCGGCCGCCGTCCACAGTGTCGACGCCAGCCCCCACGCCGTGGCCGAGGTGGCCGCCAACCTCGATCGGAACCATGATCGGCCGGCCGTGGCCACCTGCCGGGCCACCGCCGCCGTGGGCGACGCCTTCGACATCATGGCCGGTCTGGCCGGAGAGGGCGCCCGGTACGACCTGGTGGTGGTCGACCCGCCGTCGTTCGCCTCCAAGCAGGCCGACGTGCCCCGGGCCCTCGGGGCCTACCGCCGTCTCACCACCCTGGCCCTGCCGCTGCTGGCACCGGGCGGGGTCCTGGTGCAGTCGTCGTGCTCCAGCCGGGTGCCGGCCGACGACCTGTTCGACGCCGTACACCAGGCGGCGGCCGGAGGCGGGCGGCCGTTGCACGAGATCGAACGGACGAGCCACGCCGACGACCACCCGGTCGGCTTCCGCCAGGGCGCCTACCTCAAGACGCTCTTCGCCCGAGTCGGCTGAGCGCCACCGGCCGGTACCCCGTCAGTGTTGGTGGTGGTGGCCGTCGTGGCCCGCCGCGCCCTCGGGCACCGGCCCCTGCCGCCGGGTCCGGGCCAGGCTGGCCAGGATGGCCGCCGTGAGCAGGGCGAGGATGATTCCCAGCGAGACGTAGGTGTCGAGGTGGTACCAGATCGACAGCATCATCTTGACCCCCACGAACACGAGGATGGCCCCCAGGGCGTGGGACAGGAAGTGGAACCGCTCTTTGGCGTTGGCCAGCAGGAAGTACATGGCCCGCAGCCCGAGGATGGCGAAGGCGTTGGAGGCGAACACCAGGTAGGGCTCGTTGGAGACGGCGAGGATGGCCGGCACCGAGTCCACGGCGAAGATCACGTCGGTCAGCTCGACCACGAACAGAGCGGCCAGCAGCGGGGTGGCGGCCCGCTTGCCGCCGATGCGGGTGAAGAACTTCTGGCCGTCGAGCTCGTTCGACACCGGCATGATCCGGCCCAGCAGGCCCACGCCCCGGGTGGCCTCCACGTCGCCTTCGTCCTCCCGGTGGCGGACGATCCGCACCCCGGTGATCACGAGGAACACGCCGAAGGCCACCAGCAGCCAGGAGAACCGGGAGATGAGGGCGCTGCCGACCCCGATGAAGATGCCCCGCAGCACCAGCGCCCCGAAGATGCCCCAGAACAGCACCCGGTGCTGGTACTTGAGCGGTATGGCCAGCGTGGTGAACAGCATCGACCACACGAACACGTTGTCGACGCTGAGCGACTTCTCGATCAGGTAGCCGCTCAGGTACTCGCCGAACGCCCCGCTGCCGAACTGGATGGCCACGAACCCGGCGAAGGCCAAGCCACAGCTGACCCACACAACCGACTCGATCAGGGCCTCACGGGGGCTCGGCGCGTGCGCCTCCCGGTGGCGCCACAGGTCGATGGCCAGGAGGCTGAAGATGGCGATGGCCAGCACCCCCCAGTCCCAGAGGGGGACGTCGAGGTCCACGAGGTCCGACCGGGCGGATTCAGCAGCGAGAAGCACAGGCACCATTCTGAGGACACTGCGACCGCGTTAGGCGCGGTTCACACTCTTAATTTCGGGCGGGTAATCCCAGGAACTCGAGGGCATTGGCCCCGAGCGCCCCTTCGTCGATCCCGCAACCAGCGGCGATGGCCTCCTCGACGACGGCCCGGGGCCCGGCGAACCGCTCAGGCAGGAAGGGGTGGTCGGTGCCGTAGAGCAGGTGGTCGGCGCCGAAACGCTGCACCAGCAGACCGAGGTGGGCCGGGTCGAACACCAGGCAGTCGGCCCACAGGCGGCGGACCAGCTCGTCGAGGTGCTCGACCGACGGCGCCCCTGGGGCTCGGGTGGCCATGTACCGCAGGCGGGGATGGACCCAGGGGTAGGTGCCGCACCCATGGGAAAGGGCGACCCGCAGGCCCGGATGGCGATCGAGGACGCCGCCGAAGACCAGGGCCGAGGCGGCCAGGGCGGTATCGGTGAGCATCCCCAGGCCGAACTCGTAGGGCTGGCCCTGGCGGCGGATAGCCAGTTCCTGGTGGGCGGGATGGATGAAGACGGGGGTGGCGTCGGCCGCCGCTGCTTCCCAGAACGGATCGAGCGAGGGATGATCGAGCTCCCTCCCGTCGACCATGGCCGTGATCTCCACCCCGGCCATGCCCAGCTCGCCCCGCACCCGGGCCAGCTCGGCCAGGGCCCGGTCGGTGTCCTGCAAGGGCAACGCCCCCAACGCCAGGAACCGCCCGCCGGATTCGGCGGCGAAGGCAGCCAGGGCGTCGTTCTGGGCCGCCAGGAAGCGGGCCGCCTCGGCCGGCGGGGCCCAGTCGACCAGGGTGATCGGCACCGGAGAGATCACCTGGTGGTCGATCCTGTCGGCGTCCAGCTCGGCCAGGCGGTGGGCGAGGTCGAAACAGGCCGGGCCGACCTTGCGGAACACCACGGACCCGCACATCAGCCGGGGATCGTCGTCGACCACCAAGCTGGGCCAGCGGCCGTCGCCGGTGGTTGCGGCCAGGTCGGGCAGGCCCCGGGGGAACACGTGGGCGTGGATGTCGACGACGATGGGGTCGGTCACGGGGGCCTCAGGCGTCGTCGCCGTTGGCGGCGGCCGGCCGAGCCGGGATCTGGGGCCAGTACTTGGCCAGGGCGCCGCCGTCGATCGTCAGGTTGGACCCCGTCATCAGGGTGGAGGCGTCGGACGCCAGGAACACCACGGGCCCCACGTAATCGGATGGGGTGGGCAGCCGGGGCCACGGGTTCAGGTTCTCGAACGCCATCGTGCCGGCTTCGGTGGCCCGGGCCACGGCGGTGCGAAAGCGATCGGCCAGCTCCGGTTCGTCGGGCATGGTGGCGGTGGGGGTGAACCCGTTGACCCGGATCCCGTGGGGGGCCAGCTCCATGGCCACCGATCGGGTGAAGTTGATCAGCCCGCTCTTGCCGGTGGAGTAGCCGACGTTGCCGGCCTGTCCCTGCCATGCGGCGGTGGACAGGATGTTGATGATCGATCCCCCGATTCCCCGTTCCACCATGGAGCGGGCCACGGCCTGGGTGACGAGGAAGGCTCCACCCAGGATGATGTCGATCTGGCGCCGGAACCGCTCCACCGGCATGTCGAGGATGCCCATCGTGTCGAACCGGACGGCGCAGTTGACCAGCACGTCGATGCGGCCCCAACGCTCCAGCACGGCGGCCACCCCGGCGGCCACCGCCTCGGCGTCGGTCACGTCGAAGGGGACGGCCAGGGCCTCTCCCCCGGCGGCTTCGATCCGGGCCACCCGGTCGGCCGCCGTGGCCTCGACCACGTCGTTGCAGGCCACCTGGGCCCCGGCGGCGGCCAGGCCCGAGGCCAGCACACCGCCGATGTTGGGGCTGGTGCCGGTGACCAGTGCCACCTTGCCGTCGAGGGCGCCGGCCAGCGCACCGGGCAGGCCCGTCACCGGGCCGGTTCCCATTCGGCGAACACCTTGTTGGAGTTGAAGATCCACGTCTCGACGAACTCGCTCCAACTGAGGGCCGCCCCGAGCTCCCGGGCTGCCCCCAGCAGGGCGAACCAGTTGAGCACCTCCTGTTGACCGGCGTGGACCACAGCGTCGGTGGTGGTCTTGGCCCAGGTGTCGTAGTCGCCGGCCACCATGGCCTCGTACAAGGTGCGGTCGGCCGGGGTGTCGGGCCGCAGGCGCCACTGGTGGTCCACCAGGAAGGCGTGCGACCACGACGACGAGGCGATGATCGAGACCCGCCATGGGCTATCGGCCAGCACGCGAGCGGTGGCGCCGCCCAGATCCATCAGGCGCCACGGCGCCGGCGACGGCGGGTCGAGCTCCAGCGTCTCGCCGAACGGCTTCCAGCCACCCTGGGCCGCGATCACCTTCGAGCCGTAGCAGTTGATCGGCATCGGCACCATGGGCCAGGGGAAGCCGCCACGGCGGTGGTCGAGGAAGAGCACGGTGTTGAGGAAGGCGTGGGCCAACTGCTCGTCGTGGAGGGGCCGGTAGGCGTAGGCGATGTCGAAGCCCCGGTCGAGTAGGGCGCCGGCGATGTGGCGGGCCACGTCGGGTCGGCCCTTGATCGTGACGGCGTGGTCTTCCGGCTCGTCGGCCCAGTAGCTGGGCACGGCCCGCCCGATCCGGGTGCGGTAGGGGTGGACCGTGCGGTCGGGGTAGGCCAGGACCGAGTAGGCCGGGATCAGATCCTCGGTGAAGTTCTCGTACTGGTCGTCGCCGAAGACGATCACCACCTCGGGGTCGAAGCGCTCCAGCGCCGCCCGCACCCGGTCGAACCCGGCGATGAGGGCGGCCCGGTGGACCGGGGCCGACGCCTTGCCTCCGTCGCTGCCCCATTCGGCCTGCTGGTCGGCCGGCCAGTTGGCCGGGTCCTTCGCCTCGGCCGGCACATCCGGGTCGGCCAGCATCCGGTGGTGGATGCCGCTCATGAACTCGTCCCGGCCGGCGAAGGGCGGGTAATGGGTCATCCCCAGAAGCTGGATCTCGGCCATGGGCCAGTATCAGGCGGGCGTGAGCGACAGGGCGCGGATCTCGCCGAAGTCCCGGTCGAGCTTGCGCCAGCTCTGGGCGTGATCCTCGGTGACGTAGATCTGACCGAACACCGAGCTGGCCAGCGCCACCCCGGGCAGGTCGGGATGATGGGCCTGCCAGTACATGGTGGAGTTCGGCGTGACCGGCAGCTCGGCCCGTTCCCAGGAGTCTCCGGCGTCACGCGACACCTCGATGGCGCCGGTCTGGCCCGGGATGTAGTCGCCGGCGCACACGATCAGGGTGCCGTCGTCCCACGGCTCGCGCACGGCCCGGCAGTAGGCGTACTCCATCTTCGAGCCGGGGAAACCGGCGAACTCGTGCCAGTCCCACGTCTGGCCCTGGTCGTTGGACCGGGCGAATCCGAACGGCGAGGTGGCCAGCAACTGGGTGCCGGCCGTCGTCTGGCGGATGGCGAACCCGTGCACGTCGTCGTAGAACTCCGACTGACCGAGGGAAGGCAGTGCGGTCCACGTCTGGCCCCGGTCGTGGCTCACGTGCAGCCCGTTGACCTCGACCGAGGCCCACACCGTGTTCGCGTCGACCGGGTCGACGATCACGTTGGTGGTGCGGGGAACCCCGATCGGGCACTGCTCGGAGATGCTCGTGTCGAGCGGGTGGAATGACGCCCCGCCGTCGCTCGAGCACCACACGCCGGGGCGGGTGCCGACGTAGATCCGCTGGTCGTCGTGGGGGTCGAAGGCCAGCGACCAGATGTCGGAATCGATCGTGTTACCGATCCGCTCCCAGGTGCCGCCGTTGTCGTCCGAGCGGATCACGCCCACCTGGTCCTGGGCGGCCAGGATCACCCCTGGGGTGTGGGGGCTCACGGCCAGCGCCCGACAGTTGCACTCGGGCTCCACGCCCCGGAAGATGTGGCGGAACTTGCCGCCCGAGTTGTAGCTCACCCACAGGCCGGCACCCACCGTGCCCACGCCGATCGTGTAGTCCACGACGGGCCCCCTTTTCGTCCGTTCGGTCCTCCCTCTGGTCTACCACGGGCGTCGCAGGCCGGGCCAGGACGGGCCGGCGCCGGAGCGGCCTGCGACCTGGTGACCTGAGACCCTTTTCCTGCTGAGCCAAACCTCCTAGGGTGTCCGTGGCGTGCCGTGACCATGCCTGCGGCGCTCCGAGACACGTTGCCGACCTCCCCGGCGCCGGGCCCGGCGGTGACCGCGGTCGGTCAGCGAGGCTGGGGCGGCGAGCGAACCGAGCAGCAAGTGACCTTTCCGGAGCCTGAATTCGAAGCGTTCTTCCACGCCCACTACGACCAGCTCGTCCGCTCGTTGACCCTGATCACGGGCGACCGGGAGGCGGCCCGGGACTGTGTGCAGGAAGCGTTCATCAAGGCCTCCACCCGCTGGCGCAAGGTGCGCCGGTACGACAACCCGGTCGGTTGGGTGCGGCGGGTGGCGATCAACCAGGGCCGTGACGCCCACCGGTCCAGTCAGCGCCGAAAACGGCGGGAATCGCTCGACCGGCCGACGCCGGAGCACGACCACGCCCCGGGAGTGGCGGGCGAACTGCGCCTGCTCGACCTCCTGGCCGGGCTGCCGCCGCAGCAACGCAGCGCCGCCGCGCTGTTCTACATCGACGACCTCCCGATCGCCGACATCGCCGTGGATCTCGGCATTTCGGTGGGGGCGGTCAAGTTCCATCTGAATCAGGCGCGGCGATCGCTGCGCCTGGCCATGGATGCGGAGGGGCACCACCATGGGCGTTGACAACAGTCGAGGCGCCAATCCATTCGACGACGGCTGGGACGAGGACGGCTGGGACCTCTACGACGACGGCTCCGACGACGGCCGGTGGCCTCCCGACGACCAGTCCGACGACCAGTCCGGGTGGGCCGATGCCGAGCTCGACGGCCATGTCCGCCAGCGGCTGGCCACGCTGGTGCCGCTGCGCCACGAGGCGTTCGACCGCTGGGACGAGCTGCAGCCCCGCATGACCCGGGCCCGACGCCGTCGCCATGCCGTCCAGGCCCTGGCCACTTCCGTGCTGGTGGCGGCCATCGCCCTGGTCGGCGTGCAGGGAGCAACCCGGTTCCTACCCCAGGACACCTCGGTGGTCTCGGCGGCCGACGGCGGCGAGGGCATGTCCACCTCCGACTCGCAGCGTCCCATGGTGGGCATCGGCGAGGCGTCGAGCACGATCTCCGCCGACGGTGGCACCACCACTCCCCCGTCGGGCGACGCCACGGAGAAACCGGGAGGCGAGCCGGCCGACGGCGAGGCGGCACCCCCCGACGACGGCACGGGCACCGATGCCCCCGTCGGCGAGGAGACCAGCCTCCCGGTGGCCGACGAGCCCGGATCCGTTGCCGGCTCGTCGGCGCCGGTGAACGGCGGCTCGGCCGCCTCGTCGGTGAGCATCCCGCCGCCGACCACCACCACCGCTCCGACCAGCAGCCCCACGTCGCGGAGCACGAGCACAACCCGGGCCCCGACGTCCACCACCTGGCCTTCGACGACCACCACCCGGGCCACCACCACGTCGACCACGGTCATCACGGCGCGTGACCTCTCCACCATCGACGTGACCGTGCACGGCACCGAGATCCGCCTCGTCGCCATCCACAACGCACCGGGCGTGACCTCCCAGGTCCACAACGGTGGGCCGGAGAAGATCGAGATCACCTTCACCAAGGGGTCCGAGAAGCACGACCTGGTCGCCACGGTGCGGAACGGCAACGTGGTCACGTCAATCGTCGACTCCGACGACGATTGAGCCCATCGCCCTGGGTGATTCTTCCCGCCCGAGCCAAACCAATCCCCCCTCGGGCGACGTCAGCCCTCACGGAAGGAGCACCGTGACCCCTCTACCAGGCGCAGTACAGAGCACCGGCCTCATCCTGGCCACCGTCCTCGCCGCCGCCGGCCTGAACCTCGGCGTCATGTCGCTGGGCCAGGCCGAAGGCGAGGGGGCCGACGTCGAGACGGCGGCCACCCTCACCTCGGCCGACGCCGGCCTCCTGCCCCTCAGCGACACCGCCCCAGCGGCCGTCGATCCCGGCACCGTCACCACGGTGCTGCCCACCGATCCGGCGGCGACCGGCTCCGCCCCTGGCAACGGGAGCACCCTGCCGGCCGGCACCGGCGTCGCCCCGGGCCTACCGGTCTCGTCCGGTACCAGCTCCAGCCCACCCATCGCCTCGAGCACGGCGGCACCGGCCGCCGCCAACACCGCACCAGCCAGCAGCCAGCAGATCACGGCCACCACCCGGCCGGCCAGCAGCCAGGCTACGAACACCCTTCCCCCGGCCACGGTGACCACCGCGCGGCCTACCGTCACCATCCCTTCCACCCCCTCCACCACGGCCCGGCCCACCACCACCGCCCTGCCCGCCACGAGCACCACCCGGGCCCCTCAGACCTCCACCTACGACCACATCGTCACCGGTGCCGGCTCGCTCACCGTGTCGGTCACCGACGGCGCCCGGCTCGGCCTGGTGTCGGCGAGCGAGGCCAGCGGTTGGTCGCACACCGTGGACACCAATCGGGCCGACCTGGTGAAGGTCGTGTTCACCCGACGGGGCAGCGAGATCGCCGTTTCGGTAACCCTCCGAAACGGCGTGCCGAACTTCACCGAGGAGCGAAGCAACGATGATTGACGAGCCCACGACCGAGGAGCGCCTGGCGGCCCTCCTCGCCCGCCGCTCCGGCCAGGCGGACAGCCGTCCGGCCGGCCGGAAGCCGAAGGGCGGGGTGGCCCCGATGCGCTCACGGCGGGCCCAGGACGGGCCGCCGCCGCCGGTCGCCAGCACCCAGCCCATAGCCGCCACTGGGTTCGACCGGTCCTTTGATCGCTGGCCGGGCAGCTGGGACGACGCCCCGCACCCAGCTGCTCCGGCTGGCCCATCATCGGGTGGCCCGTCCGGCGGGGTGTTCGACTTCGACACGCCCGGGTGGCCCGCCCCCGTTCAGGAACACCGTCCCGGCCCCACACGCAGCGGCCCGGCCCGCCGGCTCCTGGCCGACAACACGATGCCCCTGGCTGCCGTCCCGTCGTCCTCGATCGACGACGACGCCACCGTGGGCGACCGCCTGCGGGACAGCGCCGACCGCTGGATGAGATCCTGGTCACCCAGCCGGCTCGTGGCCAGCGGGGCGTCGGCGGTCTCGTTCGCCGCCATGGTCGTGGCCATGGGTCCCCTGCTCCAACCCGACGACGAGGCGACCACCGAGGCCGGCACCGGTGAGGCTGACGCCACCCTCGCCTCGGCCGTCGATGCCCCGGCGGTGAGCATCTCGGTCGATCCCCTGGCCGGAGCGCCTGGGACCCCACTCGACGCCACGGGCCAACCGGTACCCCTGTCGGCCACGGCCCCCGAAGGCGCTCTGCCCGCTACGGCGTCGTCGGTGACCGTGACCGGCGCCGCCTCGTCCACCGCGGCCAGCGCGGCCTCCACGGGGTCGACCACCAAGCCCGCGGCCGGCGGCCCCGCCAGCTCGGCCGCCCAGGGCACCACCCCGCCCTCGGCCGCTCCCACCACCCAGCCGCCGGCCACCGCCGCCCCCACCACGGCCAAGCCCGGCTCCTCGGCCGCTCCCACCACCCAGCCGCCGGCCACCGCCGCCCCCACCACGCAGGCCCCCACCACGGCCGCTCCCACCACCCAGCCCCCTACCACGCAGCCGCCCACCACGGCCAAGCCCACCACCACGGCACCCCCCACCACCAAGGGGAGTTGACGATGCCGACCCGCAGCGAGGGCGGGCCCGCATCCTCCATCGTCTCCCCCTGCCGCCCGCTGCCCGCCGACGGCCCGGCCCGCGGGACCATCCGCACCCTCCCGCGGGCCGAGGAGCCGTCGCTCCCCGGTCGGCCCCTGGAGGCCGACCGACTCCCGCCGGCGCCCGACCTGGTCCCGGTGGCCACCGTCGCCTTCGAAGCCCTCGGCACATCGTGCCGGGTGGTCGTTGGCGGATCCGGCGACGACGCCGGCCTGGCGGCGGCCGCCGCGGAACAGGTACGTCAGCTGGAGCGCCGCTGGAGCCGCTTCCTCCCCGACAGCGAGATCTGTGGGCTGAACCGCCATCGGGGGCGGCTGACGATCGTGTCGGCGGCCACGTTCGAGTTGGTCCAGCGGGCCGAGCAGGCCCGGGTGGTCACCGGCGGCCGGTTCAACCCGCTACTTCTCGATCAGCTCGAAGCGGCCGGCTACCGCCGGTCGTGGCTGGGCGGTGGCCAGCCCGGGCCCGCCGGCGGCGCCGACGAGGTCGAGCCGGTGCCCGGCAGCGGCGACCCGATTGAACTGCTGGCCGAGGTCAACGGGGTGCGGCTGCCCGCCGGCACCCGATTCGACCCGGGCGGCATCGGCAAAGGCCTGGCCGTGGACCGGGTCACCGGATGGTGCCGGGTCGAAGGGGCCACCACGGTCTGCGTCGACCTGGGCGGAGACCTCCGGGTGCACGGCCAGCCGTGGTACGGCCCCCGCTGGCGGATCGGGGTCGACCATCCGCTCGCCCCGGGCACCGAGCTGGGCGCGTTCACCCCCGACAGTGGGGCGGTCACCACGAGCACCACCCTGCGTCGGTCCTGGCCTGGTCCCGGCGGCCAACGCCTCCATCACCTGATCGACCCGACCACCGGGCGCCCGTCGTCCACGGACGTGGTGGCCGTCACCACCTGCTCCTCGCAGGCCTGGTGGGCCGAGGTGGCGGCCAAGGCCGCCCTCCTGGCCGGGGCGGCCAATTCCCTCGGGGTACTGGCTGACATGGGCACCCCGGGCATCGTGGTGACAGCCGGAGGCGACATCCTCCGGTGGAACGGCGACCGACCCCCGGGCGACGACGAACGACACAGCGAGCGCGCCACCAGCGGTGGCGGCGCAGGAAGGACGGCGGCATGAACCCGCAGATCTGGTGGTTCGCCGCCCGCTCAGGTGGCATCGTGGCCTGGGCCCTCGTTACGGCATCGGTCTGCTGGGGGCTGATGCTCTCCACCAAGGCAGCGTCGAAGGCCAGCCCCCCGGCCAAGCTGCTCGACCTGCACCGGTTCTTCGGCATGGCCGCCCTGCTGTTCACCGGCGTCCATATCGCCGGGCTCGTGGCCGACACCTACGTCCACTTCGGCTGGCTCGAGGTGCTGGTGCCATGGGCTTCGGAGTGGCAGCCCACCAACGTGGCCTGGGGTGTGATCGGCTTCTACCTGCTGGTGGCGGTGGAACTCACGTCGCTGGTGATGAAGCGGATTCCACGGGCCCTGTGGCGCCAGATCCACCGCACCAGCTTCGGGTTGTACGTGTTCGCCACGTATCACGGCATGACGGCCGGCTCCGACACGTCCAACCAATGGTACCGGATGGTGATGCTGGCCTCGATCAACGTGGTGGCCTTCCTCACCATCCTCGCCATCCTGGCCCATCGCCAGGCCGGCAACCGCCAGGTGCGCTCGGTGGGCCGGCCAGGCGCCCGGGGCGAAGCCGACCGGCCCCGGCCGGCGTCTCGCCAGGCTCGGGCCAGCTGACGGCGGTCGCCGCCCCGGGGCGGCAGACAGATCGTTTCAACCTGAACTCAACGTCCGTCGTTGTCTAGGCTCCCGGGCGTGACCACTCGCCTCACTCTTTCCTCCGGAGTCATCGAAGGAACCCGCCTCGACACCGGCGTCACCGCCTACCTCGGCGTGCCCTATGCCGCTCCGCCGGTCGGCGACCGGCGGTTCCGGCCGCCAGCGCCGGTCGAGCCGTGGGACGGCGTGCGGTCGGCCACCGCGCTCGCCCCGGCGCCCATGCAGGGCGCCCCGTCCCCCGGACGGTTCCTGGCCGACCTGTCGTCACCCCACAAGAGCGAGGACTGCCTCAACCTCAACGTGTGGACCCCCAGCGCCGACCCGGAGGCCCGGCTACCGGTGATGGTGTGGATCTACGGCGGGGCGTTCGTGGCCGGCTCCAATGGCGTCCCGGCCTACGACGGGGCCCGGCTGGCCGCCCGGGGCGTGGTGGTGGTGAGCGTCAACTACCGCCTCGGGCTGCTGGGGTGGCTGCGTTGCCCGGCCATCGGGGCCAGCGGCAACGAGGCTCTGGCCGACCAGCGGGCGGCGCTCGACTGGGTCCAACGCGAGATCGCCGGTTTCGGCGGCGACCCCGCCAACGTGACCGTGTTCGGCGAGTCGGCCGGGGCCACCTCCATCGCCTCCCACCTGGCCGCCGGGGCCACCGGCGGCTTCACCCGGGCCGTTCTCCAATCGGGCTCGTACAACCTGGTCTCTTCCGTGGCCGAGGCCGACGACACCGCAGGCCGGGTGCTGGCCCACCTCGGGGTATCAGCCGACAAGCTGCGGGAGCTGCCGGTGGAGACCCTGATGGCGGCCCAGGACGCGGCCACTCCCCGGTCGGGCGGCGTCTTCTACCGCCCGGTGACCGACGGAGGTCTGGTGCCCGAGGACCCGGGCGGGGTGCTGGCGGCCGGGCTCGGCGTCCCGGTGCTGTGTGGCACCAACCGTCACGAGATGGGCTTCTTCTGGGGCCGCGACGAGCGCTTCGACCAGGTGACCGACGACCAGCTGCGCTCCCTGGTGGGCCGGTGGCACGAGCATCCCGACGATGTGGTGTCGACCTACCGGCGGGCCCGCACCCTGTCCCGGGAGCCGGTGGGCAATCGCGACCTGGCCATCGCCATCGGATCAGATTGGACGTTCCGGGCCGCCTCGGTCGCCGTGGCCGGATGGCAGGCGGCGTCGGGCCCGGCCCACATGTACCGCTTCGACTGGGAGAGCCCCCTGTTCGACGGCCTCATCGGAGCGGCCCACGTGCTCGAGGTGCCGTTCGTGTTCGGCACCTACGACCACCCAACGATCGCCGGCTTCACCGGGTACGACCGCTGCCCCGAACAGGTGGCGGCGCTGTCGGACGAGATGGCCAGGGCGTGGGTGGCCTACGCCACCGACGGCAACCCGGGTTGGCCCCGCTACGACAACCGGCGCCGGGTCACCCGCACCTTCGGCGGCCCCCGCAAGACGATGGACGGCCCCAACCACCTCGAGCTCGCTCTCTGGGATCCCCGCCACCTCCACCGGTGATGCGATGCCCTCGGGCGACGCGAGACACCTCGGGAGCGCAACCACATCGCCGTCGCCCCGCGATGGCCGTCAGCTCTTGGCTCGCGTCACCCGGCTCATGGGTACGGTCCGGGCCAGGTTCTCCACCCGGTGGTGCTCCACCACCAACATGGCCAGCAGGACGGCGTCCACCGCCATCAACACCAGCACCCCGTCCAGACGGGAGACGGCGGCGATGACGGCCACCAGCGCGGCGGCCGCCACCAGCCGCTCCACCGCCAGCGCCCCGAAGGCCCGGACCACCGCCAGCACCACCCCCAGCAGGTAGAGCACGAGGCCGGCCCCCAGGTGGACCAGTGACGGCACGGCGATCGGCTCACCCGGATGGAGGGTGATCGTCTTCAGGCCCGCGGTACACAGGATCACCCCCGCCACCAGCGGGTAGTGGGCATAGGTGTACACGTCCCGGGCGAACCGGCCCCGGAGCTGACCCCCCTCCAGCGCCTCGTGTCGGTGCTCCAGCGCCGGCAACGGACGGTCGAAGTAACCCCACCACAACAGGCCGGCGAACACGCCGGCCGCCACCAGAGCGACCAGGTTGGCCGGGGCCACTCCCTCGTTGTCGGCCAGGGCGTTGGTGAGCGGTAGGCCCAGGGCCACGATCACCTCCCCCAGCGCCACGATCACGATGAGCCCGTGCCGCTCGGCGAAGTGCCCGGGGCGGACCAGCCACTCACTCTGCCCGGCGCCGATCGTGCCGGCTATGACGATCACCATGGCCGCCGACCACGACACCACCCGCGAGGTGAAGGGCACGAAGCCGCCGGCCACCATGAGCGTGATGGCGATCCAGTTGGGAATCGAGTACCGCACGATCGAGGCCCGGACCACGGGCTCGTCGCCCAGCCCGCTGATCATCGTGAACAGGCCCATGGCCAGGATCACCGACGCCGACAGGGCGAAGGCCGCGCCACCGGCGGCGTACGCCCCCACCACCGATGCGGCCATGGGGATGCTGGCCACGGTGGCCACCAGGAACAGCAGCCGCACCGGGCGGCTGTTGCCGGCCACGGCATTGGCCGACCACGTGAACTGGGTCCACGGCAGCCACACCATCGTGAACAGGAGCACGAACTCGGCGGCGCCGGCCCAGGTCGGGTGGGTGACCAGAAAGGACACCAGCTGGGAGAAGGCGAACACGAACACCAGGTCGAAGAACAGCTCGCCGGCATCGGCGGCGAAGTCTTCCTCACGCTCGGGGACGGGAACGCCTCGCATCAGGCGATGATGGTACTGCTGCGCCGGGGGCGGGGGCCCGGTGCCCCAACGGCCGTCAGCGGAGGTTCGGCCATCCGGTCTCTTCGTACCGTCCCACGTGGACCTCGAGGGACTCGTCGCCGTCGAGTTCGATCACCGCTCCCGTGAACCGGTCGACGAGGAGTGGCCGGGCTTCGTACCGATCGGCCAGACGGTTCGCCGGGTCGCCCGACGAGAAGGCCCAGCCCCAAGGGTGCTCCTCGACGGGGTCGACGACCACCGAGCGCTGCGGCGCTGAGCGCACCCGGCGCGACCGCACGGCGTCCCGAGCAGCGGCCTGGGTGATCGGTGTCAGCCGAAGCGCATCGGGGTCGAGCCGGTCGTAGAACCGGAGGGCGTCGTCGGCCCGGCCGGCCCGGGCGAGGGCGTCGACCTTGCGGCTCAGACCGGTGACCCGCTCGAAGGCGGCGAACTCCTCGCCCGACGCCGTGGGGTAGGCCAGCACGACCGCCGCCAGCCCTATGGTCGCAGCGGCCTGGGCTGCCCGGGACGGATAGCCGGACGTGTAGCGCTCCATGTGTTCGACGGCGAACGGCTCGACGCTCCAGTGCTGCAGGATCGCCTTGAACACCTCGAGCCGACTCATCCCCTGCGACTCGGCGAGCAGGCCCGCCTCGAGGGCGGAGCATCCAGCGGCACGCATCGTCTCGAAGTCGACCGTCATCTCGGCCTTGCAGCTCCCTGGGTCTGGTGCCAGCGGCCGTCGCAAGTGAGGAATCAGACCAGAACGTCCCAAGAGGTAGCGTCCGGCCCACCAACGCCGCTACCTTAGCAGCCGCGCGGTAACGGCGGGTACCTGCGCCGGCCCCGGCCTACCCGGGAGCGGCTGCCGACCTGCCAGTGACATCCCTGGGCGGTAAACGGAGAGGTGGAGGGGCGGGCGGGTCGTCTGGTCCAACCGCGATCGATCATGGTTGCTCGGAAGCTGTCGTTTCGGTCGAAGCTCCTCGGCATCACGGCGTTGCCGTTGGCGCTCATCGGCTACCTGTCGGTCAGCGACGTTCGGGACGCGCTGTCGACACGCCGGGCTGCTGCCCACCAGCTGGAGGAGCTCGACCGTCAGGCCGCGGTGTCGGACCTGGCCGATGCGATCGGCAACGAGCGCAGCGCCCTGTTCGATCCAACGGCGACCGACGACGCCCTGGCCGCCGAGCGGGCCGAGGTCGATGGGGCGATCAACCGCCTCCGATCCCCCGACGTGGCTCTCGGGGCCGACTCCCTGGACAAGGCCGAGCGGGTGTACAGCCAGGTCATCGACCTGCGGTCGCGGATCGGCGACAGCGCGGCCAGCATCCAGACCACCATCTCCACCCGGGACGATCCGGCCCGGCTCGAAGCCATAGACCTGTTCTCACGCCTCCCCCAGCAGCTGCTCAGCATCGGTGACTACGACATCAGCGACCGCGGGACGCTGGCCAACCTGACCACCACGGTGCTGCTGGAGCGAGCCCGCGAATCGCTGGCGCTGGAAGGCGCTGCCCTCCAGCAGGCGCTGGCCGAGGGGGCCCCGTCCCAGGCGACGCTGGAAACCGTCGGCGCCCGGATCGGCTCCTCCGACGAGGCCGTCAACGTCGCGCTGGATCTCGGTGTGCCATCAACCGGCCAGGAGATCGCGGCCTACCTCGACAGCCCGGCCTGGGCCGAGTACCAGGTGCTCCGGGACCGGTTCACCCGGCTGCTGATCGGTCAGCACGTGCGGCTGGATCCGGCCGCCGTGCTCAGCCAGCGGGCCGCCGTCGCCGCCGAGCTCGAGTCGCACGAGACGGAGCTGCGGGCCGCGATGCAACGCGACACGGTGGCCATCGACAGCCAGGCGTCGCAGGACCTGGTACTGGCCGTCGTGATCAGCCTCGGGGTGCTGGCGTTGCTCGCCGGCTTCCTGTTCCTCCTGGCCCGCTCGATCCGGACCTCGCTCGGACGGGTCGAGCACCGGGCCACCAACATCGCCACCGTGGAGCTCCCGTCGATCGTGGCCATGATGCGGACCCAGGGCGATCTGGCCGAGGTGCCGACGATCGAGGAGATCCCGGTGGAGACCGGGGACGAGATCGGGCGGTTGTCGGCCGCGTTCAACGAGCTGCACCGCACCGCCGTGCGGCTGGCCAGCGAGCAGGCGATGTCGCGTGCGGTCGTGGCCCACATGTTCGTGAACCTCGGTCGCCGCAACCAGAAGCTGCTGATGCGGATGCTGCAATCGCTCGACGAGCTGGAGCAGCACGAGTCGGACCCCGATCGGCTGGCGCAGATCTACAACATCGACCACCTCGCCACCCGGATGCGTCGCAACGCCGAGTCGTTGCTGATCCTGGCCGACGCCGATGTGGCCCGACGCTTCACCGGCCCGGTGCTGGTGTCGGAGTTGCTGCGCTCGACCATGTCCGAGGTGGAGGAGTTCGACCGGATCCGGCTCAACGTCATGGACGACGCCGAGATCATGGGCGACGCCGCCGCCGACCTGGCCCATCTCCTGTCGGAGCTCACGGAGAACGCGGCCCGGTTCTCTCCGCCCAGCGAACCGATCGAGATCATCGCCCGCTACACCCGGATGGGCTACATCCTGGCCGTGGTCGACAGCGGGCTGGGCCTGACCGACGACGAGATCGCCGAAGCCAACGCCCGGATCGCAGCGGCCGCCACCTCAGCCGAGACGCCCTCGCGAAATCTGGGCCTCTTCGTCGTCGGGAAGCTGGCCGGGAAGTACGGCATGGAAGTCGAGATCTTCGATCGGGTCCCGGCCGGACTCACCGTGCGGGTCCGGATACCCCGGGCGTTGATCGTGTCTCCCATGCCCGAGGGGGTCATCGACGCCGGCCCCCGTTCCATCGCCCCACCGGTCGAGCCGCGATCGGGGCGCATTCCCGACGATGCGCCGGCGGTGGTGGCCGCCGGATTCGGAGCCCCCCCGTCGGTATGGACCGGGTCGGCCCGCACGCCGTCCGACGGCCCGAGCCGGTCGAACATCCCTCCTTCGCTACCGTCGAGACCCGGCCCGTCGGTCCCTCCCCTGGAGGTCCCACCGGTGCCGGCGATGGCTGCGGCCACGCCGGCACCGCCCGGCCCGGCGACCGGAACCGATCTCGTACCCCTGTTCGGCACGGGCCGGCGGGTGGCCGGGGCGAACCTGCCCGACGTCGTCGACCGGGAACGCTCGCCCGAACTCGACGACAGCGCCGCCTTCCACCGATCGGCGGAGTCGGTCCGGGCCGATCTCGGAGCCCTCCAGCGGGGGCTCTCCACCCCACCGACTCCTGCCGCCCATCCGGGAAGCGGGCAGTGATGGACGGCTACGAGGTGCGCCTGAGCTGGCTGTTGGATCGCTTCGAGGAGGAGACGCCCGGCGTCCGGTCGGTTCAGACGGTGTCGGCCGACGGGATACACCTGATCTCCTCGAAAGGGATGGACCGGACGTCGGCCGACACGTTCGCCGCCATCACCTCCGGGTTGACGAGTCTGTGCGAGAGCGCCGCCGAGGTCTTCGACCTGTCGCCCTTCGTTCGCCAGATCATCGAGACCGGAACCGGCTGGATCCTGCTGTCCCGTATCTCGGCCCGGGCCAGCCTGGCGGTGATCGCCGAGGCCGGTGCCGATCTGGGGTTGATCGGCTACGAGATGATGGTGCTGATCGAGCAGGCAGCGGAGCTCCTCTCCCCTGACGTCATCGACTCGATCAAGAATCCGCTGGATGCGTGATGGTCGGCGGTGAGCGGTTCCAGGACGAGCCGGTGGTGGGCGACGAGATCGTCCGCAGCTTCATGTACACCGAAGGTCGCACCCGGGCCCAGGGGGCCGCCGCCGAACTACCGCTCGAAGCGCTCGTCTCGTTGACCCCCGATGGCGAACGGAAGCTCGGCGATCTGCGATTCGAGCGGCGGTTCATCGCCCAGTACCTCGACGGGCCGCACTCGGTGGCCGAGATCGCAGCGGAGTTGAAGATCCCGCTTCGGGCCGCCGTGGTCATCACCAGTGAGATGGTGGCCGAGGGCCTCCTGGCCTCCGAGGATGTTGTCGCCGAGGTCGATCTCTCCCTCCTCCACCGGATCAGGAAGGCGATCTCGGCGCTATGACCAACAGCCCTGAGGCACCCGCCAACACCAGGCCGCGCTCGGCCAAGATCGTGATCGCCGGCGGATTCGGAGTGGGAAAGACGACCTTCGTCGGCGCTGTCTCCGAGATACCGCCGCTGCGGACCGAGGAGACCATGACGATGGCGGCCCGGGGGGCCGACGACGGGGCAGCCGTACCGTCCAAGACCACAACGACCGTAGCCATGGACTTCGGGCGGATAACCGTCCCCGACGAGCTCATCCTCTACCTGTTCGGCACCCCCGGACAGACCCGTTTCGCCTTCATGTGGGACCAGATCTCCACCGGGGCCATCGGCGCCGTGGTCCTCGTCGACGTGCGGCGGGTGGCCGACTCGTTCGGAGCGATCGACTACTTCGAGGATCGCAAGATCCCCTTCATCGTCGCCGTGAACTGGTTCCCCGACGCCCCCCGCGTCACCCTCGACCAGGTTCGCGATGTGCTCGCGCTCGATCCGGCTGTACCGATCGTCGACACCGACGCCCTCCGCAAGGAGCGCGTCCAATCGGCCCTCATCGCCCTCATCGACCACCTGATGCGGCTGATCAGCCGCCGCCGAAGAGAATCGGCGGCGGAGCGGGAGGCCGAACCGGTGGAGGCCGGGACCGGCCCGGCTCCGGAGGGCAGCAGCCGATGAGCCGGGCCCGGTGTGCCCTGACGGCTCTGGTTGCGGCGATGGCTCTCGCCGCCCCGGCCTGCAGCAGTGGTGGCGACGCCGACACCGAACGCGACAGGGAGCCTTCGGCAACGCCCGTGGGCATCGACGCGACCTCGGCGGCGACGGCATCCACGGTCGAGACGACCGAGCAACTCCCCATGGCGGTGGTCGGCCTGTCCGTGCTCGCCCCGGTGCCCGCCCTCGAACTGGCGGCGTCGGGGTTCAAGGATTCGGCAGCCGCCTGCGACACCGTCGCCATCGAGGTCGTCGAGCGCAACGCCCGAGGGGATATCCCGGAGCTGACAGCCATCGCCGACGGCTTTCTCCAAACCGAGGTCGATCTGATCGCCACCGTGAGCACACCGGCGGCACAGGCCGCCCGCCAGGTGGTGTCGGCTGCTGGTGCCACCACGCCGGTCGTGTTCTCCTCGGTCACCGACCCCGTCGCCGCCGGCCTGATCGAGGGACCGGCCGTTCACGATCCGTGGATCACCGGGAGCCAGAGCCTCCCACCCCTGGCCCAGGTGGTCGATGCCGCCCAGGAGATCGTGCCCGGCCTCGACGTGCTCGGTGTCGTCCACAATCCGAACGAGGCGAACTCGAAGGCGGTTGTCACGGCACTGGGCACGATCGCAGCCGAGCGGGGGCTCGTCCTCGACGTGGCCTCGGCCGTCGATGCCGGCGAGGTGGGCGAAGCAGCACAGGGGCTGGTGGATCGGGGGATCGACGCCATCGTGGTGCCGCCCGATACCACCGTCGTGTCGGGGATGGAGGCGTTGGCCCAGGTGGCCGACACCAGCAATCTGCTCGTGATCGGCACCGACGCCAACATCGCCCGCAGCGGGGCGGCGATCGGCCTGGGGGCCGACTACTACGGCAGCGGATTCCGGGCCGGCGGGATCGCCTGCCGGGTGCTGGGCGGCGAGGCCACTCCGGCCGACTTCGACGTCATCAACATCGGATCGGTGGGCTTGACGGTGAACCAGACGGCGGTGGCGGCCCAGGGCGTCACCATTCCCCAGCATCTGCTCGAGCTGGCCGAGATCATCGACTGAGCGAAGGTGGTCTATTCCCCACCCGAAGCTCGACCATCCAGCCCACCGGACGCGGAGCGAATCAGGGTCGGCTGCAGGGGTGGTCCGTCCACGGGACAGTAGCTACGCCGCGCCGACGGGAGCACCCGGGTCCTCGGGGCGAGCCCGATGAAAGCGATCGGAGACGCCACTGCGGCGCAGACAGCGGCGATGACAAGGCCGGTACGGTGAGCATCGGTGACCGGGTCGGGGCCAGTGGCCGTGGTCAGTCCAGCGACGACAGGGATGACGGCCAGTGAGGTGAGGCTGGCCGTGCGGGCCACTGCATTGTTGACGCCGGAGGCGACACTGACATGGTTGGCGTCGACGGCCCCCATGACGGTGGCGGTCAACGGCGCCACGAAGGTGACCAGGCCGAGGCCGAGGAGAACGGCGCCGGGCAGCACGTCGCTGATCCACGATGGGTCGCTGCCGACGCGGCTGAGAGCCACCAGACCAGCGGCGAGGACCAGCGGACCGACAGTGAGCTGCGCTCGGGGCCCGATCCGTTGGGCGAGAGCACCGGATCGAGCCGAGCCGAGGAGCATGATGGCGGTCGACGGCAGCAGAGCGCTGCCGGACCGGAGCGCTGACCAGCCCGCAGCGACCTGGAGTTGATAGGTGACCAGGAAGAACGCCACCCCGATAGCGGCATAGAGGGCGAAGGTGGCCAGGTTGGTGGTGGTGAAGGCCCGGCTGGCGAACAGTCGGGGAGGCACGAGCGGCGTCGATGAACGGCGGATGTGAGCCACGAACACCCCGACGCCGGCCACGCCGACGATCGCCGCGGTGACCACGACAGGGCGGTACCAGCCCTGCGGTCCAGCCTCGGTGAGGGCCAGCGTAATTGCCGCCAGGGTGACGACGGCGATCGCTGCGCCGGTCAGGTCGAGGTGGGCTGATCGCTCGCCGCGGGTCTCGGGAATCACCTTCGAGCAGGCGACCACGATGGCGGCGACGGGAAGATTGATCAGAAACGCCCACCGCCAGCCGGGTCCGTCGACGAGCCAACCGCCCAGGAACGGGCCGATCGCTCCGGCGACGCCGCCGAGAGCCGACCACGCGCCGACGGTTCGAGCGCGGTCGTCCTCGGCGAAGCTCGCCTGCAGGATGGCGAGGCTTCCTGGGGTGAGGAGCGCCGCCCCCACTCCCTGCAGGACGCGGGCCGCGACCAGAACCTCGACGTGCTGGGCGGCGGCGCACAGGACCGACGCCGCTGCGAACCAGACGGTTCCCACCAGGAAGATCCGTCGGCGCCCGTAGCGGTCGCCGAGAGCGCCGCCCAGCAGGATGAGGGAGGCCAGCGTCACGAGGTAACCGGTGAGGACCAGTTGCAGCGCCGACACGTCGACACCGAGATCGGCGCCGATGTGGGGCAGCGCGACGTTGACGACGGTGGCATCGAGCTGACTCATGCCGCTGGCGGCAACGGTGGCCACGAGAGCGAGACGACCGCGACGCGAAGCGAACCGCAGGTCGACGGGGACGGCCGCTCCGCCGTCCGAATCCCCCTGTCTCATCTCGTCTGCCCTCCCGGCCGCCAGGTGCGACCAGGAGAGTCCCCAGCCGGCGAGCGGTTGAATCCACCGCCCAGCTGGCCGGCTGCCCCTAACGGGTCAGCCAGCCATGAGCTTGGGGCTTGCGGCCGGCGGCGGGGTTGAGCTTGACGTGGACGATGGCCGGGCCGTCGAGGGCGGCGGCGGCATCGAGGGCGGCCCGCAGGTCGGCCGGATCGTCGACATAGAAGGCGCCGGCCCCGAAGGCCTCGGCGATCTTCTCGTAGCGGGCCGTTGGCAGGTAGGCGTTGGGCGGGGGTGGTCCGTCGGCCGGCAGCTCGGCCGGGCCGCCGCCGATGCCGTTGTTGTTGAGGATCACGACGATGACCGGCAGGTTGTAGCGGCAGATCGTCTCCATCTCCATGCCGCTGAACCCGAAGGCCGAGTCGCCCTGCACCGACACCACACGCTGGCCCGGGTTGCACACCGCGGCGGCCACGGCGAACCCCAGGCCGATACCCATCGTGCCGTAGCTGCCGGCGTCGAGCCGGCGGCGGGGCTTCAGGTTGGCCATCTGGGTGCGCCCGATGTCCATCGTGTTGGCCCCCTCCCCGATGATGAAGTCGTCCGGGGTGAGCCACTCGGTGATGTCACGAAAGGCCCGGTAGTAGTTCATGGGGGCCGACTCGTCGGCCCGCTGGCCGGCCACCGCCGCCTCGTTGGCTGCGATCTTCTCGGCGATCGACACCCGCCACGGGGTCTCGGGGTCGAAGCTCCACGGGTCGTCGGCCAGCTCGGCGTTGAACTGGCCCATGATGGCCCGGCCGTCGCCCACCAGGCCCACCTCGGCCGGCACGTTGTGGCCGATCTGCTCGGGCGACACGTCGAGCTGGATCACCCGCACGTTCGGGTTGAAGCGGGGCGGCTTGCCGAAGTGCATGATCCAGTTGAGCCGGGCCCCGGCCAACAAGATCACATCGGCCTGCTCCAGGGCGTGCGAACGGGCGGCCCCCACCGACAGGGGATGGTCGTCGGGCACCACACCCTTGCCCATGGGCGAGGCCAGGAACGGGAGCTGGGTGCGGTCGATGAACTGGCGCATCTCGTCTTCGGCCCGCGACCAGGCCATGCCTTTGCCCACGATCACCAGGGGCCGCTCGGCCGACTTGAGGGCGCTGATGGCCTGGCGCACCGACTCCGGCTCGGCGTGGGTGCGGGGCGGGTCGCCCACCGTGGGGGCGATCGGCACCAGGTCCTCCTCGATGCGGCCGTCGATCACGTCGGCCGGCATGTCGAGATACACCGGGCCCGGCCGGCCGTACAGCGAGGTGCGGATGGCCTGCTCGACGTAATACGGGATCTTGTCCAGCGTCTCCACCCGGTGGGCGTACTTCGACCAGAGCTTGGCCGCCCCCACCTGGTCCTCCTCCTGGAAGGCGCCCATGCCGTTCTGGTCGGTGGGCGAGGCCCCGCCGATCAGGATCATGGGCCACAGGTTCTCCTTGGCGTTGGCCAGACCGGCCAGGGCGTGGATCACGCCGGGGCCCGACACCACCAGGCAACCCTGGGGCCGGCCCGTCATGTAGCCGGCGGCCTGGGCGGCGTAGGACGCCGACTGCTCGTTGCGCATCCCGATGTAGGTGATGCCCTCGCGCTGCATGGCCATGGCGATCGGCACCACGGGGAACCCCACGATGCCGAACACGTACTCCACGCCCTGCTGACGCAGGTTGCGGGCGAGGAGCCGGGCTCCGGAGATGTCGGCCATAGTCGATCGTCCTTCGTTCCGCCGACCGGACGGTCGACCCCCATCACGTGGCCCGGATCTTAGAACCGCCTCGACGCCAGCGCCCGTTGCCGTTCGGGCGACGCTTGACAGACCCGGGTGGGCGGGCCACCGTGGCGCTAGGGGGAGACCAGGCAGGCAAGGGGGACGTTGTGCTGTCGAGCTATTGCGTGCTGGATCTGACCGACGAGCGAGGCCAGCTGGCGGGCATGATCCTGGCCCAGCTGGGGGCGGACGTGATCGCGGTGGAGCCTCCGGGAGGCACAGGGTCCCGGCGCATCGGGCCCTTCCACCACGATGCGGCTGACGACCCCGAACGCTCGCTCGTCCACTGGGCCTGGAACCGGGGCAAGCGCAGTGTGGTGCTCGACCTGGGCGACGCCGCCGACCGGGCGCGTCTCGGGGATCTGGCCGCCGGGGCCGACGTGCTGCTGGAGTCGTTCGGCCCTGGGCACATGGCCGGTCTCGGACTCGGACCCGACGTGCTGGCGGCCCTCAACCCCGCCCTGGTCCAGGTGTCGATCTCGGCCTTCGGCGCCTCCGGCCCCAAGGCCGCCTGGGCCGCTTCCGATCTCACGGTGGCCGCCGCCAGCGGCCACATGGCCCTCACCGGCGACCCCGAGCGAGCCCCGCTCCGGATCAGCCTCCCGCCTCAGGCCTGGCTCCAGGCGGCGGCCGAAGCGGCCGGCGCCGCCCTGTTGGCCCTCACCGAGCGCCGCCGCTCCGGTCTGGGCCAACACGTCGATGTGCCGGCCCAGCTGGCCATGATGGCCTCCACCCAGGCCTACATGCTGGCCACCCTGTACCACGCCACCCCGGTCAAACGGGCCGGGGGCGGGGCCAACACCGGCACCACGACGGTGAAGCTGGTGTGGGAGTGCGCCGACGGCCACGTGTCGCTCACCCTGCTGTTCGGGGCGTCGCTCGGACCGTTCGCCCGGCGCCTGTTCGACTGGATGTTGGAGGAGGGAGCCTGCACCCAGGCCGATCGCGACACCGATTGGATCAACCTCGGCATGCAGATCCACACCGGCGAGGTGCCGGTGAGCGAGTGGGAACGGCTGAAGGACGTGGTCCAGGCGTTTCTCCTCACGAAGACGAAGGCCGAGCTGTTGCAGGTGGCCCTCGAGCGCAAGCTGCTGTTCGCCCCGTTGGCCACACCGGGCGAGCTGTGCGAGCGGGAGCAACTGGCAGTGCGGGGCTACTGGCAGGAGGTCGAGCACCCGGCCCTGGGGGAGACCATCCGCTACCCCGGCTCGTTCACCAAGCTCAGCGAGACGCCGCTGGCTCCCCTCGGCCCGCCACCCACGATCGGTCAGCACACGGCCGAGGTGCTGGCCGAGTCGGCCCGCCGCCCTTCGGTGCACCGCTCCGCCCCCTGGGCCGCTCCCCTCTCCCCCTTCGTCGACGGGCCCGATCCCCGGCCGCTGGCCGGCCTCAAGGTCGTGGACCTCATGTGGGCCGTGGCCGGCCCCACCTCCACCCGCACCCTGGCCGACTTCGGCGCCACCGTGGTGAGGATCGAGACCGAGAGCAGCGTCGACGGATCGCGCACCGTCGGCCCGTTCCTGAATGAGGAGCCGGGCCCCGACAACACCGGCATCTTCCAGAACATGAACGCCGGCAAGCTGGGCCTGGCCCTCGACCTGGGCCGTCCCGAGGCCCGCGAGGTGGTGCGGGACCTGGTGCGGTGGGCCGACGTCATCACCGAGTCGTTCTCCCCCGGGGCCATGGCCCGCTGGGGGCTCGACTACGCCAGCCTGCGGGAGGTCAACCCCGACATCATCATGGTCTCGAGCTGCCTGATGGGCCAGTACGGGCCGCTGGCCCACTACGCCGGGTTCGGCACCATGGCCGCCGCCATCTGCGGCTTCCACCACATGACGGGTTGGCCCGACCTTGCCCCCGTCGGGCCCTTCAGCGCCTACACCGACTACGTGGCCCCCCGCTTCACGGTCGCCGCCCTGCTGGCCGCCCTCGACCACCGGGACCGCACCGGCCAGGGCCAGCATCTGGACTTCTCCCAGGCCGAGGCGTCGCTCCACCTGCTGGCCCCGGCCCTCCTCGACTACCACGTCAACGGCCGGGTGCGGGAGCGGCAGGGCAACGACGACGACCGCTTCGCCCCCCACGGGGTCTACCCCTGCGCCGGCGACGACCGGTGGGTGGCCATCGCCTGCGAGACCGACGACCAATGGCAGGCCCTGGCCGCTGAGCTCGCCCTCGACCCGGCCCTGTCCACCGACCCGGCCCTGGCCACCGCCGCCGGCCGCCTCTCCCGTCGGCGGGAGCTCGACGACGCCATCGCCGCCAGCACCTCGGGTTGCCCGCCGGCCGACGTCGAGGCCCGGCTCCAGCGGAAGGGTATACCAGCCCACCAGGTGCAGAACGCCCCCGAGTGCACGGTCGACCCCCAGCTGGAGCATCTGGGCCACTTCGTGTCGGTGCCCCACACGGTGCACGGCTCACACTGGGTGGAGGGTCCCCGGTTCCGCCTGTCCCGGACCCCGGGGTTCGTGGCCCGGGGCGCCCCCATGGTGGGAGAGCACGCCTGGGAAGTGCTGAGCGGGATGCTGGGATACGACCCCGACCGCATCGCCGACCTGGCCGCCGCCGAACTCCTCAACTGAAGGCAGCCCGGCGGCGGGCCGCCACTCAGCGCAGGGGCGAGAAGTTGGTTGGCGACAGGATGCGGTTCTCCAGGTGGTGGACGAGGGGACCGTCGACCTCGGACTCGGCCCGGGCCTTCTGCCAGTCGGGGTCGGCCTGGAACGCGGCCCAGGCCTGCTCCCGGTGGGCCAGACTCTCGAAACCGACGATGTACCACAGCTCGTCGTTTCGGCCCCCGATGGAGTTCAGCCAGTAGCCGACGTTGCTGATGCCGTGCTTCTCGAACAGGGCGCACGTGTGGTCCCGGAAGCGAGAGAGCAGGGCCCCCATCTTGCCGGGGTGGGCGGTGTAGATACGGAGCTCATGGATCATGGGAGTGTTCTAGTCGGCGCCAGCAGCCCCGGCGACTACGTCGCCTCGAGCTCCTGGACCCGGCGGCGCAGCTCCTGCTCGGAGCGCCAACGGTCGGTCTCGTCGCGGACGACGGCGGCGATGCCGCTGATCTCGCCGTCGGGCCCGCGCAACAGGGTGACGGTGAACGCGATCGAATGGCGTTCGCCGTCGGCGTTGAGGGCCGGCACCCGCAACAGGTCGGTGGCGTACTTCGTCTCACCGGTGGCCATCGTGGCGGCGTAGCCGTCCCAGTGGGCCCGCCGCTGGCGCTCCGGGATGATCATGTCGAGCGAGCGGCCCACCGCCTCCGACGCCGGCCAGCCGAACACCCGCTCGGCTGCCCCGTTCCAGAACACGATCTCCCCCGACGGATCGGCGATCACCACCGCGTCGGCCAGTTGTTCCACCAGCGCGGCCAGCGCCGCTTCATCCGGTCTCGTCCCCATCGGCTCTCGTACTTCCCGGTATGACGCGAACCTTAAACCGCGAGTCCCGTAGTGGGCTACAAGAAGACTCGGTTCGGTAGCTGTGGCATGCTGGCAATCGTGCCCACCACCAACCCCGCCACCGCTCCTCAGGCCGAGCCCGTCGACGGCCGGGCCTTTCCCACCAAGGCCCGGGGTGCCCGGCCGGTGTTCTTCGCCGACGGCGGGGCCACCGACGCCGTTCTGGCCATCGTCACCTCCCTGGCAGCCGAGGTCTGGGCCCTCCGGGAGCGGGTGACGACGCTGGAGACGGTGCTGGCCCAGGCCGGTGCCGTGCCGGCCGACGCCGTGGAGGCCCACCGCCCGTCGCCGGCCGAGGCCGAACGCCGGGCGGCCGAGGCCGCCGCCTTCGCCGCCCGGGTGTTCCGGGTGTTCGAGGAGATGCGAGAAGAGGCCCTGGCGGGCGAAACCCCCGACGGCTACGAGGCCCTGGTCCAGCGGGCCTACGACGAGATCTGAACCCGACCCGGCGAGCGAGCGACGAGGCCAAACCATGAGCACCACCCGCACCCACCCCAACCAGCAGGCCCACGAGTTGCTGCCCACCCCCGACCACGACGAGGCAGCCCGCCAGAGCTTCGTGCAGGCGCTCAAGGCCCACATCGCCTCCCGGGTCTCTCCCGGGGTGCGGGACGTGTACGAGCACCGGGCCGCCCCCCGGTGGGCCGCCGACCACGACGGGGTGGAGCCGACCGACCGCCACGAGATCCGCCGTGCGCTCCAAAGCGACGTGTACTACCAGCTGTGGAGCTCCGTCCGCCGGTCCAGCCAGCACCTGCTGTGGGCGTCGGTGGCCGACAGCGTGACCCGGCAGGCCAGCCAGCTGGTGGAGCGGGCCGAGGCGGCAGCCGGCCGGGCCGGTGGCACCCTGCGGCTCGACCCCGACCTGGAGATCCCCTGGTACAACGCCGAGGTCGACATCCACTGCATGCCCGGTGGTTACCGGGGCGAGTACGGCCCCGGCGACGTGGCCGTCGGCGCTCTCTACGACCAGGGCGTGTTCGTGTATGCCATGGGCCAGATGGGTCCCCTCAACGACGACTACGGGCAGTCGGTAGTGGCCAACTACCTGCGGGAGCGGAACCCCGGCTTCGCCCCCCGCCGTATCCTCGACATGGGCTGCACGGTCGGCAACGCCACGCTCCCCTACGTCGACGCCTTCCCCCACGCCGAGGTCCACGCCATCGATCTCGGCGCCCCCGTGCTGCGCTACGCCCACGCCCGGGCCGAGACGCTGGGTCGGGCCGTGCACTTCTCCCAGCAGAACGCCGAGCACACCGACTTCCCCGATGGCCACTTCGACCTGATCGTGTCGCACATCGTGGTCCACGAGATGTCGCCGGCGGCCCTGCGAAGGATGCTGGCCGAGTGTCACCGGCTCCTCGCTCCGGGCGGGCTGATGATCCACGCCGACTTCCCCGGCTACGCCGGTGTCGACCCCCTCACCCAGGCCATGATCGACTGGGACACGTGGAACAACCACGAGCCGCTGTGGGGGCCGATGCGCAGCATGGACCTGTCGGCCGAGGCGGCCACCGCCGGGTTCGGGGTGGGTGCTGTCAGCGAGGAGATCGTGCCGACGACGAGGATCCTGCAGACGGGGAAGCAGGCCCGCCAGGGCCAGCTGTGGTTGCTCGTAGGGCGACGGTGAGTAGGGCGACCAGCCCGACCGTCAATCCGGTGACAGCCGACGCCGCCAGTGTGGCCCGATCGAGCCAGGCCGGTGCGTCGGACGGGATCAGCGAGCGGCTGAGGGCCGTGCGGCGGGTCCAGGTCCACCACACCAGCTCGTAGGCGCCGAGCAACAGGCACGCCAGCCGGGCGATCTGAGCCCGGGCCCCATGCTCTGGCAGGACGACCGCCACCCCCAGAGCCACGAGGGCCACCAGCGGCCCGACCCACAAGGTGAGGCTGGGCCCGGTGACCCGGGGGACCGACAGGTAGGCCCAGGCCCCGACCACGAGGGCCAGGGCGGCGCACAGGGCGGCCAGGGCCGGCACGGCCCATGGTCGGCGGAGCGCCAATGCAGCCACGGCCAGGCCGACGGCCACCACCGCCACGCCGACGATGGCCGGCACCGGCGACGGAGCAGCGAGGAGCACGGAGCGCACGACCACCTCCACCTGGCCACCGTCGACCATCAGTGGGATCACCGCCTCCAGCACGATGTCGCCGGGCTCCGCCCCCGGAGGATGGCTGGGACTCATCCAGTGGGCCCGGTGGTCGTGCCAGGCGTACCTACCGCCGCTGGCCACCGGCTGCCAGTCGGGCACGGCCTCGGCGGTGGCTTCGACCGGCACCGGCCGGTTGCCGAAGCGATCGTCGTTCAGCCAGCGGCTGGGCGACCGCTCGTTGCGGTCCACCGTGCCGTCGGGATTGAACCGCACGAACGGCTCCCCCTGGTAGCCCACCACGGTCACCTCGGTGCCGGTGGCCACCGTGAGCTCGAAGAAGCTGTCGCCTCCGATCAACCGGCCGGCCACCGTGCCGCCGGGATCGGGCTCCACGCCCACCACGGTGCTGCGGTAGTCGGTGGGGCCGGGCGGATCGGCCGCCGCCGGGCCGGCCCCGGTCAGGACCAAGACCAGCGCCACCAGGGCGATGATCCCCAGGCGGCGAGCGGTTCGGCCGATCACCGGCTCAGCGTACGATGGAACTCGCAGGTCAGGTCACCTTGATGACGATCTGACCGCTGGGGTGCACGGAGCAGACGCCCTCGAACACGCCGGGCGAGGCGAACTCCTGGCGCATCGTCTCCCCGGCGCCAACGAAGAAGGGACCCACCAGGTGACCCCGGTCGTCGTCATTCACGATCTCGATGACGTCGCCCACGTGGACGTCCATCTCGGCTGGCAGCACCTCGATCGGGTCGCCCTCGATGGCGGCCTGGCCGGCGCCGGCCGGGATCACGTAGTGGAAGTCGGCGCTGCTGGCACTGTCGGCGCCCTGCAGCTTGAAGCCGTCGTCGCCGGCCGCTCCGGCGCTGCAAGCGGCGGCGGACAACGGTATGACCAACGCCACGGCGACGGCCCGCGCTGCCCGCCGCCGCCGATCGGTCACGCCACCCGCCCCAGCAGGGTGCGCAGATCGGCGGCCAGATCGTCCGGTTTGGTGCCGAAGGTCCAGCTCAGCACGAGGTCGCCCTCGGGATCGACGGCGTACAGCGAGGTCGTGTGGTACGGCTGGGGCTTGCCGTCGACCTCCTCGTGGCCGTAGTCGGCCCCGAACCCTTCGGCCGCGGCCCGGAGCCTCGCGTCGTCGAGGGTGCGGACCGCCTTGGCGTCGGGCACGAACGACCGAACGTATCCGGTGAGGATCTCCGGGGTATCGACCTCGGGGTCGATGCTGACCATGGCCAACTCGACGTCTGACGCCTGGTCGCCCAGATCCCCCAGAGCCTGGCGTATGTCGGCCAGGGTGGTGGGGCAGATGTCGGGGCAGTTCGTGTAGCCGAAGTACACCAGCATCACCTTGCCGCCGGTGGCCTTCATGGCCAGGTCGGTCTCCGTGCCGTCGGCCTCAACGGCCGGCAGCGTGAGATCCCCGACGTGGGGGGTGGGCGTGCGTTCGTAGCCGGCGAAGGCCGCATCGCCATCGCTCCCGCAGCCGGCGGCGAGGGTGACGGCACCGACGAGCAACGCGCCGACGATCGCCGCCCGCAGGCGGGAGCGGCGACCGATCACGGGGCCTCGGTCCGGACCTCGACGTTCACCGTCTTCTCCCCCGCCTTGTCGAAGGTGAGCGTCAGGTCGAACGTGCTGCCTTCCTTCAGCGGCGCCGCCAGCTCCATCAGCATGACATGGTAACCCCCGGGCGCCAGCTCCACGGTCTTGCCGGCCGGGATCTCGAGGCCCCCTTTGACCTCCTGCATGACCATGGCCTCGTCGCCGCCGGTGCTGTCGGTCGAACCCATCGCCATCGACGACTCGGTGCCTCCGCCCGCCGGCACCATCTCGTGGATCTGGGCCATGCCGGCGATCGCCGACGGCACCTCGACCTTGAGCAGCGAGTCGTCGTCGGTGCCACCCGTGATCGTCATGTAGGCGGCGCCGGTGTCGACCTCCGACGGGCTGGTGCGGGCCCAAGCCCCGCTGATGGCGATGGCGTCACCGGCGGAGTCGGCCGCCGCGCCGGCGGTCTCGGCCTCCGTGGTGTTCGTGCCGGCGCTGGTGGACGCGGAGTCGGAGCCGCAGGCGGCCCCCAGGAGGCCGGCCAGCGCCAACCCCGATCCGATCAGCAGCCGGCGAGTCCTCGTCGTCGTGAACACGTTCGTTCTCTCCTCGGTGACGGGCGGGCACCTCGTCGTACCTCGACCGTGGGCGTAGACCGGGCGGCGGCCCGAGAAGTTCCATCCGGCTCCGGTGTTCTTCGTCACACCCGGGCCCTACCCTGGCGCCCGTGGTGCGATCGCGCAGCGAGCAGTTGCTCCTGGGGGAATGGGCCGTGCTCGGCATCCTGGCCAACGAGCCGGCCCATGGGTTCGCTGTATCCAAGCGGCTGGCCGCCACGGGTGACGTCGGGCGCGTGTGGTCGCTGTCTCGCCCCCTGACCTACCGGGCCCTCGACCAGCTGGCGGAGCGGGGCCTCATCCGGTCCAAGGGCGAGGAGCCGGGGCGGGCCGGCGGCCCCCGCACGATCTACGGCGTCACCCCCCGGGGCCGCCAGATGCTGGCCCGGTGGCTGGCCGAGCCGGCCCAGCACCTTCGCGACGTGCGCACCGAGCTCCTGTTGAAGCTCGTTCTGTGCGATCTGGCCGCCATCGACCCGTCTCCCCTCATCGAGGCCCAGCGGGCGGTGTCGGAGCCGGTGGCCCGCAAGTGGGCGTCGGAGGCCCGCCGCAATGGGGGCGATCCGGTGACGCTGTGGCGCTGGGAGTCGTCCCGGGCCGTGGTCCGCTTCCTCGACCGCTTCGCCGCCGCCCGGCAGCAGGGCGGCCCGACCTGAACCCGATCGGGCGGCGGCCCGTAGTGCGGGGCCCCCGCCGCCGATGAGCGCCCCCAGCGCCGATCCGGCATCCCTACTGGCAGCGGCCGGTTTCGTGGCCGCGGCGGAGGAAGCCGAGCTGCTGGCGGCCGCAGCCGGCGGGCACCCGGCCCGGCTGGAGGCCATGGTCGCCCGCCGGCTGACAGGCGAGCCCCTGGCCTGGATCGTGGGCCATACCGTGTTCGCCGGGCACCGGATCACGGTCGCCCCCGGGGTGTACGTACCCCGCCCCCACACCGAGGCGGTGGTGCACCGGGCCCTCCACCACCTGCCGGTCGACGGCGTGGCGGTGGACGCCTGCACCGGCTCGGGCGCTCTGGCCCTCGCGCTGGCCCGGGCCCGACCCGGCGCCCGGGTGGTGGCGACCGACGCCGATCCGGCGGCGGTGGCCTGTGCCCGGGCCAACGGAGTGGACGCCCGGCAGGGTGACCTGCTGACACCGGTCCCGGCCGACCTGACCGGCCGGGTGGACGTGGTGGTGGCCGTGGTGCCCTACGTACCCACCCCGGCTCTCCCCCTGCTGCAGCGGGACACCTTCCGATTCGAGTCGGCACTGGCCTACGACGGCGGCCCCGACGGGGCCCGGCTCCTGCGCCGGCTGGCGGCTGACGCCAGGACCCTGCTCCGCCCCGGCGGCCACCTGGTGGCCGAGCTGGGCGGAGACCAGGCGGCGGTGATCCCGGCCGAGCTGGCCGCTCTGGGCTACCGCGACATTGCCGTGCTGGCCGACGACGAGGGCGACCCCCGCGCCGTCGAAGCCGGGTGGGGGTGAGCGGCCCGTGCGGGTGGTGAGCTGGAACGTGAACTCACTGCGGGCCCGCCAGGAGCGGGTGCTCGGCTGGCTCGACCGCCACCAGCCCGACGTCGCCCTCCTGCAGGAGACCAAGGGCACCGACGGCCACCTCGACGCCATCGGGTTCCCGGCGGCCGCCGCCGCCCGGGGCTACGAGGTGGCTCACCACGGGCGCGACCACTGGAACGGGGTGGCGGTGCTGAGCCGGGTGGGTCTCGACCGGGTGCAGCGGGGGTTCCCCGGGATCAACCGGGCCCCCTTCGACGAGGCCCGCGCGATCGCCGCCACCTGTGGCGGCGTCCGCTGCTGGTCGGTCTACGCCCCCAACGGGCGGACGCTCACCGACCCCCACTACCTGTTCAAGCTGGTGTGGTTCGAGCGGCTCCGGGCGGCGGTGGCCGCCGACCTGGGTCATTCCGATCCCGTCCCCGACCTGCTGTTGGCCGGCGATCTCAACGTTGCCCCGGCCGACGACGACATCTACGACCCGGTGCGCTGGCGCCGCCTCACCCATGCCAGCCCGGCGGAACGGGCGGCGGTGACCGCCCTGGCCGATCTGGGGCTGGTCGACGTGACCCGCGAGCGGCACCCCGGGCCCGGGGTCTACACCTGGTGGAGCTACCGGCCGGGCCAGCTGGAACGGAACCGGGGGCTGCGGATCGATCTGGCCCTGTGCTCGGCCCCGGTGGCGGGCCGGGTGGCCGGCGTGTGGATCGACACCGCCGAGCGGGCCGCCCCCGGCGCCTCCGACCATGCCCCCCTGGTGCTCGACCTGGCCCCCCACCCCTGATCTGGTGTCCCCCACCCGTCACCGGTGACGCCCTCGACACCAGATCCCCCCGACATCAGATCATGGTCAGCCGGTCGGGGTTTGGTGCCGCGGCGGGGCGCCCGGTACCGTCGGCGCCCGATGACGAGCGGCCCGGTCAACCTCCACTCCGCCCTCCAGCTCACCCCCCGGGGCGACGGAGTGCTCGAAGCCGGCATCGCCGAGGGCTGGGACGTCCGGGGCAATCCCCACGGCGGCTATCTCCTGGCCCTGGTGGCCGGGGCCATGGCCACCGTCGTACCCCAACCCCACCCGGTGGCCATCGCCGCCACCTACCTGGCCGTGCCCCACTTCGGCCCGGCCGAACTCCACGTGGAGCCGGTGCGGCTGGGCAAGCGGCAGAGCACGGCGTCGGTGCGCCTGCTCCAGGACGGCCTGGAGCGGGTGCGGGCCACCGCCACCTTCGGCCACCTCCCCGAGAGCGATCCCGACCACCCCGCCGGCCCCGTCGACGCCCCCATCGTGGCCCCGCCCGAGGCGTGCCACCATCACGAGATCCTGGCCGACGCGGAGGGCGAGGAGATCCGCCTCCACCGCAGCCTCGACCTGCGGCTGGCCCCCGGGACCGGATGGGTGGTGGGCGAGCCCACCGGCACCGGTGAGCTGGTGGGTTGGCTCCGCCTGGCCGATGGGACCCCGCCCGACGTGGCCGCCACCCTCGTCTTCTCCGACGGGATGCCCCCGTCGATCTTCGAGGAACGGGGTCGGGTGGGCCACGTGCCCACGCTCCAGCTCACCACTCACCTCTTCGCCCTGCCCTCGCCGGGATGGGTGCTGGGCCGCTTCCACACCCGGGTCGTCAACGGGGCCTTCGTGGGCGAGGATGGCGACCTGTGGGACGAGACCGGCAAGCTGGTGGCCACGACCCGCCAGCTGGCCCTGCTGGTGTAGACAACCCTCTGCTGGCATCGGCTGAGGCCTGCTGGTAGCGGCAATTGCCCTGGTCAGGGCGATTCCGCGGGCCCGGTTGACCACCGGTTCTTTTACACCCTGGCGCGTGCGTAGACGGTGACTCCTGGGTAGGGTTGCCCACCCGCCGGGCGAGATCCCGGCTGGTTCCCGCCAAACAAAACCAGGAGCAAGCTCATGACGCGACGACGTTGGCGCGCTCTGGCTGCTGTTGGGCTAGTCACCGTGCTCTTTGCCACGGTCGACAGCCCGGCTGAGGCCGCGCCCCGAGCTACCACCACCCAGGCCTACGAGGTGTGGGTCACCGATGCTGCCGAGAACGAGTTGCTCGTCTACTCGGGCACGGCCCTGGAGGACAGCGCCCGGCCCCGCAACGAGGCCGACGTGATCGATCTGGCTGCGTTGTTCGATCTCTCGGGCCCCAACAACACCACCGGCTTGGCGGTGTCGGGGCCCCAGACGGTCGATGTGAGCCCCAACGGGCGATATGTGGCCGTGGTGTTCGCCGAGAGCGGGCACGTGGCCGTCTTCGACGCCAAGACTCATCAGCCCAAGGCCCTGATCCTGCCGTCGGCCAGCCGGCGCGGCCGGTTGACCACCGCCGCTTCGGAAGCCAGCCCGGTGTCGTCGGCCCAGTGGCTGGCCGACGGCTCGGCCATCGTGCTGGCCAACCAGGGCACGAAGCGGGTGGAGCGCATCGCCTACGACGCCACCACCGACTCCTTCGCCTACGACGGCGGGGCGGCGTTCGACCTGTCCCGGTGCACCACGCCAGGGGGAAAGCCGTGCCAGTCGACCTCCCCCGTCGACCCGGCCAACCCCGGCTACTTCGGACCTGACAACCGCCCCGACACCACCCCGGTGTGTGTGGTGGCCACCGACCGGGGCCATGTGCTGGTGACGATGGCCGGCGGCGGCCTGTTCGTGCTCGACCCCGCCGCCACCCCCATGCACCTGGTGGCCGCCTACGGCAACCAGTCCGTTGGCCGCGAGGCGTGCGGCGGGGCCCAGACCGACCGCTTCGTGCACCTGGCAGCCGACACCGCCACCGCCAGCGATCCGTTCCAGTATTCGCTGTACCAGGTGCGCGACAACTACCCCCGGGCGCCCCGCACGATCGTCGACAACGAACCGCAGCGGGCCCCGAAGCTGTTCTGGCGCTCGCCCGATGGCACCATGGATCCCCACCCCCGGGCCATGGCCATCGCCGGATCGGCCAACTCCCTGTGGAACCTGGAACGGTCGTCGGGGATGGCCGACGTGTTCAGCCCCACCTCGCTGGCCAAAGTGACTTCGGTGCCCCTGGCCGGTGACCTCGTGGACGACCCGAGGACGGTGGCGGCGGCGGCCTCGCCCGACGGCAAGCGGTTGTTCGTGCTGCTGGGCGGCACCATGCCGGGTGAGCCCGGTGGGAGCCGTCCCCTGGGGCTCGGCATCATGACCATCTCCGCCACCGGCACCGGCGGCAGCCTGACCGAGCTGCTGGGCACGGCCGAGGCCCTGCCTACGGTGGAGCATCCAACCGAGCCACCGGCCACGACGACCCCGACGACGGACCCGGAGCCGGCTGACCCGCCGACCACGGACTCGGTCCCCTCGGACTCGGCCCCCTCGGACTCGGTCCCCATGGACTCGATGCCTGAAGACCCGGCCCCCACCGACATGGATCCCACCGAGCCGGCGCCGACCGACGAGACGGTGGCCACCACCACATCGCTGGTGCGTCGTACCCCGGCCACCACGGCCTCCACCCGCCAGACCCTGTCGGCCAGCGGCGCCACCACCACCGCCACCAACCGCAAGGTGACGACCACGACGTTCCGGGCCCTCGCCGCAACCAGCACCACCCGCCGGGCGGCGGCCCCCACCACCAGCACGCGCAAGGGGCTGGGGGTCATCGCCACGGCCACCACCGCTAGCGCGCCGACCAAGCGGGCGGGCCTGATCCCGTCGGCTGACCTCGTGGCCAAGCCGACCACCACCATGATGGCGGGTAAGACCGCCACGACGAGGGCCGCCGGGCCCGCCCCGTCCACCACAGCTCCGGCCACGGTGAGCGGGGCCGGGAGCGGGGCGGGGGCCATGCCGGCGCCAGCCGAGCCCGGCGGTATGGCGGTGGTGATGGCAGCCAAGGGCAGCTGACGATCCCGACGGCGAACTGTGGCGCCAGCGCGCAGAATCCAGCGCCTGGCGCCACAGTTCGCCATACTGCGTCAGGGGGCGAGGGCCACCTGGACGATCTCGAGCGCGGCGCCGCTCACCAGATAACCCCGCCCCGCCGGCCACTGGTGGCTGCGGACCCGGGGCAGGGCCGTACCGAACACCTCAGCATCGTCCACCGGGGCCGGCTGCAGCAGCAGCCCCCGCCGCCCGGCCGTGAGCACCCGGGCCAGCGGGTCGTAGGACGACCGGCGGGCCGAGGTGTCGTCGACGGCGGCCACCACCGACCACCGGATGCCGTCGGCCCCATCGGCCAGGCGGTCGACCGGGACCCCGCTGTCGTGGAGGGTGTTGGCATCGTCCACCAGCACCAGGATCGGTGGCGGGGCCGGGCCGTCGCCCCCCTGTCCTGCCCGGCCGCCGCCGGCGGCCGGCAGAGCCAGCAGTTCCTGCACGGCCTCGTCGGCGTCCATGAAGCCGGCGGCCAGCCGCCACCCGGCCGGCAGAGCGGCGGTCGGCGGTTTGTTGGCCAGGTACCACACGGCTGACACCGCCGGCCGGGCCCCCTGCCCGATGGCCCGCAGCGCATTCGACCGCCCCGAGAACCGGGGGCCCGACACGAGGAACACCCGGGGTCCTTCCGACCACCGCCACGGGGTGAAGTCCCGGTCCCTCAGGCCTACCGCATCGCCGGCGGGCAGCTCGTGGCGATGGACCACCACCGGCAGCAGCCGCACCGGTGGGGCCTCGGCCACGGCTCGGGCCCGGAGCTCGACGGCCAGGCGGGCCAGGGCGTCGAGCTGAGCCTCGGCTCCCGGCTGGCCGCCCAGGATCGCCACCTGGGCCTCGTCGGTGCCCTCCATCGCCCGTCCCGGAGGCGATGCGGCGTGGAGCTGGGCCGGCACGTCCAACGAGCGGTAGTCGTCCGCGCTGGTCTGGCGCAGCACCAGCCACCGGCCGATCGTGCGGGCCATGGTGGAGTAGATCGCCTCCCGGCGGGGGGCGGTGAGCACCACGTGAATGCCAAAGGGGCGGCCCTCGGCGGCCAGGCGCCTCACCAGGTTCACCCACCGCTCCCCTTCCAGCTGCTCGTAGGCCTGGTGGAAGGCGGGATAGCCGTCGATGAGGAGCCAGGTGCGGTGGATCTCGTCGCCGGGCTGGGCGGCCCGGTACTCGGCCAACGACGCCGCCCCCACGGCGGAGAAACGCTCGGCCCGCTCGTCGAGCAGGGCACCCAGGTCGGCCAGCAGGCGGCGCACCCGGTCGGGGTCGTCCTCCCCCACCACCGAGCCTACGTGGGGCAGCACCTCCAGCGGCCGCAGACCCCGGCCGGCGAAGTCGAGGCAGTGGACGAACGGCACCCGCTCGGCCCGCGACTGGCCCAGGGCCACGGCAGCGGCGATGGTGCGCAGGGCCACTGTCTTGCCGGCCCCGCCGGTGCCCACGATGCCCAGGCTGCCGTCGACGTCGGGCTCGAAGGTCAGCGCCACCTGGTCCTGGCGGCCCGGCCGATCGACCATACCCAGGACGACAGCCTCGTGATCGGGGCCCGGCGGGGTGAACGGCACCGCTTCCAGGGCGCAGACGGGAGCGAGGGGTTCCAGCCACGGCTTGGGGGGCAGGGGTGCCCCGGTGGCGACGTGGGCCGCCGTGATCGTGGCCACCAGCCGCTCCAGGTCGCTCTGGCCGGTGCCGCGCTCGGCGTCACGGTGCCCGGCACCGAATCGGGCCCCGGCTGCCGGGTGGCTCGGCCCGCCGGGTAGGCCCTGGGTGGTGCCGAAACGGAGGTCGGCCAAAGAGACCACGGGCCCGTCAGCCCCTGCGCCCGATACGCCGCCCACGTAGGCGGTCTGGAACGGCACCCGGTCCCGGGGGCCGATGCGCACGATGGCCCGGCCCGGCAGGGCCCGGTCGATGTGGGCGGCGTCGGCCACGTCTATGACGTCGGTTGAGTCCTCGGCGTCGGCCACCCGTAGGGCGATTCGCAGATCGGTGTTGGCCCGGATCTGGGGCGTGATCACGCCGGCCGGGCGCTGGGTGGCCAACACCAGATGGAGGCCCAGGCTCCGGCCCCGCTGGGCCACCCCCACCACACCCTCGATGAACTCGGGCACCTCCTGCACCAGAGCGGCGAACTCGTCGACCACGATCAGGAGGCTGGGCGGGGCGCCGGGCAGGCCCCGGTCGAGCATCTCGGCCAGGTCGGCACAGTCGTTGGCGTGCAGCACCCGTTCCCGGCGGGTCAGCTCAGCCCTCAGGCTCTGGAGGGCCCGGTTCACGCCGGCGGCGTCGAGGTCGGTCACCATGCCTACGGCGTGGGGCAGTCGGCTGCAGTCCTTGAAGGCGGCACCGCCCTTGTAGTCGACCAGGAGGAACGTGACGGCGTGGGGACCGTGGGTGGCGGCCAACGACGAGATCCACGTCTGGAGCAGCTCGCTCTTGCCCGCTCCGGTGGTGCCGGCCACCAGGCAGTGGGGGCCGTCCCGGCGGATGTCGAGCGACAGCACCTCAGTGGCCATCCGCCCCACCGGGGCGGCCAGCGACCGGCTGGGCCGGGCCCAGCGGGCTGCCACCACGGCCGGCGAGTCGAGGACGTCGGGCTCGCCCAGCAACTCGGGCAGGTCGACCCGGGCCGGGATCTCGGCCGCCCGGGCCACCTGCGAGGCGGCGTCGGTGATCGGGGCCAGGCGGCGGGCCAGGCTCTCGGCCTCGACCCCGGCGATGCCCTCCACCGCCACCGCCTCCACCGGAGGCCCCGCCGCCACCGGCGGGGTGACGATGCCCACCGGCCGCTCCCCCGCCGTCAGCTCCACGTCCACCACCGTGGCCACCGGGCGGGGCACCCGGCGGGAGGCCCCGGCCATCCACAACGTGTACACCCCGGCGGCGGGGCCGTGCTCCAAGAGGTAGGTCAGCTCGTGCTGCTCCACCGGTACCCCTTCCACCACGACGACGACCACCAGCGGGACAGGCCGGGGAGCATCGGCCGGCAGGCGCAGGGCCAGACGCTGGCCGATCAGCGCGTTCAGCTCGGCCATCACCCGGCGGCATTCCACCTCGGTGGCAGCCAGGACCGGGCCGGGCAGGGGGCCCACGTCGACCGGGCAGTGGGGCAGCCACTTCATCCAGTCCCAGCGGGCGGCGTCGCCTGCCGGCACCAGGGCGGCCAACACCAGCTCGGCCGGGCTGTGGAGCGCCGCCAGCTGGGTCACCACGGCGAAGCCGAGGGGCAGGGCGTGGTCGACGGGTCCGGAGATGCCGAGGCCGCCGGCGCCCAGGTGGGCCAGAGCCGGTACGCCGGGGGCCACGGCGAAGCGCTCGGCCACAGCGTCGGCCTCGGCCCGTAGGGCCGGCTCTCCCCGGTCGGGCCGCTGCACCCCGGTGAGCGAAGGCTGGTCGGCCAGGCCCACCCGCACGGTCAGCGCATCGGGATCGTCAGGGCCCCGCTCCCACAGCCGGAGGCTGAGGTGGTCGATGAACGCCCCCAGCTCGGACACGGCCGGCGCCGCCCGCAGCCGCTCCCGTTTCTCGGCGACGCCCGCCGCCTCCAGGCGGATCTCGGCGTCGATCAGGGTCGAGCGGAAGGCGGCCAGGTCGTCCCGGTGCTGCAGCCGGCCCGACCGGCGGCTCTCCAGGTACGACCCGAGCACCATGATCGGGGAGAACACGGTGAACACCCCGAACAGATAGTTGGGCCGGCCTCCGAACAGCACGGGGGCGTAGACCATGGCCGCCGCCATCACCAGGGGGGCCAGGGCCGCCACCATCGGCAGCCGGGTGCGGGGCGGCGGCCCGGGCGGGGCGGGCAGGACCACCCGGGCGGGCTCCGGCGGGCGGTCGTGGCGGGGCGGCCGGTTGAAGGCCACCTGGTGATCGGCCACGTCGTCGAGACCCCGGGGCCGTTGCAGGTGCTCGATCTCGATCCACGTGTTGCCCAGCAGGGCCCGGGTACCGGGCACCAGCGTGGTGGCGCCGGGCCGCACGTCGTCGCCCACCACCACCCCGTTGGTGGAGCCGGCGTCGAGCACGGTCACCGACGAGTCGTCGACCACGATCACGGCGTGGCGGCGCGACAGGGCCTCGTCGTCGATCACCAGGTCGTTCCCGGGGTCCCGCCCCACCGAGGTGCGACCGTAGGGCAGCTCGATCAACGTGTCGGGGTGACCCTCCCGTAGGAGGCGGAGGACGGCGGCCGGGGGCAGCTGGCGGTGGCGGGCCGGGCGCCGCCCCACCAGGCCGGCGGCCGGCGGAGCCACGGTGAGGGCGTCGCCGGAACGGATGTCGGCCCCGGCCAGGGCCCGCTCCCCCGCCAGCAGCTGGCCGGTCCGGGCCACCCGCAGGCGGGAGCCGGGCGCCGCCCCCAGGGCGTCGAGCAGGTGGTCTACGCAGGCGCTGGCGTCGGCGTCCACCACCCGGTCGTGGTGGTCGATCGAGACGAGGAGCCGCATCAGTCGGCCTCTCCGGCCCGGCGGGCCGCCACCGGCGCTCCGGTACCGGCATCGTGTCCTAGAATGGCCGGCGGTCGGGCGGCAGCCCGAGCGGAACACGGCGGAGCGGCGACACGATGGAACCGATTGACGAGAAGTTCGGCCCGTTCCTGGAGCGGGGATGCCTCGTCGTCGACTTCTGCGGCGAGATTCACGTGGTGGACCCGTCGGAGAGCTTGACGTTCGGACGCGATGCCGAGCTGGCCATCGACGACAACGAGTTCCTCCACCGCCAGCTGGGCCAGTTCCAGCGCCGGGCCGACCTGTGGTGGTTGACCAACATCGGCTCCCGCATCGAGCTGGAGGTGTTCGACCGCAACACCCAGGCCAGCGCCCGGCTCCCGGCGGGCACGGCCCAGGCCCTGGCCGGATCCGACTTGCTGGTGCAGTTCACGGCGGGGCCCACCCACTACGAACTGCTGGTGCAGTGCGACACCTCGATCACAGTGCTCCCGGCGGAGCCGAGCGACACGGTGAGCCTGAGCTCGCTGCCCTGGACGGTGGAGCAGCGGGTGCTGATGGCGGTACTGGCCGAGTCGCTGCTGCGATCGCCCCACCTGCCTCTCAACCTCCCGTCGAACGACGAGGCCCGCCAGCGGCTGGGCTGGGAGAAGGCCAAGTTCAACCGCAAGCTCGACAATGTGTGCGACCGGCTCACGAACTCCGGCGTGCGGGGCCTGGAGCGGGGCCAGGAGCGGCGCAACAACGAGCGGCGCCGGGTGCTGGCCGAGACGGCGGTGGAATACGGCATCGTCACCACCGACGACCTGGCGCTGTTGGAGCGCTATCTCGCCCCCGGTGAACGCCCAACGGTGACCTGACCGGGAGAAGTCGGGGGCCACCGCCCCGTCCCGGGCGCCCGTCATCCCCATACCCGTCATCCCCCCATCCCGAGCACGAGCGCGGAGGGGGCCACGCCGGCCAACAGGATCGTGCCCAGGGGCACCGTGACGGCGGCCGGGCGGCGGAGCAGGAGCCAGATCAGGCCGGCGGCCAGACCGACGATGGTGAATCCGAGCCATGCCAGCACCGGCCCGGAGCCCATCCAGGCCTCCGCCACCACCAGGGGCCCGATCACCTTGGCGTCCCCCGCTCCCATCAGGCCGGCCGACCACACTGCCACCCCGAGCACGCCTGCCCCCAGGCCCAGGGCGACGGCCGGCCAGGGCCCGAGCCCGTCGGTGGGGCGGCCCGAAGCCAGGAGGAGGGCCACGGCGACGGCGAAGGCCGCCACCCCGGCGTTGGGCAGGCGGCGCCGGGCCAGGTCCCCAGCGGCCAGCGCCGTGGCCACCACCGCCACCGCCACCAGTGCCATCACCGCCATGTCGCCCGCTGTCCCCGTTCCCGCCTCAGCCGCCGACCGGCTCGCGCCGGCGGACGACCGACCGGAGCAACCCCTCGTAGACCGCCCGGGTCTCCGCTGTGGGCTGGGCGCCGCCCTCGCCCCCACCATCGGCGCCATCGGCGCCATCGGCGGCGACGGCACCGCCATCGGCGGCGATGGCACTGCGCAGGCTGCGCCAGATGCTCTCGATGAGGGCCGGATCGCCCGCGGCCGCCGCCAACCGCATCCAGGCCCGGTAGATCCGCTCGCTGGTGGGCAGGGCGGTCAGGCCCTGGTGGATGGCCTGGTTGGCCAGGTCGGCGTCTCCCGCCCGCTGGGCCGTGTCCACCGTGTCGAGCACGACCGCTTCCACCAGATCGGCGGCGTAGTCGGCCAGGTCGGTCGCCCCGGCCCAGCGGAGGGGCACCCCGCCCAGGGGCGGGCCCGCGATCAGGGCCAGACCGGCCGCCATGGCCTCGGGTCGAACCCCGCCGGGCGGGGCATCGAGCAGGCCGTGGAGGATTTCGAGGTCGGTGCCCACCCCGATCAGCTGGAGCTCATCGGCCGGGCCGGCGGCTGGCAACCGCTCGGGCCCGAGTGCATCCCGGGCGGCATCGATCACCCGGGCCACCTGGGGCGGGCTGACAGGGCGGTCGCCCCACAAGGCGGCGGCCACCTGGGCTGCGGTGGCCCGGCGCCGGGGTTGGACGGCAAGATAGGCCACGAGGGAGAGGGCGTGGGCCTGGAGCTCGGGCACATCGGGGCAGCGGACCGGGCCGAGCAGGTGGATCAGGATCTCGCCGGGGCCGGAGGTGGCCCCGCTGACGGTGCCCCGAGCCCCGACCCGGGCCCGGATCCTCTCCGCCCCGGCGGGCGATGCCTCACCGTGGCCCGGGGCGGGCCCCGCCGCCGCCGAGGCCAGGAGACCGGTGAGCTCCTGCTCCTGGCGCCGGGTGAGGGCCGCCGCCACCAGCGGCCCGTCGCTGTCGCCGCCAGCCGGCCGGTACCGGGCCGTGCCGTCCTCGTCCAGCTCCAGCCGGGCCCCGACCCGGCTCGATCTCAGGTCACCCGCCACCAGCAGGGCCACGCCAGCCCGTCGGCCGGCCAGATCGAGGAAGGGATTGAGGTTGGTGTGCTCGGTCCGCACCACCAGGACCTCCAGCTCCCGGGGCCCGAGCCGGTGGTCGAGTCGCCCGTGACGGTCAACAGCGTCGCGGGCCAACTGCAGCGCCTCCTCCTCGGTGCGCCGGGCCACCCGGTCGAGCTGGCCGGCGTCACCCACGGCGAAGCCCACGGTGGTGACGAAGGCGTTCGACAGGTGCTCGCCCAGGCCCAACTCGTAGACCATGGCTCGCACGGTGGAGGCCACCCGTTCCGGGGTTCCGGCCACGCTGAGCGACCCGATCGCCGCCAGGTCGGCCAGGATCTGGGGGCCGGTGGCGCCATCGTCGCCCCGGCGCTCCCCCAGCGTGACCAGCCCGGGCAGCGCCACGGGCGGCTGGTGGGCGCCGCCGTCGGCGTCGGGGCCGTCGTAGGATCGATGCCAGCGCTGGGGATCGACCACCGTCCACCCCTCGATCGTGACCTCGGGCTCGGCGTCCCACACCACTTCCAGCCCGTCGGTACTCGACAGACCGACGGTCACGATGCCCCCCGCCACCTGCATGAGGGGGTGCAGCTGGGCTGCCACCCACAGGGTGAGGCCGGGGTCGGCCGCCGCCGCCAGTTGGTCGACGAAGCTGGATCCGTCGGCGCCGGGAGGAGCGAACCCGAACGCCGCCCGGCGCCGGCGCCGGGTCTCACCGATCAGCCCGAGCATGGCCGCCGCCGCCACCGCCATCACTTCCACCCGGCCGAGGGTGGCCGCATCGGCAGTCGTGGGGGCGGAGGCGGTAGCTGGGGTCACCGGCGCCACCGGGACGACCTCGATCTGCTCCAGCACCGCACTTGCCCGGGGCCCGCTCCCGGCTTCGGCCGCGGCTTCGGCCACGGTCGACGCCGCCGCTGCGCCATCGGTACCGGCCCCGGTCGGGGCCCCTTCGCCGTCGGGCGCCCGATCGGCGGGGCCGGCCGTCAGCGGGGGCGACGGCACGGCGGGCGCCGGGGCGGCCGCCCCGGCGATCGGCGGCAGGACCACCACCTGTCCGGGGTAGATCAGGTCCGGATCGACGATGGGCGGCGTGTTGGCCTCGATGACCACACCGAGTTGGTCGACGATCTGGGCGTTGGTGGGATCCGGCGTACCGGTGGCCACGAGCTGGGCCTCGGTCAGCTCCCACAGGTTGTCACCCCGCTCGACAACGTGCTCGCCGGCGGCGGTGGGGACCGCCGGGGTCGGGCTGAGGTCGGGCGCCCCGACCGGGGCGTCGAGGCCGTCGGGCAGGCGCAGCACCATGCCCGGCCGGAGGTCCACCGGGGTGCGGATCTGGTCTTCGTTCAGCTCCAGGATCCGTTTCAGCATGGCGTCGTCCTGGCCGGCCAGCCGCCACAGCGAGTCCTCGGCCTGCACCTGATACAGGCGGGGCTGGCCGGCCACCGGTGCCATGGGGGCGGCGGCCGCGGTGTCGGAGGCGGTCATCCCCACTGCCCCCGCCACCAGCGAGGCCACCGGGTTGGGCGACGGGACAACGGCCGAGACCAGCGGGGCCAGGGCGGGGCCGGCGGTGGTGGCCACCAGGCCGGCCGACATCACGCCCGACACGAGCGAGGTGACGAGCGAGCGGGTGAACCGGGGCACGCCGGGGGCCTGGCGCCCCACCCGACCCCGGGCCGACCGGGGGCCCGCTACGAACACCTCCCACAGGAGGGCCCACACGTACTGGAACCAGAGGAGCCACAGCACGAGCGTCAGCGCACCCATCACCGCGCCCACCGGAAGGTAGCGCTGGTCCCACCACTGCTGGACCTCGTCCAGCGAGCGGGGAAGCTCGGCCAGCGGGTTGCCCACGCCCTGCACCAGCACCAGCGGCGGCACCACCAGGAGGGCCAGAGCCATCAGGCCCGCTCCGAGCGAGCGGACACGGGCCCGGGCGCTCCGGCGGCCGGTCTTCCGGGGCGCTGCCGCCCCCTTCCTGGGTGTCATCGACCCGGGCCGGTCACGCCGGCGATGAGGGTCGCCTCAGCCGTCCCGGTGATCGTGCCGGGAAGGAGTGTGGGGATCGGGAAGAGGTAGTCGATCGGCCGCTCCACCTCCACCGTCACGGTGGTGGCGCCGGCGGCGCTGGTGGTGAACCGGAGGTCGGTGAGCTCGTAGCCCTCGGACGACACGTAGGACTCGACGGCGACGGCGGCCTTGCTCTCATCGATGGCGGCGGTCCGCTGAAGGCGGACCTGCGTGGGGTCTCCCTGGTTGGCCACCCGGGTGGCGGTGGCGGCCACGGCGTAGGCCTCGCGCCGTTCGTAGAGCTGCTGGCTGGCGTTGATCAGGTGCAGCACCATGAACAGCAGCAGGGGTGTGATCAGGATCGCCGGCAATCCGGCATCGCCCCGTTCACGGGCCCG
>CADEDH010000009.1:88045-95459 GCA_902826025.1 uncultured Actinomycetes bacterium
ACGGGCCCGGTCGGTTGGCGGTTCCGGCTGTACCGGTCGGGTCAGCGGCATTCCCTCAGCCCCCCAGGTAGCAGTTGTCGTCGACCACCTGGCTGCCGCCGCCCCGCAGGCAGTCGATGGGTTCGGTGCTCGTCACCGTGATCCGCTTTCGCCCCGGGCTCCACGGGGTGAACAGCCCCCGGTAGGACACGTCGCAGCTCAGCTGCACCACCACCGAACCCCCCGGCTCGAAGCCGCCCAGCCCCGGGTCGGTGCTGACCACCGGGTTCTCGCACGCCTGGCCGGAGTCGGTGAGTTCGCTACGCACCACCACCTCGGCCACGCTCCGGGCCGAGCCCAGGTCGTGCTCCAGCGCCGCGGCCCGGGCCGCGGCCCGGCTGGCCGCCTTCAGATCGCTGGCCCCGATGAACGTGCGCATGCCACCCACCCCCAGGCCGAGCAGGGCGATCACGGTCATCACCACCACGAAGGTGGAGATGCCGGCCGATCCGGCGTCGTCGGCCAGGCGGCGCCGGGCCGAAGCCGACCGGAGGGCAGGGCGAGAACCGGCGGCGCTCATCGCTGGGGCTCGAACCGTTCGGTGGGAGCCGAGCCTTCGACGTCGAGACCGACCGACCACAGCAGCCGGGTGCGGCCGGTGACCGTCACCGTGGTCTCCTCGGCCCCCTTGTCGGCCCGGACCACCAGATCGTTGCCGATGACCAGCCCACCGGCCTGGCTGAGTATGAACGTCGTGGCGTAGGCCTCACCCTCGGCCTCGGTGGCCCCGTCCCGGGCCATCAGGGCCGCGGCGTCGCTGGCGGCGAAGCTGGCCACCGAGCGCACGTAGTACCCCAGCAGGATCTGGATGAGGAGAAAGATGGCGAACAGCACGATGCTGAACAGGAACGCCGAACCGATCACGGTTTCGCCCCGCTCGCGGGCCCGCTCAGCGGCCCGCTCAGCGGCGGGATTGGTCTGCTCCCCGGCTCCGGGGTGGGCCTGTGCCGCCCGGCCCGAGGGGAGCCGCCCGGTCACTGGTTGAAGTCGACGTTCTCAACCTCGGTGCCGGCGTCGCGGATCTTGTTGGCGGCGATGGCGCCGAAACCCACCGTGGCCACCACCAGGATCCCGATCAGGATGATCGCCGACACCGTGAGGCCCGCCTGATCCGCCCAGAAGGCACGGGCCCGGCGGCCGATGGCCCGTATGCGCCCAGCGCGGCGAGGCTGGCCGGGTTCGGTCCGCCCCGATTCCGTCCGCTCGATCTCCACCATCGTCGCCTCCTCGGGCCGAACTCCACCGGGTTGCCTGGCCTGCCCCTGCCGGACGCAGACAGACGCTATCCCATGCTTGGTGGTTCTACTAGTGACGTGACCATCCGTACATCGGGATCGATCCCCTGGGTCTCCCCGGCTCAGAACGACGCCAGGCCGGCGATGGCGGGGTAGACGAGCCAGAGGATGAAGCCACCGGCCATCCCCACCACGGGTATCGACATGATCACGTTGCGTGACAGGGCGTCGGCCCGGCGGTGCTCCTGCTCCCGCATGACGATCAGCATTGCCTTGTCTTCGAGGGCCTGGCGGACCGTGGCCGCGTTCTCGCTGCTCAGGATCATGACGTTCCCGAACTCCTCCAGCTCGCTGACAGCGAAGCGGACACCGAGGTTCCGTAGGGCCAGGAACGGGCTGAGGCTGGGGTCGTTGCGGGCCCGGGCGAGCTCGGCGGAGAACTGCCGGAAGCCCCAGCCATGCCCCCGGGACGACGCCTCCTCCAGCGCTGTCTCCGGCCCGGCCCCGCCGGCCAGCATGATCGAGGTCAGCTCCAGCATCTGGGCCAGCGCCGCCCGCAACTCCTTGCGCCGCTCCCCGGCCCGGGTCCGCCGGTCGGTCTCGGCCGCCCACAGCACCCCCAACGCTCCCACCAGCAGCGGGAGCAGGATGAGCCCGGCCAGAAGGGAGAAGTCGAACTGGGTGCGGAGCAGCAGCACCAGCACCGCGCCGCCTGCGGCGAACCAGGTCCCCATCAGCAGCCGCCGCCGCTGCCAGTAGGCGGCGCTCCACTCGAGGACAGCCAGGTCGGCCGAGGGCAGGCTGCCGCCCATCAGAAGGCGGTCGGTGGACGGGCGGCGGGTGGCGATACCGCCCGGGCCGCCGTCGAGGCCGGCCTCCAGCCGTTCCAGGTCGTCGGCCAGGCTCGCCGGTGGTGCCAGGGCACCGCGGACCACGAGCAGTAGCCCGTAGCCGAACAGGCCCGACACCGTGAGCAGGGCCAGCAGGTCGATCATCGGACCACCCCGGCTGGCCCGTCGGTTCCGGCGCCCGAGCCGCCCAACCCGCCCGGCAGTGCGGCCTGACCCAGTTCAGGAGCCAGAAGCCGCCGTTCGGGCCGGGGTCGGCCGGCTCGCACCAGCACGGCGGCCGACGCCACCACGATGGCCATCACCACACCCAGCACGACCTGGCCGGCGAAGGTGGCGTAGGGCTCCAGGAAGTCCTTGGCGATGAGGGTGATGATCACGCCCAGCAGGCCGATGCTGATCACGGTGGCCCGGGCCTCGGCGTAGAGCTGCGATCGCTCCGTCTCGATCTGGAGCACCGCCGTGTTGCGCGACCGGGCCTGCTCGGCGGTACGGGCCAGCAGCTTGGGCAGGTCCCGGGCCTGGTTCTCGCTCGCCACCATCAGGGCCAACACCACCAGGTCGGCCGTGGGGTGGGCCATGTCGGCCCCGAACTGACGCAGCGCCTCGGTCTGGGGCAGCGTCCGCTGGGCGGCGGCCAGGCGCACCACGTGGGGCCGGATCACCTCGGGCGCCAGCGACGCCGTGGACTCGATCGACTGGCTGAGCCCGCCCCCACCCACCAGGGTGTCCTTGATCATGTCGACCCACACCGAGATGGCATCGGTGGTCTGGTAATAGATCCGGCGCTCTCGGCTGGCCGTCTGCCACAGCCGCCCCACCAGCACCAACGCCGTCATCCCCAGGCCGAGAGCGGGCCAGCGGGAGGCGAAGCCGGTCACCAGGCCCACCACCGCCGCCGCCCCGAACCAGACGGCCAGCACCCCGGTGTCGGCCGGCAGGCCGTTGACCCCCTGGGTGCGTTCGGGGGGCTCGGAGCGGAAGGCCTGGATGGCGAGCAGGATCCCGGCCGCCACCAGCGCCCCCAACCCGGCCCCGAGGAACGGCCGCATCAGCCCACCACCTCCGGGGCCCCGCAGGCCTGATAGAAGCCAACCAGGTCGAGTCCCAGGCGGGCCAAGCGGTCCTCCAGAGGTGGGGAGAACGTGGCCACGCGGGAATAGCCGAAGCGGGTGTCGGTGGCCCGGTAGATCTGGTTCACCACGGCCTGGGTGCCGTCGAAGCCGGCCACCTCGATGATCTCGGAGATGTAGCGGCGGCCGTCGCCGGGGTCGCGCACCACATGGCACATGAGATCCACCCCCTCGGCGATCAGGTTGTGGGCCACCGACAGGTTGAGCTGCGACTCCGACAGGGCCAGCATCAGTGCCAGCTTGGCGATGCCGCCCCGGGCCGACTCGGCGTGGACGGTGGTGAGCGAGGAATGCCCCGATGTCATCGCCTTGAGCATCTCGGCCGCGGTGTCGCCGTCGCGGCACTCCCCCACGCAGAACCAGTCGGGCCGGTGGCGCAGCGTCTGCTTCACCAGCTCCGCCATCTGGATGCCGCCCTCACCTTCACTGTTCGGCTCCCGTACCTCGAAGGAGTGGAACAGCGGGTGGCGGTCCCGGTGCCACATGTCGATCTCGGCGGTGTCCTCCACGATCACCACGTTCTTCGACGGGTCGAGCTCGTCGAGGCAGGCTCGGGCCAGCGTGGTCTTGCCCGCCCCGGTGGCCCCCACGAACACGACGCGCATGAGGTCGCTGGCCATGGCCACCCGGAGCAGGGCCCCCAGATGTGGTGGCACCATGCCGTTGCGTACCAGCCCGTCGAGCGTGACCCGCTGCAGGGTGTTGCGGCGCAGGTTGAACACGGCCCGCTGGGAAACGTCGCGCACGGCGCTGAGGCGCATGCCGGCCCTGAGCCGCAGCACCAGCAGGGGTGAACCGGCGTTGAACTGGCGCTCGGTGAGACCCCGGTTGCGGGCCAGGTCGGCCAGCCATTGGAGCATGGCCTGCTCCGAGGGCCACACGTCGCGGAACACGGCGAACGGGCGGCCGCCCTTGTCGACCTGCACGTAGTCGTAGTGGCCGTAGATCTCCTCCACCTCTTCGTCGGCCAGGAACTCCTCCACCGGCCCCAGCCCGGTGACGTATCGGGTGACCCGGCGCACCAGGGTCTGCTCCTGCTCGGGGCCCATCGGAGCCCGGCCGACCCGGATCCGGCCCTCGGCTTCCCGGTTCAGTTCGGCCCGGATGGCATCGACCGCGATGGCCTCCATGGCGTCCTGCGACAGCCGGGCCCGGCCGTCGCCCACGGCCACGGCCTGCGACTCCTGAATGGCGGTCCGGCTGGTGGCGACGAGCCGGTCGAAGAGGGCGTCGCTCTCGGCGCTCATCGTCGGCTGTCGGCGGCGGAAGCGGCGCCGTTCACGGCGGGCAGCGTGGCGGCCAGCTCGTGGGCCACCTCGATGGCCCGCCGCCAGGGCTTCGTTTGACGGGCCCGGCGACGCTGCGCGACGAGTTGGCCGGCCAGGCCGGCGAGGTCGTCGGCCCAGGGCAGGGTCCATACGAGCGGTGTGCCGGCGTAGGCCGTCACCTCGTCGAGGGGGTAGTCCAGGTCGCCCACCACCAACAGCCCCACGCGGGCGAGAACGGCCAGCCGGGAACGGACGGCCACCAACGAACCGAGGGTCCCGTCGGTCACCACCAGGTTGAGGGCGGCGGCCCCGGTGAGAGCCTCCAACGGCGACCCGGGCCAGGGCCGGCCGCAGTCGACCAGCCACAACCGCCCGTCGCGGCTCATGGCGGCGGCGGCCGGGGCGGCCACGGCCCGCCACGCCGCCAGCGCCTCGTCGGCCGCCATCAGCCCCGGCGCCACCCATAGGCCGCCGGTCTCCTCGTCGCCGGGGCGGAGGAGGCTGGCCGCCGACGACAGCTGGAACGAGGGCTCGAACCGACCGGCCCGGGTGGCCGACAGCAGCGAGGCCACGCCCGGCTGGAGAGGCAGGTCGTAGCGGGGCCCGAGCACACCGCCCACCGGGTCGGCCTCCACCAGCACCCGATCCTGGGGATGGGGCCAGGCCAGGCCGAGCATCAGGGCCCACGAGGTGGTACCCGGCGCCCCCCGAACCGACGACACGGTGACCAGCACGACGACCCGACCCTGTCTCAGCCGTTGCGGACGAGGCCGAGGATCAGGCGGTCCACGGCTTTGGCCTGGATCACCTTCAGCCGTACTGTCTCGTCGATCATCACGTCGGCCACCAGGTCGCCCGTGCGGTCGTCGATGAGGGCGTAGCGGACCTCGCCGATGCCCAGATCGGCGGCGGAGGCCGTGCTCTGGTCGCCGGTGCCGAACAGGGCCACCTTGTCGCCGATGGCGATACCGGCCGGGTAGTCGCCGGCCTTCAGCTTCATGCCGACCACGGTCTTGCCCTGGGGGACGGCCTCAGTGCGGGCCACGAAGTGGCGCTCGGTCACGATCGAGCCTTCGGGCACGAACACCTGCACCGTCCGGGTCACCCCGTCGGCGAAGATGGCGTTCTTCTCGCTCAGCGTGACCGCCTCGAACGTGCCATCGAGGGCCACGTCCCGCAGCACGAAATCGTCGTTGGTGAGGCTCTCACCGGGCACGAGATCGTGGGCCGCCACCAGCACCGGGCTGGTGGTCCGGCCCGAGCTGAACAGCATGAGACCGGCCAGCATTGACCCCACCACCAGGGCCGTTCCTCCCAGGAGGAGCCCGGGGCGCCACTTGCGCCGGCCGATCCGCACCGGCTGGGTGCCGGCGACGGCCACCGAGCCCGCCGAGGGGGGAGGTGGCGTGCCAGGCACGACCACCGGGGTCGAGACACGCTCCCGGCTCAACATGAGAATCGCCCGCCGGGATCCGGAATGTGGAACCGAATCACTCGGGAGTTATAGCACGCGCCCTGCGGCGTCCGGTCGGGCAGTGACGGGGGACCGATCCCCTCCCAACTCGCCAGCGCGACATACCACCGCCAGTTCGAACCGTGTACCGACACGTACCTCCCAGGGGAACATACCGCGGCACGGTTGCAACTGAGGTCCCGATGTCGCAGTCGGGAGTCGGCTCAGCAGCCGTCGGGGCAGCCAAGGGTCAGGCGCTCTGACCAGCCCAGATCTCGACCGCACCGTCCTGGCGGCCGACGGCCAGCCGGTCGGCCCCGGGAGCGGCCCAGCACAGGGCCACCACGGCCCGGGCGCCGCTGTCGCCCTCAGGGGAAGGGGTTCGGGCCAGCTCCCGGCCGGTGGCAGCGTCCCACACCACCACCTGGCCGTCCACCGTGCCGGCGGCCAGGCGTAGGCCGTCGGGCGACCAGCGGGTGGGGCCGGTGAGGTCGCTGCCTGCGTCGAGCTGGGCCGACACCTGCCCGTCCCCAGCGTCCAGGAGCCACGCCCGGGAGATGCCGTCGGGGCTGGAAGTGGCGAGGCGGCGCCCGTCGGGTGACCAGTCGATCGACCGGACCCAGTCGGGGTGGTCGAACGAGGCCAGGAGCTGGCCGCTGCCGGCGTCCCAGACCCGCAGCATCCGATCCTTGCCGCCGGCCGCCACCCGGGCTCCGTCGGGCGACCAGGCCACGGCGAGCTGGGCGTCGCCCGCCGCCGTGCCGGCCAGGTTGCGGATCGGGGTGCCGTCGGGACGCCAAAGCCGGACCTGGCCGTCACCGCCGGCGGAGGCCAGGGTGTCACCGGTGGGTGACCAGGCCACGGCCTCGGCCGTGGTGCCGGGGTGGGCGGCGATGGCCACGGTGGCCGGGGCCACGTCGGGGCCGGCGCCGCCTCCAGCCGAAACGGCCACGGGGTGGACGGCCACCGTGCCCCCGCTGGTGGCCGTGGCCAGCGCCGTGCCGTCGGGCGACCACGCCAGCCCGAGCACCCAGCCGTCGTCGGTGGCGGAGGAGACGACGGTGCCCAGGTCGCCGCCGGAGGTCAAGCGGATCACGCCATCCTGGCCGCCCGTGGCCAGCCAGGCGCCGTCGGGGGCGAAGGCCACGGCCCGGGCCGGGCCCTGGTGGGCGGGGATCGACGCCACCAGCTGCGGCGTGCCGCTCCAGGCCCCGGTGGCGGCAGCCGGCGGTTCGGGGCTCCGGCCCCGGCCCGACGACAGGTACCCGGCTCCGAGCACGAGCACCGCCGCCACCACCAGCGCCGCCGCCACCCGGAGCCCGCGCCGTCGAGCCGGCGGGGCCGGGGGCTCCTCGGGTTCCGCCGGCTTCTCCCGGCGGGGATCGGCTACCCGGTGCTCCGGCCGCACCTCCACCGTCGCCAACCCGGCCGGCGTGGC
>CADEDH010000009.1:95559-130469 GCA_902826025.1 uncultured Actinomycetes bacterium
GACCGGGGGCACCGTGGTGTGGGCGCCCCCGTGGTCCCGGGTGGCGGTGGCTGTGTCGGGGCCCGGGTCGGCAGCGGGGTCGTCGTCGACCACCACCGGGGTGGGGTCGAGGCCCAGCGCCCGCTGGACGGCGGCCAGCCGATGGGCGGTGTCGAGTAGCGAGGGGGGGCGATCGTCGGCGTCCTTGGCCAGCATGGCCACCACGAGGTCGTCGAGGGCGGGCGGTCCTCCGCTGTCGGGGCGGGGCGGCGGCCGGTCCGACGTGATCGCCGCCACAAGCACCTCCATCGACGCTCCGCCGTAGGCCGCCCGACCCGTCAGCAGGCTGAACAGCGTGGCGCCGAAGGAGTACAGGTCGCTGGCCACGGTGGGCCGTTCCCCGTTCAGCACTTCGGGGGCGGCGAACATCGGGGTGGTGGAGATGGTGACGGTCGGTTGCCCGTCGAGCGAGGGCCGCACGAACGACGAGATCCCGAAGTCGGCCAGGATCGGATGGCTGGCGAAGGTGCCCATGAACACGTTGGCCGGCTTCACGTCCCGGTGCACGATCTGGCGGGTGTGGGCGGTATGGAGGGCGGCGGCCACCTTCACCCCGAAGTCGAGCACCTCGCTCCAGGCCAGCGGACCGTCCCGATCCACCCGGGCGGCGTAGTTGCCGCGCCGGTACCAGGGCATCACGATGTAGGGCCGCCCGTCGTCGCTGAACCCGCTCTGGAGAAGATCCACGATGTGGGGGTGGTCGGCCAGGCGGCCCATGGCCGTGAGCTCCCGCTCGAACGCCATCCGGTCGGTCTCGGCCACCATCGTGGTGTTCAGCACTTTGATGGCCACCTGGCGGCCGTGGTCCGGCTGGTCGGCCCGGTACACGGTGGCCGACGCCCCCGAGCCGATCTCGACCAGCTGGGAGAATCCGGGGATCTCGGGCCGCCTCGTCACCGCTGGCGAAGGCTACCGGGAACCCGAAGGGTTCCCGGAACCACGAAGGGTTCCCGGGATGTTCTGCCGCAGGCAGAACTCCAGGAACCCGAAGGGTTCCCGGGATCGATCCCCATTCCCGGCGACGACAACCGTCCGTAGTGTCACCCCATCACGACAAGGGCCCCGCACCGAGCGGGTGCCTCCGAGACGAGGAGACAGATATGGCACTGCGTGGCGCTGACGTCGACAAGCTGCGGGACCTGGCCAGCCGGCTGCAGGGCCAGTGGAGCACATCCATCGATCAGCTGATCAGCCAGGTCGACACTCAGGTGATGGCGTCGGCCACCGACGTCTGGATCGGCCCCGACGCCGACCGGTTCCGCAACGAGATCTGGCCCCAGCACAAGACCGCCCTGAAGGCCGCCCGCCAGGCACTCATCGACGCCGGCGCCACGGCCAAGCGCAACGCCGACGTGCAGGAGGACACCAGCCGGGTCGTGGCCTGAGCCACCCCACCGCCTCCCGATCTGATGAGCCTGAGCCGCACTCAGTGCGGCTCAGGCTCCTTGTTTCGTTTCAGGCCCATCTCTGGATCACGGGCAACACCTCGGACCCGAACAGGTCCATCGAAGCCATCGCCTCGTCGTAGGGGATGCCGCCGTAACGGAAGGCGGTGGTGTACTCGAACGGGCCGATCAGCTCACGGCGCTGTTCCAAGTTGGACAGGATCTGGTCGGGCGTGCCCCAGGCCGTGGCTTTCATGAACATCTCGAGGAAGCCGCTCTCCCCCACCCGGCGCAGCACCTCGGCCGCCTTGGCGTAGGCGTCGTAGCCCTCGGTGACGGCGAAGTGGTCACCCATCACCTCGTAGTGCTCGAGCAGGCTGCCCAGGTAGGTGCCCATGTACTTCAGCGCCTTCTCCTTGGCCTCCTCGGCGTCGGGCCAGCAGAAGCAGAAGTCGGCCGTCATCAGGGGCGGCGCTTCCCGACCGTGCAGCTCGGCGAACCGCTGGCGGTAGTGGTTGATGCTCGGCATCCGGTGCTCCCAGGCGCGGTCGGCGAACATCGTCATCCGGCCGGCGAAACGGGCGGCGGCGTCGACCGAGTCGTCGCTGGAGGCCACGCAGTACAGCCGGTCGTCGAACGGCCGCTCGGGCCGGGGCCGGATCTCGATACGGGGCTGGGGGTAGTAGGGCCCGTCGCCCTCGATGAAGCCGGTGCGTAGGGCTTCGATCACCATGGCCGAGCCCTCGTCGAACCGACCCCGGCTCTCGTCCATCTCGATGCCCCGGAAGGGGGCGTACTCCCGGCGGCTCAGGCCCCGGCCCACGCCGAAGCGGAACCGGCCCTGGGCCAGGTTGTCGAGCAGGGCCACCCGCTCGGCCACCTGCAGGGGCTCGTTCCAGGGCATGATCACCGCCGCCGTACCCACGTCGATCTGCTTGGTGACGCCTACCAGGTAGGCCAGCAGCTCGGTGTTGTCGGGGCAGAACGAGTAGCCGAAGAAGTGGTGCTCGGCGGCCCAGGCCACGTTGAAGCCGAGCTCGTCGGCCCGGCGGGCCAGCCCGAGCTCCTCGGCGTAGACCTGCGAATCGCGTATGCCAGGCCAGCCGTCGCTGGCGAAGGGCATCAGGATGCCGACGTCCATGGTGTGGGGGGTCCTTCCTCTGTTCTTCCGCTACCGGAAGATCCTCTTACAAGATCACGTTTTCGGCCCGGAGCTGGGTGAGAGCGGCGGAGTCGAGGGCCAGCAGCTCAGTCAGCACCTCGTCGGTGTGCTGACCGTGGAGCGGGGCGTGGCGGGTGATGCCGGCCGGGGTCTTGGAGAACCGGGCCGGAGGCAGCGACGATCGGATGCGCCCGGCCGTGGGGTGCTCGGTGACCACGATCTGGCCCCGGTGGCGGATGTGGGGGTCGTCGATCATGCTCTGGTAGCCGTTGACCGGGGCCACCGGCACGTCGGCCCGGTCCATCAGGTCCACCAGCTCGGCCGTGGTGTACTTGACCGTCTCCAGCTCCAGCTCGTCGTTCACCTCGGCCCCGTACAGCACCCGGCCCTGGAGATCGGCGAAGCGGGGATCGGCGGCCAGATCGAGGCGGCCCAGCGCGGTGCACATGTTCTGCCAGTGGGCCTGGGTGGCCACCGGGTACACCATCACGTAGCCATCGGCCGAGCGGAACAGCTTGTAGATCTTGCCCAGGTCGGGCATCTCGGTCTGATGGTCGAGGTAGGTGTAGTTCCAGTAGGTGACTGGCCACAGCCAGTGGACGGCGACGTCGATCATGGCCAGCTCGATGTGCTGGCCGCCGTGGCCGTTGGCCCGGGCCACCAGGGCGGCGCAGATCGACTGGGCCACGTTGAGCGAGGTGGCCTTGTCGCACACGATGGCGTTGTTGAGCTGGGGCACGCCGTTCGCGTCGGCCTGGTGGGTTGGCATGCCTGCCACCGACTGGATGATCGGATCGAAGGCCGGGCGGTGGGAGTAGGGGCCGTCCGACCCGAACCCGCTGATCGAGCACATCACCAGCTCGGGATTGACCTCCGACAGCACGCTCCACCCCAGACCCATCCGGTCGAGCACACCGGGGCGGAAGTTCTGCACCACCACGTCGGCCCCTCGCACCAGGTCGAGCAGGATCCGCTTGCCGTGCTCGGTCTTGAGGTTCAGGGCGATCGAGCGCTTGTTGCGGTTCTGGGCGGCGAAGAAGGCGCTCACCCCCTGGGCCTCGTCCACCAGCGGCCCGGAGAACCGCACGATGTCGGGGTTGTCGATCGGCTCCACGGAGATGACGTCGGCCCCCTGGTCGGCCAGGATGGCGGTGCCGAACGGCCCCGATATCACGGCCGACAGGTCGATGATCCGGATCCCCTGGAGCGGCCCGTTGGGCGGGCCCTGCCCGTGCACCTCGATCGGCGTCGTCATCGTCTTGTCCCCTCGTGTCGGCGTCTCGTGTCCGACGCTGGCGTATGTGGTGTGTGTGACGTGGCGGCGCCCCGTTGCGCTGCTATCGCTGTCAGGAGTTTCGCCGCAGGCGAAACTCCAGGTCCCGAAGGGACACCTACTCGGTCCCGATCCGCCGGGCGAAGGTCTCCAGCGCCGCGATGTGCTCGGCCGGGCTGGTGAGGTTGGGCGCCGGGGTGCCGGCCCAGGCCGAAGTGGTGCTCATGGTGTTGACCGACAGGTAGTCGACCTTGGCCGCCCGGGCGTCGGCGGCGATGCTGTCCCACTTCTCGGGCGGCAGTCCGTAGGCCACCGTGAGCTCCACCGGGAACGCGTCGGGATCGCGCCCGTTGGCCGCCACGTCATCCCGGATCCGGCCCACCTGCTCGATGATCTTGCGGCCCGAGCCGGCGAACGTGAACCCGTCGCCCAGGCGGGCGGCCCGGCGCATGGCCACCTTCGACCCGCCGCCGAACCAGATCGGGATCTGGCGGGCCGGGCGGGGTTTGATGCCGGCCCGGTCGACCCGGTGGAAGGCGTCGGTGTGGTCGACCACCGGGTTGCCCCACAGCTCCCGCAGGAGGGTGATCTGGGCGTCGTAGATCTTGCCCCGCTGCTCCCAGTCCACCGCCAGCGACTCGTACTCCACGTGGTTCCAGCCGGTGCCTACCCCCAGGCGGAGCCGCCCGCCCGACAGCACGTCGACCTCGGCCGCCTGCTTGGCCACCAGCACCGCCTGGCGCTGGGGCAGGATGATCACGGCCGTCTCCAGCTCCACCCGGGTGGTGACGGCGGCCAGGAAGCCGAACAGCACGAACGGCTCGTGGAAGGCGTCGTTCTCGGTGTAGGGGCCCCACAGCTTGGGCTCACGCCGGTCGTGGACGGCCCCCAGCACGTGGTCGTAGGCGATCAGGTGGCTGTAGCCGAGCGACTCGGCCGCCTGGGCCCAGTCGCGTATGGCGATCGGGTCGTCACCGATCTCGGTGGTGGGCAGGACGGCGCCGAGCCGCATGGTGGCGCTCCTCCCCTACCCGGCCTGACCCAGTTGGGCCGCCAGCCAGTTGTTGATGTCCTTGCGGGCCTGACGGGCCACGGCGGTGCCGGGGGCGAAGCCCTCGAAGCCGTGGGGGGCGCCGGGATAGACGTGGAGCTCCACCGGCACCCCGCACTGGTTGAGGCGCTGGGCGTAGGTGATGTCCTCGTCGCAGAAGCCGTCGAGGGTGCCCACCATGATGTACGTGGAGGGCAGGCCCGACAGATCCTCGCAGCGCGAGGGGGCCGCCGTGTACGGGATGGCATCGGTGCCGAACAGCGGGCCCAGATAGCTCTGCCAGCCGAAGGTGTTCGACTCGGGGTTCCACACCGGCACGTCCCAGTTGGCCGTGGTGCTGGTGCGGGTGTCGTCGATCATGGGATAGATCAGCAGCTGGTAGTCGATCGGGAACTCGGCCCGGTCACGCACCAGCAGACCCAGCGCGGCGGCCATGCCTCCGCCGCCGCTGGGCCCGCCGATGCCGACCCGGCTCGTGTCGATGCCGATCTCGTCGCCGTGCTCCTTCACCCACTTGAGCCCGGCGTAGCAGTCTTCCAGCCCGGCCGGGTAGGGATGCTCGGGGCCCAGGCGGTACTGGACGCACACGCCCATGATCCCGAACCGGGTGCACCACCGGTCGAACCGCTCGTCATCCTGCTCGGGCACACCCAGCACATAGCCGCCGCCGTGCATCCAGTACAGGCAGGGCAGGTCGCCCTCGGCCCCCACCGGGCGGTGGACGCGGATGCGGACCTCTCCCGGGCCGTCGGCCGGGCCGGGGACCATCATGTCGGTGCGGGTGACCTGGTCCGACAACTGCATCAGGGCGTTGGCCCGCAGCCGGTCGGCCCGCACCCGCTCCAGCGTGCTGGCCTTCACCGTGCCCAGCTTGGGGCCGGCGTCGATGGCCGCCTTGATCTCCTGGTCGTAGTAGGGCTCAGCCATGGACGCCTCCATCAACGGTGAATGCCTGTCCGGTGCAGTAGCTGGAACGGTCGCTGGCCAGGAACAGCGCCATCTCGGCGATGTCTTCCGGGGTGCCGAGCCGCTTGATGGGCTGGCGGGCCGCCATCTTCTCGTCCCGCCCCCCTTCCAGCATGTCGGTGATCATGTCGGTGACGATGGCCCCGGGATGGATCGAGTTGACCCGGATGCCGTGCTTGCCCACCTCTTTGGCCACCGTCTTGGTCATGCCGGTGACGGCCCACTTGGTGGCCACGTAGGCGGCGGCCCCGAAGCCGCCCTCCAGGCCGGCGATCGAGGAGGTGTTGATGATCGACCCGCCGTTGCCGGCGGCGATCATGGCCTTGATGGCGGTGCGCATACCGAGGAACACCCCGGTCTGGTTGATGGCCACTGTCTGGTTCCACATCTCGGTGGAGGTGTTGAGGAGCTGGGCCGGCTTGAAGATCCCGGCGTTGTTCATGAGGATGTCGAGCCGGCCGTGGCGGGCCACGACGTCGGCCACCACCGCCTCCCACTCGGCCTCGGAGGTGACGTCGAGATGGATGTAGTCGCAGCCCAGCTCGCCGGCCGTCTTCTCCCCCTGCTCGTCGAGCACGTCGGTGATGACCACCGTGGCCCCCTCCCGGGCGAAGAACCTCGCCTCGGCCGCCCCCTGGCCCCGGGCTCCCCCGGTGACCAGAGCGACCTTCCCGTCAAGCTCTCCCATGAGTCCCCTTTTCGACGGCACGCGGGGCGCCGGCACGCTCCGACCCCCTGGGTCCCGTTTCTACTAGCCCCGCTCCGGTCCGTCGAAATGAGCCCACTCGCCCCCGCCCCCGTCGCCCACTCTGGTCCGATCCGCGCGACGGAAACCGCGCCCCTCGCCCGATCTATGTCACGTTCTCGACGAAATACGGAGGTTTGGGCACGCAGAACGGCGCCGGGTACCGATTTTCGTCGCGCAAGATGGGTGTCATGGGGAACCTTCGGGGCCGATCGGCGGAGTAGAGGATGATGGACGACTCCGATGCCGCCGTGATGCGGGCCGCCTGCGGCGACACCCCGGCCCGCTTCGCCCAGGTGTTCGAGCGCCATCACGACGCCGTCTGGGCCTACCTGGCCCGGGCCTGGGGCCCGGAGGTGGCCGACGATCTGGCGGGCGAGGTGTTCGTGGCCGCCTTCGCCCGCCGCCATCACTTCGACCCCATGAAGGGCGAGCTCCGCCCATGGCTGTTCGGGATCGCCACCAACCTGGCCCGGGGCCGGGCCCGTACCGCCGGCCGGGCCAGTCGGGCAGTGCAGCGCCTCCGGGGCCGAGCCCCGGTCGACGTACCGGCGGTCGAGTTGGTGGACGACGCCGCCGAGCTCGGGCAGCGGGCCAGCCAGCTGCGCTCGGCGATCGCCCGGCTGCGGCCCGAGGAGCGGGAGCTGCTCGTGCTCTACGCCTGGGAGGAGCTCGACTACGCCGGGATCGCCCAGGCGCTCGGCATCCCGATCGGCACCGTCCGATCCCGCATCTCCCGGCTCCGGGCCCGGCTGCGGGAGATGGCGGCCGACGCCGGTGGCCCGCCCGACCCCGATCCGGCCCGCCCTCGACGGATCACAGCGAGCGGGGAGACCCTCTGATGCACCTGGACGACGAGCTGCGCGCCCTGCGGCCCCGGGTGGGCCGGCCGTCGGCGGCCACGGTGGCCGGGCACCGCCGGGCCCTCGACACCGCCATCGCCTCGGGTCGGACCGAGTCTGGCCGAGGCCCCGGCTCCGGCGACGGGCGACCCCGATGGCTGCTCACGGTGGCGGCCGCGTTGGCCGTGGTCGTGGCCGGCGGGCTGACGTGGTGGGCGGCCACGACCCGGGGCGACGACGACGTGCGTCTCGACACCGGCCCCGCCGCCTCACCGGCCACCGACGCCGACACCCCGGCCACCGTCACCGCCCCGCCGGCCACGACCGTGCTCGATGCCGCCGGCCAGTCGACGCCGACCGTCACGTTCGCCCCCGGCAGCGGGGGCGACCTGGCCTGCGGGCCCGTCACCCCCACCGGCGACATGCTCCCCGCGTTCCTGCAGCTGCTTCCCTACGAGCCCGAGGCGGCCTCCGGCCGCTCCACCTTCGACGCCGAGGGCCGCCTGATCACCCGCCGGGAGAGCGAGCGGGTCGCGGTGGAGGCGATGTGGCCCGCTCCCGACCGCCAGCTGTACGCCGCCGAAGGTCAGGACGATGGGGTGGGCCGGTCCGACCTGGGCATCAGCTACGGCCTGTCCAGTGAAGGACAGACCGAGTTGATCGTGAAAGGCAGCACCGGTGAGTTCACGGCGCTGAAGGTCCTGACCAGCGGTGCTCTCGACGTTGCCGGCCCTTGCCGGTACATCCAGTTCACGGTGTCGGAGCAGGGACGTCAGATCGCCCGGTTCACCTACGACCTGGCCACCGGCGACGGCCAGCCCGCCCTGGTGAATCGGGGGCCGCTGGTGACGGAGAGCCGTCAGGTGGCCGAGGCCCCGGCGGTGGCCGCCCCCTGCGGCGGAGCCGACGCCAATGGCGCCCCGCCCAACGAAGACCAAGCGACCCAGGGCCCGGTGGCAGCCACCCCGGCCCAGGCCCTCGAAGCCTTCCTGACCACCCCGCCGGCCGCCACCTACCTCAGCAGCGGCTACGTGGAGATGATCACCCCCGACGGCACCCATGTCTACGGCGTCCCCATCGAGCCGGGAGACTCCGACTGGGTGACCCTGGTGACGGTGACGCCGCTGGAAGGCGGCTGGGCCGCCACCCACGTCACTGCCAGCGGCTGCTGAGCGGCCGGTCTGCCACTACTGGTGGCGGCCCGTGACCACGTCGCCCAGCAGGACCCTGGCCTCGGCCACCGTCACCGGCCGCAGGTCGACCCGGTCGTCGGGCCCGATGGGTACCGGCCCGTGGTCGCCCGGCCCCCGGTCGACGTGCCACAGACCGTGAGGCCCACACGACATCACCGTCACCGACCGGTCGGTCTCGCCCCGCCCCCAGCACCCCGAAGCCCGCCAGCCGTGTGTCATAGTCCCCAGGACCTCGACCAACCTGGGCTCGGCGACCTCCGTGCCGCCCGCTTCGACCCGCTCCGCGCCGGGAGCAGGAGCGGGCAGTGTGGGAGCGGGAACAGCCAATGCGGCCTCGATCTGGCCGGCGGTGGCCGTCAACGCCGGGCGACTGGGTTCGGGTAACCCGGCGTGGAGTCGGAGGGCCTGGCTCAGCAGGGCCGGGAGCAGCTCCAGATGGGTGGCGGTCATGGCCAGGGCGGGCTGTCCGGCGGCGGTGCCCGCCGCATCTCCGGCGGCGCCGCCGGCGCCCTCGGTCAGCACGGCCCGTCCCCGCCGGTCGAAGGCCACGAACAGGGGGGCCACCACGCCCCCGTCGAACCGCTCGATCACCACCGACCGCGCCGGGGCGGCGAGCACGCCGACGATTCCGGCCACCGTGGGGTGCAACCCCTCTTCCCCACCGCCGGCCCGGTCGGTCAGCTCGGCCAACTCGTCGTCGGTGGCCACCAGAGTGGCCGTGATCGGATCGAACAGCACCGTCTCCTCCAGCGTTCTTGCACCCTCGGATGGCCCGGTCACAGCCTCACCGCCTCACCCAGCCCCACGGCCACCGCGGCGTGGAGCACCACCAGCTCGTCGGGCACGCCGGGGGCCACGATGGTGGTGAACCACGGCTCTCGCACCCGGACCAGGGTGCGGGAACCGGCCTCGAGGCTGGCCGTACCGCTCAGTCCCCGGGCCCGGAACCGGGCCCCCTCGGGCACCAGCCCCCGGCCCAGGTCGGCCACGTCGAGCACCCGGGCCGATCGTCGCAGCCCGTGGCCGGTCTGACACAACAGCAACACCGGCTGGCCGTCGATGGCCGCTTCCACGCCGGCTGCCAGCTCGGCGGCCACCGCCGCCCGACCCGGCAGGGTGGACACGGGGATCGTGGCGGTCACGCCACCGGCGCCCTCGGCCCGCACGCCGCCCCGGCCGCCATCGACGTACCGCACCCGCACCGGCCCGGCCGGGTGGTTCCGGTGCAGCACCCGCTCCAGGTCGGCCAGGGCCCGCAGACCAGGCCGGCGGAGGCCGCCCATCAGAACCAGTCCCCGACATCGAGCACATCGCCCACCACGCCGATGCCGGCGTCCCAGGCGTCATCCAAGGCTCCGGTACCGGTGTCCCAGGCGTCACCGGCGGCGCTCGAGATGTCGTCCCAGTGATCGACCACCTCGGCCCCGGCCCACACCAGCCCGGTGCCCACCACCAGAGCCCCGGTCACGGGGTTGGGGGCGATCAGGAATGCGGCGGTGGAGGCGCTGAAGGCGGTGTTGGCCACGTCGGCCACGTAGCCGGCGCCGTCGGCCCGGAAGGCGTCGATGGGGTTGCCCTGCTGGTAGAGGTCGTACAGCCCCGCCCCAGTGGAGACGAGGGCCCCGGCGATGCCGACCCGGCGGAACACCTGGGTGGCGCCGGGTGTCGTCAGCCAGGTGCCGGCCGGGGCCAGTGCCGGCACGCGCTGGAGACCGGCCGACAGGCCCCGGCCCACGAGGCCGGTGTTGAACACCGGGAACGGGCCGCTGCCCCAGGTGAACGACGCCGTCCGCCATACCCGGAGCAGACCGGCGGCCACCGAGCCGTACGGGAAGCTGTCCTCGTCGCCCCGCCAGAAGCTGGCGGCGTCGCCGAGGAGGAACCCGGTGACGCCGCCGCCGCCGGGAAGGCCGCCGTCGGCCCCCGACGCCAGCTCCTGGGCCGCCCGGTTGCGGCGGACCGTCTCCGCCGCCGCCTGCAGCTCGGCCATCGCCGTGGCCAGCGCCGCCTCGTGCTGCGACCGCCAGACCGAGGCGAACCGCCCGGCGTCGGCCCCCACCCAGATCCGGCCCAGGGCGGCGATGTCGGCCGAGGCCGCAGCCCCGATCCGCTCCACCTGCCGCGCCTGACCGTCGAAGAAGCGGCCCAGGGCGTCGAGCTTGTCGAGATCAGCGCCAACCAGCTGTGGGGCCACGGCCCGCCACCTCCTGCCATCACCGTCATCCCGTGCGGTCACCCGGCGCCGGGGCGCCGGGTGGTCACGGTGATGCTACGTACGGCGGCCGGGCGGCGATAGGGCATCGATCCCCCACCGGGCGGGGCCGGCGCGGGTGCCGCTCGGCGGCCTCAGCGCCGATCGAAGGCGGCCGGCCTTGGGCGGCACCCCAGGGCCACCGCCGACAGCACGATCGCCGCCGTGACGAGGGCCGCCCCGGTGAGGGGCTCGCCCAGCAGCGGCCAGCTCCACACCAGCGACAACGCAGGCTGGGCCAGCTGGAGCTGCCCGGCCCGGGCGATACCGGCCCGGGCCAGACCGGCGTACCAGGCGAAGAAGCCGACGAACATCGACACCCCGGCCGTGTAGGCGAAGGCGGCCCACTGCCCGGCGCTGGCGTGCAGCCCTCCTCCGGCCACGGTGGCGGCCACGCTCACGGCCCACGTGACCGGGGCCGTCACCACCAGCGCCCAACAGATCACCCGCCATCCGCCCAAGCGGCGGGCCAGCAGCGCCCCCTCGGTGTAGCCGATGGCGGCGGCCGCCATCGCCCCCGCCAGCAGGGCGTCGGCCGGGTGGAGGCTGCCGCCCCCCTCGTGGATCGAGTACCCGGCTACCGCGCCCAACCCGATGGCACCGCTGGCCCACCAGGCCGGAGACGGACGCTCCCCGGCCCGGAGAATGGCCAGGCCCCCCACGGCCAGCGGCAGGAGGCCGACCACCACTGCCCCGTGGCCGGCCGCGGTGTAGCGCAGGGCGTGGGCCGTCAGCAGCGGGAACCCGGCCACCACCCCGGCCGCTACCAGCACCAGGCGACCGAGGTCCCCGGCCGGGGGCCGGCGGCTCCTCGTGGCCACCAGGGCCAGGGCGGCCGGCACCGAAGCGACCGCGGAGCGGCCGGCGACGGCGAACGTCGGATCGAGGCCCCGCACTGCGATCCGGGTGAACGGCATGGTGAAGCTGAAGGCCAGTACGCCCAGCCCGGCCAGGATCATGCCACTGGTGACAGTGGCACTGGGAAACACTGGGGGCTCGACACTGATAACGTTATCCGTGGTGCTCACATTGGATGATAACAGTGGGGGGGACCGTTCCGGGGTGTCGATCGAGGCCGAGTTGCGGCGGCTGGCGGCCGAACTGCCGGCCGGGTCCCGTCTGCCCTCGGTGCGCGAGCTGAGCCGTCGCCATCGGGCCGGGCCGGTCACCGTGCAGCGGGTCGTGACCCGCCTGGAGCGGGAGGGTCTGGTGGACGCCGTGCCCGGGAGCGGCACGTTCGTGGCCCGGCGCTGGGCCCCCGCCCCCGGCGACGTAAGCTGGCAGACCGTGGCTCTCGGGGCCCGACCGCTACCCGGCGCCGGTCTGGCCGAGCTCGTGGCCGCCGCCCCGGCCGGCACCCTGTCGCTCGCCACCGGCTACCCGGATGCCAGCCTCTGGCCGTCGTCGCTGCTGGCGGCGGCCGCCGCTCGGGCGGCGCGGCGCCCTGGAGCCTGGGACCGCAGCCCGGCCCAAGGCCTGGAAGCGCTGCGGGCCTGGTTCGCCGCCGACGCCGGCCCGGGAGTCCGCCCCGACGAGGTGCTGGTGGTCTCGGGCGGCCAGGCCGCTCTGTCCGCCGCCTTCCGGGGTCTGGCCTCACCCGGCGACCCGGTGGTGCTCGAAGCCCCCACCTACGTGGGGGCGATCGAGGCGGCCACGGCCGCCGGGCTCCACCCGGTGCCGGTGCCGGCCGACAGCGCGGGTATCCGGCCCGACCTGCTGGCCGCTGTCCTCCACGTCACCGGCGCCCGCCTCATCTACCTGCAGACCCGCCTGGCCAACCCGGTGGGGGCCACGCTCAGCCCGGAGCGGCGGGAGGCGGTGCTGGCCCTGGCCCGGTCGCACGGCGCCTTCGTGATCGACGATGACTTCGCCCGCGACTTCGACCGTCCCGGCGGCCCCGCCCCCCTGCTGGCCGACGACCCCGACGGCCATGTGGTCCACGTCCGGTCGCTGACCAAGTCGACTGCACCGGCGCTGCGCATCGCCGGCGTGGTGGTGCGGGGCCCTGCGTTGGCCCGGCTACGCAACGCCCGCCTGACCGATGACTTCTTCGTCTCCACCATGCTCCAGGAGACGGCGCTCGGTGTGGTGACCGCCTCGGGCTGGCCCCGTCACCTCACCACGTTGCGGCGCGTCATCGACGAGCGGCGGCAGGCGGCCGCCTCGGCGCTGGCCGGAGTGCCGGGGTTGCAGCTGGTCCACCGGCCGACGGGCGGTTTCCTGCTGTGGTTGCGGCTCACCCCCGGTGCTGGCGGGTACGGCAACGGCGGGATCCCACCCGAGCCCGGCGACGAGGCGGAGCTCGTGCGGCGGGCCCGGGCCGCCGGCGTGCTGGTGCTCAGCGGCCGGCCGTGGTTCTGCGCCGAGCCTGACGGGGCCTACCTCCGGGTCTCGGTGGCCGGCATCGCCGCCGCCGACATCCCCGAGGCGGTGGCCCGGCTGGCCAGCGCCATCGAGGGCTGAGCCAGGGCGCTACGTGCGCCAGAAGGGTGGGGTAGCGTCGGCGGCCATGATCCAGACCGCCCGGTTCACCGACGAACCCACCCCGAAGATGCCCCGCCTCGGCATCGCCCTGAGCTTCCAGCGCCGCCCCGACCTGGGCGAGGGCTTCGACCGTGCCTACCAGGAGGGCCTGGAGCTGGCGGCCGAGGCCGACCGGCTCGGTATCGACGACATCTGGCTGGCCGAGCACCACGGCGAGGAGGACGGCTACAACCCGTCGCCGTTCGTCACCGCCGGGGCCATCGCCGGCGTCACCCGGGGCGTGCGGATCTGTTTCGGTATCGCCCTGGCTCCCCTGCAGGGCCACCCCCTGCGGATCGCCGAAGACCTGGCCGTGCTCGACAACCTGTCGGACGGGAGGATCGAGCCCGGCTTCGGCCAGGGCTACCGGCCGGAAGAGTTCGCCGCCCAGGGAGCCGATTACGGCCGCCGCACCCGGGCCCTGCGGGAGTGCCTCGACATCGTCGACACCGCCTGGACCGGTGAGCGCTTCGACTACGAGGGCGAGCTGTACCAGGTGTCGGGCGGGCTGCTGCGCCCCACCCCGATCGACCCCACCCGCCGGCCGCCGCTGTGGCTGGGAGCGGCCGCCCCCCGGTCCCGGGCCCGGGCCGCCGCCCGGGGGGCCGGGCTGTGCATCGCCCCCCTCACCGCCATCGGCCACACGGCCCGCCAGTTCCAGGCCTACGAGGCGGCCGTCACGGCGGCGGGCCAGCAGGACTACCTGCCCCACGCCCTGTACCGGGAGATCGAGGTGGGCGACTCGAACGAGGAGGCCCTGGCCGCCTTCGAGCCCTATCTCAACCACGTCTATCGGGTGCAGTACGCCCCCGAGCGCACTGGGCTCACGTACAAAGACCCGGCCACCGGCGAGCAGCGGGCCCTCACGTCGGACGACCCCTACTACCTGAGCCGCCAGTTCATCGACGACCGCTGGGCCATCGGCTCGGTCGACCACTGCGTCGACCTGATCGACGGCTGGCTCGACACCATGCGCCTCGACCGGCTCGTCTTCCACCCGAAGCCAGCCGGGCGGTCCCTGGCCGAGGCGGTGCGGGCCATGGCCCGGGTCACCCAGGTGCTGTGGCCCGCCCTCCGGGCCCGCCGGGACCCCGACCACGACCATCACGGCCACCATCACCATTGATCTCTGACGTGGCGTACCGGATCGGGCCACGCCACGTCAGAGTTCGCAGGCTGTTCAGCGATATTGGTCGACCAGGGGCTGGACGCGGTCGAGGAAGCGGTGGTGGGCGTCGGGCTCGTCGGGGGCGCTCAGCACCGTCCGGACGATGCCCAGCTCCCGGTACTGCTCCAGCTTCTCGGCGTTGGGCGAGCCGAAGCAGTACATGGTCACCGGGATCGAGTCGGGATCTCGGCCGGCGGCCTCGGCCGCGTCGCGCATCCAGCCCAGGCCCTTGGCCACGTCGCGGAAGCCGATGTCGAGCGGGCACCACTCATCGGCGTACTCGGCCACGTGCTTCATGCCCAGCCGGCCCTGGCAGCCCATCAGCACCGGCGGCCCCTCGGGCCGGGTCGGCTTGGGGTAGACCCAGGACTCGGCCACGTTGACGAACGTGCCGGTATAGCCGGCCGACTCGTTGCCCCACAGGGCCCGGAGGGCGCCGACCGTCTCCCGCATGGCGTTGTACCGCTGGCTCCAGGGCACGCTGGACACGTTCTCCAGCTCCTCCCGGTTCCAGCCCACGCCGACGCCGAACAGGAACCGGCCGCCCGAGGCGTCGTCGATCGTCGACACCTGCTTGGCCAGGTCGACGATCTCGTGCTCGAGCACCAGGCACACTCCGGTGACGAGCTTCAGCGTGGTGGTGGCCTGGGCCGCCATGGCCAGCGACACGAACGGGTCACGCATGTGCCAGTAGAACCGGGGCAGTTCCTCGCCGCTGGGATGCGGCGTCTCCCGGCTGGTGGGGATATGGCTGTGCTCCCCCACCCACAGGCTGTCGTAGCCCCGCTGCTCCAGGTCCACCGCCACCTCCGCCGTCGGCACCCCGTACGACGAGTTGGGCGACGCCAATCCGATCTTCATATGTTTCCCCTCTCATCCGATGTTCGTCCGACGCTCGTCGGCGAGTTTCCGCGAAGCGAAACTCGAAGCAGCCCGAAGGGCTGCCGGACACTCAGTCCCACTGGAGGCCGCCATCGACGTTCCATGACTGGCCGGTGACGTTGCGGGCGGCGTCGGAGGCCAGGTACACGGCGAGGGCGGCGATGTCTTCGGGGTCGTTGGCCCGCCGCAGCGGGATCGACTTCACGGCGTTGGCCTCGGCCTGTTCCCGGGTGACGCCGGTGCGCTCGATGAGCTCCCCGATCACCTGCTCGAACAGGGCGGTGCGGGTGACGCCGGGGCAGATCGAGTTGACGTTGATCCCGAAACGGGCCAGCTGCGACGCACTGATCCGGGTCATGGCGATCACGGCCCCCTTGGTGCCGGCGTAGGCCACGTTCGACGTGCCCCGGTACCCCTTGCCGGCGATCGAGGCGATGTTGACGATCCGCCCGCCGCCCTGCTCCCGCATGGCCCGGGCCGCCGCCTGCATGAGGAAGAACAAGCCCCGGGCGTTCACGGAATAGATCCGATCCCAGTCGGCCTCGGTCACGTCGAAGAACCCGAGGCTCTTGGTCACCCCGGCGTTGTTCACAAGCACGTCGATCCGGCCGTTGCCGGCCACCACGTCGGCCACCAGCCCCTCGCATTCGGCCACCTGGGCCACGTCGCCCCGCACGAAGCGGTGGGGGCCGCCCAGGGTGTCCATCACCGCCCGGCCGGCGCCCTCGTCGATATCGGCCCCCACCACGGTGGCGCCGGCCTCGGCGTAGGCCCGGGCGATACCGGTACCCATGCCGGCCCCGATCCCGGTGACCAGCGCGACCTTGTTGTCGAGTCGGCCGTCGAGTCTGCTGTCGAGTGTTCCCATGTCAGCGGACGGCACCCTCGGCCCGCAGCGAAGAGATCTCGCCGGCCGAGAACCCGAACTGCTCGAGCACTCCGTCGGTGTCCTGGCCCGGGTGGGCCGGTGGGCCGGCCACCGCCGACGGCGTCCGCTCGAAGCGGGGCGCCGGTGCCGGCTGGCGCACCCCGGCCACCTCCACGAAGGTGTTGCGCTCCACGTTCTGGGGATGCTCGTAGGCCTCGGGGATGGTGAGCACCGGGGCGAAGCAGATGTCGGTGCCGTCCATGACCTCGCACCATTCGTCGCGCGTCTTGGAGGCGAAGATCTCGGCCATCTGCTTGCGCCGCTCGGGCCAGCCCGCCTTGTGGCGCTGGGCCTTGAACTCCTCGGGGTCCACCCCGGTGTACTGGAGCAGCTCGGCGTAGAACTGGGGCTCGATCGAGCCCACCGAGATGTACTCGCCGTCGGCGCAGCGGTACACGCCGTAGTAGTGGGCCGCCCCGTCGAGCTGGTTCTGGCCCCGAGGCCGCAGGCCGCCCAGGGCGTTGGCCCCGTGGAACGAGGCCATCAGCATGGCCGCACCGTCCACCATGGCGGCGTCGACCACCTGACCCTGGCCTGACCGGCCGGCCTCGATGAGGCCGCCCAGCACACCGAGGGCCAGCAGCATGCCGCCGCCGCCGAAGTCGCCGGCCAGGTTGAGGGGGATGGCGGGCGCCGCGTCGGCGTCGGACCCGATGTGGGCCAGGCAGCCGGCCAGGGCGATGTAGTTGATGTCGTGCCCCGCCATCTGGGAGTACGGGCCCACCTGGCCCCAGCCGGTCATCCGGCCGTAGACGAGGCGGGGGTTGCGGGCCAGGCAGATGTCGGGCCCGAGGCCCAGGCGCTCCATCACGCCGGGCCTGAACCCTTCGATCAGGGCGTCGGCCTCGCCTACCAGGCGGAGCACGACCTCGATGGCGGCCGGCGACTTGAGGTCGACGGCGATCGACTTGCGGCCCCGGTCGAGCGGGCTCACCGGCGGGGCGTCGGGGAACTCCTCGGGCACCCGGGCGGCCCGGTCGACCCGGATCACCTCCGCTCCCATGTCGGAGAGCACCATGCCGCAGAACGGGGCCGGCCCGATCCCCTGCAGCTCGATGACGGTAAGGCCAGACAGCGGTCCACTCATGATCGAAAGCTAGGGAGCGGTCCGGCCCCGGGCAAGCTCTGCTGCGATATTCGCCCGGCAGGAGCGCCACCTCACGTGCGCAACCGTGGCCCGAACAGGGCGGCACCCGCCCCTTCTGCGTCACATTTTCTACGAAAGACGGAGGTTTCGCGACACAGAACGCGGCTGTGTCGCGTTTTCGTCGCGCAGTTGAGGCAGGGGCGGGCGCCCGCCCACCAGCCCGCTCAGGACCCGAGCAGCGCCCAGCGCTGCCGGGCCAGCTCGACGCACAACTCCACGTCATCGGCCAGTACATGGCGGCGGGGCACCATGGCCTCGGCCGCCGCCCGCACCTTGGCCAGGTAGTCGTCGAGGCCCGTGTAGCGCTCCTCTACCGACGCCCGGGGGTCGCCGCTGCCGACCCGCTCGGCGACGGTGACGGCGAAGGGGATGGTGGAGCCGAAGTACTCCATCAGCTGGCCCGGCGCCCCCATCTCGGGATGGCGGGGGTTGAAGCCGGTGTGAGTGGCCAAAGGCACGGTTACATCGGGCATGACCACGCCGGCCACCTCGTTGCCGTCGCCGTCCACCGCCGACACCGCCGTGGGATAGGGCGAGCCGTAGGGCACGGCCGGGTACCGCCCCACGCCGGCGGTGGCCTCCGGCCCCAGGTCGAGGGCCCGCATCATCGGCATCTCGCCGGGAGCCGGCAGCGCCGCCCCCGGGATCGGGGCCAGGGCGGCCAGCACGTCGCCCCGGGTAGCGGCGGTGCCGTCGGACCAGCGGGGCACGGCCGACGGGGGCGGCTCCACCCCGTCGGCGATCCAGGCCACCAGGTTCACCAGCGCCGCCCGGTACAGGGGCCGGTAGTCGACCATGTTCAACAGGTTGGCCCCCCGGGTCCCCTGGATCGTGAGGTCACCCTTGTATGCCGGGCCCGAGCTGTGCTGGGTGCCGGCGAACAGGTAGCGCCGCACGAACGGCGGGGCATCGACGTCGGAACCGTCGACCACGCTGGTGTGGGCCAGCGAGGCGTCGCCCCGCCAGTACTCGGCCGAGCTGTCGCACAGCATGATCCGAGGCGGTTCGGGGTGGGCGGCGACGGGATCGAGCAGGCCGGCCGTCCGCCCGGTGCGGGGATCGGTCTGAGGTGCGTCGGCGAACGGGAACAGGTGGCCGAAGCTCGGCGTGGGCTGGACCGAGGGCTGGGCGTAGCGGTGGTTGAACTCCCCCCGCCGGCCGCCGCCCACGATGCCGAGAAGCCCGTCGAAGGCCGGCCGGCCCTCCTCGTCGGCGTCGAGCCCCAGCGACAGCAGGTGGCGCAGGAACCGGCTGTTCTGCGACAACCCGGTGATGATCAGTCGGTCGGCGGAGATCGGATCAGGGGTGGAGCGCAGGTGGGAGGCCAGGTCCCGGGCGGCGAGCAGACCGGCGCCCACCACCGGCTGCATGTCGAGGCGGTAGACGAGGTCGTAGATGACGCCGGCCCGCAGGCCGCCGTCGACGGCCAGGGTGACCGGGTCGGCGAAGTGCCACCGGTCCCGGGGCACCACCTCGGGATCGTCGCCCGGGGCCCGCCGGCGGTACAGCACAGCGTCGGGATCGGCCACGTCGACGGTGGGGATCGGGTCGTGGGCGCCCAGCGGCCCCACGTGCTGGTCGGTCAACAGCACGGTGGGGGCGTCGGCCGGGAGCTGGAAGCGGAGCTGGGTGAACCCGGGCGCGCCGCCCGTGACCCGGGGGGCGGCCAGGCCCATCCGGCCCGGCCCCCGAGGTACGTCCCACTGCCAGCCCACCCAGGCCAGGGTGAACCCGCGGCGGAACAGGAACCCGTCGCCAGGGGCGATGGGCCAGGCCGGCGGGATCTCGGCCACGGCCTGGTTGAACAGGGTGGTCAGCGTGCGCCGCCCCCGGTTCGGGACCTCGAGCAGTGCGGTGCCGTTGCCCCGGGCCGGATCGGCCGGGCGCAGGATGGTGACATCGCCCTCGAAGTGGACGAGGCCGTCGGCCCGCCGGGGGGCCAGGGCCAGGTCTACGATCCCGCCGTTGGCCGGATGGTCGGGGTCGACGGCGTAGCGGGCCACGCCGTCGAGCCGCTCGTAGGGCCCGGTGGCGCCGAACGCCTCCCCGCCCTCGTAGGCCGTGACCGACCCGATCTCGATCCCCGTCACCGCCACGGCATCCTCCCCGTTCGACAACCCGTGCGTTCCCCGCTTCCGATCGGGGGACAGTGAAAGCATGCTAGGAGCTCGCCGGAGGCGAGCGTGTACGCCGCAGGCGTACCCAAGGAACCCGCAGGGTTCCCGCTAGCCGACGGCCGCCGCCCGCTCACGCCTCCCGGTAGGCCCAGCACGCCGGGTCGCCGCCCTGATCGGGCCCGGCGGCCGCCGCCGAGCGCTCCAGTAGGGCCCGCTCGGCCGCCATGGCCGCCGGGAACAGCCCGCGGTTCTCCTTGTGGATGTGGGCCAGGGTGTCGGCCTCCAGCTCGGCCAGGTCCCGGTAGAGATGGTGGACCCCCGCCGGGGCGTCGGCGTGGGCCGTGAACCCGGCGGTGGCGGCCCGCATCCGGGCCAGCAGCTCGTGGGTCCGGTCGTGCTCCACCAGCATCGCCCCGATCGGGTTGCGGATCGACCCGCAGTGGAACCGGGGTGGGGCGTCGGCCCCGTCGAGCAGGCGGGCGAAGGGGAACAGCACCTGCTCCTCCTTGGTCAGGTGGGGCTCCAGCTCGGCCCGCAGCTCCTGCACCAGGGAGGCCAGCGGGGCCAGCTCGGGGTGCCGGGCGGCGTGGGTGTCGGCCAGCGTGACGGCCCGGTTGTGGATCTCGGGCAGCACCGCCCGTAGGTAGGCGTGGTGGGTCGCCTCCAGTTCGTCGGCCATGGCGGTGAGCGACGCGCCGGGCTCGAAGCCAGTATCAGCGGCCGGAGGTTGGGACGACGGGATCATCGGGGGTCTCCCTCGTGTCGTGGATGGATCAGCTCAGCATGAGGCGGGTGGCGAGGCCGGCGACGAGCACAACGGTGAGGCCCACCACCGACTGCTCGGCCCCGATCAGCGGGGCCGGGCGGATCGGCAGCCGCAGGCCCACGAGGCCCACCGCGCCCGACAGGGCGAGCACGGCGACGGCGGCCAACGGCACGGCGCCCATCGCCCAGCCCAACGCCACAGCGACCACGGCCCCGGCCTGGGCCAGATCGGAGGGCCAGCGCCGATGGGGTCGGCTCCGGGCCCGGGCCAGCTGGACCCGGACGTAGGGAATGGCGGCGGCGGCCCGGGCGGCGATCACGCACCACAGGCCGGCGGCGACCCGGCCGGGCGAACCGCCGGCCAGGGCGATGGCGGCGGCCACCGACCCGATACCCACGGCCCCGGCCAGCTCGGGCGCCAGCCGGCGGCTTCGGCTCCGCATGTCGAACCACAGCTCCACCGCCACCAGCGGTACGGCCAGGGCCAGCGGCAGCCAGAACCGGCGGTCGCCGCTGCCGGCCACCGCCACCACGGCCAGCGCCGCCAACACGGCCAGCTCGGCCAGTGCGATGCGAAGGGCGAGCCCCGTGCGGGGCAGCCACCGATGGCGGAACCGATCGACCAGCACCACCTTGAGCGGCGTCCGGGTCACGAACGCCACCATGGCCGCGCCGGCCAGCGCCGCGCCGGAGCCTGACCAGGCGGCGAGCAGGCCGAGCACGGCCGGCTCGGCCGTCAGGCTCCACCCCCCGTGCTCCCGGGGCAAGGCGACCTCCCGCCACGCCGCCGCCGGGCGACCATGGCCAGCCGGAGCGGCGGCGGCCACGTCGCTCATCACCGACTCTTCTCCCGGGCCGCCGGCGAGGCTGTCGGCGTCCGGGGAGCGGGTTCGAGCACGGGTGAGGCGTCGAGCTCGGCCAGCAACAGCGTTCGGGCCCGCAGCCACGGCTCGTGGAGGGCACAGGTGCCGTGACCAGCACACGGGCCGTCCACCAGCACGCAGCGGCCGTTGTCGGTGGGGCCCTCCACCGCCTCCACCACGGCCAGCACCGACAAGTCGTCGAGGGGCCCGGCCAGCGAGTAGCCCCCGGTCGGACCCGGGTCGGAACGGACCCAGCCGGCCCGCACCAACGGCGTCATGGCCTGACCCAGGAAGCCGTGGGTGGCCCCCACGATCTCGGCCAGCTCGGGGCCCTTCAGCCGTCCGCCGGTGGCGGCCAGGGCCCGCAGGGCCCGGACAGCCAGATCGCTTCGTCGGGTAACCTCTAGTCGCACACTAGGAGATTACGTCACCGGTCACCGACTCACCACGGGTCGAAGGTCACCCAGACCCGTCGGTCACAGCTCGATCAGCTCGAAGGTGGTGGCGGCCTCCACGCCCAGCTCGACGCCGGCGGCCGCCGCCAGCGAGCGCAGGAACGGCTCGGGGTCCTTGCCCACCGTGCCGTCGGGCAGGGCGTCGAGGTACGTCTGGTGCTCCCGGAGCGACGCCACGCCGGCGTCGATGGTGGCCGACACGTCGGTCCAGTGGGTGGCCTGCGGTGAGCCGCCGAACAGGGCGAAGCGGACGCCGGCCCACGCCTCACCCCCGAAGCCGGGGAACAGCCACCGGTTGGCGGCGTCCCGCGACGCGTCGAGCAGGGCGGTCCCCACCGCACGGTGGTCGGCGTGGTTGATCCCGGCCCCCCACGAGGCGTGGTGGTTGATGCTGATCAACACCTCGGGGCGATGGCGGCGGATGGCCCCGGCCAGATCTCGCCGCAACACCAGGTTCGCCTCCACCAACCCGTCGGGATGGCCGAGGAACTCCACCTCGGTCACCCCCACGGCGGCAGCCGAGCGGCGTTCGTCGTCCTGGCGCAGCACGGCGCACCGGTCGGGCGCCACCGAGTCGATCCCGGCTTCGCCCGCAGTGGCGAGGCAGTAGACCACGTGCTTGCCCTGATTGGTCCAGCGGGCAATGGCGCTGGCCACCCCGTACTCCAGGTCGTCGGGATGGGCCACCACGGCCAGGGCCCGAGTCCAGTCTTCGGGGACCGGTTGCAGGACGGGTTGAGGGTCGGTCATCCCCGGACCGTACCCACCCTCGGCTACATCTTGGCCATCACCTCGCGGGCGAAGCGGTCGGCGTAGGCCGCCTGGTGGTTCGGGGCCGGCAGCACCACCAGCTGGTCCACCCCGGCCGCCTCCATCTCCCGCAGCTCCTCGACGCACTCCTCGGGCCGTCCCACCACACAGGTCGCCCGCACCAGGTCTTCGGTGATCAGATCCCGCTCGTCGTCGCGCAGGAACGTGCAGTGGCCGTCGTGGATGCGGATATGACGCAGGTGCTCCGGCGTCCGCTCGATCATGTCGGTATAGCGGTCCCACACGTCGAGCAGCTTGCGGGGCGGCGTGCGGTTGTACTGCCGCACGCTGTCGAAGATGTAGTGCATGCCGCTGATGATGAACGGCCCGTGCTCGGCGATCACCCGGTCCGAGAGCACGTCCTCGCCCTTGTCGAGCATGATCACGTTGAGCAGGTTGACGATCGGGTAGCTGTCGCTGTCGACGTCCACGTCGGTGCGCCCGGCGTCGGCCGCCGCCCGCCGCACCGTCTCCTTGGAGCGGGCGATCGAGCGGTCCTCGTTGGGCAGCGACACGAACAGTCCGTCCCCCAGCTCACCCGCCAGAGCCTGCGACTTCGGCCCGAACCCCGACACCACGATCGGGATCTTGTGCTCCAGGTCCACGTAGCCCCGGTCGCCCATCATCAGGCGGATGGGAGCGGTGACGCCCCGGAAGGTGTAGTCGACCTCTTCGCCTGCCAGCAGGCCCCGCACTGCCCGGATCTCGTCGGCGTAGCGCTTGATGGGCAGCGGCTTGAGGTTCATGAACCGGTAGGCCGAGTTGCCCGACCCGATGCCCAACGCCACCCGGCCCGGGGCCAGGGTGGCCACCGAGGCGATCGAGTGGGCGATGACCGGGGCGGCACGGGTACCGGCCACGGCCACACCGGTGGCCAGCTTGATACGCGAGGTCCGCTCGGCGGCCAGCGCCAGGTAGGCGTAGCAGTCGCCCCAGATCATCTGGCTGTCGGGCACCCACAGCCAGTCGAAGCCGAGGTCTTCGCACTGCTTGGCGAAGTCGACCTCGGTCAGCTTGGTGGTCACACACATCCCGAACTCCATGTCGGGGGAACCTAGTGCATGCCGTCCGGCGGAGCCCGTTGAGCCAGCCCGGCCCGTCGATCAGGCGTCGGGCGACGGGTGGAAGCGGTAGCCCACGCCGGGCTCCGTGCGCAGGTACCGGGGCTGCTTGGGATCGGGCTCCAGCTTGTGGCGGAGGTGGGTGAGGTGGACCCGCAGGTAGTTGGTCTCCGTCTCGTATTCGGGCCCCCACACCTGCTGCAGGAGCTGGCGCTGGGTCACGAGGCGGTTGGGTTGGCGGACGAGGGCCTCCAGCAGCCCCCATTCGATGCGGGTGAGGTGGATGGGCTCCCCGTCCCGACCGGTCACCTGGCGCCCGGCCAGATCCACCGTGAAGTCGTCGGTGGACACCACCGCCTCTTCGGCCGCCGGGGTGTGGCGGCGGATGGCAGCCCGGAGGCGGGCCAGCAGTTCCTCGATACCGAACGGCTTGGTGACGTAGTCGTCGGCTCCGGCGTCGAGGGCACCGACCTTGCCCGCCTCGTCGCCCCGGGCCGACAGCACCACAATCGGCACGTTGGTCCAGCCCCGCAGCCCGGCGATCACGTCGAGGCCGTCCATGTCGGGCAGGCCGAGGTCGAGCAGCACGGCATCGGGGTGGGAGCGGCCGGCCACCCGGAGGGCCTCGGCCCCGTCGGCCGCCAGCTCCACCTGGTAGCCCCGGGCTCGCAGGTTCAGCTGGAGGGCCCGGCGGATCTGGGGCTCGTCATCGACGATGAGAACGGTTTGCGGCATCGGGGTTCGCTACGGGGTGGGTGGTGGGGCGGAGGCTGGCGTCGGTGATGGGTTCGGGGGCGTCACCCGGGACAGGAGTCGGCCGGCGGAGCCGGACCGAGACCGTGAGCCCACCTCCAGGGGTGTCGTCGAGCGTCAGCTCGCCCCCCATGGCGGTGACGAATCCCCGGGCGATGGCCAGCCCCAAGCCTATCCCCGAGCCGGGTGCCCGGTCGGAGAGCCGGTCGAAGGGCTCGAGGGCGCGGGCCCGCAGCTCGGCCGGGATCCCGGGCCCCCGGTCGACCACCTGGATCTGGGTCGTGGTCCCGTCGACCGAGCCGATCCGGATGACCACCTCCGTACCCGGCGGGGCGGCCCGGTGGGCGTTGGCCACCAGGTTGGCCACCACCCGCTCCAACAGGGCGGGGTCGGCATAGGCCGTCAGCTCGGGTTCCTCCACCACCAGACGGCACCGCCCCGGTGGCACGTGGGAGAGACCGTCCAAGGCCCCGGCGATCACCTCGGAGGGGGCCACGGCGTCCATCCGGGCGTGAATGGCTCCGGTTTGGAGGCGGCTCATGTCGAGCAGGTTGGCGATCAGGCGGTCGAGGCGGTCGGTCTCGCCGTCGATCACCTCCAGGAACTCCCGGGTGTCATCCGCGCTCCAGATCACGTCGGGGGCCAGCAAGCTGGACACGCTGGTCTTGATCGACGTCAGCGGCGTCCGCAGATCGTGCGACACGGCCTGGAGCAGGGCAGTGCGGTAGGCGTCACCGGCCACCCGGTCCCGGTCCCGTTCCGACGCCAGGCGGAGATGGCGGGCCTGGATCGCCGTCGCCACCTGAGAGGCCACGGCGCTGGCCAGGCGGCGCAGCGGTGCCGGCAGGGCCGGCTCGTCGATCCGGATCCGGTGGCGCCCGTCCACGGTGACCACGGTGGGGTCGTCGCCGGCCATCTCGCCCCTGGCCACCAGGGGTTCCCACCGCCCACCGAACTCCTCTTCCAGCACCGTGGCCCGGCCGTCGAGGGCCCGGCTCAGATGGTCGACGAGCCCGTCCACCGGGTCCGACGCCCGAGCCAGCACCACCGCCGCCGTGGCCACCGCCTCGGCCTCCTGGCTGGCCAGCTCGGCCTGTATCGAGCGGCGCCGCTCCAGGTTCACCTGGGCCGACACGATCGCTGTGACCAGGAGGAACACCAGCAGGGCGACGGCAGCGTCGGAGTCTCGCACCACGAAGGTGTGCACCGGCTCGGCGAAGAAGAAGTTGGCCAGGAAGAATGCGGCCACGGCACACCCGAAGCCGACCAGGGCCCCACCGATCGACGTCACGGCCACCACCACCACGATGTAGGCCAGCAGGGCCACCGGCAGCGAGTAGCGGTCTCGCAGGGCCACCATCACCGCCGTGAGCAGAGGTAGCAGCACGGCGGCCAGGACGGCGGCCGCCGCCTGGCGGCGCAGATCGGGGAGGCGTACCGTGCGTCGCCGGCGCCCCGGCCCCGAACCGCCGACCACATGGACGTCGATCCCCCGGGCCTGGGCGGCCAAATCGGCCACCAGCGACCGCCCCGACCAGGTGCGGGGGCTGGCCCCGATCACCAGCTGGGTGATCCGCTCGGACCGGGCAACGTGGAGGAGGGTCTCGGCTACGTCGTCGCCTTGGACCTCCTGATAGGCACCGCCCACCTGTTCCAGCAACTGGCGTTGGGCCCGGAGACGGTCGGTGGTGGCCGGGTCCGTCCGGTTCAGGATCACCACCCCCAGCAGCTCGCCGTCAGCCCGGCCGGCCAGTCGGGCGGCCCGCCGGATCAGGCGCTCCCCGTCGGGCGCGCCCGACAGCGCCACCAGGATCCGCTCCCGACCGGCCGCTTGTTCCGGCGCCGGATCATCAGCGCCGAGCGGCGAGTGCCGCAGTCGCTCCAGGAGCCAGGTGAGGGTGAGCTCCCGCAGCGCGGCGAGCACCGGTGCCTCGAAGTGGCGGGCGGTGGCCGTGTCGAGGGCGTCGGCGGCCACGATGTTGCCGTGGGCCAGGCGACGGCGCAGGGCGGCCGGTGCCACGTCCACCAGCTCGATCTGTTCGGCTCGGGCCAGCACCGTGTCGGGCACCCGATCGGTGCTCACGGTCCCGGTCAGCTCGGCCACGGTGTCGACCAGTGACTCGACCGACCCGATGTCCACCGTGCCGATGACGTCGATCCCCTCCTCCAGCACCGCCTCCGCCAACTCCCAGTTACGTCGTGCACCGGCGGCGGCACGGGCGCCGAGGTCATCGACGAGGACGACCTCGGGCCGACGGGCGGCGATGGCGGCCGCATCGGGGGTCACCGCCTCCAAACCGACCAGCCGCTCGGCCGTACGGGGCCGGCCCCGGGGATCGGCGTAGGCGACCACAACGTCGGTGCCCCGTTCCCGGCGCCGGTGGCCCTCGTCGAGCATCGCCATTGTCCGGCCCACGCCGGGGGCCGCTCCCAGATAGATGCGAAGCGAACCCCGACGGTGCACGGCCACCGCCCCAGTGTGACACCCTCGGACCCGCTGCCATGGCCTGGTCCCAATCCCGCCATCAGGGCGTTTCGCCTTCTTAGCGCGTTCTTCGCGCGGCGTCCGCTCTCTTAGCGCTCGCTCAGCGCTGCGGTTCGGCCCGCTCCTTCATGCTGAGGACGTACCCGGCGGCTGGAGGACCATGCGACCGCACAAGGTGAAACGGGCGCTGCTCGGCCGGCCCCTGGCCGGCCACGAGGAGCAGCACCAACGACTGGGCAAGGCAGTGGCGTTGCCGGTCTTCGCCTCCGACGCCATCTCGTCCACCGCCTACGCCACCGACGAGATCCTGGTCGTGCTGCTCGGCGTGGCCGGCATCGGCGCCGGGGCGTGGAACATCCTCACCCCGCTGGCCCTGGTGGTGTGCGGCCTGCTCGGCATCGTGGTCATCAGCTACCGCCAGACGATCTACGCCTACCCCAGCGGCGGCGGCTCCTACATCGTGTCCCGGGAGAACCTGGGCAAGACGCCGTCCCTGGTGGCCGGCGCCTCGCTGCTCGTCGACTACATCCTCACGGTGGCGGTGTCGGTGGCCGCCGGGGTGCTGGCCATCACCTCGGCCGTGCCCAGCCTGGCCGGCCACCGGGTGCTGTTGTGCCTCGCCATGATCGGGGTGATGACCCTGGCCAACCTGCGGGGTCTGCGGGAGTCGGCGATGCTGTTCGCCCCGCCCACCTACCTCTACATCGCCATGCTGATCCTGCTGATCGTTGTCGGTCTCTACCGGATCTACGTCCAGGGCTGGGGCCCGATCGACGTGGAGGCGTCGGTGGCGCAGGGCATCGTCAGCCCCGAGGCGGCCGAGTTGGCCGCCGGCACCAAGGCGCTCGGCCTCATGCTGCTGCTCCGGGCCTTCGCCTCGGGCGCCGTCGCCCTGTCGGGTGTGGAGGCGGTCTCGAACGGGGTGCCGGCCTTCCGCAAGCCCGAGTCTCGCAACGCCGCCATCACCATCGCCATCATGGGCACGATCCTCGGCTCCTGCTTCCTCGGCGTGTCGATCGTGGCCGCCCACCTCCGGCCCTACCGGGGGGACCTCGATCCGACCGGCCTGGCCCTGATGGCCCGCTACATCTACGGCGGACCCGGGATCCTGTTCTGGATCACCCAGGTCGCCACGTTCGCCATCCTGATCCTGGCGGCCAACACGGCCTACGCCGACTTCCCCCGGCTGGCCTCGATCATCGGAGCCGACGGCTTCCTCCCCCGCCAGTTCGCCCATCGGGGCAACCGGCTGGTGTTCTCCAACGGGGTGCTGTTCCTGGCCGTCATGGCCTGCATCCTCATCGTGATCTTCGACGGCAACGTGTCGGCCCTGATCCCCCTGTACGCCTTCGGGGTGTTCACCGGCTTCACCCTCTCCCAGGCCGGGATGGTGCGCCACCATCTGCGGGAGAGGGAACCGAACTGGCAGCGGAGCCTGGTGATCAACGCCACCGGGGCCATCACCACCGGCATCGTGGCCATGGTGGTGGTGATCGCCAAGTTCACCCAGGGGGCGTGGCTGCCGGCCGTGATCATCCCTCTACTCGTGCTGCTGTTCACCGGTATCAACAAGCACTACACCCGGGTGGCCGAGAAGCTGCGCATCAAGCCCGAGGAGCCGGAGGCGGAACCCGTCAACACGATGATCGTACTGGTGGGCGGCCTGCACCGGGGTGTGCTGCACACCCTTCGGTGGGCAAGCCACCTCGGGCCCGACAAGCTCGTGGCCCTCTACGTGGCGGCCGACGAGGAGCAGGCCGAGAGCATGCGCCAGCAGTGGTGCCGCCAGGGCATCGAGGTGGAGCTGGTGGTGGAGCTCGACCCCTACCGAGAGCTGTCGAACACGATCGTGAACTACGTCGACCATCTGACGCGGGACGAGACCCACACCGTGGCCGTGGTGATCCCCGAGTTCGTGGTGAAGAAGTGGTGGGAGCACCTCCTGCACAACCAGACGGCCCTGTTCCTCAAGGGGCGCCTGCTGTTCCGGGAGAACGTGGCCGTGATCTCCGTGCCCTACCACCTCTGATTTTCGGGGGCTCGTCCGGCCGCTTCGAGCTTCAGGTGTCGCTGCGGAGCAGGATCCCCTGGGAGTTGAAGTAGTAGCCGCCCGGGGTGACGAGGGCGACGGCGGCGCCGTCGACCTGGCGGGGCCCGGCGTCACCTCGGAGCTGGAGGCAGGCCTCGTAGAGGTGCCCGGCGCCCTGGGTGCCGCCTTCCGACAGCGACCCACCGTGGGTGTTCACCGGGATCCGACCGTGGATCATGATGCGCTGCTCGGCCTCCACCCAGTGGTCGGCCACGAACGCCCCGCCTTCGCCCCGGCCGCAGTAGCCGACGTTCTCGATCCAGCTCAGCGCGATGTTGGAGAACCCCTCGTAGGGGTACAGCACGTCGACGTCGGCCAGAGTCAGCTCCGACTTGGCCCACAGCCGGTCCACCACCACCATCTGGCCGGCGTGGTCGAGGTCGCGCAGCTGCTCCTCCGAGCCGTAGTCGGTGTGGCCGAGGGTGGCGGCGTGGATCAGCACCGAGGGCCGGGGCAGGTCCCGGGCCCGTTCGGTGGTGGTGATCACGAAGGCGTCGGCGCCGTCGATGGGGATGTCCATGTCGTAGACCGACAGGGGGTCTCGCACCATCCGGCCGGCCAGGTAGGCCTCCATGGTGAGCGGCTCGGTGTAGACGGCGTTGGGGTTGCGGGCAGCGTTGGTGCGGGAGTTGATGGCCACGAGGCCGAGCGTCTCCCGGGTATAGCCGTAGTCGTGCAGGTAGCGGCCGGCCCAGGCGGCGTAGGCGGGGGCCCCGTAGAGCGAGTTGGGGCCGGTGTCGTTGTGGCCCGTGCCCCACCAGCTGCGGGCGTCGGCCACGCCGAGGGTGGCCCGCTTGCGCATCGGGTCCTTGGCCGCCGAGCGGGAGGCCCAGGGCAGGCGGTAGGCGTGGTGGTAGACGAGCACGGTGTCGGCCATGCCGCTGCTCACGGCGGCCACGGCCGCCGTGATCTGGTTGCCGATCACGGCCTGGGGGTTGGCGAACCAGGCCACCCCGGGGATGCCGAGGGCGGCCTGCACCCACTGGGCCGACACCATCGACCCGCAGATCCCGTCGATGTCGGCGGCGCCGAGGCCGGCGTCTCGGAGGGCGTTGACGCAGGCTTCGGACACGAGGGAGCCAGGGGTGCAGCCCTGGCGGTCACGGGCGTAGGGCGAGCGCCCGAGGCCAACGATGGCCACCTGATCCCGGGCCGGGTTGCGTCGGGCGCTCATCGCCCCGCCCCTTCCCCAGCAGCGGTGTCGGCGCCGGCCACGATCTCGAAGTCGGCCCGAGGGAGACGGCCGGGAATGTCGCGCCACAGGGCGCGCACCCGGTCGCCCACCCGGATCCCGGCGGTCGGGGTGCCAACCACCGTGCCGGCCAGGCGCAGGCCGGGCTGCTCGTCAAGCTCCACCGCCACCAGGGCGTGGCCACCGTCGGCGTAGTCGACACCGGGTTGGGGTGCCCCCTGGCGCAGGGCGGTCACCAGGGCCACGAACCCGTCGCCGGCCACCTCGGTGGGGGTGATCGAGCGGCTCCAGCAGGCGGGGCACAGAGGGCGGGGCGGCTGGTGCCAGCGGCCGCAGTCGTCGCATCGGTTCACGAGCAGGCGATGGTCGAGAAGGCCCCGATGCCAGGCGGCGTTGTCGGCGTCGATGCGGACGCCGGGGAAGGCGTCGAGCAGTTCCTCGTCGGTCACGGATGGGCTCCTCCCTCAGCCGGCCGATCGGCCGGGCCCGCTGGGCGCGACCCTAGGCGTTGGCCGTCGATCTCCACCACGTAGAGGCCACGACAAGACTGCAGGGGCCGGAGCTAAGCCTGCGCTAAGCCCCTTCTTCCCTGCTCGGAGCTGGGGTACGACGGTGACATGGGCGCATCGCTCCCCCACCCCGGCTCCACCCTCGACTCCTCAACCGGCGGCCGCCGATCGGCCCCCGGCACCGGCCGGGCGAGACCCGAGACGCTGGCGCCGGGCGAGCGGGCCCGGATTCCGGCCCGACGCCTCGCCCTCGCCTACGCCCTGGCCGTGGCCCTGCCGCTGGCGTCGGCCACCGCGCTCATCCCCCTGCGGGCCGGCCACGGGCGGGCCCTGGCCATCGTGCTGGTCATCCCCGTCGTGGTGGTGGCGGCCCTCGGCGCCACCGGCCCGGCCCTCATCGCCGCTCTCAGCGCCGGGGCCGGCTACGCCGTGCTGCTCACCCCGCCCTACTACCGATTCGCCTTCGACGATCCCGACGACCGGGTGGCCACCCTGATCCTGGTGGCGGTGGGCGTAGCCGTCGGTGTGCTCAACAGCCTGCTGGTCGGAGCCCGTTCCGGCAACGCCACCCGCCGGTCCGAGCTGGAGCACCTGCTCCGCTTCGCCTCCGAGGTCACCGGGCAGCGCTCCTCGGAGCAGCTGACGGCGAGCGCCTGCGACCACCTGAGCGCCGTGCTCCACCTCAGCGGCTGCCGGTGGCAGCCCGGGCCCCGCACCGGCGAGGGCGGCCCCGTGCTCCTTCCCACCGGCGGCATCATGGGCTACCTGAAGGACCTCAACCCCGACCGGGCCCAGTTGCCTCAGGGCCTCGAACTCCTGGCCACCAGCGGCGGCCACGAGATGGGCCGGTTCGTGCTCACCCCCGAGCCGGGCCAGGTGGTGTCGTACGAGGAGCGGCTCACTGCCGCCACCATCGCCACCATGTACGCCGCCGCCATCGAGTAGCGGCCCTCGGCCGCTGCCGGGTGGGCGGAGCGCACCGGGAGCCGCGCTCCACCCACCGGAAACGCAGACCGGGTTCAGGCGGCGCGAGTTCCCGACGGCGGCGAAGATTCCCTGCCCGGCTTCGCTTCGGCTCAGCCGCCCGACCCGTAGGGCCGGGTGATCACCTCGAGATAATGGCCGTCGTTGCTGAGGAAATAGACGCCCCGCCCGCCGTCGTGGCGGTTGATCTCGCCCGGGTGGTGCTGGTGGGGGTCGGCCCAGTGGTCGAGGCCCCGGGCGGTGATTCGCCCGTACACCCGGTCGAAGTCGTCCTCGCCGATGAGGAAAGCGTAGTGGATCGGGGTCACCGGGTTCCCGTCGCCGACCGAGGCGAAGTCGAGGCCCACGCCGTTCGCCGTGTCGACTTGCCAGAACGGAGGTAAATGCACCGGTTCGCCCAGGTCGAGCATCTCGGCCAACCACCGGGCCGAGGCCTCGGCGTCGATGGCGCCCACGATCGTGTGGTTGAGCTGCACGGCCATCGTCGGCAACTCTACACCGGTCTTTCTCGGGGCCTTCGACCCGGAACCCGATGGTCTGGCACGATGGCCCGGATCGGCACGGGCCGGTCCCGGGAGCTGGGGGTGCGAGCGATGAAGGTGGACGGTGGGCCGGGGGTCAAGGCTCCGCTGGAGGCCGTGGGGCCGGCCTCGGCGGCGGCCGAGCGGGATGGCTACGACGGGGTGTTCGTGCCCGAGACCATCCACGACCCGTTCGTGGTGCTGACCCTGGCCGCCCAGGCCACGGAGCATGTGGAGCTGGGCACCAAGGTGGCGATCGCCTTCGCCCGCTCCCCCATGGCCCTGGCCTACACCGCGAACGACATCCAGCAACTGTCGGGTGGTCGCCTGGTGCTCGGCCTCGGCACCCAGGTCCGGGCTCACATCCTGCGCCGGTTCTCCATGCCCTGGACCCGTCCGGCGGCCCGCATGCGGGAGTACGTGCTGGCGCTGCAGGCGATCTGGGCCGCCTGGAACGATGGCACCACGCTCGATTTTCGGGGCGAGTTCTTCACCCACAACCTGATGAACCCTCTGTTCTGCCCGCCCCCCAATCCCTTCGGGGCACCCAAGGTGATGCTGGCCGGCGTCGGCCCCCTGATGATCGAAGCGGCGGGTGAGGTCGCCGACCGGTTCGCCTGCCACAGCTTCACCAGCCCCGCCTACCTGCGCGACGTGATCCGCCCGGCGCTGGCCACCGGGGCGGCCCGGGCCGGCCGGGACCCAGGCGACATCGAGGTTGCCCTCACGTGCTATATCGCCACCGGCAACACCCCGGCCGAGATGGAGGAGGCGTCGCTCCAGATGCGGCGCCAGGTGGCGTTCTACGGCTCCACGCCGGCCTACGCCGGTGTGCTCGACCACCACGGGTTCGGTGGCATGCACCCGGCGTTGCACGCCGCCTCCCGCCGGGGCGAGTGGGCCGAGATGGGTGAGGCCATCACCGATGAGATGCTCAACACCTATTGTGTGGTGGCCCCTCCTGATCAGGTGGCGGGGGAGATCCTGCGCCGCTTCGGGGGCCTGGCCGACCGGGTGTCGTTCTACTACCTGGGCCAGGCGCCGATTGACTGGAAGCCGATCGTGGCCGAGCTTCAGGCCGGCTGAACTGCCTACGCCACCCCCGATCCCGGCTCGCTCCGGCGAGTCGGTGGCGCCGACGTGTCGGTGCGGTGGCGGCGGCGGTGGCAGGGGGCGCAGCGGAGTTGGAGTTCGGTGGTGATGGTGTGGCCGGTTTGTTGGTAGGCGGGAACGTGGTCGTAGTGGAGGATGGTGTGGTCGCCGCAGTCGACGCAGGCCTGGTCTCGTTCGTGGACGACGCCGTTGTTGGCGGGTTGTGGGGTGGCGGCGTCTGTTTGATGCGTTGATGGGGTGGTCGTTGGCGTCGTGGATGAGGGCTCGGAGGAACGAATCGGGGGCGATGCGTTCGATCACCGTTGACGGGATGGGGGTGCCGTCGTCGAGGGTGGTGCCGTCGCCCCGGACGTGGAGGACGATCTCGGTGATCGTGGGGCCGGTGCCGTGTTGTAGGAGTTCGGTGAGGGCGTCGGCGTGTTGTTGGGCCAGGGTGGGCCAGTCTTCCTGGTCGGTGGGTTGTGGTTTGGAGCGCATGATTCGGGTGGTGAGGGCGGCGTCGAGGTGGCCGGCGGGCAGGGGTGGGAGGCGGCAGGTGTAGACGGTCATGCCGTCGGGTTCGGTGCGGCGGGTGATCGAGCGGCGGCGGTGTTGGTGGTCTTCGAGGGTGGAGGGGTCGCTGGTGCGGTTGAGCCAGGCGGCGAGGGCTCGGGCCAAGGTGGTTGGCGGGGGTGGTGTGGGCGATGTCGAGCAGTTCGGTCTCGTTGGCTGGGGTGGCCAGCCGGGTGAGGGTGCGGGCCTTGGCGTAGGAGATGAGGCGGTGGGCGAACGCGTCCGCAGTCGCGGGCAGGGCGCGTAGGGCGCGTAGGGCGCGGCCGAGGCGGATCCACTCTCGGGTGGTGCAGGTCTCGACGTCGGCGATGGTGGCCAACCAGTGGGAGGCGGTGGGCGACCCGTCGAGGGCCCACTCGCCGGAGTCGGCGAACTCGGCGGCCAGCGTCACCAGGTCACCGTGTTGGTGGCGGGCCCACAGCGTGGCCGCCCGGCGAAGCCGGTTGGTCAATGGACGGTTGGTAGGGGTGATGATGGCTGCAGCGGGCATGGCGACGTCTCCGACAAGAGGGCGGGATCCGGTGGATCGCTCGGTTGTGGGGACGGCAGTGGCCTGTGGGTTTATCGCTGGTTGGACCCTGGCTTTTCCGGAAAGGACTCCGGGCGAAGTAGCCGGTCGAGCTCCGCTCGACTGAGCCTACACAGGGCCTGTGACAGCGGAAGAAGGGTCCCGTAGATCACTGTCGGTGGCACCGACGCGACCGCGGACGCGTCCTTCTCACTGCCAGTGGCCGACAGTCGGACGGCGCAGGCCAGCTCCGCCAGCGGTGCCCGTGAAGGGCGACGACCAGCGGCTGCGACCGGTGGCCCTCCCACCGATCAACCCTCCCCGGCTCCCGGGGGCGGAGGGAGCTGCTCGGGTCGAGCTCGCTCGACCCGAGCCTACACGGGCGGTGTGACAGTCAGAACGAGCCCGTCGCCCACCACGAACAGTGACATTGACGCAACCGCGGAAGCGTCCTCAGCACCCTGCGTCGCGCGATTTCCACTTCAACCGCCATTGCCGTCAGTGTCATTCCCGAGCACGGTATAAGTGCCGTTCCTGCGTGGTCGCTTGTAGCCGGACGAGACTCGTCGAAGGCACAG
>CADEDH010000010.1:0-50598 GCA_902826025.1 uncultured Actinomycetes bacterium
AGGATCGCATCATCCATCTCGAGGAGTATGTGGAGTTGGTGCGGGGGTGTCCGACGGTGGCGGATCGGGCGCATGCCCGGTTGTTTCATATGTTGGAGGCGGGGGGGTTTGTGCCGGATGAGGCGTCGGAGGGGGTGCGGGCGTCGTTTTTCGATGGTGAGATTTTTGGGTTGTCTCGGCCGTTGGATGAGTTGGTTGAGTATTTCCGGACGGCGGCGCGGGGTCATCCGACGCGGCGGCGGATTTTGTTGTTGTGGGGGCCGCCGGGTGGTGCGAAGTCGTCGATTGCTACGTGTTTGAAGCGGGGGTTGGAGGCGTGGTCTCGGACTGATGGGGGTGCGGTGTATGCGTTGGAGGGGTGTCCGATGCATGAGGAGCCTCTGCATCTGTTCCCGAGTGAGGGGGAGCCGGGGGCGCCGTCGTTGCGGGAGCAGTTGAAGGCGTACACCGGGGTTGAGGTGGAGGGTGGCTTGTGTCCGGTGTGTGCGTTGCGTTTGGAGACGGAGTTTGGGGGTGATCCGGAGCGGTTCCCGATTGTGCGGGTGCAGTTTTCGGAGTCTCGGCGGGTGGGGATCGGGACGTTTGCGCCGTCGGATCCGAAGTCGATGTCGACTGAGCAGTTGACGGGTGGGGTGAATTTCAAGTTGTTGGAGACGTATGGGTCGGATGATGATCCGCGTGCTCTGGATTGGGCGGGGGAGTTTTCGAAGGCGAATCGGGGGGTGTTGGAGTGTATCGAGTTTTTGAAGAACCCGAAGGAGTTTTTGGTTGAGTTTTTGACGTTGTCGCAGGAGCGGCAGTTCAAGGTGCCGAAGTTCGGGTTTATCGATGCGGATATTGTGTTGTTGGCGCATACGAATGAGTCGGAGTTTCGGCAGCGTATGGCGGATCCGACGAATGAGGCGTTGCGTAGCCGGTTGTACACGATTCCGGTTCCGTACAATGTGCGGTTGACGGATGAGGCTCGGATCTATACGAAGTTGTTGGGGCAGTCGGATCACGATTTCCATATCGATCCCAACGCCATCGAGGCCGCCTCGGCCATCGCCGTGATGACCCGCCTCGCTCCCTATCCGAATCTGTCGGCCATCGAGAAGCTTCACCTGTATGACGGGAAGGAGACGGGGGAGTTCAAGCTCAACCAGTTGCCCGAGATCCACAAGCAGTCGGTTCGGGAGGGCCTGGACGGGATCGACCCCCGGTTCGTGATCGACGCCCTCTCCCGAGCCGTGGCCGAGACGGAGGTGGAGCAGGCAGCCAGCGGGCGACGACCCTGCCTCACCGCAGTCATGGCCATCCGGGCGCTGCGCAACTCGATCGAGCGGTCGCACCAGATCGGCGACGAGGCGAAGAAGACGTATCTCGCCCTGCTCACCGAGGCCCGTCAGGAGATCGATCGGCAGTTGAAGGACGAGGTGCGCAAGGCGTTCGTGCCGGCGTTCGCCGACACGGCCCAGCATCTGCTGGAGAACTACCTGAACCACTGTGAGGCGTACTGCGGCAAGGAGAAGGTGACCGACCCCATCACCGGTGAGGAGCGGGATCCCGACGAGAAGCTCCTCCGGGGGGTGGAGGAGATGATCGGGGTCTCGGAGAACGCCAAGGACGGGTTCCGTTCCGGGGTGTTGATGAGGATCGGGATGTGGCTGCGCAAGGGACGGCCCCTGGCCTACAACTCCGACGAGCAGTTGGGTCGGGCCATCGAGGCCTACCTGTTCGAGGAGATGAAGGACATCGTGCGGATCACGGTGTCCAAGCGCAGCCCCGACACCCAGCACGCCGAACGCCTCAACGAAGTCATCAAGGTCCTGTGCGACCAGCGGGGCTACTGCCCCACCTGCTCCTCGGAGCTGCTGGACTACGTCGGCGCATTGCTCAACCGGTGATCGGGGAAACGACTCATGACGGTTCTCAAAGACCCCGGCGTCTTCCACGACGACGGCGAGCGTGACCGCCGCCGCAACCATGATCGCATCCGGGCCCAGATCGCCGGCCAGCTACGGGAGCGGATCGGCGACGAGGAGCTGATCACCGCTGGCCCCGAGCGACGGATCCGGGTGCCGGTGAAGGGCCAGCGGGAATGGCGCTTCGTCTTCGACCGGGGCCGCCAGGAAGGTGTCGGCCAGTCGGACCAGATCGGCGAGGGCGACGCCGTCGACTTCGGGCCCCAACCCGGAGGCGAAGGCGAAGGACAGGGGGGCGAAGGCGGCGGCGGTGAGGTGACCTACGAGGTGGAGCTCGACATGGACGAGGTGGAACAGCACCTGTTCGAGCAGCTCGGCCTTCCCCGGCTCGCCCCCCGGGGTCGCCAGGAAGCCGAGGCCGACACGATCTTCTTCGACGACCGGGCCCGCAAGGGTCCCCTGCTCGACAAGAAGGCAACGCTGCGAGCCAACCTCCGGCGCAACGCCTCGGCCGGCCGGGTGGGCATCGGCGACTTCGACCGGGAGGACGCCCGCTACCTCACCTGGCGGGAACAGTCCCGGCCGGTGTCGCAGGCGGTGGTGTTCCTGGTGATGGACGTGTCGGGCTCGATGGGCCAGTTCCACAAGCGGATCGCCCGCCTGTTCTTCTGGTGGGCCACCCGGTTCCTGCGCCGGCGCTACACCACCACCGAGATCGTGTTCATCGCCCACCACACCGAAGCCATCGAGTGCGACGAGCAGCAGTTCTTCACCCGGGTGGAGTCGGGGGGCACCCGGTGCTCGGCGGCTTACGAGCTGCTGCTGGACATCCAACGCAAGCGCTACCCGGTGGCCGACTGGAACATCTTCGTGGCCCACTGCTCCGACGGCGACAACTGGGACGACGACAACGAGCGGCTGGTGGGCCTCCTAGGGGAGACAGCGGCGGTGGCCAACCTGGTGGGCTACTGCCAGATCGACCGGTCCACCCGGTACCACTGGTCGGCCGACCACCTGCTGGGCGTGCTGAGGAAGGCCGAGGTGCCCGGGGTGGTGTGCTGTTCGGTGTCGTCCGACACCGGCATCTGGGGGGCGTTGAAGACGATCTTCGCCCCCGACGAGAGCGACATGCGGGAAGGGGCGCTGGTGTGATGGGGCCTGAAGCGGACCTGCTCGACCAGACCCCAGACGGCCGCCGGGCCGTCGCCATCTACGACCTGGCCGAGCTGCAACAGCTCGACGACGAGTGCCGGGCGGCGGCCGCCGGCCTTGGGCTCGACGTGCCCGAGGTTGTGTTCCACCTGGCCCCGGCGGAACGGATCTACGACATCGCCGCCCGGGGCCTCCCCGGCCGCTACCCCCACTGGCGCTTCGGCCAGGACTACGAGCGCATGAAGCTCGACCACGACCACGGCCGGTCCCGCATCTACGAGCTCGTGCTCAACACCAAGCCCTACCAGGCCTACCTTCTGGAGGGGAACTCGTGGGTGGCCCAACTGCTGGTCATGGCCCATGTCTACGGCCACTGCTGGTTCTTCGCCAACAATGGCCTCTTCCGTCCCACCGACCGCAAGTTCCTGCTGCGGGTGCGGGCCGGGGCCGACCGGATCGAGGACTACTGTCGCCGGCACGGCCGCAGCGAGGTGGAGGACTTCGTCGACGCAGTGCAGGCCATCGCTCACCATGCCCCGTCCCGCCTGGTGGCCACGCCCCGCGGCGGGCCGCCGTCGGTTCCGGTGGCCGACCGCTACGCCGACCTGTTCCCCGACGAGACGGCGGCCGCCGCCGAGCGTCACCGGGAGGAGCGGGCGGCGTGGGCCGAGCGGGTGCCGAAGGAGCCCGAGCCCGACCTGCTCGGCTTCCTCATGGGCCACGGCCCCCGGTTGGCCGACTGGCAGCGCGACGTGATCTCCATCATTCGGGAGGAGGCGGCCTACTTCTTCCCCCAGCGCCGCACGAAGATCGCCAACGAGGGCTTCGCGGTGTGGGTCCACAGCCAGATCGTGCAGGCCCTCCAGCTCGGCACCGGGGAGTTCGTGGAGTACAACCGGCTCAATGCCGGCATCGGCCAGCCTCACCCGTTTTCCGTCAATCCCTACAACCTCGGCTACGAGCTGTGGCGAGAGGTGGAGCGGATCTACGACCACCCAACATCCGACGAGCGGGAGCGGTTCCCCGGGGCGGGCGAGATCAGCGGCCGGGAGCGGGTGCTGGAGCTCGCCGCCACCTGCGACGACGCCTCTCTGGTGGCCGCCTTCCTGACCCCCGAGGTGTGCGACCGGTGCCAGCTCTACGCCTGGAAGGCCGAGGGGGCAACGCGGCTGCGGTGCACGTCGCGGGAGGCCGACGAGATCCGCCGGGCTCTCGTGAACCAGCTGAGCCACCTCTCGGTGCCCCGCATCGAGATCGTCGACGCCGACGCCTTCCGCGCTGGTGGCCTGTGGTTGGTCCACCGCCACGAGGGGGTGGGCCTCGACGCCCAGTACGCCGCCAACACCCTGCCCCACGTGGCCTCCCTCTGGGGGCGCCGGGTGTACCTGGAGACGGTGGCGGTGGCCGACGACGGCAGCACCACGCCACTGTGGTTCAGCTGCGCCCCCGGCGACGAGACCGCTGAGGCCCACACCACCGAACCGGAAGGATGACATGCGCGAGTGCCTGACATCCCCCGTCCTATTGTCCGCAATTGCAGCCGCCTTCGGCGTGTCATTGGTCACGTTCCAGATGGCATGCAGAGACGTCCTTTTACCTGCTTGTAGCAAAGTGGTGATCGGGAGGAAACCTCGCCGGTATTGAGTGGGAGCATCGCCGACAACAAGGAGGTGCTCGGCACCATGACGACCGACTGCACGACCACTGCCAGCAATGTGACGGAAACCCGCGTGGCCCTGGTGACCGGGGGGACCCGGGGAATAGGTGAGGCCATCGCCGTTGAGCTGGCCCGCCAGGGCGTCACCGTGGCCGTCGCCTACGCCAACGACACCGAGGCGGCGGACCGCCTCATGAAAAAGGCCGACGACGTGGGCTGGTCGATGACCGCCCACCGGGCCGACATCGCCCGACCCGAAGCGTGCGAGCAACTCTTCGCCGACGTGCTCGACGCCCACGGTCGGGTGGATCACCTGGTCAACAACGCCGGGATCACGGTGGACCGCACGGTGCGCAAGATGACATGGGATGACTGGCAGCGGGTGATCGACACGAACCTGTCGGGCGCCTTCTACCTGTCGAAGGCGGCCATGGACCACATGGTGGGCCGGGGCTCGGGGCGGATCGTGAACATCAGCTCGGTGATCGGGGAGACCGGCAACATCGGCCAGGCCAACTATGCCGCCTCCAAGGCCGGCCTGTTCGGCCTGACCAAGTCGATGGCACTGGAGACGGCCCGCAAGGGCGTCACCGTGAACTGTGTAGCACCTGGATTCATCGAGACCGGCATGGTGGCCGCCGTGCCCGACGAGGTCTTGGCTGGCATCGTGGGCCGGATCCCCGTCCAGCGCCTGGGGGCGGTGGAGGAGGTGGCCCATGCGGTGCTGTTCCTCCTCGACGACCGGGCGTCCTACGTCACCGGGGCCGTGATCCCGGTCAACGGTGGCCTGGATATGTAGTTCGGGCCAGCGCCTGCCGGTCAGGCGACGGGTCGGAGTTCCCTCTCGAACCCGTCGTCGGCTCCGGCCTCGGAGTCACCGAAGCGGAGTCGGTAGAGCTCGTCGAGCTCCAGGTCCACCTCGGGCAGATCGTCGGGTATGCGGACCCGACCGGCAAGCAACGCGAAGTACAGACAGGTAGCGATCCCCACCAGAAAGAGACCGGCGGCGGACGGTCCAAGCAGTTCCATGGGGCCTGATGCTACGGGCGGGAACCGTAGGCCTGCCACCCCAAAATTGGCTAAAGGCCCGGACGGTCATGGCCGTGTTTACAGGTGAATGGCCAAGCATGGGATGATGCCGGGGTGCGCACCCTGATCGTCAACGGCACTCTGCTCGACACCGACTCGATGACCCTGGTGGGCGAGCGCCACCTGGTGCTCGACGGTGACACCGTGGTCGATGTGACCGACTCGACACCCAAACCGTCACCGGCCGATCGGGTGATCGACGCCCGGGGCCGGTTCGTGCTCCCCGGCTTCATCGACGGCCACGTCCACCACGTGATCACCACCATGGACTTCCACCGGCTGGCCCGGCTCACCCCGGTGGAGAAGGCGCTGGGTATGGCCCGGCTGTCGGAGGCCATGGTGCTGCGGGGCTTCACCACCGTGCGGGACACCGGGGGTGAGATCACAGGCCTGGTGCGGGCCATCGCCTCCGGCCTGTGCGACGGGCCCCGGATCGTCCGGTCGGGCCGGGCCATCTCCCAGACCGGGGGTCACGGCGATTTCGACATCGCCGAGGGCCCGATCTGCGCCTGCCAGGTCTATTCCAACGACCTGAGCCATGTGGCCGACGGGCCCGACGCCGTCCGCAAGGCGGTGCGCACCGAGCTGCGGTCGGGCAGCGACTTCATCAAGATCATGAGCTCGGGCGGGGTGGCGTCGCCGTCGGATCCGTTCGACGCCCTGCAGTACACACCGGAGGAGGTGCAGGCGGCCACGGTGGAGACCGACCACCGCCACACCTACACCACGTCCCACGCCTACCAGCCGGAGGCGATCAGTCAGGCCATCGAGAACGGGGTGCGCTGCATCGAGCACGGCAACCTGCTCGACGCCCCCACCGCCCGGCGGATGGCCGAGCTGGGCGTCACGATGGTGCCCACGCTCGTCACCTACGCCGCAATGACCGAGCTGGGGCCCAAGGCCGGCCTGCCGGAACGGAACCTGGTGAAGAACGCCGGGGTCTACGAGGAAGGCCAGCGGTCGATCGAGGTGGCCCGGGCCGCCGGGGTGGAGCTGGGCCTGGGCACCGACCTGCTGGGCGAGGCCCAGCCGTGGCAGAACCGTGAGCTGGCCATCCGAGCTGGGCTGGAGCCGGCGGCCGATGTGCTGCATTCGATGTACCGGGTCAACGCCAAGCTCTGCCGGCTGGAGGGCCGGATCGGCCGCCTGGCCCCCGGCACATCGGCCGACGTTGTGATCTCCAACGTCGACCCTCTGGCCAACCTGGCTGCCCTGGCCGACCCCGACGCTGCCCTGGCCGCCGTGATCTGCCAGGGCCGGGTGATGGTCGACCGCACCGAAGGCTGACGAACGGCGATAGGCAGGGGGCGTGTCCAGCGCTGAACCCTCATCGACAGCACCGGAGCCCGTTCGGATCGAGCGGCCGCTCCGTGTGGTGCTCACCGGCGGACCCGGTGCGGGCAAGACCACGGCGGCCGACCTGTTCCGCCGGGAGATCGGCGACCGGGTGGTGATCGTGCCCGAGACGGCCACCATGCTGTTCACCGGTGGCTTCCCCCGCCCCCAGGCCGAGCACCACGAGGAGGCGGTGCGCAGCGCCCAGCGGGCGATCTTCCACGTCCAGCGGGGCCTGGAGGACATCCAGGCCGCCCGCTACCCCGACCGGATCCTGCTGTGCGACCGGGGCACGGTCGACGGCGCCGCCTACTGGCCCGACGGGGCCGTCGACTACTTCGCCCACGTCGGCTCCACCCACGAGCGGGAGCTGGAGCGCTACGACGCCGTGCTGTTCTTCGAGACGGCGGCCCGCGGCGGGCACGGTTTCGAGAGCGAGAACCGGTTCCGCACCGAGACCCAGGACCAGGCGGTGGCCCTCGACCGCCGGCTGCGGGAGCTGTGGTCGCCCCACCCCCGCTTCACGCTCATCCCCCACTCGGCGTCGTTCTTCCGCAAGATGACGGTGGCCCTCGGCCTGCTGGAGAGCCTGGTGGCCCTCACCGACGGCTGAGCGGGGGGCCCGTTGCCGCCCGAACCTGGCGGACTTTTGGTCGCCAGGTGACCAAAAGTCCGCCAGGTTCGTTTGTGGTGGATTTTCGGTCAGCGCCTCGGCGCTACAGGCGCTCGCCCAGGCGGACCTGCTGGCCGGGGGTGACAGCCACCGCGTCGATGCCGAAGCGGCCGGTGACGGCGGCCACCAGAGCAGCGGACGCGTCGGGCTCGCCATGGTTGACGTACACCGCCTCCGGTCGGGGCTCGGCCGACGCCAGCCATCGCAGCAGCTCGCTCTGGTCGGCGTGGGCCGATAGGGCGATCGAGACCACCTTGGCCTTCACCTCGTGCACCTGGCCGTGAAGCTTGAGCTGGCGGGCCCCGTGGCGCAGGGCGTCGCCTCGGGTCCCCGGAGCCTGGAACCCGACGATCAGGATCGTGTTGCGGTGGTCGCCCAGCCGTCGGGCCAGGTGGTGCAGCACCCGACCGCCGGTGGCCATGCCCGAGGCCGACACCACGATCATCGGTCCCCGCCGTGCGTTGAGCGCCTTCGACTCCTCCACCGTCACCACCGGCACCGGGTCGATGGCGCCGAACAATGGCCGGCCCCGCAGCTCGGGTCGCACCTCGGGTGATCCCGCCTCCAGCTCCGAGCGGTAGACGTCGAGGGCCCGGCAGGCCATGGGGCTGTCGACGAACACCGGCAGGTCGGGCACCCGGCCCTCGGCCACCAGCCGGTCGAGGTGCCACAACACCACCTCGGTGCGGTCGACAGCGAACGCCGGGATCACCACCACGCCCCCGTAGCGGGCGGCCCGGTTGACCACCTCGGCCATCACCTCCCCCACCCCGTCGCTCACTCCGGTCAGGGTGCCGTCGTGGTGGGGCTCGTCGCCGTAGGTCGATTCGGTGACCACCACGTCGGCCGCCCCGATGGGCTCCGGCGGTAGCAGCAGTGGGTGCAGGGAGCGGCCCAGGTCGCCGCTGAACACCACCCGCCGGGCCGGCCGCTCCAGGTCGAGGGCGATGGAGGCGGCGCCCAGGATGTGGCCGGCCCGGTGCCAGGTGGCCCGCAGGCCCTCGACGATCGGCGTTGGCGTGTTGAAGTCGACGGTCCGGAACCGTTCCAGCGAGGCCACCGCCTCGTCCTTCGTGTACAGCGGCAGCGCCGGGCGGTGCCGGGAGAAGCCCATCCGGTTGGCCCACTCTGCTTCCTCTTCCTGGAGGTGGCCGGAATCGGGCAGCACGATGGCGGCCAGCCGGCGGGTGCCTTCGGTGCACCACACCGGGCCCCGGAAGCCACCGTTCACGAGGCGGGGTAGATAGCCGCAGTGGTCGAGGTGGGCATGGGTGAGCAGCACCGCGTCGATCGAGGCCGGATCGACCGGCAACGGATCCCAGTTCTGGAGCCGGTACCGCTTCTCGCCCTGGAACAGGCCACAGTCGACCAGCACCAGGCCGCCGGCTGTCTCCACCAGCGTCTTGGACCCGGTGACGGTGCCGGCCCCGCCGATGAACGTGAGCTGGGCCGTCTTCACAGATCGAGGTCGCCGCCGAGGAGGCGCTGGAAGATCGTGCGGGCCAGGATCTCGTTGGTGCCGTCGGCCACGTTGATGGCCCGGATCGTGTGGTACGCCTCCACGAAGCCCAGCTCGTTGGTGAATCCCATGGCGCCGTGGGTCTGCATCGCCCGCTCGATGGTCCGCAGGGCCGCCTGCACCGAGTAGGACTTGGCCATCGACAGCTCCTTGATGGCACGGTGGCCGGCGTCGAGCAGGGTGGCGGCGTTGAGGCCGAGGAGGTGGGCGGCGTGGATCTCGGTGGCGCAGTCGGCCAGCGGGAACGACACCCCCTGGTACTCGGCGATCTTGTGGCCGAACGCCTCCCGCTGCTGGCTGTAGGCCACCGACTGCTCGATGGCCCACCGGCTCAGGCCAACGGCCCGGGCCGAGTTGTAGATCCGGCCCAACGACACGCCCGACAGGCCGATGGCGAACCCTTCATGGAGCTCGCCCACCAGCTGCCATGGCTCCACCCGCACCTCGTCGAACACGCTCTCGGCCTCGCTGCCTCCCGGCTCGCCCCACATGCGGATGATCTGCTCCACGGCGAAGCCCTCGGCGTTCGTGGGCACGAGGAAGGCGCTGATCCCGCCCCGCTTGGCTGCCGCCCGCTCGGGGTCGGTGACAGCCAGTGCGATCATCCATTCGGCGATCGGCACATGGGTGGTCCAGATCTTGCGGCCGCTGAGGCGCCAGCCGTCGCCGTCGGGCACGGCCCGGGTGCGGATCATGGTGGCGTCGCTGCCGGCGTCGGGCTCCGACATGCCGAAGCACATCATGGTCTCGCCCGCCATCATCCCGGGGAGCACCTCGGCCGCCGCCCGCTCGGTCACCCGCTCCAGCACCCGGCTCGGGCCGAAGGCCCAGTGGCTGATCGTGAACTGGGCCAGCCAGTTGGTCCCACCGCACAGGTGGTAGATGCGCTCCCAGGCGGCGTAGTAGGCCAGCAGCCCGAGTCCGCCGCCCCCCATCGACTCGGGGACGGCCAGGTTGAAATAGCCGGCCCGGGCCGAGGCGGTGCGGATCTGGCGGATCAGGTCGACGACCTCGGGGGCGTAGCGGCCCTTGTCGTCGTAGCGACGGCGGACGTCGTCGAGCAGCTCGTGGTTGGCCTCGAACCGGGGGATGACCTCGGCCCGGGTGAAGGCCTCGACGCCCTCCACCACGGCGGCCACGTCGTCGGGCAGGGAAAAGCCGATGGCACCGCTCATGGGCCGGCACCCTAGTCGGGCTGTAACCCGGGGGGCTCGCCGCCCCCGCCGGCTGCGCCGGCTCCCCATCCTCGGTGGGGCCCCATCCCCACCGAGCCGCCTTCGGCGGTCGCCCACCGCTTAGCGCGACGAGGCGCGGATGCGGGCCTTGGTGGCCGCCCACGAGCAGATCGGGCACAGGGCCAGGTCGTGACGCAGGGCCGGGCAGTACTGGCGGCCGAAAAAGATGATCTGCAGGTGCCGGCGGTTCCACGTGTCCTCGGGGAACACGGCTTTGAGGTCGCGCTCGGTGCGCTCCACCGTGGTGCCGTTCGACAGGCCCCACCGGGCGGCCAGGCGGTGAATATGGGTGTCTACGGCGAAGGCCGGGAGACCGAACCCCTGCGACATCACCACGCTCGCCGTCTTGTGGCCGACGCCGGCCAGCGATTCCAGGAACACCCACTCGGGCCGGACGTCGCCCCCGGCGTCGAGGATCTGGTTCGCCGCTGTCCACAGGTTCCTCGCCTTGGTGGGTGCCAGCCCGACCTCGCGAATGATCTCGAGGATCCGCTCGGGTCCGAGGGCCGCCATCCTCTCCGGCGTGTCGGCCAAGGCGAACAGGGCCGGCGTGACCTGGTTGACCTTCTTGTCGGTGGTCTGGGCCGACAGGGCCACGGCCACGAGCAGGGTGTACGGGTCGCGGTGCTCGAGCGGCACCGGCGTGTCGGGATAGAGATCGTCGAGGATCTCGCCTATGCGGTCGGCCTTCTCACGCCGCTTCACGAAAGGCGACGGTACCGGAGGCGGGCCGGCGTTGCGCCGTGCCCAATGCACCAGGTGCGTGGGGCGTCGCCGGTGGCGTGTGGTGCACCGGGTGCGTGGGGAGCCGCCGGTGGTGCGTGGTGCACCGAGATCGGGAGGGGGCGGACGGGCGGCGGTGGACGGGACAACGAGGGGTGGGCCATGCTCGGTGGCCTTCGACCTGGGCTTCGGGGGGACCGTGATGCTGTCGTGCTACCGGATCGTGGATCTGACCGACCCCGAGGGGTGGCTGTGCGGCCTGGTGCTGGCCCAACTGGGGGCCGAGGTGATCACGGGGGAGCCGGCCGGCGGGCGTGACTGCTCCGGCCTCCGCCCCCGGTGGCGGGACGCTTACCTCCGGGGTCGGGTGCTGGTGGAGGCGACCCGCCCCGAGGAGATCGCCGCCCTGGTGGCCGGGGCCGACGCAGTGCTGGCCTCCGGCCCGGTGGCCGAACCGTGGGGGATCGAGCTGTCGGCCCTGCGGGCGGCCGACCCCGGGCTGGTGACGGTGTCGGTGAGCGGTTGGGGCGACACTGGGCCCAAGGCCGGCTGGCGGGCCAGCGACCTGGTGCTGGCGGCGGCCGGGGGCCACGTGATCCTCAACGGCGACCACGACCGGCCTCCCGTGCGGGTGAGCGAACCGCAGGCCTTCCACCATGGCGCCACCGAGGCCGCCGTGCACCTGCTCGCCGCCCTGATCGAGCGCGACCGGTCGGGCCGGGGCCAGCACCTCGACGTGGCAGCCCACCAGTGCATGCTCCAGGCCAGCCAGTCCCAGATGCTGGCGGCCGCCGTGGGTGGGGCCGCCCCCAACCGGTTCGGGGGCGGGGTGAGGCTGGCCGACTACCGCATCCGGTTCGTCTACCCGGCGGCCGACGGGCACGTGGCCGTCACCTTCCTCTTCGGCGACATGATCGGCCGCTACACCCAGCGGCTCATGGCCTGGGTCCACGAGGAGGGCCACTGCAGCGTCGAGATCCGCGACCTCGACTACATCCGGTTCTTCGAGCTGATCTACGGGGGGCAGCTCCCGCCCACCGCCCTCGACGAGGCGGCCGAGGCGATCACGAGGCTCACGTCGAGCCGCACCAAAGCCGAGCTGCTGGAGGAGGCGATGGCCCGCAACGTGCTGATCGCCCCCATCGCCACCACGGCCGACACCCTGGCCTTCGACCAGCTGGAGGCCCGGGGCTTCTGGGAGCGGGCCGAGGTGGGTGGCCAGGTGCTGCGCCTGCCCGGGCCTTGGGCCCGCACCGAGGGTCCCTCACCTCTGCAGCCCCTGGGCCCGGCGCGCCCGCCGGGGGCCGACAACCACCGGGTGGCCGATCTCGCCACCCGCCGCCGTCCGGTGGCGGCCGGGCCTGCCTTAACTGCCGGGCCGTCCCTCACCGGCCTACTGCCGGGGTCGCTCCGCCCCGGCGCGGTAGACGAACGGCCGCTGTCGGGCCTGAAGATCCTCGACTTCAGCTGGGTGCTGGCCGGGCCCCTGGCCACCCGCATGCTGGCCGATCTGGGGGCCACGGTGGTGCGGATCGAGAACGAGGGGCGGCCCGACGTGATCCGGGCCTCGGGGCCGTTCCTGGCCGGCGAGGAGGGAGGCGACGCCACCGCCCTGTGGCACAACACCTCGGCCGGCAAGCATTCGCTGGAGCTCGACATCACCACCGACGCCGGCCGGGAGGTGGTGCTCGACCTGGCCCGGTGGGCCGACGTGGCCTACGAGTCGTTCTCGGCCGGCGCCCTGCACCGTCTCGGCCTCGGATACGACGAGCTGCGGGCGGTCAACCCCCGCCTGGCCATGGTGTCGACCTCGCTGCTGGGCCAGTCCGGCCCCCGGGCCACGTTCGCCGGGTTCGGCAACCTGGCCGCCGCCTTGGCCGGCTTCGCCGAGATCACCGGGTGGCCCGACCGGCCCCCGGCCGGGCCGTTCACCGCCTACACCGACTACGTGTCGCCCCGTTTCGCCGCCGCCGCCCTGCTCGCCGCGGCCGATCATGCCCGGCGCAACGGCCAGGGCCAGTACCTCGACGTGTCACAACTGGAGGCGGCCACCCACCTTCTGGCCCCGGCGCTGGTGGCCCACCAGCTCGACGGGGCGCCGGGGGCCCGGGCCGGCAACGCCGATTCCGTCCTGTGCCCCCACGGGGTGTACCCGGCGGGCCCCGGCGGCGGTGACGGTAACGGTGCTGCCGGTGCCGAACGGTGGATCGCCGTCGCCTGCCACGACGACGCCTGGCCGGCCCTGGTGGCGGCGGCCGGGTTGCCGTCCGGGTGGGGCGGCTGGGACGCCGCACGCCGTCGGGCCGAGGCGGCCGCCATCGACGAGGCCCTCGCCGCCTGGACCGCCGGCCACGACCCCGACGAGCTGACCCGGCAACTCCAGGCGGCCGGGGTGGCGGCCCACACGGTGCAGCACTCGCCCCAGATCATCGCCGACCCCCAGCTCCTCCACCGGGGGACCCCGGTGCGGGTGCCCCATCCCCGCCACGGCGACGTGTGGGTGGAAGGCAGCCAGGCCCGCTGGTCACGCACCCAGCCCGGCCCCGCCTTCGCCGGCCCACCCGTCGGCCATCACACCCACGAGGTGCTGGCCGGCATCCTCGGCTACGACGACGACCGCATCGCCCAGCTCGTCATCGACGGCGCCATCGGCTGACGGTTTCGGCCGGACATCGGCGGGGAACAGCCGGCCGGATGGATTCCTCATCTGAGCCTCACGACCCCGACAACGTCCCAGGGCGGGAGCGGGCCGCCCTCGCCCTCCCTCGCAGACGACCCCGGGCCGAGGTCCGCCGGGCTCTGGCCGAGCTGGCCCAGGGGCGCCCACCGTTCGTGTCGATCCACCTCGACATCAGCCAAGGGGAACAACGCGCCACCGCCGGGGCGCGGCTGGAGGCGGCCCGGCAGGGTCTGGATGGGGCAACACCCGAGCAGCACCGGGTGCTGGACGAGCTGGCCGTGGCCCAGGACCCGGGCGACGATGACGCCTGCCTGGTGGCGCTGATCGACGCCGACGGACGGGCGCTCGTCCGCACCTATCCGGTCCCGCCCCGCTCGGACGTGGTGGCGGTGGCGAACCTGCCTTTCCTCGGCCCGATCCTGCAGGCCGAACAGGGCCTCACACATCACCTGGTGGCTGTCGTCCGCCACCCGGCCCAGGCCGGGAGCGGGGCGGTGGAGGTCGAGATACTGGCCGTGCCCCGCCACGGCGACCCGGTGGCCACCCGCTCGGCCGCTCCCGACGGTTTCGCCCTGGCTGCTGTGCTGCGCGACGCCTGCCTCGCCTCCCGGACCCGGCTGCTGGTTCTGGCGGCCCCGGCCTCCGATCTCGCCCTGCTACGCGAACAGGTCCGCTCTCATGTGCCCGTCGAGGTGGAGGTGGAGGCGGTGCCCGTGGACGGGCTCAGCCGCGATGACCTGTCGGAGGTCGTCCACCGGATCACCGCCACCCACACCGCCCGGGTGACGGTGGAGATGCTCCGGCTGTGGCGATTCCACCACAGCCAGGGCGAGGCCGTGACCGGCACGGCCGACTCGCTGGCCGCCATCAACACGGGGCGGGCCGCCCTTGTACTCCTCCACGACGATCCGGCCGACGGTCGCCAGGCCTGGTTCACGGTCGACTCGGCCCTGGCCGTGCCGGCCGGTGCCCCCACCGTGACGCCCGCTCCTCCGGGTGGGGAGCTGTTGGCCGCCCGCTTTTCCGATGTCGCCGTTCGCAGCGCCCTGCTCCGGGGGTGTCCGGTGGGAATAGTGCCCACGGTGGAGACGCTGGACGACGGAATCGGAGTGGTTCTCGACGACCAGGCCACCGCCGCCGGCCTGGCCGAGCTGCTCGAGTGAGGGCTCCTCTGTTCTTCAGGAGCGGGAGCCGAGGCGTCGCAGGGCGTCGTCGGCCAAGCGCATCTTGTCGACGGCGGGCGGGGGCGGGGCGAACGGGTACAGGTCGTCGCCGCCCATGGCCCGGGCCATCTCGTTGAGCTCGATGGTGAGATCGGTCCAGCACCGGTAGCGATCGTCGAAGGCGGCCTCGGGGGTGGTGAGCGACGGGTCCAGCAGCCCGCCCACCGCCGCCGTGTGCAGCACGTCGTCGAGGTGAAGCACGTGGGCCACCGACTCGGCGAAGTCTTCCCAGGGGTGGGCGGCGGCGTAGTGGGACACGAAGCTGGAGCGCCACCAGCCGTCGTCGGGGCGGTCGTAGTGGGCGGCCAGGGCAGCTGCGTAGTCGACGCGCTCGTCGCCGAACAGCGCCCGGAACCGTTCCTGCTCGCCGGTGTCGGGCTCCACCATGGCCGCCCACACCCAGTGGCCGCTCTCGTGGCGCACGTGGCCGACCGGAGTGCGGTAGGGCTCGCCCAGGGTCCGGCGCTGGATCTCCAGCTGCACCGTGTCGGCCTCGGCGACGTCGAGCGTCACCACCCCGTTGGCGTGGCCGATGGTCACCGGGTGACCATCGTGGGAGAGGTCGAGCTCGAAGCGGAGCGGCGGCGCGGCCCGCTCGGGGTCGATCCCATAGGCTTCGCCCAGCCGGCGCAGGGTGCGCCGTACGGCGGCGGCGTACGTAGCGGTGAGGTCGGGCCGGCCGGCGGCGGCGTCGGTCACCCACAGGCCGGCACAGGCGGCACAGGCGCCGGTGGTGGCGGCTTGGCCGGCCCAATTGCAGCGGCGGTCCAGGCGCCAGATGCAGTACGGGCTGGCGCCGCTGAAGCGGCCGGCGTCGGGGTCGAACACAAGCTCGGCCCCGCAGCGCAGGCAGGTCAGGTCGTCGACGAATACCCGCCCGGCGCACGACGGGCACCGCTCGACCAGCGCCCCCTGTGGTCGTAGGGCCTGGTTCGGGGTGGTCTCCATGGCAGCGGTCACGATCCGATCTGATGCCCGACCTGGTCCGGGGTCAAACTCTACCGGCGGCTGCGGCGCCGACGGGAAGGGGCACGGCTAGGAGGCGGTCACCTGGGCGACGAGGGCGTCGGGCAGGAGCTGGTAGCCGTGGTGGGCCAGCGCGAAGGTACCGGCGCCGCCGGTCATCGACCGTAGGTCCACGGCGTACTGCTGGATCTCGGCCGTGGGCACCAGCGCGTGGATCGACACCCCGTCGGCCCCGTCGAGCTCGGTCCCCATCACCTGGCCCCGGCGGGCGCTGAGGTCGCCCAGCACGTCGCCCTGGTACTGGGGCGGCACCTGCACCGCCAGCTCGCTCACCGGCTCCAACACCACCGTCCCCGCCTCCTCGAAGGCCTGGCGGAGGGCCAGGGCACCGGCCATCTTGAAGCTCATCTCGGACGAGTCGACGGCGTGGGCCTTGCCGTCCACGCACACGGCCCGTACGTCCACCACCGGGAACCCGAACCGACCGCCCCGGTCCATCGCTTCGGCGATGCCGGCCCCCACCGCCGGGATCAGGCCCCGGGGGATGGCCCCGCCGGTGACCTCGCTGCCGTACTCGTAACCGGTGCCCAGCGGCAGGGGCTCGAAGCGCACCACGGCCACCCCGAACTGGCCGTGGCCTCCGGTCTGCTTCTTGTGCCGGCCCTCCACCTGCACCGGGCCGGCCAGCGTCTCCCGGTACGCCACCCGGGTGGGCTCCACGTCGAGGAGTACCCCGAGCCGTTCGATACGGGCGATGGCCACGGCCAGATGGGTCTCGCCCGTCCCACTGAGGATCGTCTGGCGGGTGGCGGCGTCGTGGGCCACGGCCAGCGCCGGATCCTCGATCTGGAGCCGGCGCAGGGTGGAGGCCAGCTTGTTCTCGTGGGAGGGTTGGCGGGGTCGGATGGCCACGCCGTGCACCGGCGGGGGCACAACCGGCGGCGGCACCGTGATGGGGGTGCCCACGGGGGCCAGCGTGTCACCGGTTCGGGTGTCGGCCAGCTTGGCCACGGCCACGATGTCGCCGGCCCGAGCCGACCCCAGCCGCGCTCCCGCCCCGGTCTCGGCTGCGGTCGCCACCTTGGCCCCGCCCCGCACGGCCGGCGCCAGCGGGACCAGGTGGTGGAGCCGCTCGACGGTCTGGGTGCGGGTGTTGACCAGTTCCTGGTCGATCCGGATCGTGCCCGACAGCACCTTGAGCAGGGAGATCTGGCCCACGAAGTCGTCGAGCCGCGTCTTGAACACCACGGCCAGGGGTGGGCCGTCGGGGTCGCAGGCCACCTCCACTGTGCCGCCGGGCCCCTCCACGGTGAGCGGGCCGAGGTCGCCCGGTGCAGGGCCGAGCCGGCACACCAGGTCGAGCAGGTGGTCGACGCCGATCAACCCGGTGGCCGACCCGCACAGCACGGGGAACACCCGGCCATCGTCCAGGGCATCGTGGAGCAGGTGCTCCAGCTCGGCCGGGGTCGGTTCGACCCCGTCGAGGTAGCGCTCCAGCACCGCCTCGTCGCCCTCCACCACATCGTCCACCAGATGCTCATGGCCCTCCCGCTCGGCGTCGGCCAGCTCGGCCGGCACGGTGGTGCGGTCGGGCTGGGGGCCGTGGTCGTAGAGGAAGGCCTCGTCGGTGAGCAGGTCGGTGACGCCGTGGAAGCTCGACTCCTCCCCGATCGGCAGCTCCACCGGGTCGGCCTGGGCCCCGAAGCGGGCCCGGACCTGGGCCAGCGTCCGGTCGAACGACGAATGGGCCCGGTCGAGCTTGTTGACGAACAGCATGCGGGGCCGGCGCATCCGCTCGGCCGCCCGCCACAGGGCCAGGTCCTGGCTCTGGACGCCGCCCACGCCGTCGATCACGAACACCGCCAGTTCGGCCGCGTCCAAAGAGCGGAGGGCATCGGCCCGGAAGTCGGGATGGCCGGGGGTGTCGAGCACGTTGACGACGTGGCCCTGCCACTCGAAGCTCACGGCATGGAGGGCCAGCGACTGGTGGCGGGCCCGTTCGTCGGGATCGGCATCGCCCACCGTGGTGCCGTCATCCACCCGGCCCAGGCGGTTGACCGTGCCGGCGTGGAGGAGCATCGCCTCCAGCAGACTGGTCTTGCCGGTACCGGTGTGGCCGACGAGGGCGATGTTGCGGACGGAGCCCAGGGGCGTCGGGTTCGTGGCCATGGCGAAGCCCTCCTGTCGAACCAGTTGGGTTTCCCTCAGACCCCGTGGGGTCTTCCCGCCTCCGATCGTAGGCCCGCTCGCCCGACGGTGCCACGGGTCCGAGGTCCTATGAGCCGGGGGCTACCAGACGACCGACCACGACTATCTGGTCTAAAGGCTCGAGGGGTCATCCCGGGCGACGTCGTCAGCCCGGTGCCTGGACGGGTGCCGCCGCCCCCACCGCGCCGGCGGCCCCCGTGGCGAGGAGAGTTTCGGCCGGGATGTCGGCGGTGGCCACCGGCGTGGGCCGATGGCGTTCCAGCCGGCGGGCCAGGTGGTTGAGGCCGAAGATCACCACGGCGAAGAACAGGGCGGCCACGGCCAGCGCCTGGAGCGGGCTGCGGGCGAACTCGCCCGTGATCTGGGCCCGCCGCAGCAGTTCCTCGTAGCTCACCAGCGCCCCCAGCGACGTGTCCTTCAGCAGCACCACCAGCTGGCTGGCGATGGCCGGCACCATGGCCCGCAGAGCCTGGGGCACCACCACGAACCGCATGGACTGCCAGTACCGCAGGCCGATGGCGTCGGCCGCTTCGGTCTGCCCCGCCGGTAGGGCCAGGATCCCGGCTCGGAAGATCTCGGCGAACACCGCCGAGTTGTAGCCGGTCAGGCCGATCACGACCGACCAGAACGGGCCCAGGTCGAGGCCGAGGCGGGGCAGGCCGAGAAAGGCGAAGAACATCAGCAGCACCAGGGGAACGGCCCGGAACGCTTCGATGTACGCCGTGGCCGCCCACCGGACCGGTCGGCCCCGGGCCAGCCGCCCGAAGGCCAGACCCAGGCCCAACGTCAGCGACAGCACCCCGCCCACCGCCCCCGCCTGTAGCGTCCGGGCGAACCCCCGGAGGTAGAAGATCCACACGCTGCGCTGGGCGAAGATGTCCCATCGGTCGCTGTCGAGCTGGCCCTGGTCGGCCAGGCGGCGCACCGCGATCACCGTCACCGCCACCACGGCCACGGCGGTGACGACGGTGGCCACCTGCTGGCGTCGCCGGCCGCGGGGGCCGGGTGGGTCGAGGAACGAGGCCGTCGTCATCGGGTGAACCGGTACCGGCGGGCCAGGGTGTTGACCAGCCAGGTGCCGGGCACGGTGAGGATCAGGTAGGCCACGAACGTGCCGGTCAGTACTCCCACCGGCTGGGCGGTGCTGGTGGCCAGCTGGTCGGAGCGCCACATCAGATCGTCGACCGACATGGCGATGGCGGCCACCGCGCTGTTGCGCACGAGGGCCAGCAGGATGCTCCCCAGCGGCCCGATCATGGTCCGGAGGGCCTGGGGCAGCACCACCAGCCCCAGCACCTGCCAGAACCGCAGCCCCACGGCCCGGGCCGCCTCGCCCTGGCCCGGTGGCACGGTGTTGATGCCCGATCGCAGCGCCTCGCCCACCAGCGCCCCGGTGAACGTGCCGAGCACGATCACGGCCGAGGTGAACGGCGGGTAGATGAGCCCCACCTTCGGCAGGCCGAAGAAGAACAACAGCGCCCACACCAGCAGCGGGAGGCTGAAGAACACCTCCACATAGACGGCCCCCAGGGTGCGCAGCAGCCGCAGGGGGCTCACCCGGAAGGCGGCCACCATCCCCCCGATCGCCACCGCCAGCACGAACGAGAGCGCCGACAACCACAGCGTGACGGCTATGCCGCCGAGGTAGCTGTCGAGGTTGTCGGCGATCACGTTCATCGGTGACCGTTCAGGCTCAGTAGCGGTCGACGGGGGGCGGGGTCGGCGCCTCTTCGCCGCTCACTCCCACGGTCTCGTCGAACGCCTCCTTCCAGGTGCCGTCGGCATAGCTCTGGTCCAGCACGTCGTTGACGAAGTCGCGCAGCTCGGTGTCGCCCTTCTTCAGCCCGATGCCGTAGGGCTCGGTGGTGAACGGGTTACCGACGAGCTTGAGCTCGCCGTCGGAGTCGGCCACGAAGCCGAGCAGGATGATGTTGTCGGTCGTCACCGCCTGGACCCGCCCGTCGTTGAGCGCTTCAACGCACAGCGAGTACTTGTCGAACACCACCGACACGTCGGCCTGAGGCGCCTTCTCCTGCACGTTGGTGAGCGAGGTGGAGCCGGTGACCGAGCACACCTTCTTGCCGTTGAGGTCCTCGACCCCCTTGATCGAGTCGTCGTCGGCCTTCACCAGGATGTCCTGGCCGGCGACGTAGTAGGGGCCGGCGAAGTCGACCACCTCCTTGCGGGTGTCGTTGATCGTGTAGGTGGAGATGACGAGGTCCACCTTGCCGTCCTGGATGAACGGCTCCCGGTTCTTCGACACGGCCTCCACGAACTCGACCTTCGTGTCGTCGCCGAAGATGGCCTCGGTGATGAGCCGGCCGATCTCGATGTCGAAGCCCTCGATGTCACCCGTGGTCGGGTTCTTCAGGCCGAACAGGGGCACGTCGTATTTCACCCCGATCGTGATCGTGCCCTTGTCCTTTATGGCGGCCACCGAGGTGCCCGGCTCCACCGCCGGGGCCTCGCCGCCCGCCTCACTGCCGGCGCTGGCCTCCGACGAGCCCGATCCCGACGCCGACGACGTGGTGGCCCCTCCGGCGGCGGTGGCCCCCGTGCCGTTGGTGCCGTCGGTGCCGGCCGACGTGGAGTCGGTGTCGCTGCCACAGGCGGCAGCCGCCGTGGCCAGGGCGATCACCACCAGCAACCGGCTGAACAGTTTGGCGGTTCGCTTCTTCATGTATCTCTCTCCTCTGGGTGTCGGCGGGCGCCTCATGGAGGCACCGCAGTGGAACGGGCGGCGGGAACTGTTGGGGTCAGTGCGACAGGATCTTGGAGATGAAGTCGCGGGCCCGATCGGAGCGGGGGTGGGCGAAGAACTCGACGGGCGGGGCCTCCTCGACCACCCGGCCCTCGTCGAGGAAGACCACCCGGCGGGCGGCGGAGCGGGCGAAGCCCATCTCGTGGGTGACGACGATCATCGTCATGCCCTCGGCCGCCAGGTCGAGCATCACGTCGAGGACCTCGCTGATCATCTCGGGGTCGAGGGCGGATGTGGGCTCGTCGAACAGCATGAGCTTGGGCCGCATGGCCAGCGCCCGGGCGATGGCGGCCCGCTGCTGCTGGCCGCCCGACAGCTCGGCTGGTCGGCGGTCGGCCTTGTCGGCGATCCCCACCCGCTGCAGCAGGGCCATGGCCTGCTCCCGGGCCTCCCGCTTCGGTACACGCCGCACCCGCACCGGCCCGAGCGTGATGTTGTCGAGGATCGTGAGATGAGCGAACAGGTTGAACTGCTGGAACACCATGCCCACGTCGGCCCGGAGCTGGGCCAGGGCCCGGCCCTCGGCCGGCAGGCTTTGGCCGTCCACCATGATGTCGCCCGAGTCGATGGGCTCGAGCCGGTTTATCGTGCGGCACAGGGTGGACTTGCCCGAGCCGGACGGCCCGATGAGCACTACGACTTCCCCGGCGTCGACCGCCAGGTCGATGTCGTACAGGACGTGATTGGTCCCGAACGACTTGTTCACCTTCGACATCTTCACCAATGGCACGGCCAGAGCAGCCCTCTTTCCCTTCGGGGGCTGGTGTCAACCGCACATCGACCCTGATCACGCTCCCGTGATCGAGCCCGGCACCGGCCCCCTCGCTGCACATCCCACCGTCAGGCCGCCGGCCTCCGGTGTGTGTCCCGTCACCCTAGCCGGTCGGTCCGTGGCCTGTCCGACGTTTCCCGGTGGACCGCCGATCGGGTATTGACAAACTATTCTTTCAATATGACACTGGCCCGGTGCCCCGCTCTCCGTCGCCCGCTGAATCGATGGCGGGGATCACGCCCGTGGCTGAGATAGAGGTGATCGCCGTCCCCGCCACGGCGGCGGTGGCGTTGGATCCTGTGCGGGCGAGCATTCTGGCCGCGCTGGCGCAGCCGGGATCGGCCACCACCGTGGCCGCGGCCGTGGGCGAGACCCGCCAGAAGGTGAACTACCACCTGCGGCTGTTGGAGGCCCATGGCCTCGTGCGGCTGGTGGAGGAACGCCCCCGACGGGGCCTCACCGAGCGGGTGGTCGTGGCGTCGGCCCGGTCCTACGCCCTGTCGCCCGAGGTGCTCGGGCCGTCGGCCGCCCCCGATCCGTCGAGCCCCGGGGCTGTCTGCGCCCCAGGAGCCGGGCCCGACCGCCACTCGAGCGCCTACCTGCTGGCTGTGGCGGCCCGCACCTTGCGGGAGGTGGCCGACCTGGCCCGCCGGGCCGCCGGAGCCGGTCGGCCGTTGGCCACGCTCACCATCGACACCGAGATCCGCTTCGGCTCGGCCGCCGAGCGGGCGGCCTTCACGGCCGAGCTGGCGGCGGCGGTCACGTCGATCGCCGCCCGCTACCACGACGAGTCGACGGCCAACGGCCGCTGGCACCGGCTCGTGGTGGCGGCCCACCCCCGTCCCAACCCGTCCCCCAGACCTGTCCCATCGACCCGACCCACCCCCTGAGGAGACCGTTCACATGACCGACGACCGTCGCATCGAGTTGGAGATCGAGGTGCCCGGCACCCCGGAGGAGGTATGGCGGGCCATCGCCACCGGCCCCGGCATCTCGTCGTGGTACGTGCCCCATGTGGTGGAGGAACGTGAAGGCGGGTCGGCTTCGGCCTCGTTCGGCCCCGGCCCGGAGATGCAGATAGCGGGCCGGGTGGCGGCATGGGAGCCACCCCGCCGGATCGTGTTCGACGGGGGCGAAGGAGTGGGCGGCTTCGCCTTCGAGTGGCTGGTGGAGGCCCGGGACCACGGCAGCTGTGTGGTGCGGCTGGTCAACTCGGGCTTCGGCACCGGCGACGAGTGGGACGACCAGTACGACGCCATGACCGAGGGCTGGAAGCTGTTCCTGTTCAACCTCCGGCTCCACCTGGAGCACTTCGGGGGTCAGACGGCCACCGCCTCGCTGCCCATGACCATGTGGTCGGCCGAGACCGACGACGTCTGGGCCGCCCTGTCCTCCGGGTTGGGGCTGCCGGAGGAGATCGCCGTGGGCGATCGGGTGGCTGTCAGCGCCCCCGACGCCCCGCCGTTGGCCGGCACCGTGGTGCGTTTCGAGCCGGGCAAGATGGCGCTACTGGTGGACAGCCCGGCCCCGGGTACGGCGTTCGTGGCCGCCGAGAGCCACGGCCCGGCCTCGTGCGGGGTGTCGGTGTGGATGTACCTCTACGGGCCCGAGGGGGCAGCGGCGGTGGAGCGCGACGAAGCCCGCTGGCGCTCCTGGCTCGACGCCCACGCCACCCCGGTCGCCTGAGCGCCGGCGACACAGGAAGGAAGGCCGTGTGATCTACCGGATCGTGGGGGCGTCGTTGAGTTCGTGGGTGGCCGACGACGGCAGCTGGATCGACTTGCCGGTCCGCAGCGGGGTGCCTTCAACGCCCAGCTGGCCAAAGGCGCCTGGGCCGACCTGCCCTACGTGGGCCTCCCCAACCACCGGACCCGGTTCTGGTTCACGGAAGCCGGTTGGGTGCGCTACGGGCGGCGGGCGGCGGGTGGCGGCCGAGGCCCGGGCGTCGGGACGTACCTTCCGGGTGCTGCGGGCCAAGAACCCTCCCCGGTCGGCGGTGGTGTACCGCGACCCCTCGACCAGGGTCACCAGGTGGTGGTCCATGCCCGCAATCCGGCGCGGGCGGCGTCGGTCCCCGATCTCGTGGCCCGGGCGGCCGGCGTCGTCGTCGGCGACTTGTCGAGCGGGGCCGAGACCCGGGCGGTGGCGGCGCAGGCCGAGGCCCACGGCCCGTTCGACGCCGTGATCCACAACGCCGGGGTCTACGCCGAGCGGTCCCGGGGCTCCACCCCGGAGGGCCACGCCACCATGGTGGCCGTCAATGTGCTCGCCTCCTACCTGCTCACGGCGCTGGCCGGCCCGGCGGCGCGGCTCATCTACATCACCAGCGGGTACTGGTACCACCGGCAACGCCAGGCCCCGGCATCAGCTGCCGCCGATCCCACCTTCCAGGAGGCGATGCTGGCCGAGCTGGCCCGCCTCACCGGCGTGACGCTCGACGGCGCTACCGCCTGAGCCACCACCGGGCATCGGCGACACGTCCACGGTCGACGCCCGCGTCGCGAGCCGACCCGGCCTGGTCCGACCGTCGCTCGGAAACCGACGCCGACGGTTCGCCTTCACCTGCCACAATGGCCGAGCGGTCGCCCGTGGGACTCTCGCCCGATTTCCGAATGTTGCCTGTGAAGCAAAGCTAGTTGATCGAGCGGAACCTTCTCCCCGGGCGGCTGCGCCGATTCCCCACGACGATGCCGAGGCCGGGCGGAGGTGAGCACAGTGGTTGCCAGCATCGATGGGACCGGCGGAGATCGACCGGATGATCGAACGCGGATCGAGGCGCTGGAGCGGGAGGACCTGGTGCTGTTCATCAACGCCTGCTTCGCCTGTACCGGTCAGCGTGAGTTGTACGGCGGGCGGTACGGCCAGCAGGTGTCGGTCGACTTCCTGCACCGCTACACCCTCGGCAACTACCGCCGCCTCTACGCCCGGTCCCTGGCCCTGGGCCTCAACCATTTCAACCGGGCCATGATCGTCCGCCTCCTCCTGGCCGCCGGCAGTCCCGCCGACGGCGAGCAGCGGGCCGAGGAGAACGCGCTCATCACCGTCACGCTGGCCGAGCTGCCACCCCAGCGGGTACACAAGCTGTTCGAGGCCCTGGCCCGGGACCGGGTGAACAATCGTCGGACCCGGGCCGTGATGCGCCACTATCTGACCGAGGCGCGCGACCCTCACTTCGACGCCGTGAAGTACCGCCGCCGGGTGCTCGTGGCCGCCCGCCACGCCCACGTCGGCTTCGACGAGGAGACCGAGCGGTTTCTCACCGATCCGGAGGCCCGGCGCCAACCCGGCGTGTTCGAGGTCCCCCTGTTCCGGGCGTACGCCGAGTCGCACTTCGCCAAGGAAGCGTTGTTCCGCCTGCCGTTCTCGGTGGCCGAGGGCCTGGCCGCCAGCCGCGGTGTGTCGCAGGAGGAGCTTCTGAAGCGGGGGCGGGATCGGATGACGGCGGGGGAGCGGTTGCGTTCCCAGGCCCGCAGTCAACGGGCCGGGGTACGCCTGCCCGCCGACCTGGCGGCAGCCCCGCTCACCCGCCTGGCCACCTACGTGTGCAGCCTCGATCCGGCCGAACGGCGCCGCCGTCACGACGAGCTCGACGGGGCGCTGCGCGCCGCCGCCGACCGCACCTTCCAGCGGGCCCCGTCACCACTGGGCCGCATCGCCGTCGTCGCCGACCGCAGCTGGTCCAGCGCCGGCAGCTTCGAGAAGCGGCGTCGGCCCCTGGCCGTGGCTCTGGGCTGCGTATACCTGTTGCGGCGGGCGGCCGCCGAGTCGGTCGTGCTGTGGGCCCCCGATCTGTCACGCCCCGACCTGGAGGTGACGGCTCGGGGTCAGACCGATCTGGCCACCCCGCTGCTGGCCGCCCTACGGGCCGCCCCCGACACGGTGGTGATCGTCTCCGACGGCTACGAGAATGCCCCCACCGGTCTGGCCGGACAGGTGGCGGCGACAGCCCGGGACCGGGTGGCGGGCTGCTCCGACGTGGCGTTCGTCCACCTCAACCCGGTGTTCGACGCCGACAATCTGGCCCCCCGCCAGCTCGGTCCGGCGGTCGCCACCGTCGGCATCCGCCAGGCCGAGGACACCCTGGCCCTGCTCGGTTTCGCCCGATTCGCCCAGGGCACGGCCTCGCTGGCCGAGCTCGAGGCCCATCTCGCCGCCCGCACCCGGCACTACATCACCCCATGACCACGCCGCCGCTGCAACGGATCGAGCTGACCGGCTACGAGATCGCCCCACCGCAGGCTTTCGGGTCGCTGATGCTGTTCCCCGTGATCGACCCCCAACCCCGGGCCGATCTCCGGCTGGCCCGGCACGTCTTCGGCCCCGATGCGGGCGTGGTCGCCCTCCCCGACAACACGACCTACACCGGCTACATCCCCCACGCCCTCGTGGTCGACTGGCGCCGAGACGGCGAGGTGGTAGCCCAACACGGCGCCACCATGGAGCGGGGCCGGCATCGCGATCCGGCGGCCCGCCAGGTGGCCGTGATCGACCGCATGGTCCGCCGCACCGATCGCACCCAACTGCGGCTCCTGCCCCTCCACACCGCCTTCGAGGGCTTCCTCGCTCTCCACTTCGGCGGACCGGCCATCGCCTGGACCGAGTGGTCGCGGCGCACCCGCCGCCACGGTTTGGTGGAGCGGTCCGAGACCGTGACCCCGGGCCGGGCGGTCGGGGGGTTGGACGAGGCCCTGAGCCTGTTCGAGATCCACCACGGCCAGGTGGGTGTGCTGCTCTTCGACGGGGCCGGCCTGCTCAGCGCGTTCGTGGCCGCTCACCCCGACGACTACCGGGCCCTGCACCGGTCCCTGATCGAAGATTTCTACGGCGACGTGCTCCTCCAACCGGCGGCCGCCGCCGTCGGCGGGGTGACGTTGGCGCTCGACCCGTCGTCGGTCACCGACCTGGCATCGCTGGAGCAGGCCGTCGCTTCGGTGCGCAGCGAGTGGGCGGCGCAGGCCGCGGTGGCCGCCGCCGGATTGATCAACCGGCCGGTGACGGCCCAGTCGGTCTACCGGCTGTCGCCGTTCCGGCTGGAGCGCTTCCGTACCGCACTCGACCCGGCGGCCGAAGCCCACCTCGGTGAGGCCATCGTGGACGGCGGTGGCCGCATCCGTTACCTCAAGACCTACCGGCTGACGGGGGCCCAGGTCCGGCGGGCGGCGTTGCTGGAGCTGCTCGCCACCCACGAGTGGAACCTCGATGCCGTGGCCCGGGCCGGTGACGACACCCGCGACGACGTGGTTCGCCGGATCGAGAACGCTGGATTCGGCTACCTGCTGAACCCCGAGGTGCTGGCCCGGGTCCGGTAGGCCACGACCGCGCCGCGGCCGGCACCTGCCGCCGTATCGGCTCAGGGGTGGTCGGCCACGAGGCCCCGGCGTAGGGCGGTCGACGTGGCGGCGGCCCGGTTGTCGACGCCGAGCTTGGTGTAGATGTGAGCCAGGTGGCTCTTCACCGTCGCTTCGCTGATGTGGAGATGGCGGGCGATGTCGCGGTTGGTCCGGCCGGCCGTGAGATGCCCCAGGATCTCCAGCTCCCGGCCGGTGAGGGTCGGCTCCGGGCTGCGGACCCGGAGCGTAAGCCGGCTGGCGACCGGCCCGGCCAGCACCGTCTCGCCCTGGGCGGCCCGGTGGACGGCATCGATCAGGACGTCGGTCGGGGTGTCCTTCAGCAGGTAGCCGGTGGCGCCGGCTTCGATGGCCCGCAGGATGTCCTGGTCGGTGTCGTACACGGTGAGCACCAGCACGGCAGGCCCGCCGCCGGGCAGGGCGGTCACGATACGGGTGGCCTCCACCCCGTCGACCCCGTCGCCCATCCTGAGATCCATCAGCACCAGGTCGGGGCTGGTCCGTGCCACCAGGTCGGCGATGGCGTCGCCGTTGGGGGCGTCACCCACCACGGTGATCCCGGCGGCGGCGTCGAGCATCGCCCGCAGGCCGGCCCGGACCACGGGATGGTCGTCGACGATCAGCACCCGGACCGGCTCAGCCACCGTCGTCCTCCCCGTTCCCCACTCGATCGCCGGTGGGCACCCGATCGCCGTTGCCGTTGCCGTTGACGTCGCCCAGGGGCAGGGTGGCGGTGACCGCGGTGCCGGCCCCGGGGCTCGACTCGACGTCGAGTCGGCCCCCCACGTCGGCCGCCCGGGCCGCCATCGTCAGCAGGCCGTAGCCGGTCCGACCGGACGGGACGGCCACCGCGCCGGGATCGAAGCCGCACCCGTCGTCGACCACATCGAGGGTCACGTGGTCGGGCAGGTACGAGACGGTGACGTCGATCCGGGAGGCCCCGGCGTGGCGTACCGCGTTGGCGATCGACTCCTGGGCGATGCGCAGGAGGGCGGCGTCCTCGCTGGTGGACGTGACCGCCGGCGCATCGACCACGGTGAAGTTCACGGCGAGGTCGGCGGCCGCCGACTGACGCTGGCACAGGGCGGCCAGGGCCCCGGCCAGCGGCGCGCCGTCGAGGGCCGGCGGCGACAGGGCCTGAACGATATGGCGGACCTCATCCAGGTCGTGGCGAGCCTGGGCCACGGCCTGGGCGATGTGGAGGCGGGCGGCGGCCGGGTCGCGGTCGAGTTCCCGCTCCGCCGCCTGGGCCAGCATCAGGACGCTCGAGATGCCCTGGGCGATCGAGTCGTGCACCTCGCCGGCCAGACGCTGGCGCTCGGCCAGCACGCCGGCCGCCCGCTCCTGGTCGGCCAGCCGCTGGCGGGTGGCGGTCAGGTGGTCGATCACCTCGGCGTGGGCCGCCGTCTCCCGGGTGAGGGCCCGGTGGGTGACGGCGAGGAGGCCCGTGAGCACGATGGGGCCGGCGATGGCGCTCGGGTCGAACCGGGTGGACAGGCGCATCAGAGCCACGATGGCGGCGCCGGCTATCACCACCGCGGCCACCGCCGCGGCGGTGTCGGGAACGGCCCGGAGGAACACCAGCAGCAGGGGAACGGCGCACCACACGAAGCTGGGGGCGGCGCTCACCAGCACCAGCCACGCCCCGCCCACGGTCAGCAGCCACCCGATCCGGTGCCGGGCGTTGGCGGCCCGGGCGGCCAGCAGGTCGGCCGACAGCATGGCGGCGGTGAGCGTGAACACGGCCGGGGTGAGGTCGCCCATGCCGTGGCGCACGCCGTACCGGAGCGTCGACACGGCAGCCAGCGCCGCCAGCCCGATGTGGGCCCACGCCGCCACCGGATCGAGGGGGCCGGGCGTCGGGCCTCCGCCTTCCCCCGGGCCGGGTGGCGTCGCGAGGTGGGGCCCGGAACCGCTCACGGGCCCAACAGTAGTTGCCGCTTCGGCGCTGTCATCGGCCGAACGGATGATTCGGCCCGTCATCCGGTTGGCTGGCGGCAGTCCTCACCCGGAGGGCCGATGACGGCCGTCCCCGGCGGTGTTGGAATGGATGCAGCAACCGAACGGAGCACCGCCATGGACCACCACCGTACCGTCCGCACCACCCCAGCCCGCCGCAACCCCGCCCGGCGTACCGCCGTCGCCGCCCTCATGGTCGCCCTCGGCCTGGGGGCCGCCGCCCCGGCCGGGGCCGACGGGTACCACTCAGACGACGGCTACGACCTGCCCGAGGCCGGCATCCTGCTGGAGGGCATCGGCTACGACCGCCGGGCCGATGTGATCTACGTGAGCGGGGTCAACGACGGGGGTCGGATCTACCGGGCCGAGGTCGGCTCGGGCGCGCTCGAGGTGTGGCAGCCGGGGAACACCGACGGGCGCACCACCGCCCGCGGCATCGATGTGGACCGGGGCGGGCGCGTGTTCGTGGCCGGCGGCCCCACCGGCCGGGCCTTCGTCTACGCCCGCAGCGGCGAGCTGCTGGCCGCGCTGGAGGCCCCGGCCGGCACGTTCTTCAACGACGTATGGGTGGGTCGGGATGGCTCGGCCTACGTGACGAACTCCAATCAGCCCCAGATCTGGCGTATCAGCGAAGCGGCCGGGGTGTGGTCGCTGGAGCTGTGGCTCGATGCCAGCGGCCAGATTCCGGTGGTGGTGGGGCCGGGCCAGTTCAACCTGGGCGGAATCGTCGAAACGGCCGACGGTCGCCACCTGCTGGTGGCCCAGGGGAACAGTGGACGCCTGTGGCGGGTCACCCGGGCCACCCGGGAGGTGGTGGAGGTGGACCTCGGCGGCGCGGCGCTCACCAACGCCGACGGCATCGTGCTGAAGGGCCGCACGCTGTGGGTGGTGCAGAACTTCAGTCGTCAGGTCACCGAGGTGTCACTGCGCGACGGGTACGCGTCGGGCAGGGTGAAGGAGGTCACGCCCACACCGGCCGACCGCACATTCACCACGGCCAAGCTCGTGGGGGGCGACCTGCTGGCCGTCGACAGCCAGTTCGGGCTGCCCCAGCCGTCGCCGGCGGTCGACCGCGTGATCCCGGTCGACCGGTGATACCCCGGGGTGTGCGCCGGCGCCCGTCCACGATGTCGGCCGCCGCCATCATGGCGGTCGCCGGCCTGGTGGGCGCCGGGTGCTCGTCCTCATCTTCGTCCCCGGCGAACCCGTCGCCCAGCGGCGGTGCACCGTTGACGTCGGCTCTGGCGCCGGCCACGATCGACACCGTGACGGCATCCGACCCATCGCCCACCGATCCGGTCGACGAGGCGGGCCGGGCGCTGCTCGATGCCGCCGGCGAGGGCGACGACGCCACCGTGCGCCAGCTGCTGGCCGGCGGGGCGGGGGTCGATCCGGTGGATGCCGCTGGCCGCACACCGCTGGTGGTGGCCAGCTACGCCGCCGACCTGGAGTTGGCCACGACCCTGATCGCCGCCGGGGCCGACGTGAACCGCCAGGACGAGACGAAGCAGAGCGCCTATCTCATCGCCACCTCCGAGATCGGGCCCGACGACGGCCTGGCCCTGCTACGCCTCACCCTGGCCAACGGGGCCGACGTGGGGGCCAAGGACAGTTTCAACGGCACCGGCCTGATCCGGGCCGCCCACCGTGGTTACGCCGACATCGTCGACGAGCTGCTGCGGGCCGGCATCGAGGTCGACCACGTGAACGGGCTGGGGTGGACGGCCCTGCTGGAGGCGATCATCCTGGGGGCCGGTGGCCCCGAGCACACCCGGGTGGTGCAACTCCTGCTCGACGCCGGGGCCGATCCGGGGCTGGCCGACAACGACGGCGTCACCCCCCTGGCCCACGCCCGGGCCCGGGGCTTCGATGCCATCGCCGAGGCCCTCACCGCCGCCGGCGCCACTGCCTGACCGGATCGATGAGCTCGAAGGTGGCGTCGTCGCGGTGCGTCGCCACCTCGTGCACCCAGCGGGCCACCTGCTCGGCGTTGCGGCCGGGGCGGGTGCTGCCGATGATGATGCCGATCCTGATCATGCCGCTCCTCCTGGCTCCGGGAAAGGGAGAGCCTACGGGGCGGCCGGCCCGGCATGGAGGGTCGGGCTACCAGGACAGGAACGGTGGGCATCCGGCGACGGCCGGGGCCAGCACGGGCCGGGCCACAGCCGATGGAGCCAGCGTGGCTGGCCCCGGGCGGTGGAGGCCGTTCGCGGCCGGCACCGGCTGGGCACCGTTGGCGGACACTGCCGCCACGCCGCCGGTCCCTTCCGCCGCCGCTGCCGGCGCCGGAGCCGGGCCGTCGAGTGGGGGTAATGCGATCACGGCCCCCACGAACAGGGCGATGGCCATGCCCACGGCGGCGTAGTAGCTGCCGGTGGTGTCGATCAGCCAGCCGGCCAGCGAGGGGCCGACGAGGCCGCCGATCCCGCTCGAGGTGTACAGCAGGCCCAGAATCCCGGCCAGCCCCACCAGGCCGAACAGCTGGGCGCTGACCGCTGGGCTGAGGGCCACGTAGCCGCCGTAGGCCAGCCCCAGCAGCACGGCGAAGGCGGCCAGCATCACGTAGCTCGACCCGGCGGCCAGCCACAACACGAAGCTCAGGCCCATCACCAGCACGCACAGCCGGTAGAGGCGGGCCAGGCCCAACCTTCCGGCCAGGGCGGAGAGCACGAGTCGCCCCGACAGGCTGCCCAGCCCGAGCAGGCTCACCAGCCACGACGCATTGCCGCCGGAGATGCCGCGGTCCTCGGCGTAGGGGGAGAGGAACACGAACGGCACGAAGAGCCCGAGTCCCATCAGCAGGCCCGACAGGTACAGGCGGCGGAAGGCGGAGATGCTGACGATCGATTTGATCGTCGGCCGGACTGCTCCCTGGCTGCCCGGGGCGCGCGCCGCCAGCAGTGTGGCCACGGCCAGGGCGATGGCCCCGAAGACGGCCAGGATGCGGAAGGTGGGGCGCCAGCCCTCCGACTCGATCAGCCGTTTCGTGATCTTCGGCCCCACCAGCGTGCCGAGCCCGATGCCGGCCGAGGCCAGGCCGAGGGCGGCGGCCCGACGACGGACGAACCAGGCGCTCACCTGAGCCACCATCGGCACGTAGCAGCAGGCGGCAGAGATGCCCACACCGAGGCCGTAGGTGGCGTAGGCCAGGTTGAGGTCGTGGACGATCGAGGTGAGCCACAGGCCGATGCCCATCGATGCCGCCCCCACCGCCATCACCGGCCGGGGCCCGACCCGGTCGCTGAGCCGGCCGGCCGGGAGAGACAACGTGAACAGGAAGAAGATCACGACGCCGAACATGAAGGCCACGGCTCCCTTGCCGGCGCCGAACTCGGCGGCGATCGCATGGAAGGCGGTGCTGAAGCTGTAGGTGATGCCGAAGATGGTGAACGTGGCCAGCGCGGCCGCTCCCACCACCACCCACCCCCGGGCCGAGTCGACCGTGGCCGTGCTGGTCATGGCCCCCACCCTGCCCCTCCCACCGCTCGCGCACAAGCCCTTGGGGAGTTCCGGGGCCCCGGGGCAGGTCCGGCCGGTGGCTGGTCAGTCGCCGGTCAGCTGGCCGGGACACCGGCCAGGAGGCGGCCCCGGCGGTCGGCTTCTTGTTGGACGGCGTTGACCACGGCGATCCCAGCGGTGAAGGCTGGTACGAGCCACTGGGCCACCCGCAGGCGGCGTTGGGCCCGGGCCACCTCGATCGGGGTGTCGGCGATCGGCTGCACGGCGGTGGCCACCGGCACGTCGCCGGCGGCCACCACCCGCCGGCCCGACCAGCCGGTCTCGGCCGTGGCCAGCACGGCGCCGATGCTCAGCGCCGTGCGCACCGCGGCGAGCGGCGGGGGACCAGCCCGCCGGGTTCCGGCCGACGACAGCCGGGGCAGGGCGGCCGCGCCGGCGAAGTGGGCGACGGCCGCCACCGCCACCACCGGGGCCCATCGGAACCAGGCGGCATCGGCCACCCGGAGCCGCTGGGTGTGCTCCTCCACCTCCCGGGTGGCGGCGTTCACCGACACCGCCCCCATGGTGGCGCCCCCGAACCAGGCGGCGAGGCCGAGGTCGTGGGCCACCCGGGCGCCCACGGCGCAGGCGGCCCCGGCCGAGTCGGCGAAGGAGGGAGGGACGGCGCGGAGGACGCGGCCGAGAGACACAGCGGAACGGAGATCGACGGCAGGAGGCACGGCCGCTGTTTTCCCGGCTGCCGAACGGGGTAATCGCCCGGCCGTGGATTCATCGGGTTCTCGCCGCACGCCGTCCCCACCCCGGCAGGACGGTGGCCCCGGCGATCGGGCCCGGCTGTGGCTGCTCCAGGCCCGCTGGGCCTTCCAGACCCCGTTGGCTCTGGCCCGTTGGCTGTTCGGCCGGGTGCCCCTCTACCGGCGCAACCGCAGCCACGGTGGCGACTTCCATCTCCCCGACGAGGGCCGGGTGGTGCCCGGGGATCCCGGGCGTCTGCAGCGGGTGGCCGACGGCGTCGGCCCCGTCTACCACCGCCGCTACTGGATCGACGTCACCGACACCCGCTACGGCCCCGAGGGGCTCATCTCGGCCGTGTGCCGCCAGCTCGATCACATGGTCCCGGGGGAGCTGGCCCGCTTCGAGGGTGACGGCGATGACCGCGACGACGTGCGCCTCGAGGTGGGCAACGAGCTGGTGGTCCGCCTGCCCGGGCCGTGGGACGGGCCAGTGCGCGTGATCGAGCGAACGCCGACGTCGTTCCGGCTGGCGACGCTGGAGGGCCACGTGGAGGCGGGCGAGATCGACTTCCGGGCCTGTCGCACCGAACGGGGCTTCATCCGCTTCGAGATCGAGAGCTGGGCCCGGAGCGGCAACCCGACGGTGCACTTCCTCTACGACCGTTTCGGTCTGGCCCGGGAGATGCAGACCCAGATGTGGGCCCAGCTCTGCAACCGGGTGGCCCGACTGAGCGGCGGCGTGGTGATGAGCAACGTCCAGGTCCAGACGGACAAACAGGACGCGCCCGGTGGGGTCGGGGGGCGCAGCCCCCGAGGGTCAGAGGCGCCGAAGGCGCCCGGTGGGGTGGGGGTCCACACCGGGGATGGGGGAGCGGAGCGGCGGGGGCGCAGCCCCCGAAAAGCAGACGTGTCGACCACGGCCCGGGTCTCGGCCCGGGCCCGGCGGGCGCTCAACCAGCTCCATGACAAGGGCTACAACTTCGACGTCGACGGCCGCCACGAGCTGACGCCCGAGAACGGGTGGCACGTCGACGACCACTGCCAGGCACTGCCCCCGGAGCCGCCCGGCCCGCCGGTGCCCGGTGGTGCGTGGGAGGTGGCCCGGGGGCTGCTGGAGCGCTACGAGTTCGCCGATCCCGCCATCGTCCGGGCCGTTTACTACCCCGACGTGCCGCTGGCCGACCGCAACATGGTGCTCGAAGGCCGTTTCTACGGGCTGCGGTTCCTGCTCGGTCTGCGGGTGGGCGGGGTGAACGATCTGACCGAGGACGAGGGCGGGCGGGCCGTGCGCAAGTGGGGGTGGAACTACCGCACGCTCCAGGGGCACCTGGAGATGGGCCAGATGGACTACGAGATCTGGAAGTGGCTCGACTCGGGCGACGTCGAGTTCCGGATTCACGCCGTGTCGAAGGCGGCCATCATCCCCAACCCGATCGTCCGCCTGGGGTTCCGGCTGTTCGGCCGGCACATGCAGCAGCGGTTCGCCCGTCGGGCCAAGGAGCGGATGGCCGAGCTGGTGACCTCCGAGCTGGTGGCCCAGGCCACAGGTGTGGCCCCGCCCCGTTCACCGTCGATGGCGGCCCAGATCCCGGTGGAGCGGGCGTCGTCGACCCCCGACGCCGCCGAGCACCTGGACCGCCAGCACGACTGAGCCACCGGGATCAGCTGATGGCGGTGCCCACGCAGTCCTGGCCGGAGCGCATTATGCCGCCCGGCTTGGCCCCGGTGAACTCGCCCTGGCGGCAGATCTCGGTGCCGTTGACGATCACGTGCTCGATGCCGTCGGCCTCGCCGTAGAGGCGCCAGGCGCCGCCGGGCAGGTCCTCCCGGATCTCGATCGGGCGGGCGCCGACCGTGGTGGGGTCGATCACCACCACGTCGGCGTGCCAGCCCTCGCGCAGCTGGCCCCGCTCCTTGAGCCCGTAGAGGCGAGCCGGGGCATCGGTGATCAGCTGGATCGCCTCCTCCCAGGGGAGCAGGTTCAGCTCCCGGCAGGCCCGGCCCAGCATGGCGGTGGTGGCGTTGAACGTGGCCAGGAGGTCGAGGTGGGCGCCGGCGTCGGTGCCGCCCACCACGGTGCGGCTGTCCCGCCACACCTCCACCCGCTTCTCCCACGTCTCGCGGTCGTCGCCCACCACCGGCTGGTAGAGGCCGGTGCGGAGGCGGTCGGCCACGGCGATGTCGCACAGCACGTCGAAGGTCTCACGGCCCTCGTCCTCGGCGATCTCGCCGATGGTGCGGCCCGAGTACTCCTGGTTCTCGTCGCTGAACACCTCGCCCACCGTGTAGCGGTGCCACTTGGCCAGGCCCCGCATGGGGCTCGGGCCCTGGGCCAGCTCGCCCAGCTCCCGCCGGCTGGCCGGGTTGGCCAGGAGCTCGATCTTCTCGTCGACCGGGAGGGCCATCGGCTTGGCCCACCCGTTGAGCATGTCGAAGGTGAAGCCCGACTCCAGGCACAGCCGGCTCTGCACGGCGCAGGGCACGGTGAGGGCAAGTACCTCGGCCCCTCGGGCCCGGGCGTAGTCGGTGGCCGACAGCCGGTTGTTCATCACGTCCATCTGCTTGGGCGACAGGTTCACCGCGATGAGATTCCAGTTGATCGCCCGGTTGGCGGCCAGCGACATGTCGGTGAGGATCTCGATGTGCTGTTGCTCGAAGCGGCCGACGGTGGGGATGAACTCGAGGTTGGTGCCGTCGTAGTTGCGGCACACCGAGGCCAGGGCGATCATCTCGTCCCGGCTGGCGTGGCGGCTCGGCACGGGGTCGCCCTGGGCGTCGTTGTGGCTGGTGGCCCACGACGAGGTGAACCCGAGACCGCCGGCCTCCAGGCTCTCGGCCAGCAGGCGGGTCATGGTGGCCAGCTCGGTGTCGTCGGCGTGGTTGCCGATCGCCCGCTCGCCCATGGCCAGGCGGCGCAGGGCGGAGTGGCCCACCATGAACCCGGCATTGACGGCCAGGTTGCCTTCCAGGCAGTCGAGCCATTCGCCGAACGTGCGCCAGGTGCCCCACGGCACGCCCTGCTGGAGCGAGGTGAGGGGCATGCCCTCCACCCGGGCCAGCATCCGCATCAGGTACTCGCCGTGCTCCATCTCCAGCGGGGCGATGGTGAACCCGCAGTTGCCCCCGATCACGGTGGTGATGCCGTGCAAGGGCGACGGCGACAGATTGCCGTCCCAGAACACCTGGGCGTCGTAGTGGGTGTGGATGTCGATGAAGCCCGGGGCCACGATCTTGCCCGTGGCGTCGATGCGCTGCGCCGACTCCTCGGTGACCGAGCCGATCTTCACGACCCGCCCGTCTTTGATTCCGACGTCGGCCCGGACGCCCGGCCGGCCGCTGCCGTCGATGACGGTTCCCCCGGTGATGACCAGATCCAGCATGGTAAACCCCCCGATGTGCTGTGACCTTCTATTGGCAATCCTATGCCCCGTGGCGTCGGCGGAACGAACGCGCCGCCACCGTCGTGCGGATGCGGTTGGCGGTCCCCGGCTCCGGCGCCTCCGCTCGGTCATGGGGTGGGGATGACGAACTCCGGCCCGGCGGCGGCACAGGTCGTATCGATCGTGTCCGGCTCCGACGAGCTCAGGTAAACGTCGAGGAGCTGCAATCCGCACGTCCCGGCGTTGAGCAGGGGCGAATGGCCGGTCCAGCTCATCTCGACGTAGCTGTCATGGGGCAGGGCGGCCTCGATCGCCCGGCCGTACCGGGGCGGTGTGATCTGGTCGAAGCGGCCGGTGACGATCAGCGTCGGCACGTCGGTGCGGATCGGCTCGAACACCCGCTGCGGGGCCGGCGGCACGCCCCATGCCTCGCACACGCGGGCCAGGTTGGGTCCGAGGATGGGGCTCTGGGCTGTGATCGTGCGGGCGGCCAGGCTCTCACCCGGAGCGTTCAGCGACGGTGGCTGGTCCACTGCCTCCTCCGAGCACAGGAACGACGCCTGCTGACCCAGCGCCGTGGGGAACGGCACCACCAGAGACGGAACCAGATCACCCACGAAGCCGAAGTCGCCCTCGGCCGCCGAAGCGATGAGGTAGGGCACCACCTGCGGCCCGTCGGGCAGGTAGAAGAGGAAGTAGACGAAGGAGTTGAACGAGTAGCCGTCGATCGGGAACGTACCGGTCTCGCCGGTGGCGGGGTCGGTGATGGGTACCTGGGCCGGCGTCTCGTCCAAGCGGGCGATGGTGGCGTCGAGCGTGGCCCGCAGCTCGGGTAGCAGGGCTCGACAGGCGTCATCGGCCGTGCACGCCTCGTCGAGGGCTCGGAGGGCCCGGTCGTAGGATTGGGCGACGTCGGCCACGAAGTTCGTCTCGGCGGGAACCGGCGACGACAGCACCAGGTGGGCCAGGCCGTCACTGTGGTCACGGGCCACCTGGAGGGCGAGGCGGGCCCCGTAGCTCGTGCCGAACAAGTCGATGCGGTCGTAGCCGAGGGCCTGGCGGACCTGGTCGACGTCCTCGGCATCGTTGGTGGTGTTGAACGCCCCGAGATCCACGCCCGCCGCCACCAGCCGGTTGCGGCAGGCGCCGTAGGCGCCCACGATGGCGTCGAGTGGCGGTTCGGTCGCCGCCGACAGGGCGTCGGTGACCTCGGGGCAGGTGAGGGCCGGGGAGCTGAGCCCGGCTCCCCGCTGGTCGAGGAAGACGACGTCGCGGTGCTGGGCCAGGGCCACGAAGCCTGTGGGTTCGGCCGCCGGGTCGGCCAGCAGTGAGGCGAGGCCGGTCAGCGCCGGCTCCACCAGCGGCTCGCCCGGCCCGCCTCCGAGCACCAGCAGGGGTGGGGCGCCGGCGGGGTCCGACGCCGGGATCACGGCCACGGCGAGCTCGATGCGCTGGTCGGTCGACTGGTCGTAGCGGGCGGGCACCTCGACGGCGCCACACCGGATGGGTCCGCCCGGCGCCGGTGGTACCGGTACCTTGCAGTCTCCGGGCCGGTAGGTCGATGACGGCAGGGGGGTCTCGGTCGGGGTGACTGCGGGCCCAGGATCAGCGACGGCGGGCGAGAGCCCGGCCGCCGGGGCCAAGGTGATCGGCAGGACCGCTGCGGCCACGAGCACCAGGAAACGACCGCGCAGTGACGGTTTCGGAGTTCGATGGAGTCGACGCATCCCGGCCCGCTACCCCAACGGGCCGGAATCTCACCAGCGACTCCAGTGGACGACCTCGTCGAACGGGCGCCGGTCCGGAGTGCGGATCGGCGCCACGGCGCGCCCGGCCGGGTGGCCGAGGGTGACGAGCTTGGAGCAGTAGTGGTCGGCCGGGAACCCGAGTATCGACCGGGCCAGATCCTGATCCCGGCACGAGCTCTGTCCGCTGGCCAGACCGAGATCGGTGGCGGCCACCGTGATGGCGGTGGTGGCCTGCCCCAGGTCGTACTCGATCGACAGCTTCTGCCACTCGTCGTCGGTCTCGGGGGCCACCACGGCGATCACCACCGGCGCCCCCGGCGTCCATCCTGCGCCCTGCCAGGTGCGGGCCAGGTCGGCCTTTGCCGTCGGGTCGGTGATCACCACGAAGTCCCACCGCTGCAGGTTGCGGGCCGACGGCGAGCGCCGGCCGGCTTCGAGCACACGACGCAGATCGGCGTCGTCGACCGGGGTGTCGGCGTAGGCCCGCTCCTGACGGCGGGCGGTGAGGGCGTCCCAGGTCTCCATGGCTACAGCCCCTCGGCCAGGGTGTGGGCCACCAGCGCGTTGGCGTGGCCGTGGCCCATCTCGTGCTCCGACTTGAGCCAGCTCACCAACTCGCCGTGCTTCGTGAGCCCGGCGCCCCGGATCAGCTGCTGCCATTCGGCGATCGGGCGGCCGTACTTCTTCTCGATCGACGGGAAGTAGGAGGCTGGCCCCTTCACCTTCTCTTTTGGTTGCTGGCTGTCAGCTTCGGCCATCGCAATGCCCCTTCGAGCTGCTCGGTACGTGACACCGACGCTAGCGCCGGGCCGAACGGGCGTGGGCCCTCGCCCTGGACAGCGGGAGCTGTTAGAGTTTGGGCAACATAGGAAAAAGAAGAGCGACAGGTCGCCCAGGTCATGTGATCCGGGGGGAAAGCATCGGCGGCCAGGCTCGATCATCGGCTGGTTCGTCGCTCAGCGCACTTCGAAGAGGGAGCGGCGGCCTCCACGACGATCGGTTCCGGCGGCATCAGCGACCCCGGCTGGACCTGCGGCGGGGTGACACCTGTGAGGCGGGTCGTGAGCGACCCAGGAACAGGAAGAACAGAGGTGGCAGCCATGGAGACCGCAGTGTCGGCTCGGCAGACCTGTGAGGCGTCGTTCGACGCCATCTCAGCCCTGCTGAAAGACGACTCGTCGAGGATCCTGCAATCGACCGGCAGGGCGAGCCGCGACGCCCGCCTGGAGGTGCACGTGCATCCGCGCTGGCCGTGGAAGGAGCACGACGAGTCGCTCCGGCCGGAGATCGGGCGCTACGAGTCGGTGGGCACGGGGCAGGGGCGGATGAACCTGTCGCTGCATCCCGAGCACTCGACGTACCTGCCCGAGATCGACGGTCACCTGGAGGTCAAGCGGGTGTCGGACGACACGAGCGAGTTCCGCTTCGTCGGCGAGTGCGCCGCCCAGGGGATGTGGGGCAAGCTCCACGGCGGGCCCGACGTGGCCAACGACGCCGTCAGGCAACTCCTCGACCAGGTGGTCGGCCGCGTGCGGGAGCAACTCACCACCTCGGCCTGACCCGTCCCGCCAGCGCCGCCGGTAGCGTCGGCGCCATGCGCAGCTCGGCACGGGGCGAGGTCGACCCCTTCATCGTGATGGACGTGATGGAGGCGGCCCGGGCGGCCGAGGAAGCGGGCCGCAGCATCATCCACATGGAGGTGGGCCAACCCGGCACGGCCGCGCCCCGGGGCGCCCAGGACGCCCTGATGCGGGCCATGGCCGCCGGCGATCCGCTGGGCTACACAGTGGCCCTGGGTCTGCCGGCGCTGCGGGCCCGCATCGCCCGCCTGTACGGCGAACGCCACGACGTCGACCTCGACCCGGCCCGGGTGATCGTGACCGCCGGCTCGTCGGGGGCGTTCATCCTCAGCTTCACCTCGCTGTTCGACACCGGAGCCCGGGTGGGTATTGGGGCACCCGGCTACCCGTCGTACCGTCAGATCCTGCGCTCGCTGGCGTTGTGTCCGATCGACATCCCCACCCGGCCCGAGGACCGCTACCAGCCGGTGCCGGCCGACGTCGCCGCCCACCGGCTCGATGGGCTGCTGGTGGCCTCGCCGGCCAACCCCACCGGCACCATGCTGGGGCGCGAGGAGCTGGCCGGCCTGGCCGCCGCCTGTGCCGAGGCGGGCGCTGCGTTCATCTCCGACGAGATCTACCACGGCATCGGCTACGACCGGCCGGCGGTGACGGCGTTGGAGGTCACCGAACGCTGCTACGTCATCAACTCGTTCTCCAAGTACTTCTCGATGACGGGATGGCGGATCGGGTGGATGGTGGTGCCCGAGAGTCATGTGCGCCGGGTGGAACGGCTGGCCCAGAACCAGTTCATCTGCCCGCCCCACGCTTCCCAGGTGGCGGCGCTGGCGGCGATGGAATGCGGCGAGGAGCTCGACGCCAACTGCGCCGTGTACGCCGAGAACCGCCGGCTGATGCTGGAAGGACTACCGGCCGCCGGATTCGGCCGCCTGGCCCCGCCCGACGGGGCGTTCTACATCTACGCCGACGTGTCCGATCTCACCGACGACTCGCTGGCCTTCTGCCGCCGGGTCCTCGACGATGCCGGTGTGGCGGTGACCCCCGGGCTCGACTTCGACCCCGGGCGGGGAGCCACCACCCTGCGCTTCTCCTACGCCCGCTCCACCGCCGACATCGCTGAAGGACTCCGCCGCCTCCAGGGTTTCATGCACCCCTGACCTCGACCGGGGTCAGGCCGGTCCGGTGCAGTCGCCGGTGGGGGGCAGGCCGGCGGCCACCAGGTCCTTGCAGGCGGCGGGGGCCGAGGTCACGTTGCCCGTCGGACCGGCATCGAGGGTCAGCGTGGTCCTGCCCACGAATCCGGCCGGCACGTCGAAGATCTCGCTCAGCTCGCTCACCTCGACGGTGTTGTTGAAGGCCCCCTTGTCGGGTAGCCATTCCGAGCCTCGCAGCACGAACAGCCGGTAGTTGCCCACCGGGAACCGCTTGACCTGCGTCGTCTCGTTGGCCCGGACATAGAACCGCAACGCGGTGCCCGACTCACTCAGCACCCCGATCACCGTGTCCTTGGGCGTGTTGTTGTTGACCTCCAGACCGATGCTGCCGTTCAGCTTGATGGTCGGTTCGCCCAGCACCGTGCCGCTGGCCGGGTACATCGATTCGAGGAGGGCGGCGGCGTCGGCGGCCGGCTGGGTGCCGGCACCCTGGACCGTTGCTTCGCTGAGGTAGCCGTTCGCCTCCTTCCAGTGGTTGTCGCCGAGGGCAACGCGGGCGCAGGCCAACTTGTGACCGGCGATCCAGTCGGGGTTGGTGGCGAAGGGGAGCGACGCAGTGGGGGCCGTGCCCGGGCACAGGCCGGGCTGGCCGAGCAGGCGGGGCCCGAGGTAGACGGCCTCGTCGCTCTGGGGGTAGAGCCGGGCCAGGTCGAGGTAGAGGTCGACGGCGGTCTCCTCGTTGCCGGCAGCCAGGGCGGCGTCGCCACAGGTGGCGTACTTCGTCGATCCCTTGGCCCCGAGCAGCGTCCCCAGGCTCTCGATCGAGTCGCAGGTCTGCGGCGCGTCCACCAGGGCGGTGACCACGGCCGGATCCCCGCTCAACTTCGGCACCTCGTCGGACGTGGCCGCCGCCAGCGCCCGGTCGAACAGATCGACCGCCTCGGCGTCGGACGAGCCGCCGGCCAGACGCAGGCCGCAGCGGCGCAGGGCGGCGAACGGATGGTCGGCGTCGGTGATCTTCCCGCTGTCCTGCAGGTCGGCGATCTGGTCGCACAGCGGGCTGTCGGCCCCATCGGCCAGCTCGGGGCCGGCGAGCAGCTTCTGCAGGTGGTCACCGGCGGCCGTCTTGATCGACGGGTGGCCGGAGTCGGCCCGCAGGCGGGCCAGTGCCACCACCTGAGCTGAAGGGGTGCCGGTGAGGGCCTTGTCGAGGGTCGAGCAGCCCCCGAGCTGGGGAGTGAGCACAGGCGGGTCGACCCACGGCGGGCGCCAGCGTCCGTCGATGCTCTCGGCGCGACTCTGGACCTCATCGCAATTGGCCACCGAGAACGCCTCGCGGCCGGCATCGAGGTCGGCGGAGTCGGCCGACGCCACCCGGCTGTCGACGACGAGCACCCCGATCACCAGGATCAGCACGGCGGCGGTGGCCACCGCGGCCAGGATCTTCCACTGCTCGGTCAGACGTTGCAGCCCTGGGGTCGCGGCCCGGGCGCCAGGGCCGGGGGGCGGGCCACCTGGAACGCCGGGCGGCGGCGGGGCGCCCCCTCCGGCCTCCGGGGAGCCTCCTGGCGTTGGCGGGGCCCAGTTCGGGGGCGGGGTCCACGCCGTTCCTGGGGGTGGTGCGGTGACGGTATCGGCCAGGTTCGCCGGGCCCGGGGGTGGAGGGGATGGTGCGGTGACGGTGTCGGCCTGGTTCGCCGGGCCGGGGGGTGGAGTAGGTGCGACGAAGCTCCACCCGTGTCCCGGAGGTCCGCCGGTCGGTGGCCCTGGCAGGGGGGCGGTCGGCTCGTCCCCAGGGATTGACTCGGTCGGCTCATCCACGGCGGCGCCCCTCCTCGACGTACTGTCATGTTCCGCCGACAACGAGGTCGAATCAAGTCACCCCCCCGGCCGAACTCCCGAACCGGTGGTTCGCCCGACGGCCCGCTATCGAGTGGCGGCCGCCGCCAGAGCTACCGTTGGGGCATGAGGAGCACCGAGTGGCCGATCCCCGACAGCGCCGGTGTGAACCGGTATCTCGACGACCCGGCGCTGCGGTCCCTGCTGCCGTTGTACCTGCCGGCTGATCTGCTGGCCCACCTCGAGCCGCACCTGGTGGAGCTGGGGGCATTGGCCGGGGGCGAACTGGACCGATTGGCGGCGTCGGCCGATCGCAACCCGCCCCAGCTCGTGCACCGCAATCGCCGGGGTGAGGACAGCCAGGCGATCGTGAAACATCCCGACTACGTGGCCATGGAGCGCCTGGCCTTCGAGCAGTTCGGCCTGGCCGCGCTGTCGCACCGGGCCGGCGTGCTCGGTTGGGACAGCCCGATGCCACCGGCGGCCAAGTATGCACTGACCTACCTGTTCGTGCAGGCCGAGTTCGGGCTGTGCTGCCCGGTGAGCATGACCGACTCGCTCACCCGCACCCTGCGCCGCTTCGCCGGCCAGGAGCTGATCGACCGCTACCTGGATGACCTCACGGTGCAGGATGTCGACCAGCTCACCCAGGGTGCCATGTTCATGACCGAGCAGGGGGCGGGGTCGGACGTGGCCGCCACCACCACCCGGGCCGAGCCCGCCCCCGACGGATCCTGGCGGCTCCACGGCGACAAGTGGTTCTGCTCCAATCCCGACGCCGGTCTGGCCATGGTGCTGGCCCGCCACGACGGCGGCCCGCCCGGGATGCGGGGCGTGTCGCTGTTCCTGCTGCCGGCCGTGCTCCCCGACGGCACGGCCAACCGCTACCGGATCGTGCGGCTGAAGGACAAGCTCGGCACCCGCTCGATGGCCAGCGGCGAGATCGTGCTCGACGGGGCCACGGCCTACCTGGTGGGGGAGTTGGGCCGGGGCTTCGTCCAGATGGCCGACATGGTCAACAACTCGAGGCTGTCGAACGCGGTGCGGGCGGCGGGGATGATGCAGCGCTGCACGGCCGAGGCGTTCTTCATCGCACGGGAGCGGGAGGCGTTCGGTCGCCGTCTGATCGACATGCCCCTGATGCGCCGGCAGTTGCTCAAGCTGCTGGTGCCGACGGAGCAGGCCCGCACGATGGTGCTGCAGACGGCCGAGGTGCTGCGCCGGTCCGATGCCGGTGATCCCGAGGCCTACAAGTTGTTGCGGATCCTCACCCCTCTGCTCAAGTTCCGGGCCTGCCGGGACGCCCGAAAGGTCAGCGGCGACGCCATGGAGGTGCGGGGCGGCTGCGGCTATATCGAGGAGTGGGGCGACCCCCGCTTCGTGCGCGACACCCACCTCGGGTCGATCTGGGAGGGCACGAGCAACATCGTGGCCCTCGACGTGGTGCGGGCCATGCGCCGGGAGGGGTCGCTGGCGGCGCTGGAAGACCACTGGTCGTCGCTGCTGGCCGCCGGCGCCGTCGACGACGAGCGCCGCCGGGTGGTGGAGCGGGTGTGGGCCGGCGTGGTCGGTCTGGCCAAGGCGGCCGAGGCCGAGGGCGGTGAGGCGCTGACCCGGCGGGCCGCCACCGCTCTCTACGCCTTCACCGCCGCGGTGGCGATGCTGTGGGAGGCCGGCCGGCTCGGCTCGCCCGAGCGCCGGTACCTGGCCGATCTGACGCTGGCCCACCGGCTGCTACCGGGCGATCCGCTGGCGCCCGAGCCCGGCGTGTCACCGGAGGCCGAAGGGGTGCTGCTCGATCGCTCAGCCCCGTAGGGTGCCCTCGATCACCAGCTCGACGTGCCGGTCGGTGTCGGCATCGATGTCGGCTGCCTCGTCGTGGGGCTCGTCGGCCTCGCCCACGGGGTCGAGCTCGATCTGGCTCGGCGAGGCCCCCACCGACAGCAGGTAATTGCATACGGCCGTGGCCCGCAGGTTGGCCACCTGGAGATTGAGGTCGTAGCTGCCTTTGGCGTCGGTTCGGGCCACCACCCGAACGGTCAGGTCGGGAAAGGCCGCCAGCAGACGGGCTGTGAGGTCGAGCTGCCCGAGATCGCCCGAGCCGACCTCGATGCTGTTGAGGTCGAACAGCAGCCGGTCGGGAAGATACACGGCCACCGCGGTGTCGGCCGGGGAGCCGGGGACGATGGCGAGCTGATCGACCACGGAACCGCCGGTGGCCGTTGCCAGCGTGGCCACCAGGGCGTCGCCGACCGCTCTGGTGGGTGCCTGGCCTCGCAGCGTCACCTGGCCGCCCGAGATCGTGACGTAGCGGACGGCACCCTGCGGGTTCTCGGCGGCGGTCGTCGCCGCCGGGGCTTCGACTTCGTCCGGCGGGGGCTGGGTCGGGTCGACCGGGGAGGATCCGATCGTCGCCGCCGGCCCGGCCGGAGCAGCGACGGTGGGGGTGGCGGTGGGCTCCGCCGTTGTCGTCGCCGACACGACCGCCGCCGCCGTGGGCCGTTCGCCGGTGTCGCTCGTGGTCGACTCGTCGCCGTCGGCCGCCAGGGCCGCCAGCCCGCCCAGGAGGACCACGAGCAGCGCCAAGCCGGCGGCGAGCCACCAGATCCACGGGCGCCGCCTTTCGGCTGTTTCCGCCCCCGGTACCGACGGTCCCTCGGGCGGCGTCGGATCCGGGCGCGGGTGTGTCAGCTCGGCGAGTAAATCGTCGATATCGCTCATCCTCGCCCTCCCTCCAGGGCTATCCCGCCGCTCACTGTACCGGAGCGGCGGGCGGCCCGGATCGGGCGCGCTGGCGACCCCGGCCCCAAAGGTTGGGGCCGGCGATCGAGGGGGTACTCCATCGCCATGACCGTCACCAACGCTCTCGCCAGCCTCGCCGTCCGTGATCTGCGGTCTGCCAGCGAATGGTACGAACGGATCCTCGGCCCCGGCTCTCAGCCGATGACCGAGGTGGTGGAATGGCAGATGGAGGGTGGCGGCGGCCTCCAGGTGTACGCCGCTCCGGAGCGGGCCGGCCACGGCTCGTGCACCCTCGTGGTGAGCGACATCGATGAGGTGATCCGCCAGCTGGAGGGGGCGGGGGTGGCGACGGTCGAGCCGACCCGTACCGATCAGGTCGATGTGATCATGATCCAGGACCCCGACGGCAACTCGCTCGCCTTCGCCAAGCCGAAGGATCCTTCACTGGTCCAGTGACCGCCGACGGACCCGGGCCCGTTCGCTGTTCCCGTCGATGTCGGCGCTTCGTCGACCGTGGGGGGCCGGAGGGGTAACCTGCCGACCATGTACGAGCCAGGAGCAGTGGTGGGGGAGGCGGGCGGTGGCTGACGTCGTGCTGGCGGTGGCCGCCAGCCACGCACCGGGCCTGGCCGGGCTGTACGCCGGGGCCCCGGAAGACACCAAGGCCGAGGTAGACAAGATGTACGGCACGATGGCGGCCGAGATCGCGGCGGCCGAGCTCGACGTGCTGATCGTGATCGGCAACGACCACCTGGCCAACTCCCGGGTGCTGGAGTACCCCGACTTCCTGGTGGGCTTGGCGCCCGAGCACGTCGGCCCGTTCGAGTGGTTCAAGCCCTGGCTCAACTGCCGCGACTACCGGCTGCGGGGCAACCCCGAGGTGGGCGGGGCCATCATCAATGGCATGGCCCGGCGGGGCATCAAGTTCTTCGGGCGCCGGGAGAACCTCCGCTTCGACGACAACCTGTCGATCCCCACCGTCCTGTGCGACCTCGACCGCAACGACGTCCCGGTGGTGCCGATCCTGCAGAACTGCACCGTGCCCCCGATCCCCGACCAGCGCCGGTGCTACGCCGTGGGCGAGGCCCTGGGCAGCATCATCCGCCACGACCTACCGGACGGCATGCGGGTGGGGCTATTCGGCTCGGGGGGCCTGTCGCACGAGCCGGGGGGCAAGCGGTACTTCTTCATAGACCGGGAGTTCGACGACTGGTTCCTCGGCCTGCTGGAGCACGGCGACCACGACAAGCTGCTCGACGAGGTGACCCCGGAACGGGCGGAGCAGTCGGGTGAGGGGGGCACGGCCGAGCTGTTCGCCTGGTTCGTGGTGTTGGGCGCCATCGGCCCCCAGCCCTGCACCCGCCTCGGCTACACCGCCTACGACAACTTCAAGTGCGGTGTCGGTGCCGTGCGCTGGGAGATGGGGGCACGGACGGCGAACGGGGCGGTCTGATGGGGCTGGACGCGTTCAACCACAGCCTCGTCACCCATGACCTGGTGCAGGACCTCAAGTGGGACGCCGAGTTGCGTGCGCGGTTCGGGACCGACCGGGCGGCCGTGCTCGACCGGTACGCGCTCCTCGCCGCCGAGCGGGAGGCGATCGAGGCCGGTGACTTCCGCACCCTGTACGACATGGGCCTCCACCCCTATCTGGGCGGCCAACTGGCCCGCCTGATGTACGGCAACGCCGCCGGGCCCGACGCCACCCGGGCCGTCAACCGGCTGATCGCGTCGCTCACCGGCACCGAACGCCCCGACGACCGAACCACCACCTGAGTGGCCACCGTCCACCGGCTTCCCGCCGATCACACCACGGTGAAGGTGGGGGTGATCGACGCCGCTCACCGGCCGGTGCTGGCCATCGACCCCGGTGACGAGGTGGTCATGGCCACCTGGAGCCACTGGGGCAACCGGGTGGAACCGGGGATGCCGCTCGACGCCGTGCTCGCCCTGCGGGCCGACTTTCCCGTCGGACCCCACTCGATGACGGGCCCGATCGAGATCCGGGGGGCCGAGCCGGGCGATGTGCTCCAGGTCGACGTGCTGGAGCTGGTGCCCGGCCCGTGGGGGTTCAACCTGGCGCTGCCAGCGCCCCTGGGTCGGGGGGTGCTGGCCGACCAGTTCCCCCACGGCGCCGTCCGTCATCTGGCGCTCGACCGGGAGACGCTCACCACCGAGCTGCTGCCCGGCGTCGCCCTGCCCCTCACCCCGTTCCTGGGCATCATGGGTGTGGCCCCCGAGGCCGACGGACCCCAGTCGTCGGTGCCGCCCGGCCCGTTCGGGGGCAACCTCGACCTGCGGGACCTCGTGGTGGGTACCTCGCTCCACCTGCCGGTGTTCCGGCCCGGGGCCGGGTTCTACGCCGGCGACGGCCACGCCGCCCAGGGCGACGGCGAGGTCAACCAGACGGCGATCGAGACCTCGATGGAGCGGGTGCGCCTGCGGTTCAGGGTGACGCCGGCCGATCGGGTTCCCGATCTGTTGCGGTTGCCGTGGGCCGAGACCCCCACTCACCTGGTGGCCCTCGGGCTCGACGAGGATCTCGACCTGGCCGTGCGCCAGGCGGTGGAGGCCCTGGTCCGCCAGCTCACCGCCCGCTTCGGCGTGCCGCCCGACGACGCCTACGCCCTGGCCTCCCTGGCCGCCGACGTGGAGGTCACGCAGGCCGTGAACCGGGTCAAGGGCGCCCACGCCCGCCTGCCCTGGACGGTCCTCGGGTTGCCCGGCCCTCCCGGCTGATTCGGCCCGCCGGGCGAACCCTCAGGCGATGGCCAAGGGGCGCAGGGGGCTGCCGGTGGCGCCGGCGATGGGGAGGGGGAGGGCGACGAAGGTGACGCTGCGGGCGCCGGCGGCGGCCAGCTCCTCCAGGTCGAGGTTCTCGATGATGTGGATGCCGGTGTCCACCAGGAGCAGGGCGTGCACCGAGTCGCCGGGGCTGGGGATGCACTCGAAGGCCGGGGTGTCGGACCCGGCGGCCAGCACCTGGTGCTCGATCAGCCAGTGGGCGGCCGAGTCGTCGGGGCCGGGCCAGCCGGCGCCGGCGTTGTTGAACCGCACCGGCTCGTCCCAGAACCGGGCCCAGCCGGTACGGATCAGCACCACGTCGCCGGGGCGGATGTCGACATCGGCGGCGCCGGCCACCTGGGCCAGCTCGTCGCCCGTGATCGGTTCGGCCGGGCCCAGGTTGTCGACGCCTCGGTGACCGGCCACGTCGAGCAGGTGGGCCCGCACGATCATGGGCGGGATGGCGGCGGCGTCGAGGGTGGTGAGGCCGTTGGTGGTCTCGATCTGGTCGGCCGGGCAGCCACCGTGAACCAGACCGTCCCGGCTGAAGTGGCCGAGGGCGTCGATGTGGGTGGCTACGTGGGTGGAGGTGACGATCTGCTCGTTGGCGAAGCTCGACTTGCCGGCCCGGGGGGCCGGGTGGGGGTCGCCGTGGCGCCGGTACATGGCGATGCTGTAGGGCGGGTGGGGGCCGTAGACGGGCATGGCCGGCGTCAGGCGGTGCGAGAGGTCGAACACCCGGCCGCTGGTGCCGGGGCCGAACAGTCGCTCGATGTCGAGTTGCATCCGGATGTTCTAGCGCCTCAGCCGGGGGCGCTGTTCACCGCGGCGTTGATCCCGGCGATCGTGATCATGGTGTCGAGCAGTACCTCCAGTTCGGCCCGCGGTGGCACGAAGCCCCGGCCGGCGTCGGCGTTCAGCTCGATGTGGTGCCCGGTGGCGCTGAACGAGATGCCGGGTAGCGGGTTGTCCTGGGGGAGGCCCAGGTCGGTGGCCGTCCGGGCCACCCCGGCGGCGGTGAGCCGGGCCACCAGGGCCGGGTCGGCCGCCTCCACCCGCCACCCCTGGCGCCCGATCGTGACTTGCCAGTCGGCCGCGCCGGCCTGGTCGAACAGCCGAAGGATGAAGCGGTTATAACGGGCAGGATCCTCCCCCGGACCCAGGCCCGACTTGGGCAGGGCGGTGGCCACCACCGGCAGCCCGCGCCACGAGCCCCGCATGACGCTGGTGTTGGGGCTGTTGCCCGACACCACCCGGCCGCTCACCAGGCCCAGCACCGGCTGCCAGGCCATCCGGTGGCGGACGTTGTCGATCTTGGCCAGCACGAAGGCGAAGGCGAACACGAACAGCAGGAAAACGACCACTGTCATCACGTTGAAGGGCGTCAATCCGTCCGACGACGAACTCTGGGCCAGCATGAGGGGCGATGGTAGGGCACGGCCCGCGGCCCCTTGCTGCTCGATTCGCTGGAGCGGGTGATCGCCGGCCAGCGGTCGGCGTTGGAGCTGGCCCTGGCCACACTGCTCAGCGGCGGCCACCTGCTGCTCGAAGACCGCCCCGGAGTGGGCAAGACGGTGCTGGCCAAGGCGCTGGGACGGGTCCTGGGGATCCCCACCGGCCGCATCCAGGGCACGCCCGACCTGCTCCCCACCGACGTGACCGGCATGCACGTGTTCCAAAGGAGGCGTAGCTGAACGACTGGAAGAAGTCGGACTTCAGGGCCCAACCGGTAGTGCCGGAGGGTGCCGGTTAGCCTGTGATCGCCATGCCCAGCACCCGTATCGGCCCGGTGGACGTCTGTCGTGAACACGGCGTCGTGCGGATCAGGCAGCGCCGGGGAACCGGTGATCTGGTGCTGGCGCTGGCCGGGCTCGTCGGATTGGCCGGTGCGGCGTCCATCGCCACCAACCCGGTCTCGGTGGCCACCTGGCTGCTCGGGCCGTTCGTGGCTGCCTTCACCGTCTTCGGCCTCGG
>CADEDH010000010.1:50698-124426 GCA_902826025.1 uncultured Actinomycetes bacterium
TCGGACGGTGCCGGTTCCGGGGAGCCTCCGGGTCGAGGTGGCTATGGGCGCCGTTGGGGTGCGCGGCGCCTGTCACGTCGATCTGGTGAGCTCGGAGGGTTCGTTGCGCGTGGCCGATTTCGTCGATCGGGCCACCGCTCGGCGGCTGGCGGCCGAGCTCCCGGTCGTCATCGCCTGGCCCCCTCCGACCTGAGTGTTGCCCGCTCGATGGAGCCGGCGCCGCGGCCCATTGGCCCGTCGGCCCATTGGGCGTTGTGGCCCCGGAAACCTAGGATCTCGGCCAGGGGCCGCACCGCAGGCTCGACAACCACCGAGGGGGCTCCGTTGCGATGAGCGATACGACCATTTCCGTGGAGGAGTTCCGCCAGGAGGCCCGGGCGTGGATGGAGGCGAATCTGCAGCGCCGCACGTCGGGCTCGGGGCACACCAGGCCCGAGACGGTGGAGGCCCTGGTCGAGCAGCGCGCCCTCCAGCGGCGCTTGTTCGACGGCGGCTTCGCCGGGATCAGCTACCCGGCCGAGTACGGGGGCCGGGGTCTGACCGTGCGCCACGAGCGGGCGTTCAACGAGGAGGCCCGCCGCTTCGTGGTGCCCGACCTGGGGGTGGCTGGTCACGTGACCATGGGGCCCATCGGCCGGTCGATCGTGGCCCACGGCTCGCCCGAGATGAAGGCCCGCCACATCCCGAAGATCCTCTCCGGGGAGGAGCTGTGGTGCCAGTTCTACTCCGAGCCCGAGGCCGGCTCCGACCTGGCCGGCATCCGCACGCGGGCCACCCGCGACGGTGAGCGGTGGATCCTCACCGGCTCCAAGATCTGGTCGAGTGGGGCCCATCTGGCCGACTGGGCCATGTGCCTGGCCCGCACCGACTGGTCGGTGCCCAAGCACCGGGGCCTCACCTGGTTCGCCGTGCCCACCAGCGCGCCCGGGGTGACGGTTCGCCCGATCCACCAGATCAACGGCAACGCCGAGTTCTGCGAGGAGTTTCTGGACGAGGTCGAGGTGACCGACGACGACGTGATCGGCGAGGTCAACCGGGGCTGGGCCGTCACCCAGACCATGCTCGTCTACGAGCGGGGCGGGGGCGGCGCCGGCGGCGGGCGCCCCGAGCCCCGCCAACTGGCTCCCGACCTGGTGGCCCTGGCCCGTCGGGTGGGCCGCACGGACGACCCGGCCGCCCGCCAGGCCATCGCCACCGCCCACATCCACGACTACGCCCAGTACCAGCTGCGACGCCGGATGGCGGCCCGGCTGCGGGCGTCGGACAAACCCGACGCCGCCATCGCCGCCTACTCGAAGTTGGCCGCCGGGGTGCTGACGCCGGTACGGGCCAGGCTGGGCCTGGAGGTCGGCGGCCCGGCCGCCCTCACCTGGGCCAAGGGCGACGAGCGGGGCGGGCGGGCGGCGCTCGACTACCTCAACGGGCGGATCGTCTCGATCGCGGCGGGCACGAACGAAGTGCAGCGCAACGGGATCGGTGAGCGGGTGCTCGGCCTGCCCCGGGAACCGAGCTTCGACACCAACAAGCCGTTCGACGAGGTGCTGCGGGCCGCCCGCAACTGGGACAGCCGGGCCGGAGCCAACTAGCGTCGACAGCGAAGCTGACAACCCAGGGGGATCTCGCATGACTGTCGCCGGCCGTCCGCAGAGCACGACCACGATGAAGGCCAAGCTGCCGCAGGACTACACCCACGTCGGGGATCTGACGTGGCAGCCGTTCCCGGAGGCGTTCAGCGAGGGAGGGATCACCTGGAAGCTGTTGAACGTCTCACCTGAGGTGGGAGGTTGGACGGCCATGTTCGACTGCCCCACCGGGTCGTCGTTCAACCGCCACATCCACATGGGGCCGGGCGAGTACTTCCTCATGTCGGGCGTGATGGAGGTGCAGGGCGGTGAGCACGTCGGTGGCGTGACGGCGGTGGCGCCGGCCTACGGCTACGAGCCGTGCAACGCCCGCCACGACCGCACCTACTTCGTCGAGGGCGGCCAGTTCTACATGACCTTCCTCGGCCCCCTGCAGTTCATCAACGACGACGGCACGCCGATCGCGGTGATCAGCTGGGAGGAAGCCCAGGGCCTCTGGGCCGCCCAGAACGGTCAGTCGATCCCCGGCTGAGCGGGTTCCGCCGGGCCCAGCAGCGCAGCGACCGGACCGAGCGACGACCGGTCGACGGCCACCACGGTGAGGGCGCACGCCCCGGCGTCGGCGGGTGTGATCTCGATCCCGGACGGCGTGAACTGCACCAGCACATGGCCGCCGTCGTCGAGCCGTAGGCGGCCCTTGCCCCGCAGGAGGCCGGCGGGGCGGCTGCTCAGCACGCGGTGGAGGTCCCGGCGGCTGACGGCCCGGTGCTCCTGCGCCACCGTCGTCACCACCATGTCCGATCCGCCGGCACCGGCGGGCGGGCCGGCCAGGGCGACGCCGGGCGGGGCGTCGGGGGTGAGGGTTCGGTGGGCGGGAGCCTCGAGCGTCGAGATCGTGATCGGCCGGCCGGGAGCGAGGCCGGCCAGCCGTTCGACGGCCCGGTCCCGCTCACCGTCGGCCAGGCCGTCGGCGTGGCTGGCCACGATCACGGTGGCCGTATCGAGCTGGCGGCCCAGCACGGCGGCCGGACCAGGCATCGCTCGGAGCTGATCGACGGCTCGGACGTCCACCACTGCCACCGTGCGCTCCACCCGGAGGCCGGGTCGGGCTGCCACCACCTGGGCCACCGCCGCCGGATCGGCCAGGCCGCTGGCCTCCAGGATCAGCAGGCGAGCACCTGGTGCCGCCCGGTCCAGGGCCTGGCCCAGCTCGTCGGCGGCCCCGGCGACGCAGCAGCCGCAGCCGTTGGTCAGCTCCACCATGCCGGCGTCGGCCGAGGCCACCAGCGTCGGGTCGAAGGCCAGGCTTCCCACGTCGTTCACCACCGCTCGAACCGGGCCGTCGCCCGGGCCGGGATCGGACAGAAGCCGGGCCAGCAGGGTCGACTTCCCCGACCCGAGGAACCCGGTGAGGATGGCGACCGGCACCGCCGCCCCGCCGCCCCCGGCGGGCTCGGGCCCCGCGCTGTCGGGTCGGGGCTGATGGGCGGCCAGCGACAGCAGCAACGACGCCCACTGCGTCTCCAGGCCCGGCGCCGCCCTCATCGTGCGAGCTGACTGGTGGGCGTCCCACCCAGGACAGTGTCCACCACCTCGATGCTCCCGAGGCGGGTGGGGTCGACCTCGTAGGGGTCGTCGGCCAGCACGGTCAAGTCGGCCAGCTTCCCGGCCTCGATGGAGCCGAGCCGGTCGTCCCGGCGCAGGATGTGGGCCGCGTCCACCGTGATCGCCCGCAGGGCCCGGTCGACCGAGATCCGTTCCCCGGGGGCCAGCACCGCGCCGTCGGCCCCGGTGCGGGTCACGGCGATCTCGGCCGCCAGCAGGGGGGAGAGGGGCGTCACCACCAGGTTGAAGTCGGAATGCAGAGCGAAGGCGGCGCCGGCCCGTTCCAGCGAGCCGAGCCGGGCCGTGGCCTCCGACCGGTCGGGTCCGAAGCCGGCCTCGGCGTGCATCTGGGCCCGGTAGCGAACGAAGTAGGCGTTGACGCTGGCCATGCCGCCCAGCGCCGCCAGCCGGCGGGCCTGGGCCGGGGTCGAGAGGCAGTAGTGCTCGATCACGAACCGGTGATCGAAGCGGGGATGGTCGTGGAGCAGGCGCTGGAGCACGTCGAGCGTCATGTCCACTGTCTCGTCGCCGTTGGCGTGGGAGTGGATCTGGATGCCGGCGGTCCAGAACGGCAGCATCCGCTCGTAGATCTCGTCCCACGGGATCTCGCCGGTCAGACCTTCGTCGCCGTCGAGGTAGCCGGGGAAGCCCAGGCGCAGCGTCATCGACGGGTAGGAGCCGTCGTTCACGTACTTCACCCCGTGGGTGGTGAGCCGGTCGTCGCCCTCGGCCCGCTTGGCCGCCAGGTAGTCGAGCATGTCGCGGCCGTAGGCCCGACGCAGGCGAGGCTCGAAGGGCACCATCAGCATCCGCAGGGGAAAGGTGCCGGCGTCGATGGCGGCCCGGTGGTCGGCCCATTCGCCGTCGAAGCTCTCGAACCCCCACACCATGTCGGTCGTGGTGGTGACGCCGGCGGCCCGGGCCACCGCCCCCATCCGGTCCACGGCTTCCCGGCCGAAGCCGGGCCGGTAGACGTCGGCCGCCACCGGCTTGAACGCCAGGCCGACGGCGCCGGTCTCGATGAACCAGCCGTTGAGCCGGCCATCGGGGTAGCGGCCGAGGCCGTGGAGGTCGGTGGTGTCGTCGACACCGATGAGCTCGATCATCGGGGTGTTGGCGTAGACGATGTGGGGGGCGTAGCTGCACACCCACAGGGGCACGGTGTCGCTGATGGCGTCGAGCATGTCCCGGTCGAGGTGCCCCTTCTGGCTCGCCGGGTCGTAGCCCCAGGTGGTGACCGGGCGGGGACGGCCGTCGGGGCCGGTGCCGGTTTCGGCCGCCAGGCTCCGGAGCTGGTTGAGCACGGCATCGCGGTCGGGGAGGCCGGCCCGCACGCCGGTGGGCGACGCCGAGTCGATAGGGCCCACGTAGTTGAGCCCCATGAACGTGCCCGACATGCGCAGGTGGGTGTGGGGGTCGATGAAGCCGGGGAGCAGCACCCGGCCGGCGTAGCGGTCGTCGATCGTGTGGGCGTGGCGGCGCAGCCACGGCGCCATCGAGTCGAGCGTGCCGACCGACACGATCCGGCCCCCGGCCACCGCCACCGCCATCGCCCCGGCCCGATCAGGGGGCCCGCCGCCGGCGGAGGCCGAACCATGGGGCCGGCCGGGGTCCATGGTGTGGACGCGGGCCGCGGTGTAGACGGTGAGGTCACTCCAGTCGGGTGCTGCCATGGCCGCGAAGTCTCGCACAGGAACCGCCGGGCCGTGCTCGGCGCGGGCTCAGAAGGGGGCGTCGAAGCCGGCGACGAGGCGGGCGATGCGCCACACTTCGTCGACCTTGCGCATCTCCAGCCGGTAGGGGCCGGTGGTGACGGGGGCCATCACGCTCTCGGAGGCGGCGGTGAGCAGGAGGTAGGCGTGGGCCACGGCGGTCGACCCGTCGAGGTCGGTGACCACCACGTTGGTGAAGATGTGGCGGCGCTGATCGGTCTGGACGGCCCAGAACCCGGTCAGGAACTCCACCACTGCGTCCCGGCCCCGATGGGGTTCGATGGCATCGAGCCCCATGATGCTGCCTTCCCAGATGCCGTCATCGGTGAAGCAGCCGCCGAGCGCGGCCTGGTCGCGCTCGTCGTAGCCCCAGCCGTAGCGGTGGATGCATTCGGCGATGGCCAGGCGGTCGGCCACCTGGCTCGGGTCGGCCGCTCCGGGGGGCGGGAGTTGAACGTGGCCCGACTGTGCCGCCCAGGCCGGGTGAGGTTGGTTCGCCGTCATACCCGCCAGCATCGTCGGGCCTCATCTGGGCCCGCAAGCGGTCAGCGGCGGTTCTTGGACCGGAACGCGCTGGCCATCAGCTCGGGCCGGTAGGCCGACACGGGCTGGCCAACGGCGTAGCGGTAGAGGGCGGTCTGGTATACGACCGACAACGCCGACATGACCACGGCCACGGCGAGCAGTCCGAGCACGGCGACCACCAGCGCCGGTACGGCAACAACGGTGGAGCCCGACAGCACGCCGATGGCGGCCACGACGATGAAGGGGAGTGAGGCGACGAAGCCGATCAACCCCATCCCCAGGTGGCCGGCCAGGCCCTCGCCCCACACCGACCGCAGGAGCCCGCCCGAGCGCTTCACCGCTTGACCAACGCCCACGTTCTCGATCACCAGGATCGGCAACACCAGGAAGGTGACGGCGGCCCAGGCCAGGCCCCCGAGGAAACCGAGGATGGAGCCGAGGACGCCGGCCCGCTCCTGGATCTGGCGGATGACGAGGCTGACCGTGGCCGACACGACGGCCCACGGCAGGATGCGACCGATGCGGGACGTGGCCCCGCCGATGGCCGATCCCAAGGTCGGATCGCCGCCGCTCATCCGCACGTTGGCGCCGTGGATCAGGGCCGAGTTGAAGAACACGGTGATGAAGGCCAGCACCACGTAGAGAACGAAACCGAGCCCATAGGTCAGCGGGCTCGGCGCGGCTCCCGTGGTCTCGTCGAGCGACCCGATGCCCATGCTGGCCAGGAGGGGGATGGCGAAGATGGCGACGATCAACAGGGAGGCGATGCCGGAGATCACCGGGAGGGCCAGGAGTTCCTTGTCCTGGCGGACCATCGCCCACGACGCCTTGAACAACTCGACCGAACTCTCGATTCGTCCCATGGCACCAGTATGAACCACGCCAGGCCGCTGGCAGGGTCGGTTTGTCTGTCACACCGGGCGGAAGTGCTCGACCAGGACGCTGCGCCCGTCGGTGTCGTCCCGGACCCGCCGCACCAGGCCGACCACCTCCAACCGGTCCACGATGGGCGACACGGCCGTGATAGAACTCGTGTCAAGTGCTGTGTGTCCTCGTACCAGAAGCCATATGGACCTGCCCCAAGGAGGCCTGAACCAATGAAGCTCGCCCTCTACCTGCCGAACTTTCGCGATGAGGTGACGGTCAAGGAGCTGGAGGATCTCACGGCGCTGGCCGAGGAGCTCGACTTCGACTCGGTGTGGACGCTCGACCGGATCGTGGTGCCCGAGGCGTCGGACCGCCAGGAGCTGCAGTACCCGTTCGGCATGATGGAGGCCTTCCCCAAGGCCCTGCCGGTGTCGGCCCGGGGCCAGTGGTACCAGGGGTGGCCCCTGATCCCGTGGCTGGCGGCCAAGACCACCAAGGTGCGGATCGGCATGAGCATCACCGACACCCCCTACCGGGCCCCCGGGGTGCTGGCGGCCGAGATCGCCACGGTCGACCACCTGTCCAACGGTCGGATCAACGTGGGCGTGGGCGCCGGCTGGATGCCCGAGGAGTTCGCCGCCGCCAGCGCCTCCCACATCTATCCCAAACGACACAAGCACGTGCGGGAGACGATCGAGATCATGCAGGGCATCTGGACCAATGACCTGTTCGAGTACCACGGTGAGTTCGCCGACTTCGACCGGTGCGGGTTCGGGGCCAAGCCGCTGCAGGATCCCCATCCGCCGATCTACTTCAGCGGCCTGAAAGACCCGAAGCGGTCGGCCAACCGGATCGCCAAGTACAACCTGGCCGGCTGGATCGGCATCCAGGACACGCCCGAGGAACTGCTCGACTGGCGGGGCCCGATCCAGCACGAGCTGGAGGAGCTGGGCAAGCCCGGCGCCATGGACAGCCTCGAGCTGTGCAGCATGTACTGGTTCGTCATCACCGATGAGTCGTCCGACCAGACGCCGGCGGGCAAAGCCAGCAACATCCTGATCGGCACCGCAGCCCAGATCACCGACAACCTCAAGCGGCTGGCCGAGGCCGGCCTCACGATGCCGCTGATCTGGCCCCCGTTCTCCGACGTGCCGGTGTCGAAGACGCTCGACGATCTCAAGCGGCTCAACGAGGAGATCCTCCCCAAGGTCAACGCGGTCTAGCTCCCGCCGTTCGAGGGAAGGAACCACCACCATGCAGTACGACGAGGTCATCGCCGTCTATTTCGCCGATCCGACAGCGGACGGGACGGTGCCCGAGCCGACCCGGCGAGCCTCGGTGGCCCGCCGGCTGCGGGATGCCATCGAGCCGATCGCCATGCACCCGGTGTGGTCCCGGACCACCAACGAGGCTCAGGCCGCTCTCGGGCTCGACTTCTTCTCCGGCTACGCCTGGGGCCGGGCGGCGGCCCTGGGTGAACCGGCGCCGGCGATCGTGGTGTCGTCGTTCGCCGTGTTCGAGCCGGGGTTGATCGGCGGGGTCTACGACGCCGGCCGGAAGATCTGCGGCCGCGACCAGCTGCTGGCCACCCGGTTCTCGGCCACCACCGCCAGCCTCACGGCGGTGCTCGACGGGACTGGGGGCGATCTGCCCGCTGTGGCGGCCCGTCTCCGGGAGGCGGCCCTGGGTCTCGACCAGGCCGGCCGGCCCCTGTACGCCGGGCTGGCTGCGATCCCGCTGTCGGACGACCCGGTGGAGGTGCTGTGGCGGAGCGCCGAGATGATCCGCGAGCACCGGGGCGACTCCCACATCGCCGCCTGCGTGGCCGCCGGCCTCGATCCCATCGCCATGAGCATCCTGACCGAGCTGTGGGTCGGCTACCCGCTCGGCGAGTACTCGGGCAGCCGGGGTTGGGCACCCGAGGCGCTCGCCGCCTGCGCCGATCGACTGCGGGCCCAGGGCCTGCTCGACGGCGAGCAGCTCAGCGCCGAGGGGCTGGCCTTTCGCGAGCGGATCGAGGACGCCACCGACACAGCGCAGGCCCAGCTCGTGGCTCGGTTGGGCGACGACGTCGAGGGGCTGCTGGCCCACCTCAACCAGTGGTCGGCCCGCTGTGTGGAGGCCGGCGCCTTCCCGCCCAACGCCTACAAGCGGGCCGCCGGCTGACCCGGGCCGGCCTCACCCGTTCGTGCCCCCCCTCCGAGAGAGACGAGCCAACAGATGACCACAGATCGCCATTCGACCAGCCGCCGGGTGAACGCCACCCCGGCCGCCATCTTCGCCCTGCTCACTGACCCCGCATCCCACGCCGCCATCGACGGCTCGGGGATGGTGGAAGCGGCAATCGACGCCAGGCCCGTCGCCGCCGTCGGCGACACCTTCGACATGGACATGGACCGAACCCCGATCGGCGACATCCCGGGGATGGTGAAGTACAAGGTCCGCAACCACGTCACCCGGCTCGAGCCGGACCGGCTGATCGAGTGGGCCACCGGCGGGATCGGCACGCCCCCGGTCGGGCACCTCTACGGCTGGCAGCTCGAAGCGGTGGGCGACACCGAGACCGAGGTCACCCACTACTGCGACTGGTCGGGCATCTCCGACGAGGCCCGCAAGCGCATCCCCTGGCCCGTCGTGCCCCTAAGCATGCTGGAGCAGTCGGTGGCCAACCTGGGCCAGCTCGCCACCGGCGCCGCCTGAGAGCCTGGCTCCGGGTCAGGACCCGTTGCGGTAGGTGGCTTGGCCGAACGCCACGACGGTGAGGAAGGCAGCGGGCAGAGCGAAGGCGAAGGCCAGGGCGGTGGCCTGGCCGGTGAACACGCCGATCCCGATCCCCACCGCCGCCCCCAGCGCCAGGCTGATCAGCACCCGTCGTCCCAGCCGGGCGAGGCCTTGGCCCGAGAGCGACGCCAGGCCCTCGAACGTCTCGGCGTAGTAGTGGCCCCGGCCGGGCGAACCCCAAGCAGCGGCGGTTGTCTCCCAGCGGTCGCTCGCTTCCTGCGACATCTCGGGCGCTGCTGACGGGGCGGGGCCGGTTGCCTCTGCGGCCAGCTCGGCGTCGTAGGCCCGTCTCCTGTCGGGGTCGCCTAGCACCTCGTAGGCCTCGTTCAACAACCGGAACACCACAGGATCACCGCCGTGGTCGGGATGGGCCACCATGGCCAGCTCCCGGTACCGGTCCCGGATCTCGCGCTGGCTGGCCGAGGTCGGCAGGCCGAGATCGTCGTAGTACGACACGGGCCGAATCTACTGGCTGTGGCCGGAGCCGTTGGCGCGCCCGGATTCGATGGGCCCCGCACGGGGTATCCGGTGGGAGCCGAAGGGAGGCCACGTGGCCGGAATCGCCGTCATCACCGAAGCCTGTATCGACACCAAGGACCGGGCTTGCGTGGACGTCTGCCCCGTGCAGTGCATCTACGAGTACGACCCGGCCAAGGGGTTGCTGTTTTCCGAGGTGGAGCACGGAAGCGGGGAGATCGAGAACACCCACGTGCCCGATCCCGACAACATCGCCATCTTCGGCGACAGCATCCTCTACGTGAACATGGACGAGTGCACGAGCTGTACCGCCTGCTACCAGCCCGACGTTTGCCCGGTGGGCGCGATCTACTCCGACGAGCACGTACCCGACGGGGCAACCCAGACGCGCTACAACTCGACCGATCCCAACAAGGGAAACGACCACACGTTCTTCATCGCCCACAGTCGTGCGGTGTTCGCCGACTGAGCGTCGGCTTCTCGACCCGGCCCGGCCGCCGGCGGCAGGCTTACCGCCGCCGGGTCCAGACCCGGAGCTGGAACTGCTCATCGTCGAGATGGACGACGGGCGACAGGAAGGCAAGGGTGTCGTCGATCCAACGGTGGACGGCGTCGGCGGTGCGGGGATAGTCGGTGGGTCCCGTGTAGTGGACGGCGACGAAGGTGCCGCCCGGTTCGAGCCAGCGGCGGATACCGGCCGCAGCCACTCCAAGCCCGGCGTCGGTGAGGTAGTAACCGACCTCGGACCACACGAGCAGGTCGCCCGTCCCGTCGGGCCAGAACTCGGGGAACCGCTCCTGATGCACGGCGACGTGGTTCAGGGGGCGGAGCCGGCGGCGGGCCCGGGCCACCACGTCGTCCACGAAGTCGAAGGCGTCGAGATGGTCGCATCGGCGGGCCAGCCGCTCGGTGAGGGCGCCGTTGGCGCAGCCCGGCTCCAGCCCCCAGCGGTACCGGGAGTGGGGGAGCGAGGCCAGCGTGAGATCGTACTTCCGGTGCTCGTACCAACTGGTCTCGAAGTCCCATGGGTCGTCGTGGGCCTGGTAGAGGTCGGCGAAGTAGCGGTGGTCGTGCGAGGTGGCTGCCGGCTCTGCCATCAGAGGTCGCCGCCCCCGCAGTCGGTATCAGGATCGGGATCGGGTCGGGCTGGTAGCGAGGCCAGCTGAGCCAGGTCTCGCTCGCCGTGGTGTTGGCGGAGGTAGAGGTGGAGATCGGCGATCCGCTGGGCCGTGCCCGTGCCCGTGCCGGTGCCGGTTTCGGTGACGAACGGCCGGGGGCCGAAAGCCTGGCTGAAGCGGTCGGCCATGGCGGTGGCGGCCCGTTCGATGCTGTGGCGGGTGGCCAGGGCCCGGTAGCGGGCGGCGGTGCCGTCGCCCGGGGCGGCGTCGGAGGAGCGGCCGGCGGCGTCGAGCAGAGCCCGACACGTCAGGTCCCAGGCCCGTAGCTCGCCCTGCGCCGCCCGCTGGTAAGGGTCGTCACCGGCCAGGATCTCGGCCTGGTCGACCAGCCCGGCAGCGGCGCCGGCCCAGCAGGCGGCGGGGCCGATGGCTCCGTGCCAGAACCCGGGCCGGGCCAGGTACCACCCGGGCGCCTCGACGGGCCGGGCCGGGTGACGGGCGACGTGCAGCGATCCGGTGGCCGTGTCGGCCAGGGCCGGGGTGGCCCAGGGGCCGGGCTCGGTTCGCAGTGTGGAGCCCGCCGTGAGATCGATGTCGAGGAGCCAGGTTGCTCCCCGCTCGTCGTCGGCCGTGACCAGGGCCCGGCTCACGATGCCGAGGCCCGAGCAGAACCGTTTCACCCCGGAGAGGGTGCCGCTGCCCCGCTCGAAGCGGAGCTCGCCCGGGGCTCCGCCCGACGCCCAGACGCCGTACAAGCCCCCTGGCGCACCCGGGCCGTCGGGGGCGTGGGCCGTGCCGGACTCGGCCAGGATGGCGAGGGCGTCGAGATGGGCCTCGGCCAACCGGGCCACGCTGACCGACCCGGTGCGGGCCCAGCGGTGCAGGGCCCGCCACCGCCAGGCCGTGCCTCCCCCGGCCGGCGCCGGCAGGGGACGGGAGACGAGCGCCAGCGTATGGCGGCGGAGATCGGCTCGCCGATGGGGTGACGGGAACCACCGTGCGTCATCGGGCTGCGGCGGGTCGGGAGCCGAACTCATGCGTCGAGCGAGTCGAGCGCGTCCAGGGCGACGAGGTCGGCGGCGAAGCCGCCGGGGGCCCGGCCCTGGCGCCGGGCGCTCGTCGCCACCACGATGTCGGCGGTCGACCGGATCGGCCAGCCGTGGACGACCAGCCGGTTCCACAGGTCGTGGTCCTCACCGGTGGGTATGGCCCGCCATCCGCCGACCGACTGGTAGGCGTCGGCCCGAACGCCGAGGTTGGCGGCGTGGACGTGGGAGTGCGAGCCGTCGGGTCGGATCAGGTAGCTGTCGTCGAACCGGCGGCGGAACCGGGGATCATCGTCGGCGTCGCCCAGGAGCCGTACGACCCCGGCCACGCCGACCACACCGACCCTGGCGTGCCCCAGCTGACGCTCGATCCAGTCCGTCGGGACGATCGTGTCGGCGTCGGTGCTGGCCAGCCACACCGTCGGCAGCGGGTGCGATGCCAGCACCGCGGAGGCCAGGCCGGCGGCGGCCCCCAGACGGCGGGCGGCGCCGGCGCAGCGGAGATCGGCCGCCACCACCAGGTCGGGCGGGCCGGTGAGCCGGAGTCGGGCCCGGGACTCGGTGGTGTCGCCGCAGGAGTCGACGACCACGACGATCGAACAGGTGACCGTGGGGGCCACGGCGGCCCGGGCGGCGTCCACCGCGTCGAGGGCGGCGTTGATGCGGCGGCTCTCGTTGTGGGCCGGGATCACCACCACCACGTGGCCGGTCGTCGGGATGTCCCGGGTCACGGGCGCCCGGCGAAGTAGTACTCGTGCCGCCACTGCAGGGGCTCGAGGTCACCGCTGGCCAGTATGGGTGGGGTGGTGCCGTCGGGGCCGACGAGCTGGCTGCGATGGTGGGCCAGCGCCTCCCGCCGGCGGTCCTGATGCTCGTCGGGAATGGCCAGCCGGCGAAGGCCCGGGGCTGGAGCGGTGTGCGTCCAGGCCCAGAACAGACCGGCGGCCAGAACGGTCGACCGCTGGGCCGCCACCACCGCAGCGGCCCGCCCCACCGCCTCGTGGTCGGTGTGGTGGTCGTGGGCCCAGGGGGCGACGATCAGGGCCGGGTGGCCGACGGCCGCCTGCAGGGCGTCGACCAGCTGGGGCTCGTGTTCGGCGACATGGCCGTCGGGTAGCCCCAGCCGGATCACCCCGGGGGCAACGGCGGGGTGGGGTCCGGCCGGGTGGCGGCCGGCCAGGTGGGCCAGAGCGCTCTCCTGCTCGCGGCGGCGGGTGCGGGCCACGGGTTCCGGGGCAAGCCCGGGGTAGGCGGCCTCACCGTCGGTCACGGCCACCACGGTGACGGCGGCGCCGGCCTCGAGTTGGCGGGCCAGCAGCCCGCCCATGATCAAGATCTCGTCGTCGGGGTGGGGAACGACGAACACCGTGCCGCCCTCGAGCGGCGGATCCCAATCGGCGGCGGTCGCACGGGCGGTCGCCCAGGTGAGCTGGCACGACGCCGGCTGTGCCCGGTCGGTCACTGAACGTGAGGGGCGCGCTCGGGTCGGCCGAGGGCAGGGGAGGGAATCATCCCGCCGGTGTTACCCGCCGGCCCGCCCGGGATAAACGGAGCCGACCGGCAGCTCGGTCCTCCGGCGAAATCTGTGCCGTCGATGTATCCAGCCTCCAGGCCGGGCCTCTTGGGGGAGCGGAACCCACTCATCCGTGCCGGGACCCTTCCCCGGCCCGGGGCGTCCCGTCGATCCCATGAACCCACCGTACGTTGACTCTCTCCTCTCCCCGGATGCGTCCGCCGGCCGGCCGTGCCAAGCTCGTGGCGCTGGGGCGGGCGACCTTCGCCTCGGGCGCGCCCTCGGGGTGATCGAGAGCAAGGGGAGTGTGGCCATCGTGACGACGTCGGCAGGCAGGGATCCGTTTCTGGCTCGGGTTGGGGCACCGCCCGGGCGGGCTGGCCAGCTCGAACGGTTCGTCGATCTGGCGGCGTCGCTGGCCAGCGATGGGCCCGGCCTCCACCTGCTCGAAGCCCCGGCTGGAATGGGCAAGACCCACCTGCTGGAGGCAGCGGTCGACCGGCTGGCGGGGGCCGGCTATCGCTGCGTGCGGGCCCCGTCGGAGCAGGGCCAGGAGCCGTACCGCACTGCGGTCCGCCTGTTGGGCGACCTGGGGGTGTCGTCGGGCGATCTGCTGGGAGGTCGTCGGGCGATCGAGAACCTGATGTCCGATCGGGCCCAAGCCGATCTCGACGGTCTGCTCGGCCGCCTGGCCCAAGCCGCCCTCGACGCCATCGGCAGCCACCCCACCGTCATCGTCCTCGACGACCTCCACTGGATCGACCCGGCCTCGGCCGGCCTCGTCGACGCGCTGATCAAGGAGGCGGCGGTCGCCGTGTCGCCGCCACCGGTTCTCCTGGCGCTGGCCTACCGGCCGATCGGGCCTGGCGTCGCAGCGTCGGGCCTCGTGACCCAGGTGGCCGGGGAGCGCCGGTGTGTGACCGAGGTGTTGGAGCCGCTCGACGGGGCGGCCCTGTTCGAAGCGATCGAGCAGCTGGTGCCGGCCACGCCCAGCCCCACCTACCAGGCCATGGTCCAGCGGGCCAGCAACGGCAACCCGTTGCGGATCCGGGCCGCAGTGGAGATCCTGCGGCGCCGCGGTGTGCCGCCGGGCGTCGGGCCCGACGACCGGCGGGCCCAGGGCACGATCGACACCTGGGCGCCGTCGGCCGATCCGGTGACGAGCTGGATCGACGGGCTCGGCGGACCGGCCCAGCATGTGCTCGGTGCCGTGGCCATCCTGGCCGCCGAGTTCACGGCGGTGGAGGCCACCGCCGTGAGCGGAGAGGCCGGGCCTCAGGTGGACGATGCCCTCGACGCCGGCCACGCCGCTGGCCTGGTGGCCACCGACGGCACCCTCTACTGGTTCACCCACGCCGTGATCCGCGACGAGCTCGCCCACCGCCTTCCGGTGAGCCGCCGGGCCCGGGCCCGGAGGCGGGCGGTGGCCTGGGAGCGGTCCCGGGCCACCGCCGATCCTGCCGCCTGGGCCCGGGCGGCCGAGCACCTCCTGCTCAGCGGCGGCTCCGAGAGCCCGAGCGACGGGGGCCACGTCGAGATCCTGGCCGCCGCCGCCGAGTGGGCGTTCGGCACCGGTGCCTGGGCGGCAGCCGCCCGGTACGCCGAAGCCGCCATCGATGCCGCCCGCCGCGCCGGTGCCGATCCGGCCACGATGGCCGACCTGGAGCTGCGGGCGGCCGAGGCCCACCACTTCAACCACGACCTCGGCGCCACCCGACGCCGGGTGGGGGCTCTGGCCGCCGTCGATCTCAGCGCCTTCGACGACGCCACCCGGAGCCGTATCGTCCGCCTGGCGGTGAGGGCCGAGATGATGGCCAGCATCCAGATGGGTGGGGGCGACATCGACGTGTCGGCCCTGGTCGACTTCGTGGCCGCCACCACCGACGACAGGGAACGGGCCCAAGCCCTACAGCTCCTGGCCGAGTGCGACCTGGCCGGCAACCATCTCGACGAGGCGCTGGTCCACGCCCGGGACGGGCTGGCCCACGCCCTGCGTTCGGGCGATCAGCGCACGATCGGCCTGGCCTACGCCTCGGTCGGCTTCACCCATCTCACCCGCTCCGACCTGGGTCGGGCCGAGGATGCCTATCAGCGGATGCAGGGGTCGGCCGCCGCCGCCGGCGACGGTTGGTTGCTGAGCGAGTCGCTGGCCCGACTCCCCTTCATCTCGCTGGTGGTGGGTGATCTCGACGAGACCGAGCAGCGCTCGATCCGGGCGGCCGACGCCGCCGTCACCCACCGCCAGTACGTGTCGGAGTGCCTGGCCACCTGCACCCGCGCCTCCGCCGCCCTGCTCCGGGGCGACCTGGCCGCCACCGAGCACCACAGCCGGCGGGCCCGGGCCGTCATGCACCGATCCGGCTATCTCGGCGCGCTCCAGCACTTCTATCCGGCGTGGCTCCGGTCGTTCCTGCTGACCGACGACCTCGCCGGAGCGGAGGCGCTGCTCGATCAGTGGCGAGCCGACGGCGGGGCCGAGGCGCCGCCCGCCCGACGTTACGTCGAGCTGGTGAGCGGACCCGGCGGCCGGGACCGGCGTCCCGGTTCGATCCCGTCGGCCCGGCTCCCGACCCAGTTCCGGGTGGGGTACGCCGCTCTGCAGATCGGCCTCGACCTCCGGGCCGGCGACAACGCCAACCTCGTTGCGCTGCTCGACCTGGTGGAAGAGGGGGTCGACCTGGGGCTGGTGTTCGCCATGAATTGGCCGGTGTGTCTGTTCCGGGTCCTGGGCGACGGCCACCTGGCCCTCGGCGCACCGGCCCGGGCGGCCGGATACTACCGCCTGGCCGCCGAGCGATGCCGCCGGGTCCGGGCCCGGACCGAGCTGGCCTTCGCCCTGGCCGGGCTGGCCACGATCGACGACCGGTCGGTGAGCGACGACGAGCGCCGCCGGGCCGCGAGCGAGGCCTATCAGTTGGCGTCCCGCTTGGGTCTGGCGGGGCTGGCCGCCCCGGCGGCGCTGGCCACCCACCAGGCGATCGATCTCGAGGCCCACGCCGCCGATCCCGGCTATCGGGTGGTGCTGGTGACCGACATCGTCGGCTCCACCCCGCTCAGTGTCGAGTTCGGCGACCGGGCCTACCACCACGTCGTCATGCACCACCACCGCCTGGTCAGGGCGGCGCTGGCCGATCACGAAGGGGTGGAGTTCAGCGAAGGCGGCGACTCGCTGTTCGCCTGGTTCGCCGATCCGGCCCGGGCCGTCGCCTGCGCCGCCGACGTCCAGGCCCGCATGGCCGCCGCCCGCCTGGCCGGTGCCGGGTGCCACGTGAGGATCGGGCTGGCCGGCGGGGTCCCCTTCGTCGACAACGGGCGACCCTACGGGGCGGTGGTCAACCTGGCCGCCCGAATCTGCTCGGCCGCCGGGGCCGACCAGGTGCTGGTGTCCGAGCCCCTGGCCGCCGCCGCCCCCGGTGGGCTCGTCGCCCGCTCGATCGGACCGGTCGAGCTGAAGGGTTTCCCGGGCCGGCGCCCGTTGTTCGCCGTCGTCTGAGGGGCCGGTTCCATCCGGCCTCCGATCAATCATTGAGTAACAGGAGGCATGTGATGGGACTGGGACGAACCTGGAACGAAGGGCACGGCAAGGAGTTCGCCGTCTTGTCGGCCGCATTCGCCGCAGCCGATGAAACGAGGATCAAGGACCTCAGCACGCAGTTGGAGGCGGGTGCCCCGATAATGACCGCCCGGGAAATCCTGCACGGCGCTGGGCCGTTCGCTCGCACGAACAGCTTCGGTGTCGATCTGGACGACCGGTGGGATCCGACTGTGACCCAATTCCGCTGGTACCACCCCGAAGCCTGCTTCTGGCTGCCGTCCAAGTCAAAGCCATACCAGATCGACGCTGTGATGCGCCGGGCGCTGCTGGCGGCCTGCAGACTGTGGACGGACGGATACACCGACATCGAGTTCTGCGGCGTCTGCGAGCAGCAGGAGTTCAGGATTCGGTACAACATAGTGGAGAGCGGAACCCCCAAGCAGGTCCGGTTCTGGGTCGAGGTGCCCGACCACTGGGCCAGTTACGACGTCACCGGGCGGGACAGCGACGATCGTGACGTTCGCCGGTTCCTCGAAGACTGGGGCGTGGGGGATCGGCCGGCTGGTGCCGCTGTATGTACCAGTGTTAGGGGTGGGGAACTGCGAAAGGGTGAGCCGTTCGATCCGGCAGCGTTCGACGGCGACACCGTCGATTACACGCTGATCGCGTGGGCTGACGAGGCCGAGGGCGGCATCGAACCGCAGGGAATCGAGAATTTTGCCGCTCCCGCCTCCGAAGTGCGCCGAATCGCCCGGATGAAGCGGCTTGCGGTGACCGCCGCCTGGACTGTGCTGCCCGACGATGGGGCGGCGGAGGCATTGAATCCGGCCTCCGGGAGGGCAGGCGAGAGGTTGTGGCACGCACTGCACGGCGCTCCGGCCACGGACGATCTGGTCGTGAGCGAGCCGGTCGCCCGAGGCGGGCTGGGACGGTACGGGCGGATCCTGCAGGCTGGTGAGCCCCCGACCGAAGAGCTACTGGGAGAGGTGGGCGTTATCGCCGCCCGGATGACTTCGGACCTGCCCGGCGAGATCCCGACCGAGGGATACAGCGACGCTGGCTACGCCTTCCTTGGACAGTTCATCGACCACGACGTCACCTTCGATTCTTCGTCGTCGCTCCAGCGGGCACTCGATCCGCACTCGCTCATCGACTTCCGGACTCCCAGGCTCGACCTCGATTCCATCTACGGCGGCGGGCTTGCTCAACAGCCGTACCTCTACGACGAGAGGGGCCGGTTCGTCCTCGGTACCGACATCTCCTACGACGGGCGCTACCGGCCCGATCTAGCCCGGTCCGAGCGTGGCGTGGCTCTCATCGGCGACCCCCGCAACGACCAGAACGCCATCTTGTCCCAGCTGACAGTTCTGTTCCTCCGGTTCCACAACGCCGTCGTCGACGGGCTTCACCGTCCGGGGGCGGCGGGCCTGCCCTTCGCTGAGGCCCAGCAGCTGGTGCGCTGGCACTACCAGTGGCTGGTCGTGCACCACTTCCTTCCGGCGGTGATCGGCCCCGCCAAGGCGGCGTCCTACCTGTGGCCGGCCGGCGATCAGCCCACGGGACCGGGGCTGGTCACGGCGTTGACCGACGACAGGCTCAAGCTCAGCGTCGCCGGTGATCCGTGGGAGACGTTCATGCCGGTCGAGTTCTCTGCCGCGGCCTTCCGATTCGGTCACTCGATGCTCCAATCGAGCTACCGGACCACCGGCAACGGCCCGGCCGTTCCCACCATCAGCCGGGCCGGCCTTCTGCGGCGGCCGTCGTCGGCGGTCGACTGGCGGTACTTCGTCCGCGGCCTCGGTGACCCGAAGCTGGTGCAGACGAGCGCGGCGATCGACACCCACCTGCTTCCGGCGCTCGCTGACATGAGCAAGCTCAGCCTGATCCCACCGTCTGACGGTGACCCGGTTTCGCTGCCGGCGCGGACGCTGCTCCGGGGACTGCGCCTACAGCTGCCATCGGGGCAAGCGGCAGTGGCGAAGCTCAACCAGCTGGGCTACCAAGAACTGAGGGCGCTGGACCCGGCCGAGACCGGGCTCTCGCCGATGCGCTCGGCGGAGGAGACACCGCTGTGGTACTACATCCTTCGTGAGGCGGAGCTGACTCGGGGCGGCGCCACTCTCGGCCCGCTTGGGGGGACCCTGGTGGCCGAGGTGCTGCTGGGCCTCCTGGTCCACGACGAGAGCTCGTTCCTCCACGCCGGCTGGGCTCCCGAGGAGGGCGACTTCACCTTCGCCGACCTGGTGACGGCAGCCGAGCGCTGGGCGGCCGACTAGCGGCCAGTAGCCAGTGGGCGGCTCAGGGCAGCCGGTGGACGACGATGGGGAGGGCGGTGGTGCCGGCGGTGTCGTGGAGGCGGGCGGCACCCACCGTCAGGCTCCAGCCCGTGCGCATCGTGGTGGCGCACAGTAGCACGGGGCCCGGCGGGAGCTCGGCGGCGGCGACCGGGTCGACGGTGATGGCGTCCTCCAGATGGGCCACCAGGGCGGCGCTCGACGCGTTCGTCGGGGCGGGGCCCGCTCCGGTCCACCGCAGGGCGTCGATCAGGGGGAGGCGGCCGATGGCGGCCAGGTGGGCGGCGAGGGCCTGGTTGGCGGCGGCTTCCCCCGGCGGTGCCGGCGCCGGCACCACGGCCAGGGGCCGTTGGGGCCACACGTTCGACCAGCGGCGCAGCGCCTCGACGGCGCCGTCGAGCAGGGCCGGCGGGATCGAGCCATGGCCGGCGCCGGCCAGGGCGGTGAGCTCGTCGCCCCAGGCGGCGTCGTCGGCGAAGGCCACCGCCCGACCCTCGGCGATGCCGGCGATACGACCCTTGCGGCCGGGGCCGTTGGGCCACAGCTTGCGCGGCTCGATCACCACGTCGATCCCCCGGAGGTGGGCCTGGGCGGCCCGGAGGCGGTCGTCACCGGGCCGGCCGCCGGGGGCCGGAAGGGTGCCGGTGCACACCGAGCACCGCCCGCACGGTGCCGGCGACGGGTCGTCGAGCGCCTGCTGGAGGTAGGCCATCAGGCAGCCCTGGCCTCGGGCGTAGCGGCGCATGAGGTCGGCCTCGGCCCGGCGGGTGGCGGCCAGCGAGTCCCACTTGGCGTAGTCGTGGGCGTAGGGGGTGCCCGTCGCCTCCCAGGCCGAGCCGTTCTTGGCCACTACGCCCTCGACGGCGAGGATCTTGAGCAGGGTCTCCAGCCGGCCCCGGCGGATCCCGGTGGCCGACTCCAGCTCAACGATCGAGCGGGGCGGGCCGCCGGTCAGGCGCTGGAGGGTGGCGTCGACGTCGTCGGGATCGGGAATCGATGCCGTGGCGAAGTAGTCCCAGATGCGCTCGTCGGCGGCGGCCGACAGCAGCACGGCGTCGGCCCGCTCGACGGCCCGCCCGGCTCGGCCGATCTGCTGGTAGTAGGCCACGGGGGTGGCAGGCGAGCCGACGTGGAGGCAGAAGCCGAGGTCGGGCTTGTCGTAACCCATACCGAGGGCCGAGGTGGCCACCACCGCCTTCACCCGGTTGTGGCGCAGCCGCTCCTCGATCTCGACCCTCGAGTCGGCGTCGAGTTGGCCGGTGTAGGCCGCCACTTCGTGGCCGCACGACTGGAGGAAGTCGGCGAGGCGGTTGGCCTCGGCCACGGTGAGGACGTAGACGATGCCCGAGCCGTCCAGGGTGTCGAGGGCGTCGGCCACCCAGGCGTAGCGCTCCAGCGGGGTGAGGCCGGGGACCACCGAGAGACGCAGCGATGTGCGGGCCAGGGTGCCCCGGAAGGTGACCGTGCCCGGGCCGAGTTGGCGTTCGATGTCGGCCGTCACCCGGCCGTTGGCCGTGGCCGTTGTGGCCAGCACCGAGGCGGTGGGTGTCGACAGCAAGGCCCGGGCCAGGCGCTGGTAGTCGGGCCGGAAGTCGAAGCCCCAGTCGCTGATGCAGTGGGCCTCGTCGATGACGACGAGCCCCACGCGGGCCATGAGCTCGTCTAGACGGGCGGCGAAACGGGGGTTGCCCAGGCGTTCGGGGGAGACGAGCAGCACGTCCAGCTCGTCGGCGTCGAGCGAGGCGAACACCGGGTCCCAGTCGTCGAAGTTGGTGCTGTTGACGGTGGCGGCCCGCAGGCCGGCCCGGGTGGCCGCCGCCACCTGGTCGCGCATCAGGGCCAGGAGGGGCGACACCACCAGGGTGGGGCCGGCACCGGCGGCGCGGAGGGCGGCGGTGGCGGCCCAGTACACGGCCGACTTGCCCCACCCGGTGGCCTGCACCACCAGCACCCGGGCCGCCGGTTCGATGATGGCGGCCACCGCCTCCACCTGGTCACCCCGGGGCGTGGCTCCGGGGCCGGCCAGGCGGGCCAGCACGGCGCCGAGGTGGGTGGCGGCGTCGGTGGACCGCTCGTCGGTCATCGGGCGGTGGCTCGGTTCACTGCCCGTCACGGTACCGGGTGGGCCTGAAATCTCGGAACTGTGGCGCCTCGTGCTGGATTCTGCGCGCTGACGCCACAGATCCCGGTCCTGGGGCGCAGGGCGTTCCCCTGTTCCGGCTGATTAGCCGACGCTGGTGACCACGATCACGACGACGACACCTACGACGGCGGCCACAGCCCCGACAGCAGCGGCGATCGCGGCGACAGCGCCGGCCATCCATCCAATGTCGTCGTCGTCGTCCATGCCCTGGCCCTTCGAGGTGGTTCGCGAGCGGAGTCGTCCGGAGCATACCGGGCCCGCGGGGCGAAAGGGTAGGCCTATCTCGGCTCGGTGAACAGAACTGTCCGGTTCTCGATGAGCTGGTCGGTGGCGCAGAGCCCGACGGGGGTCAGACGCCCGTCCGGGACGCCGTACTCGGTAACGAGGATGTCATGTACGGCCTGGGCCCGCGCCGCCGACAGCTGGCAGTTGGCCTCCGGCGCCCCGTCCGGCGAGGCGTAGCCCTCGATGAGAACCTGCTCGGCCCGGGACGACGCGATGATCTCGGCGATCTGCTGCAATGCAGCGTCGAACTCCGGTGCCACTTCAGCTGAGCTCGGTTGGAACCGTACGCGCAGCGACTCGTCGTTGGCCTCACAGATCTCGCACAGTGTCTCGGCTCGAAGCTCCGACCTCTGGAGAGCCGGCCGGCCGTCGGGCCCCATCGTGTCGACGTAATAGAAGGCCTCGAAGGGGCGACCGTCGGCGGTGAACTCGTACGGCCCGCCGACACCGTCGTAGTCGATGTTCTGACCGCTATCGAGCAGTTGGAGGCAGTCGGCATAGGTCAGGCACCTCTGCCCTTCCGTCGTCACGCCGTTGATCTCGGGCGCCAGAGCAGCAGGGTCCGAGGAGTTGGCGGCGGCCGCGGCCAAGGCCAGGACGACGACCGCGTCGTAGGACTGGGCGTCGTAGCTCTCCAGCCGTTCCCCTGAGGCGATGTCCAAACCGTCCCGGAGATGGGTGAGGGCCGGCCCGGTGGCTTCGGCTCCCACCGTTATCTGGTGGGCGCCGGCGAGAAGGCTGCTCCGATCGCCGAGGGCCTGGGCGATCTGGGAGTTGCCGTCGACCAGCCAGACCGAACCGAAATCGTAGGACAACTCGCTGAGGATCCCGGCAACATCGGCCGACTGCTGGTCGAACGCGATGATCACGATCGCGTCGGGTCCGGCTTGCACCACCTCAGCGAGACGGGATCGGTCGATCTGATCCCGCAACCCGAAGCTGTACTCGGCGACAACACGGGGTCGAGCCTCGCCGCCTTCGAAGTTCTGCTCGAACTCGTCTTTGAGGGCCGAGCCGTAGGCGTCGTCGAGGTAGATCACGGCGGCTGCCGTCCGGCCGGCTTCCTTGATCTCCCGTGCCAGGAGCCGCCCCTGGATGGCGTCGGACGGAGCGGTACTGAAGCTGAGGTCGAGACTGTCGGCATCATCGAGGAGTGGCGAGGTGGCGTTGACCGAGAGTTCGATCACTCCTGCGCTGGTCACCTGCGACAGGATGTTGAGCGACGCCTCGGAACCGATGTTGGTTATCAGGGCATCGGGGCAGGTGCCGAGCAGCTCGGTGACTTCGTCGGGCGTCGGCTGGCTGGCCGTCGTCGTCTCCCGGTAGTCGATGGGGGGCCGGCCGTTCTCGGCGTTGACCGCGTTCACCTCATCGACGGCAACCTGGGCCGCACCGGCCCTGAAGTTGTCGCCCAACAACTCGCTGTCGAGGAACTGGATCGCCAGACCGTCTTCTCCGCCGGTGCATGCGGCGGCCGGGAGCACCGCCGCGGCGGCACCGTTGCCGCCGCCGCTGGTACCGGTCGGCGACCCGTCGGACCGGCCGTTGCCGAACAACAGGAAGGCCATCAGCACGAGCGAGAGGCCGGCGAACGCGGCCGCCGCCACGTACGGCCAGCGGGGTGGAGGTGGTGCGGCACCTCCGCCCGGCTGTGTCGGTTGCCGGCCGGCGACGACGAGACCTTTGAGCTCGATGCCGTTGCGCAACCTGCGCCCGTCGGGCGCCAGGCACTTGTCGATGATGCCGCGGGTCTCGTCGGGTATGGCTGCGTCTATGTCGGGAATGCCTAGGAGCTGGTTCGTCTCGTCGGCGAAGGGGCGGCGGCCGGTCGCCGCCTCATGGAGCACGACGCCCAGGGACCACAGGTCGGCGCTGGGGCGCACCGCCGGCGGTGCTTGGCCCGATCGAAGGGCCCGGACGAGCTCGGGCGTGGCGTAGTGCGGTGTTGCGCCGATGAGAGGGGCCCAGGTCAACGGGCCCATGCTCGCCGCCGTCTCCAGATCAGCCAGCTTCCATACCGTGCCGAACTTGAGGATGTTCGCCGGCTTGATGTCGCTGTGGATCAGGTTGGCTCCGTGGAGCGCCACCACGCCCTCGATGAGGTCGTCCTGGAGCCTCGTGAGCGCAGCACCGTGAAGCTTGCCGTCGCGTCGGATCTGGTCGGCCAGGCTCTCGTCGCCGAGCTCATGGACGAGAACCACGCACGGCCCGGCATCCGGGGTTTCGGCCCTGAACGCGTCATAGGCCTGCACCACATTCGGCTCGTGGGCGACCGTTCTGGCCTTTTCGTATTCGGCGATCAGCCACTTCGCCGCCTCGGGGCTGGGAATGGGCGTGATCTTGAGAGCGGCCTCGGTGGGGAACTCGTTGATCCTCAGGCCCGTGTACCGGATGTGGTAGACCGACGACGTGCCGCCGTCGGCGATGTGGGACAGGACCTGCCAGTTCTCGAACTGATGCCCGTCAGGCAGGTGAACCCTTCGGTAGCTGGGAACCGTGGGCTGTGAGCCGTAGGTGCCCGTCATGGCCGGGAGTCTACAGTGCAGTGGAAGCATCGTGGATCAGGGTCCTGCACCCCATCCGGTCGACAGGGGAAGTGCCCCGGGATCACCAGGCGCGCTAGTGGCCGCTGCGGCACCTGGCGCAGTTGTCGGCGCTGATCTCGACGTGGGCCGAGCGGTAGTGGACGCCGTCGATGGGGGCACCCGCCGGTTGGTCCCGGTATGTGGCCCTGGCCCACTCCTGCGACCCGTGTGTGCGACCCTCGTCGGGGGACGAGCGATCAGCGACCCACTCGAACGATCGGACATCGGCTGCCATCGGCGCCACTGGTCACGACTTCAGGGGTGGGGCGGACCGCCGGCCCCGGGCGGGGGCGGTCACACGTCGAGGCGGAATCCCCCGTCGCCGAGGTTCACCAGCCGGCCGGCGGTGGGCTCGGGGAAGTGGGTGCCGATGACGAGCGCGCCGGACTCGGCCCAGCGAGTGAACGCCTCGCGTCGGCTGGCCCGCGACTGGGTCTGGTCGGAGTCGACAACGGCGGCGAGCTCGGGGTCGGCGATCTGCATAGGTGAGTGCACCATGTCGCCGGTTATGACCGCCCGTTCGCCGGCCGACTCGACGATGAGCGAGATGTGTCCGGGGGTGTGCCCCGGGGTCGACTCGAACCACACGTGCTCGCTGATCCGGTGGTCGACGGCCACGAGGTCGGCCAGGCCGGCGTCATGGATCGGGGCCACCGAGTCGCCGAACACGTCGTCGCCGAAGAGGTCGGGGGTGGTCTTCCAGTGCTCGTATTCGGGCCGGGCGAACAGGTACCGGGCGTTGGTGAACGTCGGAACCCAGTTGCCGTCGACCAGGCGGGTGTTCCAGCCGACGTGGTCGACGTGGAGGTGGGTGCAGACCACCTCGGTGATCGACTCCGGCGGGTAGCCGGCGGCGGTGAGATCGTCCAGGAACGGGAGCTGGAGGTTGTTCCAGTCGGGGCTGTGACGCGGCTTGTCGTTGCCGACGCAGGTGTCGACGGCGATGCGGTGCCCGCCGACGTCGACCACGAGGCACTGGATGCGCAGCAGGAGAAAGCCCTCGTCGGTGACGAAATGGGGGCGGAGCCAACCGGCGGCCTCGGCCCGGGCCAGCACGTCCTGCTTGCTGACGCCCTCGAACAGGAACCTCGGTGAGGTCGGTGCCTGGCTCTCGAGGATCGAGGTGATAGTCGCCTCGCCGACCTTCCACTGCAGCATGCCTGTGTGCCTCCTCCGGCCGATCGGCGCCAGATCGTGTCCTGTGGCACCGGCCGCTTACGCTAGCGCTCGGCGCCAGCGCGTAAGGAAACGGCTGGTCAGGCCAGAGGAGAGGGACCACATGCGCATCGGACTGTTCCATCCGAACGCCCGCTCGATCCACGCCATGTCGCCCGAGATGCTGGCCCGCTGTGCCGACCCGCTCGACATCGACGACCAGGTCGCCATCGCCCGGGCGGCGGAGGAGGTGGGCCTCGACTACCTGTTCATGGCCGATGCCTGGGGCCGCTACGGGCCCCGGTCGACGGCCATGGGTCTGCAGGATCCGATCCTGCTGCCGCCGATCCTGGCCGCCGCGCTGGTGCCGGTCACCTCGCGCATCGGGCTGATCACCACCGTCCACACCAGCTACTTCTCGCCGCTCGTGGTGGCCCGTATGGGCGCCGCGCTCGACGCGCTGAGCCGGGGACGGTGGGGCATCAACGTGGTGACGGGGGCGGGGATGGCCGAGGACCTGTTGGTCCAGACTGGCGCTCAGCCCACCCACGACGGGCGGTACGAGCGGGCCGAGGAGTTCGTCGAGGTGCTGGTGCGGGCCTGGTCGGGCCGGCCCTTCGAGTTCCACGGATCGCACTTCGACCTCGCCGGCGACCTGGTGGGGCCGGCCACCGCGCAGCAGCCCCGCCCCCTCGTCGTCAGCGCCGGGGCGTCGGTAGCCGGCCAGCGTTTCGCCGGCCGCTACAGCGACATGGTGTTCATGCCGGGGCGCACGCCGCTCGACACCTGTCGGGAGCGGATGGACGGCATCCGGGCCGAGGCCGAGCGGGCCGGGCGCAGCGGGGACGACGTGCGCCTGCAGATGCACGCCAGCATCGTGGTGCGGGCCAGCGGTGCCGAGGCGCGAGAGTTCGCCGAGGAGTTGGCGGCCGGCGTCGACGTGGAGGCGGTGGCCGAGTACCTCAGTGGTATCCGCAGCAACATCTCCACCTACGACGACATCTACGCCGAGATGGGCGAGCTGCAGCTCCGCCAGATCGGTTCGGTGGCCGGGGCCCGCCAGATCGTCGGCGACCCGGGCGAGGTCGCCGACCAGATCGAGCTGCTGAACACCGAGTTCGGCTGCGACGGGGTGGCGATCACACTCCCGCTGTGGCAACCGGACGAGGTCCGGCGGGTGGGCGGGCTGCTGTTGCCCGAGCTGGAGCGCCGGGGCCTGTGGGCCCGCCGAGATACCGGATCGCCGGAATCACGGGGCGAGTAGCCGATCGACCGTGTCGAGGAGCATTCGGCGCTGACCGGCGGCGGTGAACGTCGCCTCGGTGGCGAGGCGGCCGAGGAAGCCGTCGAGTACGAGCAGCACCCAGCTGGTGAGCGTCGGGGCCGAGACGTCGGTTCGCACCTGGCCCGCCTGCTGGGCCCGGCGGATCCAGATGCGCAGGCTGCGGCGCTGTGCCTCATCGTCGGCGGCCAGGGCGGCGGCGATGGCGGGTTCGCTCATCACGGCGCCGACCGCGCGGACAAAGCCCGGCACTCGTGGATCGCCCACGTCATCGGCGGTGTGGCGCACCCAGTCGCGCACCACCTGCGCTGGGTCGGACCGGCCGGTCTGGGCGGCGAACCAGTCGTTGGTCTCCCGGGTGCCGTACTCCAGGATCGCCAGCAGGAGGGCCGCCTTGGTCGGAAAGTAGTGGAAGAACGTGCCCGACCCGATCCCCGCATGACGGCTGATCCTCGCCGTCGTGGCCCCCTCGTATCCGAGTTCGGCGAAGCAGGTCAGTCCGGCGTCGATGATGGCGAGCCGGCGTTGCTCGTGCTTCTCGGGATCAACCGTGCGGGCCACGGCTCCGGTCTCCTCTCGACCCTTTTATTAGAGCAGTCACTCGGGTATTGTAGTGGGTGTGTCCACCGACGCTGTCATGGCCCAACCTCGCCGGCGGGGACCGGTGCTCGGTGTGCTGCTCGGTGCTCCGGTCTCGGCCGAGCTGGTGCAGGGCTACCTCGATGTCACGGGCGATCTCGCCGGGTCGCTCTTCCTGGTCGTGTTCCTGGCCCCGCTGTATGGGGGCGCCGCCCTGGTGATCCGTGAGGTGGCTGTCCGCACCGGACGCGGCTGGCCGGGGATCCTGGCGCTGTCGTGGGCCTTCGGCGTCGCGATGCCCGGCCTGATCGATCTCTCACTCTTTGCTGAGCACCGCCCCGATGTGCGTGGGTGGGAGGAACTCTGGTCGCCTACGGCGGCTGGCGGCGTGAGCTGGCATCCGGCATTCACGTGGTCGGCGGCCCACGTCGTGATGAGCATCGGGGTGCCGCTGGCCCTGCTCGACGCCCTCGCCCCCTCCACTCGAGGCCGCTCGCTGCTGGGGTGGAAGGGCGTGGTCGCCCTCGGCGTCTCCTGTGTCGGGGTGGCGGCTCTGATCCGCCGTGACGCGGCGCCGGGCTCGGTGCCGACACCGCAACAGACCGTATGTGTGCTTGTGGTGGTCGGTCTACTGGTTGCGCTGGCGCTGTCTCCATTCGGCCGGTCGATGGGTAGAAGGTATGACGGGCGCCGCACGTCGACCGCGTCGGTGGGCCTGGCCGGCCTGGTCGGCTTCGCCGTGATGGCATCTCTCGACTTCCCGCCTCCCACCTGGGCCGGCCTCGGGCTGGCGGTCGTCTTGACCCTCTCCCTCGGCGGCGCCATCGCCGGTGCCGCCCGCTTCCGCCCCTGGGGTACGGTCCATGTCACTTCCCTGGCCTGCGGGGCATTGGTGGAGCGCACCCTGGTCGGTTGCCTCAGCCCGCTGCCACCCGGTGTCGGGCCCTCGGCCAAGCTGGTGCAGGCGGCGATCGTGCTCGCCGGCGTGGCGACCGTCTCCGCTCTGGCGGTGCGCCGCTCCGCCGCCGGAGCCCCCGGGCCCGGGCTGGAAGAGGTCGGATCGGCAGGATCGAGTGGTCGGCTTCGACCGGCGCGTCGATCAGCGTCGGCGGGGTGATCGGCGTAGGGGGGCGGTGGCGAACTCGGCCATGCCCTCAGCCAGGAGTACCGACGGGCGGTAGCCGAGCGTCTCGACGGCCCGTTCGATCGAGGCCGTCACGTGGCGCACGTCGCCCAGCCGGTAGCCACCCACCACCTCCGGCCGTAGGCCCTCGCCGTGGGCGGCAGCCAGCGCCTCTGCCATCTCCAGCAGGGTGGAAGGCCGGCCACTGGCCACGTTGAAGGTCCCGCCGACCCCTTGGGGTGTCACCAGGGCGAGTCGGTTGGCTTCGGCCACGTCCTTCACGTGGACGAAGTCGCGTCGCTGTCCGCCGTCCTCGAACAGTCGGGGAGCGGTCCCCTTGGCCAACGCGGTCCGGAAGATGCTGGCCACACCGGCATAGGGGGTATCGGATGGCATCCGGGGCCCGTAGACGTTGTGGTAGCGGAGCGCGGTCACGGTCACACCGGGATGTTCCCGAGCGAAGGTCCGACAGAGGTACTCCTGCTGGACCTTGGTGGCGGCGTACACGTTGCGGGGATCAAGGGGGGCGTCCTCGGTCACCATCGCCGGCTTCAGGGGCTCGTCGCATCGGGGGCACCGGGGTTCGTATCGCCCTGCCTCCAGGTCGTCGACAGACCGGGGGGGCGGACGTACGACCTCGTGTTCGGCGCAGGTGTAGGCCCCCTCGCCGTAGACGACCATGCTCGATGCCAACACGATCCGGCCGCTGAACCGGAGCTCGTGGGCCACGGCCAGGCCCACTGCGGTCCCCAGATCGTTGCTGGCCACGTAGGCCGGCGCGTCGGCGAAGTCCACTCCCAACCCCACCTTCGATGCCTGGTGGCAGACGGCGTCACATCCGGGCAGCGCAGCGCGCCACACGCTGGCATCGGTCACGTCGCCCCACCGGTAGTCGACGTCGGCTCTCAACCAGTCGGGCCGGCCATCGTGGGCTTCTGGATCGAGGTTGTCGATCACGACGACCTCGTGGCCCTCATCGGTCAGGGAGTCCACCACGAACGAGCCGATGAAACCGGCACCACCGGTGACCAGGATGCGCATTGGCGGAGTCTGGCTGCCCCGAGCGGTGGAACGGTGCTGTTTTCAGAAAGTTAAGGGACGTCATCGTTCACATCGTCGGTTCCTGAGGCCAGGATGGGCTGGTGATCGATGTCGTGCTTCCCGCCCTGAACGAGGCTGCCGCCCTGCCCGCTCTGCTCGAAGCCTTTCCTCCGGGATTCCGGGGCATCGTTGTCGACAACGGCTCGACCGACGGCACGGCCGATGTGGCCACCGCTAATGGCGCGGTCGTGGTGAGTGAGGCCCGCCGGGGTTTCGGGGCCGCCTGTTGGAAGGGCCTGGAGACGGCCGAGAGCGACGTCGTGTGCTTCATGGACGCCGACGGGAGCTTTGATCCGCTCGAGCTGCCGGCGCTGGTGGCACCTCTGCTCGACGGCCGGGCCCGCCTCGTCCTGGGCGCCCGTCAAGCCGAGCGGGGGGCGTGGCCGTTCCATGCCCGTCTGGCCAACCGGGCCCTGGCGTTCGAGCTTCGGCGCCGTGGTCGGGTCGGGCTCCGCGATCTCGGCCCGATGCGGGCTGCCCGCCGGGCCGACCTGCTGGGGCTGGGGATCGACGACCGCCGGTCCGGCTGGCCGTTGGAGATGGTGCTGCGGGCGGCGGCGGCCGGCTGGCCGATCGAAGAGATCCCGGTTTCCTACCGGCCCCGCGTCGGCCGGTCGAAGGTGACCGGCACTCTCCGGGGCACGGTGCAGGCGGTGGGCGACATGTCTCGGATCTTGCGGACCATTCCAACTGCGATCCCGGGCAGCTCATCGGCCCCGCCCTCGGTGGCGTCGTGAACCCGCCCCCCGGCGAGTCGCTGGACGATCTGGTCACCGCCCCCTGGGTCCGCCGATCCCGCCGTCCGGTCTACGCCAATCGCTGGATCGAGGTCGTGGAGGACGTGGTCGCCCTGCCCAACGGACGGGAGACGATCTACGGGGTGGTGCAGTGCGGCCCCTGCGTGGGCGTGCTGCCGTTCGTCGACGACGACCACGTGGTCCTGGTCCAGCAGTACCGCTACGTGGCCGGCCATCCGACCTGGGAGATGCCGACCGGCGGGGTCCATCCCGGCGAGCCGCTGGAAGAAGCGGCCCGGCGGGAGCTGGCCGAGGAGGCCAGCCTGGCCTGCAACGAGCTCGTACCAATCAGCCGATTCCACACGTCGAAGAGCGTGGTCGATGAGACCGCCCATCTCTATGTCGCCCGGGGCCTGGTACCCGCCCAGGCCGAGCCCGACGAGACCGAACTGGTCCGCACCGCCGTCCGACCCTTCCCCGAGGTCCTGGAGCAGGTGCTGGCGGGTGACATCACCGACTCCATGACCGTCATCGCAGTGCTCACCGCCCACCACCTCAGAACCCGGGGTCGGCTGTGGACCGCGACGGGCTGACGATCCCGTCCGCCCCGGCGGCCCTGCTCGTGATCGCCAAGGAGCCGGTGGCGGGACGGGCCAAAACCCGCCTGCAACCTCCGTTGACCCTGGCCCAGGCGGCACGGGTGGCGGAGGCGTGTCTGCTCGACACGCTGGCCGAGGCCGCCACGATCCGGGCTGGCCGCCGGGTGCTCGTCTTCGATGGCGACGCCGGGCGCTGGTGCCCGCCCGGCTGGGAGACCGTTCCCCAGCGGGGAGGGGCGCTGGGGGAGCGTCTGGGCAACGCCTTCACCGACGTCTCCGGGCCGGCTGTCGTCATCGCCATGGACACGCCCCAGCTGAGCGCCGCCAGCCTGCAACAGGCCCTGGAGGCCGTGACCGAACCGGGCACCGCCGTGATCGGGTTCACCGAGGACGGTGGCTACTGGCTCCTCGGGCTGCCGGCCGACCGGGATCCGGTTGCCGTGTTCGACGGGGTACCGATGAGCACGTCCCTCACCGGGGCGGCCCAACACCACCGCCTGGTGGAGATCGGCTACCGGGTGGTCGAGTTGGAGATCCTGCGTGACATCGACGACCACGCCGATCTGGTGGCGGTGGCCCCCCTCTGCGTCGGCCGCCGGCTCGGCGCGCTGATGCCGACGTTGTCATGCTGAGCGCCCCCGGTCGCCGTCATCGGCCACCGAGGCGGTCCAACACGTTGGCCGTCATCCGCTGCACCCGGCGATCGGCCCTGAAGGCGGCATCGCCCAGGAGGAACCGGGGCCAGTAGTTGGTGCCGACGTTGACCACGGTGCCCCCGCCCTGGTGCCGTACCTCGGTGGCCTCGTGTCGCCGCTGCTCGCCGTCGGGCGTCACGATCCCGGTTCGGGCCAGCACCGTGAGCCCGGCCAGATCGGCATCGGGGGCGTGGTCCCATTCGTAGCCGACGAGGCCGGCGATCCGGTCACCGTCGCGCAGTCCCGTGCCCCGGTAGATCCAGTGGTCGGCGGCGGTGACCGTCCAGTCGTAGCCGGCGCCGTAGCGTACGTAGTCGACGTACTGGGAGCCGAGCAGTTCGGCTTCCGGCCGCCCGACCAGGTCGTGGCGCCAGGTGGCGGTGATATCGGTGTGGGGATCGTCGGACCACTGCCGGGCCTTGTGGCAGGTCAGGGTGGAATCGGTCAGCCGGATGCGCCAGTAGATCGAGTTGGCGGCGAAGAAGGCGGCGTTGCCGCCTGACGCGACGAAGCCTTCCAGGGTCTGCCTCATCGGGGTGGACCAGTACTCGTCGTGAAAGACCGACACGAACAGTCGGGCCCGCTCCACCACGGTGGGGTCGCGGTGGAGGTCGAAGCTGGTGATCCATGACGCCCGCCGACCTTCGCCGGCCAGCCAACGGGCGAACTGCCAGTCGCCATAGAACAGGAAGCCGGCCCCGTTGAACACGTCGAAGGGGCGACGGATCGCCAGCTCCCGGGCCACACCGTGGGGCGAGTTGTAGCGGTAGAGGCTGGCGCCACCCCAGGCGTTGTAGGCGTGGTAGGTGGTCAGCGGCACCTGCACCACCAGGCCGTCACCAGCGGTGGGGTCGGCGGCCCGGATCACGAACGGGGCGTAGCGCCGCTGGCCCCGCCCCTCGGCCACTGCCAGGTACAGGCCGCTGGGCCAAGTGGGGTCGACCGGAATCCGCAGGGCGACGGGCCACCCGGCCGGATCGTCGGTGCCGTCGGACCCGACGTCCACCCTGGATCCGGTGGCCAGCAGGCGGGGCCGCTGCCGGCCGGTCTCGGCCCCGGCCCGGATGACGGCGATCTCGACCGGGAACGGGGCCCGGGCCCGGACCTCGACGAGGTCATCCATCCCCACCGATGGTTCGGTCCACAGGGCGAACGACTGGTCGTAGGGGGGCGACTCCACGGCGGTGGCGAACTCCGTCGCCGGGTCGGGTGGAGCGTCACTCCCGATCTGACCCACCAGCCGGGCCGCACCACCCAGGGCGCCAGCGGCCGCGGCGCCGATCCCGTAACGCAACACGGCCCGGCGCCCGGTCCTCCGCTCGACCGGCTCCTCCTGTGCCAGCCTCGGTTGACCCGACGGCCCGACGCCCTCGCTGGAGTCCGACGTCGGCGACGCCATCAGCGCGGGAGGTCGACGTCGCAGGAATCCTGGACCGGCTCGTGTAGGTCCAACAGGGCGGCCTGCCGGTCGGCGACCGCGGCGGCCCAGGCGTCGGCGTCGATCCGATCCGGATCGAGCCCGGCTTCGACCACCACAGCTGCCAGATCGCGATTGGCAGCGGCCAGCGCTTCGGATCTCTCGACGAGAACATCGGGCGCGGTCTGGGCCATGGCGTTGGCCGCGAACCGGATGTCGTCGATCACCCGCTGCCGACCCTCGGGGGCGGCGGAGCCGTAGTCTTCGATGGCGGCGTGGGCCGAAACGTACCGGGCGGCGTAGCGGCAGAAGTTCCCTTCGCCGCCCGACACCGCAGCCGGCACTTGTTGGCCGGCGGCCCGTGCCACCACCTCATCTTCGGGGATCGGGCCCAACCACTTCTCAACCAGCTGGCCGTCCGGGCTGAGCAGCATGGCGCTCGGTTGGAGCGACACCCCGAGCTCGGCCCACGACTGATAGGTCGCGTCCCAGAGCATGCGGATGGTGAGCTCGTTGTCGGCCACGAACTCCTCGGCCTCCTCCAGGCTGTCCTGGGTGCCCAGACCCACCACGGTGAGCGTGTCCTCGTTCTGTCGGGCGAACTGCTCGACGCCGGCCGCTTCGGCCCGGCACACCGGTCAATGGGGGGCCCAGAACCACAACAGCACGGGGCGATCGGCCGGAACCAGGCTCTGGAGCGACACCTCGGAGCCCGACTCGACATCGGTGACCGACAGATCGGGGAGGACACCGGCCGATTGATTGGATCCGCTACCGGCCGGTGGTGGGGCCGCTGCGCCGCCGGTCTCCCCGCCGGAGCCGCACCCGGCGGCCGTAGCCGCCATCACCAGGGTGAGGCCCAGGATCGCAATCGGGCGCTTGGCCGTGAGCCGGAACCGGACCGGGAGGATCTGCACCGAGGCGAAACCCGGTTCAGTGCCAGATGATTCCGACTGTTTCTCGGCGCCAGAAGCAGATGCGGATGGGGGTTCAAGCTGAACCCTTAACAATCGGAGAACACCTCGGGAGTCAGCGGACCGGCTGCCATGATGGCGACATGACGACCACCGTTACCGCGGTACGCGAGCGAGCGGCTGACATCGACCAACGAACCCGGGGGGCGGTTCTGGGTGCCGGCCGAATCATCGTCGGTCTGATGTGGCTGGCCAACCTCCACTGGAAGGTTCCACCCGATTTCGGCCAGGACAATGGGGGCGGTCTGTTCAAGTACTCGGCCTCGGTCTCCCGCCACTCGCCGTTTGCTCCCTTCACCTGGATCACCGAGCAGATCATCGTTCCCAACTTCGTCTTCTTCGGCTGGGTGATCCTGATCGCCGAGACGGTGGTGGCCGCCCTGCTTCTCATCGGCTACCGGACCCGGCTGGTGGCCCTGGCCGGCGCCGGCCTGGCCGTACCGATCCTGCTGTCGGTCCTGTACTACGACCGGGCCGACGAATGGTCCTGGTCCTACCTGCTGATGATCGCGGCGCACCTGTTGATCTACGCCTCCTCCACCAGCCGCTCACTCGACCTCGACTCTGCGCTCGGGGGCGGCGAGATCCAGGTCCGAAGGGCGCTGCGGGCCGTCGGCATCGTCACCACCGTGGTCGGCCTGCTCGGGCTCTATGTCGCCCGGTCCGTAGCCTTCGCCGGATCGAGGGTGGCCCTGTTGGGCAGCGACGCCGGATTCGTGAACGATGCCGGCGACCTCGTCCGTCGCTGGGAGTTGAAGTTCCTCTGGTTCAACCCGCTGTGGGCTGTGGTCACCATCGCTGCCGGCCTGGCTGTACTGGCCGGGGATCGATTGAGGGTGGCAGGCCGGGTGGCGGGGGGTGTCCTGGTATTGGCCGGGGTTGTGGTCTTCGTGATCGGGCGCTTCGACTACGTGCGCGACGACGGGGCGATCCAGGTGATCTCCACTGCCTCGAACTCAGCCGTGTGGTGCGGGCTGGGGCTGGCGGTGCTACTGCTCGATCGCCGCCTCCGTCGCCTCCGCACCGCTGATGCCGTCGCTGCCGCGTGACAGCGGAGAACGGCCGGCCACCGGCAGCAGGGTGGGCGAGGAGGACGATCAGGGGATCCGGCGCAGTGGCGACGAGCATCGGCCCGTGGCTGGTGGCGTTGGTGGTGATCGCGGTGGCCGTCCGCTGGGGTCGGCACCTCCAGCTGATCGAGCCGAACATCAGGCTGGGGGCGGCGCCTCTGGTTGGCGAGAACAAGAGGGACGGCTGGGACTGGCGATTCGATCGCAACCTGCTGTCCGCCGGCGGCGTCGGCCTGATCGTGTCGTTGGCGGTTTCCCGTCCCTGGTGGTGGCGATGGCCCAAGGGCGCGGTCACAGCCTTCACGTCCCTGGCGGCGGCGTGCTTCGCCACGCTGCTGGCTCTGGCCGACGGGGTCGAGGGCCACGGCGAGCTTCTGCGGGGGGCGGAGCACCCCACCGAGTACCTGGCGAACCTCGCCACGGCGCCACCGGCCGGCGCCTTCGTGCGCGGGTTCGTCGGCGACATCGACCGCTACAGCGTGCACGTCCGGGGTCATCCCCCGGGGTTCGTACTGTTGCTGAAGGTGCTCGACCGGCTCGGCCTCGACGGACCGTGGCCCGTTGTCGGCCTGTCAGTTCTCGGCACCGCCTTGGTGCCGGTGGCGGTGCTGTCGGCGGTGGGAGCGGTCGGCGGTGACCACTGGGTTCGACGCTGCGCCCCCCTGCTGGCGGTGTCGCCCTATGCGCTGTGGCAGATGACGTCGGCCGACGCCGTCTTCAGCGCCGTGGGGGCGTTCGGAGCGGCATGTTGCGTACTGGGTTCGGCCTCATACGGGTGGCGAGCCTGGCCGTGGGGCATCGCCGGTGGGGCTCTGCTGGCCGGGCTGCTGTTCCTCACCTATGGCGGGGCCCTGTTCCTCCTCGTGCCCGGTCTGCCGGTCGCCGTGGCCTTGTGGCGGCGGGCGGCCGCTGCCCCGGCCGTGGCGGCGGGGGCGGTTGCGGCGGCGGCCGCCGTCACTGCCGCCTTCGCCGCCGCTGGCTTCTGGTGGTTCGACGGTGTCGCCGAGACCCAGCGCCAGTACTGGGCCGGCACCGCCCGGCTCCGGCCTGCCGGGTACTTCGCCCTGGCCAACGTGGCGGTGGCGCTGATCGCCATCGGTCCCGGCGGTTTCGCCGGCCTCACCGGCCTGTGGCGTCGCCGTCGCTGCCCGCCACCGTTCGCTGCTCTGACGCTGGGGGCGCTGCTGGCGGTCGCCGGATCGAACGTGTCGCAGCTGACCAAGGGTGAGGTGGAGCGGATCTGGTTGCTGTTCTATCCCTGGTTGGTGGTGTCGGGGGGCCTGGTGGTGGGAGCGGAGCGACGATGGCGCTCGGCGGCGTTGGTGGCGTCACAGGCGGCCTGCGGCGTGGCGCTGCAGGCGGTGCTGGTGTCGAAGTGGTGATGAAGCCGACCGGCTCCGGGGGGGTTTCACGCTCACCGGATACCGAGGTTGGTGTCGTTTCCCGGCGGCATCCCGCTCACCACGCCCAGCAGAGCCTGAGCCGGAACGGACAGGGGCAGGACGGTGCGGGTGAGCAGGAGATCGGTGTCCAGCCGACCGGAGCGAACGGTGGGGCCGAAACTTCCCCAGAAGGCTCCATCGGCGGTGATCGTCAACTCACTGGGGATGTCCCGGGCCTCAGCCTCCACCCCCAGGTCCTCCAGGTCGGCCCGGCCCCGCCGCACGATCGGGCGGACCAGATGATCGTCGGGGGCGACCCCCAACGACGTCACGAGCCGGCGTAGCGGATCGAGCCCGGGGTCGTCGAGCGGACCGGCGGTGGTGGTGGCGATCCGCACCGTGACCCCGCCGGCCACCAGGCGGGGCACCGCCGCCACGACCTTGGCGAAGTTGTCCTCACCCCGGGCCAGGTCGTTGAGATCCGGTCGATGGGAATCGAGGGAGATCTGCAGGGCGACGTCATGGTCGGCCAGAACCAGAGCCCGGTCGATCCGATCGCCCTCGAACAACGTGCCGTTGGTGAGCAGGACGACGGGAAGGTGAGCCGCCATGGCCCGCACGGTCTCCGGTAGCCAGGGGAGCAGGAACGGCTCACCCCCGGTCACCCCGAGCCCGGTGAAGCCGAGCTCGGCCGCCTGTTCGGCCACGGACAGCATCGTGGCCGCTTCGAGTTGGCGCCGGGGGCTCCGGGGCGAGGACTCGGTCAGGCAGTAGGAACAGGCGAGGTTGCAGTTGTAGTTCGAGTACAACCAGACCCGGCCGGGGAGCGTCCCGTCGGCTACCGCCGCCGCCACCGGGTGATCGGTGAGAATGTCAGTCACGAGCCAGCTCCCCTTCGGGCTGTACCGGGTCGATGTCCAAGGCGAAACCGGTTTCACAGAGCCGATCGACGACCTCGGGCGAGGTCGGCAGCTCGAACCCGGTGGCGAACCGGTTCAGGAACAGGGTGGCCCCGATCGTGGTGGCCAGCTCCACCAGCAGGTGATCGGGCCACCACCGCCGGGCGGGCGACCAGGTGGAGTCGGCGATGGGTCCGGTGGATCCGGCCATGGCGTCGATCCATCGGAGCAACGTCCGCTCCGCCTCGTCGGGAAAGGCGGCGTCCAAGGGGATCTCGCCTCGGAGAGCCCGCACCTCGTCGGAAGTGAGGCCTGCGTCGACCGCCACCGTCGTGTGGGCGTGAATGCAGTAGCGGCAGCCCTGAAGGGCCGAGGTCCTCAGAATGGCGAACTCCTTGTACCGGATCCCGGCCGCGCCCGGGCCCAGGGCGGCTCCGACGAACGCCAGCGTGGGAGCGAGCAGCTCAGGTACCTGCGCCAACGCCGCAACGATGGGACCCGGATCGCCTCCGGCAAAGTACGGCTTCGTCATCAGTGGTGCCTGCTCCGGGTCGGGCAACTCAATTCGCGGCATACACCATCGTTCCAAAGCCGCCGGCTCCCCACGCATCCGGCCCCGAAAGTTTCGTGAACGTTTTCCTCCTCGCTCGCTTGCTTGTCGACTCGGATCAGGCCCGACTCTGACGGGTCGTGGCCAGTTCGCCATCAACGTGCCCTGCTACCGTCGAGATCATGGTCAAATGGGGCCTCGGCATCCTGATCGTGGCCGTCGCCTGCTCGTCCACCGAGGCGGTCGCGTCCTGTCCGGCCAGCCCGTTCCGGTCGTCGCCTCCGCTGGTGATCGCCCACGCCGGAGGTGAGGGCCTGGGGCCGGCCAACACCCTGCTGGCGATGGAGCGTTCGATCGACGCCGGCGCCGATGTGCTCGACGCCGACCTGAGGATGACCAACGACGGGGTGGTGGTTGCCCGCCACGACCGCGACCTGTCAACCAGCACCGACGGGACAGGCCCGATCGACGAGCGGAGTTGGGCCGAGGTGAGCCGCCTCGACACCAGAGCCGGCTGGACAGGGCCGCCGATCGATCGGCCGGTCCCGATCCCCTCACTGGAACAGATCCTGCTCCGCTTCCCCGACGTACCGATCTCCCTCGAGATCAAGCAGAGCGAACCGTCGATGGCTGCCGAGTTGTGTGCCGTTCTGACCCGAACCGACAGCATCGGCCGGGTCTACCTGAGCGCCAACGACGACGACGACCTGTACGCCGCCCAACGCCAGTGCCCCGAGTCCACGGTCATCACCACGACGTATGCCGACGTGGAGGAGATGCGGGCCGCCCGCGAGTCCGGGGAGAACTGGTGCGCGCCGGCCCCCATCGGTCAGCCTCCGTACCGCGCCGGTCGGTTCGAACCAGACGATGTGACCTGGTCACACGCTCATGGCCTGGCGATCTTCACCTGGACCGTCGATGATCCCTCCGCCTTGCGGGAGCTGGCTGTGGCCGGTGTAGACGGCGTATATACCACCAGGCCCGATGTCGCCCGTCGGGTCTTCGATGAATTAGCTGGGCTTGAATCCAACTCTCATTCACAATGATGTCGCGGCCCTGCATGGCCACGTATTCATGATTCGAAACATTCGCTGAACAAAAGAGAAAGCATCCGGGGAGAGGCGATCGCTCGTGTTCAATTGCCGCCATCGACGGTCGTCGACGGCCGTCTCCGGCAACAAGGAGCACGCATGATGAGAACACAACCCCTGCGCCGCCTGGCGCTTGCTGCGCTCGGTCTCGCCTCGAGCGGAGTGGCGTTCTCCGGCCCGGCGTCCGCCGGCGAACACCACGAGGACGAAGCCGCCACCTACACCGTCACGTTCGAGAACTTGACCGAGGGGCAGTGGTTCACGCCGCCGAACTTCGCCGCCCACCGTAGCGGGGTGCGGGTCTTCGGTCTTGGCCGGCCGGCCTCACCGGGCGTGGTGGCGGTCGCCGAGAACGGCATGGTGCCGGTGTTGGCGGCCGAGCTCAGCGCCGCCATCGACGGGGAGGGGCTCGGCACGAGCGGAGTCGGTCCCGGCGTCGACGGTGGCCCGATACCACCAGGGGCCGCCGTCAGCTTCGAGGTGAGTTCGACCGAGCGGCGCTTCAGCCTGGTGTCGATGGTGATCTGCACCAACGATGGCTTTGCCGGGTTGAGCTCGGTCAACCTTCCCCGTTGGGAGGGGGAGACCACGACGCTACGGGTGCGGGCCTACGACGCCGGCTCCGAGATCAACACCGAGCGCCACGACGACCTCGTCCCGGCACCGTTCTGCGGAGGCGGAGGCAAAGGCACGACCGTCTCGAATCCGGCCCTGGCCGAGAGCCGCAAGGTGCGCCTCCATCGCGGGATCGAGGGCGTCGGCGACCTCGGCCCCCAGTTCGACTGGAGCAATCCTGTCGCCGAGGTGACCATCACCCGGAACTGATCCCCGGCGGTTCGGCCGGCACGCCAGCGGACCAGCGGACCGTTCCGCCGGTCCGCTGGCCCCAGTCGAGCCTCGAATCCGGGTGCAGCGGTTCGGCGACCCCTGGATCAGCCCCAAAAGGCGAATCTGACCCGCTGGCCTGTGGGCCAGTGACGGCTCAGGCAGGGCTAAACAGTGGGGCGGGTACGTGGCTGTGCTCCGGAGCCGTGACGTCGACGACGTTGTGATTTCGACTGGCGACGGCCTCAGGCGATTGACGATCGTTCGAGCCTTGGCGGACCGGTCTCGACAATGCCTCTGCTCATGGCCAGCGCCACGGCCATCGTCCGATTCGAGCAGTTGAACTTGAGCATGATGTTGGCAACGTGTCGTTTCACCCCGTGAGTAGAGATTTTCAGCTCTCGAGCGATCTCTTTGTTGCTCATCCCAACGGCCATCAGATCGAGGACCGTTAACTCCCGAGCGGTAAGTAGGGGCAGAGGCATGTCGCCTTCGAGTCGCCCTTCGAACATGTGCGACGCCAGCTCTGAGTCGAAAACGACCTGCCCGCGAGAGAGCGATTCCAACGCCCACTTCAGCCGGTCGACAGAGAGTTTCCCTTCCGCCAGAAGTCCATTGGCCCGTCGCTGCAGGGTAGCGCACATGTGGCTGGAGGGAAGGGTGGAGATCAGCACCAGGAGGGCAACCCGGTCGCGGGCCAGAAGGAAGTCACCCAGCCCCGGAATGTCCGCGTTGGCGATCAGAACGTCGGGCTGGAACTGTGTCCAGCACCGCACCACGTCCTCGAGGCAGGACGCGGTGGCAGTGACACACCCGGCGAACCCGGGATCTCGCATCATGTCGGCGAGGCCGCGTCTCACGACTTCGCGACCATCGACGATCAAGATTCGCCGTCCGCCATCGAGGTCTGTTCCGACATCCAACATCGATGCTTCGATCTCGGATGCCCCAGTAGATCTGTGGGTGACCATGCTCTGTTCGTTCATGCGTGGAGTCCTCACCGGCGGGTGCCGTACGCGGCATCTGGCACTCGTCCGGGATCTGGACCAATGGCCGCATGCTCACTCCCCTGACCGAACCCGACCACGGTCCCAGTGCGGTCCCACCGGGTGGCGAGCGGCCGTGGGACCCGGGGTGTCTCTGATTGCCAAATGCGATCGGTAACTGAAATCGATCTCCAATCAAGGGACAAATCAGATGATCGCCAGACTCGCCCACTCCATAGTGTCGCTCTCGTTGGTAGCTCTTACCCTCGGCTCTCCGCACGTGCAGCAGATGTACGGGTTGTACTGGAAGTAGACGGGGGGTGCTGCAGACTGCCCCGTCGATCTCGGTACTGATGTACCGCCGACAGGAGTCGCCAGTTGACGCTGGTAGCATGCAGTACAGCTCATGCCCTCTTCTCCGGAAATTCTCGTCGGTTCGACTGCGACCGGTCTCGGCTTCTGGTGAATCCAAGACCAGCCGCCGTCCTCCAGCGAGCAGAGCTGGTTCAGCGGATTCGGTATCATCGGGGGCGGGTGATCGTGGTGGCGGGCTCCGGCTCGGGCAAGTCACAGCTGGCCTCCCAGATCACCGGTTCCTTCCCCGCTCGGCAGGTCATCGATGACGCGACGACAGCAGACCTAGCTGCCCTGACCACTGATGGAGTGGTGCTGTCTCGGACCCGCATCGATCACCTCGACTCCGATCGCAGCGCCCTGCGACTGGGCGCCGATGACCTTTGGTTCTCCGTCGACGAGATCGGTCAACTGCTCGACGGGCAGACCGGCGACAGCCTCGCCGACCCGGCGGTAGCGGCGGCGCTCCACGCCCAGACAGGCGGTTGGCCGCTCGCGGTGGCCGCCGTCGTCCAACTCCTCGGACTTCAGCCCGCGGCCCGACGTCAGATCGACCGGATCGCCACCCAGGGGCCCCACTTCCGCCCGGTGTTCGAACACGTACTTCGAGGTGTTCCGACCGACTTCGTGGACAAGCTCAGCGAGTTGGCCAACCTGCCCATCATCCTGCCTGAGTTCCTGAACGAGGAGGACGGCGGCGATGGGTGGTCGTTGCTGGGGCAGTACGGCGTCCCGCTCCGAACCAACATCCAGGGTTTCCACGTGCTGCCGGCGGCGATCCGCCTCCATCTCGCCGCTCGACGACCATTGTCCGAGGAGCGGGCCGTCACGTGCGGTCGCGCTCTGGTCCAGCACATGGGTCTGGCGACTGCCATCGGCATGCTCATGGATGCCCAGGCGCCGCACAGCGCGGAGGTCATCGTGGCCGACACCCCGGAGACGGGTCGCTACGGGCCTGGACAGCTCGATCTACTGCACCGGCTCGAGCAGTTGGTGTACCAGGTGGGCGAACCCAGATGCGAGACCCTCCTCACGATCGCAGCTCTGAATCTGCGCCTGGCGCGCTTCAGCCAGCTGAAGGCGAACGTCGAGCACTGCGTCGACCGGGCCACCGTCGACGACGAGCCGCTCGTGGCGCTCCGGGCCCGGATCATCGGTCAGCTGGCTTTGGCCCGTTCCTCCTCGGCGGCGATCAGTGATCAGGACCTGCAGGAGTTGGTCGACGAACAGCAGCGCATCGGTGACCGTCGTTCGGAGCTCGAGATCAACGAGCTGAGCTTCGTCACCATGGCCGGCCGCAGCGACACCGCATCTCTCGTCGCCGCCATCGCCCTGGGTAACGAGACAGCAGACCGCCTGGCGGCTAGCGGTGACACCTACGGGGCAGCCGAGCTGCTTCGTCAGGTAGCCGTCGGGCCCGTCCTCGACCTGGGCCGCTACAACGAGTTGCTGGAGCTGGAGCGACGAGCTGGCGAGATGGCCGGGGAGACGATGCCCAGCGAGCGATCGCTGGTCTTCCGCGCCCTGGCCACGGCGCTGGTCGGAAACCTGCCTGACCACGAGCAAGCCGTGGCCACGGTCACCGCCGTCTATGAACCCCTCTCGACCAGCTGGCTCGAGGCGTATCTCTGGGGAGCCCGAATGGTTGCCGTCTCCATCGCCGGCGACGCCGACGGGGTGATCTATGCCTACAGCCGGTATCGCCAGTCGATCGGCCAGCTCGCCACTACCCCGTCGGGAACGATCTGGGAGTGCTTCGCCGCTGCCGCCCTCGCCCTGGTAGGCCAGGCTGAGGCGGCGGAGACGGCACTGGCCCGGGCACGGACGATCGGTTCTCACAATCACCCGGCGCTGGGTATGGCCGAGTTGGTGGTTTTGGCCCGGGTCGGGGACCCGGCCACGGCCTTCGAGCTCTACGCCGAGCTGACCGACGCTGGTCTCCTGCCGCTGGAACGGCGTTGGCGTGCCGACCTGGAGCTCGTCTTCGCAGCCCGACGAATGGGTATCGAGGCCGCGCCGTTGGAGTCGATCTTCCACTCGGCGGCCCGCGTCGGGATGGCGGGCCTGGCCCGGATCCTGGCCCGACCGCTGGATGACAGTGCCGATCTCATCGTCATCCACCTGTTCGGGGAGTTCGCCGTCACCGCGTTGACACGACCAATTGCCTTCTCGCTGGGCAAGCCCACCGATCTGATCAAGATGCTTGCCCTCCACGAGGGTCCGGTCCACATCGAGAAGCTCATCGACGCCCTCTGGCCGGACGGCGACCTGGAGTCGGGCCGGCTCCGGGTCAAGAATGTGATCAACCGCGCTCGCCAGGTACTCGGTAAGGACGCCATTATCCGACGAGGCGAGCTGGTCATGTTCAGCAGCCGGATGACAACTGACTTGAGCCGCTTCTGGCAGAGCGTTGCCGTGGCCAATGCCGCGCCGAAGTGTTCGCGTGAGTTTGTGGCGTCCGCTGCCCAGTCACTCGACGCGTCACGGCTGGGGCTGCTTCCCAGTGAGCTCTTCGCCGAATGGTGCATCGAGGAGCGCTGGAAGGTCGACGCAACGATCGCCCGGCTGCTCGACGGCCTGTCCCGGTGTCCGCCAGCCGAGATCGATCTCGATTGGCTCATCGGGCAGGCGATCGAGGCCCGTCTCACCGACAGATCCTTTTTCGGGCGCATTGCCGACGGGGCCCGAGACTGTGGCCAACTGGGGCCAGCCGATAGGGCAGCCCGAGAAGCCCATCGCCTGACCGAGTTGGTGGCTTAGCTCAGCTCCCGGCTCACGCCGGATGGGCCGCCATCTGTTCGACGTACTCGGTGAGTTGCCCCAGCACCTGAGGCCAGCCGGCGAGGTTTGCCTGATAGCGGGCCTCGATCTCATCGGCGGGAGCCACGACCTTCGAGAAGTCGCCCTCGGACACCTTCACGGCTGTAGCGCCGCCCTCTTCCTGCAGCCGGAACCGGATCACCGTTGAGTTGTCGGGGGTGGCCATCGTGCCGGCGGCGCCGATGACCGCCCAGCGGAACGCGACGGCCGACAATGGCTCCAGCTCTTCGATGACAGCGGGGATGTCGCCGTGAGACCCGTGGTCGAACACCACGGAGCCGCCTAGACGAAGATCGATCCTCGTCGGCTCGCCGTTGCCAAACCATTGGCCGAGGTGATCACCTTCGGTGAGCGCCGACCAGACCAGGGCACCCGGGGCCTTTACCACCGTTTCAAGCTCGATTGTATTTTTCATAATTATCGCTCCTTGTTTCGATATTATTTGGCTCCTCTTGAGCCACTCTACAATGCGAAATCGTTCAGCGCCTATCTGAGGAGATTAAGAAGAGAATCAGACCAGGACGGGTCGTATCCATCCAGTACCGGAAACCCCGCGCCGCCCTGCGGCCCGTATCCGAGCGGGAGTGCCGGCATGCCGGTCCATCGGTAGCTCACTCCCGGATTGTGTTGCCCGTAGCCCGAGCCGGTGAAGAGGTGGGGACTGCCCTGGACGCTGGCGGTCGATGCCAGCTTCCAGTCCTGGTAGACAGCCGTCCGGCCGACGCCAACGGCGATGGCGGCGCCGAGCGCTTTCTCGTCGACCTGATCGCAGCCCGCCGCCACCTCCAGGATTACCGCCGGCAGGCTGATGCATCGATGGTCGACGTAAAAGGCCCGTCTCAGTGCGGCATCGAGCTGCTCGCTACCGCCGAGGCCACCGATCCCGGGTGACTTGGTCGCTTGTACCGCTTCGAGGGCCGGCAGCATTGTCACTGGATAGGTCTCGGCCGGTGCCGACCAGGGGCGCCAGCCGAGATCCGGTCGGCTGCCGGCGATCACCACCACCTCAGCGTCGATGATCAGCTTGGGTGTTGGGCAGGCGTTGAGCAGCTCCAACGGATACGCACGGTGATCGATGGCGAGATCGAACCCCCGCTGGCTGGCGGCGGCCCGGAGCTGAACCAGGCACAGGGTGGCCCAGGGGCAGCCGATGTCGGACCAGAATGTCACTATTCCTGGCTCCGAGCTGAACAAGGCAGGCTCGTCGGCTTTCACCGCTTCTTGAGTAGGGTTCAAGCTATTTCCAGTCGTTCTGAGCGAGCTTGGGTGGTAGTTGACCGGTTGCCGTCGGGATTGGTCTGACTTGAGGTCCAAATCCCTTTCGATCGCATCAGAAACTCGCCGATATAGCCATCGTGAGGCATTCCTGGCCGGCTCCAATGTGTCGGCTGATCGCCGATATAGAGGCTTCTTATCGTCGGATGATCGGCCAACTCGTCGAGTAGGGACTCGTCGGTGCTCAGGGCCGTGACCGCCAGGCTGTTGGCCAGTGGCGCCACACCCATCGACCGGTCCCACGGGGCGACCCAGGCGCAGGGAAACGGCAGCTCCACACCGAGGGTTCGGCTCGAGCAGTCGGGCAGAAGATGTACGGCGGGCCTCAGGACTGCGCTGCCATCACCCAGGCTGGCGACCACACCGTCTCCGCCCAGCACCGGCTCGGCGCCCTCGGCGACCTTGCGTAGGTACTTCTCGATCGCCCGGGCTCGATGTTCAGGATGCACCGGTAGCACTGCGTCGTCGTGGTCGGGAGGCAGGCTCGGCATCGACCGGAGACGATCGGCGAGCGCCTCGGCCAGCGGACGGGGATCGCCTTCGACCAGGATGCCGCTGGCGTTGACGCACCCGACCCCGGCACCACCGGCGACGGACTCGACGATCACGTCAAGATGCTGGCGCCAGTCGACGTCGGCGGAGACGATGATCTTCGACCGGCCGGGGCCCTGAGTGAACACCCGGTCGTCGTCGGCGTAGCGGGCCACGACCTCGTCGCCCCCGAACACCGAGGCCAGATCGGATCCTCGAAGCAGGGCATCGGCCCCGCCGTGATCGCAGGGCAGTAGCACGACATGGTCGTCGCCGAACCCGGCCGAACGCAGTGCCATCACCAGTCGTTGGGGCGTGAAGGGTTCCTGCCGTGACGGTCGCACCGCCACCCGATAGCCCAGTGCCAGCGCCTCCAGCCAACCAGCGTGGATTCCGGGGTAGTTTCCCGATGACCCGACACCGAACACCGAACCTCTCCGAACCCAGAGCCCGGAACCGTTTGCGGTTCGGGTGTCTCGCCGATCCGATACTGCGCCGGCTGGCCGGGCGAGCTTCACGATCGAGCGCATCTCCGACATGTGCCTGGCCACCTCGTCTGCCCCGAAACGCACCACCGACACCGGGACACCGGTCGACCGGCACACCGTACGGTGGTACTCGTCCCGACTCAGCCCCGCCACCGTGTCGCTGGCGAACAGCCGGCCGGCCCGTTCGAGAGCAGCCAGCCTGTCCCCGGCGGGCAGGGGCGACGCTCGTCCCAAGGCGGCCAGCGCATGCTCGATGAAGACCGGCGGCACGAGGCTCAGTTCCGCCAGGGTGTCGTCCCTGACGTCGACGACCGGGACCCTCACTTGCATGCGTCGGGGTCCGAATGGCCCAAGGCTGTCGATTATCGGCGGATCCCCGATGATGAGGCTCATCAGTACACACCCTCAATGACTTCTTGACCCTCGAACTCCTCCACCGGTGCCACGTCGGCAATCGAATCGCCCATGTGACCGACCGGTGACTCGATCCGCGTAGCCATGTCGCGCTCGAGGTTGTTCGGGAGCAGGAACCACTTGCTGACGTGGTTGACGATCACCTGCCCCCGCTGGCCGTGGTCGACGCGCTGGCCGGTGCCAGGATCAACGACCGCGAAGCTGACGAACGGGGCGAAGCTGTCGAAGATGCAGGGATCCCCCGGCTGGAGGCCCGGCCGCTCGACCCCGCCAGCCCCCAACGCCATGGTGTTCGCATACCCTCCGGACAGTCTCACCTTCGGGAAGACATCGTTCGCCAGGACGGAGCGGCTGTCGGGGTCCATGTGGGCACCACCCCACTGGATGGACTCGACCTGGCCCTCCATCGCCGCCATGAACTTCGGCCGTTGCGCCATCCGCTCCAGCATTGGAGGCGTCGTCATGATGACGCCGACGTCCTGTACACCCAAGAACGTCTCGGCCTGGGTGAACAGGTGCTCGGTGTAGGCAGCCACGTCCTCGTAACGTCGCTCGGAGACCAGCTTCTTCACCCAGCGGGGATCGAGATCGATGGGGAACCACAACCCGCCCCGACGTGCCGCCACGCCTCGCCAGAGGTCGCCCACCATATGGGGGCCGCCCGGGACGAGGGCGAGCCAGTTCCGCCCGTACGGGACGTCGCAGGCGTCGAGCACCGCCGTCAACCAATCGGTGAGGAGGTCATACCACTCCTGGAGGACCACCACCCGCTTGGGGGGCCCGGTCGTGCCGCCACTTTCGAACACGCCGACGATCTTCGAGTCTCGGCAGCCCTTGGGGATCAGATCCCGGAGCTGGACCGTCCGGAGGTCGTTGGCGACGTTCGGGAACCGGAGCAGGTCCTCGAACGAGGTGACGTCGGTTCGAGGGTCGAAGTCGAGCAGGCGGGCCCGGCTCAGCCAGAACGGGGAACCGGTCTCGGGTGAGAAGTGCCAGTCCATGGCGGCTCGGAGGAAGTCCGGGTCGTGAACCGGGTTCACCAGCGGGTCATGGGACGTTGCAGTGGTGGGCATCGTAGTTCTCCTGTCGTAGGTTCGGATTGGTGATGCTTCAGGTCGCGAGGCGGAGTGGTCGTTGAGCCCGCTCGTGGTAGCGCGAGGCCAGAGCGTCGACGATCCCCGGATCCACCATCGGTAGGCGGCGGGAGAAGGAGGACAGTGCATCGACGAACTCACGCTCCATCTCCCGCTCGTCGGCCAGGACCGGGCTGCAGTCATCGACGATCAGGCGACCGCCGACGAGCACCGCTTCCACGTCGGCTGAGCATCCGGCCGTCAGCAGCGATTCGAGCGGCCGCGGATTGAGCACATAGCGCCAGTCATCGACGGGGATCAGGACGACATCACCCTCGTTCCCGACCCGCAACGAGCCCAAGCCCGCCCAGCCCAGACCACGAGCGGCGTCCGCCGTGCCCATGGCCAGCGCTCGACTGGGCGACACCAGGGTGTTGTCGCCGGCGATCTCGTTGTGGCCCTGCCACGCCGCCCGCATGTTCTCCAACATGCCGCCGAGTAGCACGGGGGCCCCGTCGGTCGATACCGATACCCGGGCGCCGGCCTGGACCTGGCCGGTCAACAGCTTCGTCCCGCTCATGACCGACTCGCCGGAGCTCCCGTACTTGGCCGGCGAGTGGTCGAAGTGAACGCCGGCGCCGACCAGCTGGCTCACCTCGCCGTCGTCCAGGTAGGAGCAGTGGACCGCCGTGAGCTGGCTGGAGAGGATCCCCAGCCGGCGGAGCCGCTCGACCGGGCGGGCTCCGAAATAGGAGGCGACGAAGTCGGCCTCGTTCCGCAACGCACCCAGGTGGGTGGCAAACCGCGTCTGATGCGAAGCCACGATGGCAGCCAGGCCCTCGCCCAGCTCGTCGGACATGTTGGTCGTGTAGACGGCGGACGGGCGGGCCATCAACCGGCCACTGGGGTCTTCGGCACAAAGCCGGAGCACCTCGTCGAGCTCGCTCAGCACTGCCTCCACCTCGACCACCCTCGTCGGCTTGGCCTCACCTGGGCGGCACACCACGTCGGCGGCCCATGTGCTGATGGCACCCCGCATGCCGAGCTTCAGCACGCCGGCGGCCAGCGCCTCCGGCCGATTGAGCGAACCGAGATCTCCCACTGCCGTTACCCCGGTCCTCAACTGCGTCCACAGCGAATAGCGGGCGATCGCCTCCGCCTCGGCTGGTGTGAGGGCGTCGATCATCTCGCGTGATCGGCAGAACATTGCCGAGATCGTGTGCATGTCCCCACCGCCGGCAAAGAAGCCGGGCTGATCGGCACAGTCGTTGGGCGCCCGGGTCGCCGCCCCGAAGGCCATGCGGGAGGCGAACATGTCATGCCAATGGCCGTTGACGAAACCAGGAAGTACCAGTCGACCGCGGGCGTCGACGGTCGACGTACGACTCTTCCCTTGGCGAATGATGGTCTGGAATGATCGTCGCACTTCGGAGGTGGCCCCGACCTCGGCGATCCGACCGTCGACGATCAGCACCGACCCCTCGGGAATGATCGTGTCGTCCTCATCGGCGGTGTAGACGAAGCCCCCGTCGACGAGGACGACGTCGGCTTCCGCGTCGTCTCGATGTGAGCTGATCATGCTGCTCGACCCCGACCGAACACGACGGCGTCATCCCAGCTCTCACCGGGTCCGTACAGCGATCTCGGCTTGCGGGACTGGGCCGGGTCCAAGAGGAGCTCGGAGGGTACCAGGGTGCCCTCCGGCACCACGTCGACCGAGCTCGGTACGCCGAGGTGCTCACGTATGCCGCTCAAGAGCTTCCCGGCCACGAGGGCCGGCGACGCTGAGGACTCGACCTGAACCACCAGTTGATCCAGCTCGGCCCGAGAACGCCAGAACATGACGCCGAGCTCCGGGGGGAGAGAGAACACCACCTGTTCCACGTCGAGTTGGGTGACCGCCCTGCCCTTGACGGGGTAGCCCTGCGCCGACCGACCGAGTACCTCGATGATCGGGAGCTTCCACCCGCACGCACAATCCTCGTAGGAGAGGCGCACGAGATCCTCGACGTTGTATCGCACCAGTGGCATGGCGCGGAGATGGAGTGGGGTGAGCACCAGCTCGCCCTCGCCATCTCTCCTGATCTGACCGGTCGCCTGGTCGAGTACCTCGCCCTTGACCCGGTCGGCCCACAGGTGGAGGCGGTCGGCCTCGCACCTGCCGGCCAAGCTCCCCAGCTCGGAGCACCCGTACTCGTCGATGACGGGGACGCCCCAGATGCCGGAGATCCTCTGCCGGCGAGCCGGCGACAGGGGTTCGCCGCCCACGAACAGGGCCCGGAGCGAGGGGAAGTCGACCTTGGGATCCAAGCCGGCCGCGGCGGCGGTCGCCGCCCACAACAGACAGTCCGTCGGATTCGACCAGGTCAACGTGACATCGAGCTCCCGCAGGACCCGTACGACACGGGTGAACGGCATCAATGACGAGCGATTGTCACCAGCGATCGCCGTGGCCCCCGCCGATTGGGCGGTTCGGGCCACCAGGTGAGCCGCCATACCCAGCGCGTACGGACTACGAACGAACACCACGTCGCTCCCCGTGATGCCGAAGGTCTTGCGGGCGAAGCGATCGGTCAGGTCCTGCCAGTCAGACGCACAGTAGTAGGCCGGCGTCGGTGCACCGCTGGACCCGCTCGACTCGAAATACGAGTCCAGCTCGGCTCGTGGAACGGCCAGCAACTCGAAGGGGTAGCTGGTCGCCAGGTCCGACTTGCTCGTGGGCGGTAGGGCCCGAAAGTCCTCCAGCGTCCGGGGCTGGTTGCAGCCACGGCGCCAGGACTCGGCGTAGTGTGGGGCGTTGGCGGCCCGACCGAGTACCGAAGGGATCAGCGCGTCCTGGATCTCCGTCAGCTCTTCGAACGTCGCCCAGTCGCCGATAGTGGGCAGTGGCGAACTCATGTAATTTCCCCTCCATTGGCCGTGGCGACAAGGTCGACGCCGACAAGCGCTGCGCATTCGGGGACGAGCAGCTCAACGAGAGAGTCATGCAACACGCTGGCACCGTCGTACGAGAGCACTGACTCGGGATGAAACTGATAGGAGCGGAACGTCGGTCCAGACAGGGCGTGGACTTCACCAGTCGGCTCGTCCCGGCTCATATCGACCAGGCCGCCCGCCTTGAGTCGATAGCTGGATGCCTCAGCGCTCCAGGCGCTGAAGCTGTTGTAGAAGCCCACCGACACCGTCTTGCCGAATAGGTCGACCAGTTGCGCTCGACCCTGATTCGGAGTCTTGCGTCGCCGCACCGGGAGGCCGAGCTGGGCGCAGACGATCTGATGGCTGAGGCACACAGCCACGAACGGCTTTCTCATCGCCAGCAGCTGGCTGGCGATGGTGTGCAACCGGGCAACTCTTAGGCTATTCCAGTCCAGCGGACTCCCGGGGCCAGGCCCAAGCACCACCACGTCGTAGCCATTGAGGTTGTAGTCGTCGGCCCAGCGGCGGCGGGTCACGTCGAGGCCGAGCATGTTGAGCTGATACTCCAGCATTGAGGTGAAGTCGTCCTCGGCATCGATGACGAGAACGGACCGACCATCGAGCACCGCCCCCGGGTGGCGTTGGGCGTGTGGCTCACGCCAAAAGCCAGCGATGTTCCGGTTGCGGTTGGCCAGCATGTCTCGTATCTCGGCGTCGTCGCCCAATCGCTCCCGGCCCCTCCCCCGGAGCGCGGCCAGCATGGTCTCGGCCTTCGCCCTGGTCTCGCCGGCCTCGTGCTCCGGCACCGAATGTCGCACGATCGTCGAGCCAACGCTCACCCGCACAACCCCCGAGGGGTTGATGTCGGCGAAGCGGATCAAGATGGCGGAGTCCATGTTCACATCGCCGTCGACCAGTGCAATCACCCCGGCGTAATAGCCGCGCCCTTCGGGTTCGTGTCGGGCCACTACCCGGCACGCGTTCTCGATCGGGCTACCGACCACCGTCGGCGCAAACATCGTGGCCCGGAGAAGCTCGGCCGGACTACGGGACGTGACACCCTCGATGACGTACTCCGTGTGGGCCAGTCGGGCCATTTCCCGCAGGTGCGGCCCCACCAGGGCGATACCGGAGTCACACACCGTTGTCATCATCTTCAGTTCCTCGTCCACCACCATGAAGAGCTCGTCTGACTCCTTACCGTCTCGAAGGAAATCGATTACGCCTTCACGGCTCGGCCCGGCCGCGGGATAGCAGTACGTCCCGCTGATCGGATTCATCTGCAATCGACCTCCCGACAGCACAAGGTGACTCTCAGGCGTCGCCCCCACCAGGGCCCGATCTTCTAGGAAGACGAGAAAGATCCAGCGGGCTTCCGGCTCGTCCTCCAGAAGTCGGCCGAACAGAGCCAGTGCATGTCGGGCGCTGTAGTCATCGATCTCGCAGACGTAGCTCCGTTTAAGCACGAAGTTCGCCCCCTCGCCGTCCTCGATCTCTCTCTGGACCGCCTCTACCTCGGTGCAATACTCCGTGTCGCTACGATCGAAGCCGACCTCCGCAATCTTGAAGTCGATACCACTGACGTAGCGGAGCAGATCGGCTTTCGCTATGGTCGTTGCCTCGTCAATTTCCATTCGGATCAGAGGTGACTTATCGTCAACGCAACAGTATCCGCGCTCGACCACCTGCCGGTACGGGACGACAACGAGCTGAGGCCCCGTCGTGGCCGCACTTATCTCGTCGAGTCGACTGAGCTCGCTCACCGGGCCCCGCAGAACCTCCACGGTTTCTTCGTGTGCCCCGCGCCGCCATACAAGGGCGAAGGGCTCTACGTTCTCGCCATCACCAATGAGGTCCTGGACAAAGTCTTCAATGTTGCGGGTGGACTGTTTCATTTCGTGCCTTTCACATTCAAAGCTCAGAACAGCTCGACGATTGTTCTGAAGTCGATCAGTTGAGCGCATCTTGTTGACGCATAGTTGAGAGCCAGCTGATGGTGTTGGGGCGAGAAGTCGGCCACGGCGTCACCAACGAGAAACGTCTCGAGGTCCCAGCTGAAGGCTTCACACGCGGTCATCAGAACGCCTATATGTGCATAGACGCCGCACACGATCAGTTGGTCTCGCCCTGCAGCCTGGATCCGCTCCAGGAGGTCGGATCGATGGAATGCGCTGTACCTCCATTTGGTGACAATCCAGTCATCAGCACTGGGTCGGAGGGCGGAAGTCACTCCGCGATCGTTCTCATCCGACGTCATGCCCCGACCCCAGAAGGCATTGAGCAAGCCTCGGTCTTCGTCGGACATGGAGCCCGGTTGACAGCTGTAGGCAATCGGCACGCCGGCGTTGACGCAGGCGGAACGGAGGGCCGCGATGTTGGCCACGAGATCACCGACCGGCGGCTGGCCGCCGAAGCCACGGAGGAAGAAGTTCTGCATGTCATGGATGAGCAGAATCGACCGGAGAGGATCAGGCTGCCAGGAGGCGGGAGACGGGGGAAACGTCGACCGGTCAGGCATCGGATAGGGCACCGTTTCCAGTGCCGAACTGACCAGGAGCTCAGTTCCCTCAGACACCGAGCGTCGCTCCGCCGTCCACGGTGACGTCCTGCAGCGTCATGTGTCTGCTCTTGTCGCCCAGGAGGAAGAGGACCACGGCCGCGATGTCCTGGGGACTGGCCAGTCGGCCGATCGGGATTCCGAGTCGGAAGGCCTCCGGATCACCGGCGATCGTCGTATGGAGCTTGTCGGCTCCGTCCCAAGATCGGGACAGCATCGGCGTCAACGTCGAGCCCGGCGAAACGACGTTGCACCGGATGCCGAGCGGCGCCACGGCCAGGCCGAGGCTTTTGGCGTAGGATGTGGCGGCCGCCTTGGATGCCGAGTAGGCGGCCATACCGGCCCGGGGAACCCGGGCCGCGTTGGAGGAAATGGTCACGATGCATCCGGTGCGCCGCGGCAGCATTCGCCTCACTACTTCCTGCGAGACCGCCACCACCCCTCGGGCGTTCACCGCCATGCAGTAGTCCCAGTCGGCCAGGTCCAACTCGACCGGGTCGGCGGTGGTCAGCACGCCGGCGGCGTTGACAAGCAGGCCGATCGGCCCGACCTCGCGCTCGACGCGCCCCACCGTGATTCGGACCGACTCGATGTCGGTCACGTCGGTCGCGAAGTCGACCACCTGGGACCCACCGGCCACGTGGCCCAGGAGTCGGGCCAAGGCGTCACTATCGCGGTCCACGGCGGCGACGGTGACCCCGTCGTCGACGAGGGCCTGGACGACGGCCGAACCGACTCCGCCCGCCGCCCCGGTGACCAGTGCGACCGGTCGCTGGCCGTCGCGGCTGTGGTGACCCGTCATGCGATCGTCGACAGAGTGGGGGCCGCGATCCACCGTCGCATGGCTGTGGCGACGGGCCGTAGCTCGGCCATCAAGCTCCTGAACTGTTCCGGCAGGATTGCCTGGGCGCCGTCGCATTTGGCGGTCGCCGGGTCGGGGTGGACGTCGATGATGACGCCGTCGGCCCCGGCCGCGAGGGCGGCCAGCGTCATGGGGGCGATCAGGTTTGGGGCTCCGGTGGCATGGCTGGGATCGACGACCACCGGAAGATGCGACCGTTGCTTGACCAGCGCGACGGCGGCCAGATCAAGGGTGAAACGGAGCGAAGGATCGAAGCTGCGGATGCCACGCTCGCACAGCACGACGTTCTCGTTGCCCTCCACTAGGATGTATTCAGCCGAGCCCAGCCACTCGTCGATCGTGCTGCCGAACCCCCGTTTGAGGAGGACGGGCACGTCGCTGCGTCCGAGTTCGGTCAGCAGGCTGTAGTTCTGAGCGTTGCGCGCCCCGACCTGCAACATGTCGACGTGGTCGACGAGCGCCTCGACGTCCCGGGCGTCGACGACCTCGGACACCACCGGGAGGCCGGTCGTGGCCCGGATCTCCGACAGGATCTGCAGGCCGTCCGAACCCATCCCCTGGAAGGAGTAGGGCGACGTGCGTGGCTTGAACGCGCCGCCTCGGAGCACCGATGCCCCTTCAGCTCGCACCGCCCACGCGATCCGGCTGATCATGTCGGAGCTCTCGACCGCGCACGGTCCGGCGATCACCGTGAATCCCGACCCCCCGATCTGAACTCCACCGACGTCGACCACGGTGTCACCGGCCCGGGAGCCGCGGTCGACGAGAGGAGCGACGTCGGCGACCGTCACGACCTCGGTGTCTCGGCCAAAGGCGTCCAGGTCGAACCGCTCGTGATCAACGAGGCCGACGGCCAAGATGGCGTCCTCACCGTTCACCCGAACCGCCAACACCGTGGTAGCGCCGGCTGAGCGCAGCGTGCTTGCGATCTGGTCGTTCGCTTTACCGGCGGGTGAGACCTCAAGGTCCACCCCTCTGATGAGCACAGCCATAGTGAGTCCTTCAGTTGGTCAAACGGTTGTTCGCAGCACTGCGCAGCTCGCCGCAGCGGCAGCAGTCATGTCGTCTCGGTGGGTCGAACTCCACCATCGATCCCAGGCCATCGACAGGTGCAAAAGATCGATCTTTCTGCCCACCAAGTGGGATGACCAGATGGCTACTCCCACCGGCCCATTTGGCCGCACCCACGGCTGATCATCGGCCCCTTGCGCCCGGCGTCGTTCGCCGGGTTAATGAGGTGCGGAGAGACCGCTCCGACCGTCTCGTCCGATTTGTGTTGCCGGTCGCCTCGATCGGCAACTGGCCAGAGCACAACGGAGGCCCCAGGATGAACCAGCACAGCACCTTGACCGATCGGCCGCTGACGGCGGTGGACGGACTGCCAGTAGTGGTCGTCGGGGCGGGCCCGGTCGGCTCGATTCTGGCTCTGGAGCTGGCCCGCCATGGAGTCCGGAGCATCCTCGTCGAGCGGCGCCTGGAGCCTTCGAGCCATCCCAAGATGGACTTCGTCAACTCCCGCAGCATGGAATTCCTGCATCGCCTCGGGCTGGCCGACCGCCTGTGGGGCGACGGCGTTCCCACGGACCAGGACTTCAGGTTCATCTGGACGGCATCGTTCGGCGATGACCTCATCGCTGACTGGTCGTCGGCATCGGTTGACGACCTGCGGCGGGAGATGGCCCGGGTCAACGACGGGACATTGCCACGGGTGCCGTATCTACGAGTCATCGGCTCCCGGTTGGAGCAGATCACGCGCCGAGCCTGTCTGGACAGTCCCTTGATCGACCTCCGGCTCGGAACGACGTTCGAGGCCCTCGACCAGGATGGGAGTGGCGTGACGGTCACTATCACCGACGAGACCGGTCGGTCAGCTTCCGTCCGGGGCTCGTATCTGGTGGGTTGTGACGGGTCCGGCAGTCGGGTTCGGGACGCGCTTGGTATTCACAACGACGAGATCGGACCCGTCTCTCAGAATTGCAATGTGTACTTCCGCAGCAACGACCCTCGGCTGCTGAAGTACGGGCGATTCTTTCTCAGTGTGGTTGGCAGCGGGGTGACTCTTGTCACTCGTGATGGTGGCGATACCTGGACTGGTGTGTTTCCCCGATTCGACGGTGCTCCTTTCACCGACGATCCGCTACCTGTGCTGTGGAGAATGATCGGCCTCGACTTCGTCGTCGACGAAGTGTTGTCGGTGGCCAACTGGGAGAATCGACTGGCTATAGCCACCACCTATCGTGAGGGCCGGGCCTTCATCGCCGGCGACTCAGCCCATCAGTTCTTTCCCTCGGGCGGCCACGGCGCCAATACTGGCATCGGCGACGCCATCGATCTTGGCTGGAAGCTGGCTGCGACTCTCAGCGGTTGGGCTGATCCCGACCTGTTGCTTTCGTACGAGATCGAACGGCGACCGGTCGCTCAGTTCAATCGGGAGATGTGCTTCAGCCTCATGGAGGTATGGCGCCGGTTCATCTTCTTGAACAAGGACGGGGCGACATCATCCCAGATCGCCGGATACCTCCACCAGCAGAAATTCCATGCCAACAACCTAGGGATCCACCTCGGCTACCGGTATCGGCAGTCGCCGGCCATCTGCCCCGACACCGATCCAGAGCCCGCCTGGCATTCCGACCGGCTGGTGGCATCGTCGTGGTCGGGGTCGCGGGCGCCCAGCATGCGCAAGGCCGACGGGACCGAGATCTACGATCTGCTCGGGCCCGAGTTCACCCTGCTCGACTTCTCCCGCGACGGCGCCGGTGAGTCGCTTGCCCACGCGGCCAGCAGCCTCGGCGTCCCCCTTTGCTGGATAACCCTCGACGAGCCACTGCTGGCGACAACATACGAGCGTGCCCTGGTCCTGATCCGACCCGATCATCACGTCGCCTGGCGTGGTGACGAACCGCCGGCCGATGCGGTCCGTACGTTGGCTGGCCTGGTCGGACGATGAGCCCGGGCCTAGCCGGCGACGCCATCCCGAACTGGTGGTCCGGGACCAGATGGTCGCCCGAACGGCTGGCGAGAGCGGAGGCCGACTACATACTCGGGCTCCTGGATCGTCGCCGTGAAGAGGTGGTGGCGGGGTCCTGGACGGTTCGATGTCCGGAAGCCATGGTGCGCACGGTGATGGAGCACCACGTGCATGAGGTGGTGAGCCTGTCGTGGGGCGATGATCCGGGCCGCCAGGTTCTCGATGCCTACCTCTCCGCCATGACCCTGATCGGTGCCGACCGCGGCCCGGGCGAGGCGTTCGTCCAGTCTCTCGACCTGGGAGCCAACGTGCAGGCGGCCGTCGATCGGGCCGGGCTCCCGGAAGGTGCCGCCCGGTTCGTGGTCGAGCGCCATCGACGGCTCGGCTTCGCCGGTCCTGACGAGTTGCTTGGCATGGCCTTCTACCGATGGGAGATGCTAGCTGTTCATCTGGAAGCGCTCGCCCGGCTGACAGGGATCAAGGGGGCTCCACGCTTCAGTGGCGAGCCGCTCCGGCTCATCACATCGGGCTGCTACTGGAGCCTCCGGGCCCGCCGTCTACTCGATCTTTCACTGGCGCTGCAGCGGCGCGGCCCGCCAGGATGGCGGTCGGTCCTTCGGACGCTGGAGCGGTCGATCGCTGAGGACCAGCTCCTGGAGCACAGCATCGCCGAGTCGGCGGCCGGCCGCCCGGTCCCCCCGGTCGCCTTCCTCCTGGACCAGCCAGGCCGGACCACGTTCGACGGGGTCCGTGGAGCGATGCTCCGGGTTCTGGACCAGCAGGGGGCGGCCAGCATCCCGGAGCTCGCCCACGAGCTCGGCGTGGACGCCGAGACCCTGGAGCTGGCCGCCGCCAGTGCCTTCACCGACTCGTTGATCGTGAGGCGGCTGTCGCCCGGTAGCGGGCCCACCTTCGCTCTGTCCCCTAGGGGCGAGGCCGAACTCGCGGCCTGGCGGGTAGACGTCAGTGAGGCCCGCCGCGCCGCCGGCGCCGGTCGACGTAGCTTCGGCGAGTTGGCTGAGTAGCAGCGCGACCCCGACAGAGCACGCCGAGCAGGCGTGGCGCGTCGCTGGCCGGCCCTGTTGGTCGCCTGATAGCTTGCCGGCGGGGGAACCCGGTCGGCATCGGCTTTCTGCTGCGTGCCGGGGTTCGTAGCTGGCTTGTGGCCGGAGAGGCGGTGCTCGATGGGCTTCGCAGGGCGCGTGGCGCTGGTGACCGGCGCGCAACAAGGGATCGGTGCGGCGGTCGCTGTGGCCATCGGGGGGCAGGGGGCGGCGGTGCTGGTCAATTACCTCGACGATCCGGGCGCCGCCTCGGCGGTGGTGGCGCAGATCGAAGCGGCGGGAGGCCGGGCCGTCGCCGTCGCCGGTGATGTGCGCTCGCGGGAGGACGTGGCGGCCATGGTCGCCGCTGGCGACGAGCTCGGGGGTGTGGAGCTGCTGGTCAACAACGCCGGTACGTTCCCCCGGGTTCCGTTGTTGGAGATGACCGATGCCCAATGGTCGACCGTGCTGGAGGTGAACCTCGGCGGCACCTTTCGGTGCACGCAGCTGGTCGCTCGCCGGCTGGCCGATGCCGGCCGGCCCGGTGCGGTGGTCAACCTGTCGTCCGTCGCCGCCTACCGAGGCTCTCCGCTGGGCACCCACTACGGCGCCAGCAAGGCCGGTGTCGTCGGGTTCACCCGGGCGGCCAGTGCCGAATTGGCACCTCTGGGGATCCGCATCAACGCCGTTGCTCCCGGCCTCACCGACACCGCCCAGCCCCGCGACGGCATGACCGAGGCCGAGATCGCCCGGGCCAGCGCCCACGTGCCGTTGGGGTCGATGGCCACCCCGGCGCAGATCGCTGATGTTGTGGTGTTCCTGCTCTCCGATGCGGCCGGCCACATCACCGGTCAGGTGCTGCATGTCAACGGCGGGAGCTACTTCGGGTGAGCGGCGAGCCGGCGCTGGCCGCATGGCGGCGCTTCTCAGGTCAGGGCCGGCGAAGGAGATGGCCGGGATCGCGGCCGCCGACGATGCCGGTGTGGGGGCCGTAGCGGGACCAGCCCAACAGCCGCTGGTAGTCGCGGTCGAACCCAGCCACGGTGGCCCGGTCGATGCAGAGGTACTGGTTCTCCTGCTGGCGGAGCCAGGCCCGGGCGTAGAGCACGGCGATTGCTCGGCGGGGCCGCTGGGTGTGGTTGGCCCCGCCGCCGTGGATGAGGCGACCGTCCCACAGCCCCACTGATCCCGCGCCCATCTCGAGCGGAATGGTGGCCCCCACGGCCGCATCGAGATCGGGGCTGACCTCGAGGTGGCTACCGGGCAGGACGCGGCTGGCGCCGTTGGCTTCGGTGAACGGGTCGAGGGCCCAGATGGCCGACACCATCAGTGGCGGATGGGGTCGAGGCAGGGGGTAGCAACCGTCGTCGTGGTGCAGTGCCTGGGCCACCTCGCCCGGCTCGATCTGAATGCTGGAGATCTCCGACAGCTGGATCTGATCCTGCAGATGCGCTTCCACCGCCGCGATCACCAGGGGATCGGTGATCAGCTGGTCGAAGGCCCGCGAGTTGCCGGCGAGGTTGAACACCCGCCGGGTGCGGTAGCCGCCGAACGTGCTCCGGCTGGTGTCGACGCCGGTGTTCAGCCGGTCGAACTCGGCCCGCACCTCATCGAGCTCGGCGCCGCCTACCCGGTCCGGGAAGTGGGTGAACCCCAGGGTGGCCAGCTCCCGGATCTGGGCGTCAGCGCCGGCCCGGTTGGCGTCGGTGCTGATCCGATGGGCGGCCATCGCCATGGCTTCGGCACTGAAGGGGTTGCGGTCGATGGCATCGCCACGCTGCCCGTTGTCCATCGCGCCAGTATCGCAGGTGAGCCGCTGGCGGTCCCGTGGTCTGACGGGTGGTCTACAGGCCGTCGATGCTGGTGAAGTCGGGATCGCGCTTGTCGATGAACGCGGCGACCGCTTCGCTGTTGGCCGGCGCTCCTATGAGCTCGGCGTAGGCCGCCACCTCGCGTCGGTGGGCGGCGAGCGCATCGTCGCGCCGGCCGCTGTCGAGCATGAGACGCTTCGTGGCCACGAGCGATGGGATGGGGTTGGCGGCCAACTCGGCGGCAACCTCTGCCGTCGCATCCTCGAGCTGGTCGGCGGCGCACACCTTCCACACCAGGCCCATGGCCAGGCATTCCTGGGCATCGAACCAGCGGCCCGACAGCAGGATGTAGGCCGCCGCCTGCCATCCCATCCGGTCGGCGAAGGTGAAGCTGGAACCGGCCTCGGGGGCCAGCCCGAGCTGGGGGAACGGGGTGCGCAGTCGGGCGGTATCGGCCATCAGCACCAGGTCGCAATGGGCGAGGATGGTCATGCCGATACCGACGCCCAGACCGTTGACGGCGGCGATGAGGGGCTTGGGGAAGGCGGCCACGACCTCGAGCATCGACGGGAACTGGTGGGGTTCTGCTCCGTCGTCATGGCTGGCCAGCATCTCGGTGAGGTCCTGGCCGGCGCAGAACGCCCGGCCGTTGCCGGTCAGCACCACGACGGCCACCCCCGGTGCGGTGGCGGCGTCGCTCAGCGCATCGCGCAGTGCGGCGAACAGGGCGTTGTTCATGGCGTTCAACGCGTCCAGCCGGTTCATCCGCAGGACCCGCACCCGGCCGCGATCCTCGATCTGCAGCACCATGACCTCAGCCCCGGGTCTCGCCGCCGGTATCAGGCATTGAGGACGACGACCGCCCGGCCCGGCGTAGTCTTCTGGCCCGACTCGGTCTCGGTCCAGACTTCGACCTCCACCAGCTTCTGGCCGTTCTCTTCCCGCTTGTCGGCCACCACGCCCTTGGCCTGCCATTGGGTGCCCTGCAGGTCCATGCCCCGGTACTGGCAGGCGACCGACTTGACCCAGCCGCTGGCCCCAACCCAGTCGGAGACCACCTGGCCGAGCGTCGACCACTTCATCCGGCCGTGGACGATGTTGTCGCCGATCTGCTGGGCCTGTTCGAAGGACTGGTCCCAGTGGAGGGGGTTGAAATCGCCCGAGCCGGCGCAGTACAGCACCAGCTGGGCCCGATCCGGGGCCTTGGTGATCGGCGGGAGTTCGTCGCCCACATTGACTTCGTTGAACGTCGGCATGGTCGCTCGTCTCCTCAGTAGTAGATGGCCTGGCCGTAGGTCCGCATCACGACGTCCCCGGTGTCCTGCTCGGTGAAGGACTGCTCGCTGGTGACGACGAGCATCTTGCCCAGCCCCTTCGATTCCTTGACCTCCAGCTTGGAGATCTTGGAGGTCATGAACAGTCGATCGCCGGCCTTCAGGGGGCGCTCGTAGTGGACCTCGGTGCCCCCGTCGAGAAGGCCCTTGAGGCCGTGGCGGATCGAGGGCCCGGTGTTGCGGGGCCCGCTGAACGTGGGGTCGGACTGGCCGGGGATGAACACCGGCGTGCCCAGGTAGCAAGGCGGGGCGGGGAGGCTGTCGTGCCCGGCGGCGGTGGCCGCATCGAGGTCGTAGTATCGAGGGTCGCTGTAGCCGACTCCCCGGGCGAAGGCCCGCACGCTGGTGGTGGTCAGCTCGACCGGCCACGGCTCGCTCTCCACCCCGACCGTGGCCAGCATCTCGTCGGTCAGCTCGAACTCAGCCGCCATCGCACTCCCTTGTGTCGTCGTGGTTTGGGCCCCGTTTTAGCGCACGGACCCGGGTCCGGCACGTCCGGACCACGGGCGCCCCGCCGCTGGTCCAGCGAGGCGCGCCGTCACCCGTCGAGGGGCCCCGGAACTCGCCACCGATCCCACGGTGTCCTGATGGTTGGAACGTCAGATCCGAAGGTGGCCAGCCTGTTCACTGTGCCGCTGCTCGCCAACGCCTATCAGCATGTGCTCACGGGGATACCTTTCTTGGCGCGCGTGTTAGGAATCCGATCGGCTCGATCGACAATGGGGGTTATGAGAGAACAGGGCGACGGAGGAGGCTGACGCCATCGGGTGTGTGTCACCTTGGCGGCGGTCCGGGCCGGGTATGAGATGACGGCATCGGAGGAGGAGGTCCAGGTTCGCGTCGATCGGGGCGACGTCGTCGCGATCCTGGACGGCTCTCTCCCCGTCGTCTACGACTACCTTCTCCGCCGGGTCGGTGATCGGCAGCAGGCAGAGGACCTCACGTCGGAGACGATGCTCGCTGCGCTCACGGCAGTGCGGGACCGGGGCTCGGAGATCGTGAGTGTCGGCTGGCTGATCGGGATAGCGCGGCACAAACTGATCGATCACTGGCGGGCCCGCGAGCGCGAGCAGCGCAGGCTCAGGGTGATCTTTAGTGGCATGCAGGAGCGGCATGTGGATGAGCCCTTCGAGGAGAGCGGCGCTCTACGGGCGCTGGCACAGCTGAACCCCTGGCAGCGGGCGGCGCTCACGCTGAGGTATGTCGACGGGCTGTCTGTCCCTGAGGTGGCGGCCCATATCGGACGTTCGGTCGGCGCCACCGAAGTTCTCCTGGTTCGGGCGAAGAGAGCGTTCCGGCAGCGCTATTCACCCGAGGGTTTGACCGGCGATGAATGACGATCGGTTGTTCGAGTCGCTCCGGCGCCCGCTGGGATCCACCGAGCCCGACCCCGACTTTCGGGTCCGCTTACTGGCTGAGCTTCGTCTGGCGGCCTCGGCGTCGGAGGCGGGGCCCGTCGACATCGACGCTGCTACGTCCATCACCGTCCGGGGTGCTTCCGATGCTTCTCGGAACCGCCGGCTCGAACAACGGCGGGGCGGCGTTCGCACGGCGGTAGCGCTCTCGGTGGCAGCGGCGATCGCTGTTGTAGCAGTGACGATTTCATCCATGGGTGAGCCAGGAGCCAAGATCGAGACGGAAGCGGGGGTCACGGGCGCACCAGTCGTAACCACGTCGACAGTCTCCACCTCTGCCATCGCGATCCCGGTCACGGCGATCGAAGCTGCCGGCGGGCAGGTGATCCCGCTGACGCGTGCGCCCACGCAGGTCGTGGTGGCCGGGGACGACCTCTGGGTGCAGTTCGACGGCGGGCCCCTCGAACGCCGCTCGGCTGTCGACGGCACGGTTCGGGCCACGGTGGATCTGGCCCCGGGCGGGGTGACCGAGAGCGCGCCGCCGCTGCTGGCGTTCGGCTCCTTGTGGGTGCCGATGGTCGATGATGGTGAGGTGGCGCGGATTGACCCGGACACTGGTGTCGTAACGGCCCGGCTCGCCATCCCTGGCGGTCTGGCCTCCGAGGCCGACGCCACTACGGTCTCCCGCCTGGCGGCCTCAGCTGATGGAGTGTGGGTGCTGAGCGGCACCGGCCCGGTACAGGAACTGGTGGAGATCGATCCGGCCGCCAATGAGGTGGCGAGCACCCTGCCCGCTGGCGAATTCCCCTACTCGATCGAGTTCGGATTCGGGTCGCTGTGGGTTACGCACCTGGCAGCCGAGCCCGGGGTTCGGCGGATCGATCCAGCGACCGGTGCCGTGCTGGCCGACGTCGAGTTGCCGATCCGGTATGCCGACGTCGTCGTCGACGATGCCTCACTGTGGATCTACGGCGATGAGTCGGCCATCGCATCGGTAGTGAGGATCGACCCCGCCACGAACCAGGTGGTGGCGCGCATTCCCACCTCGGAAGCAAGCGTCCCATTGCATGGCCCGTCGAGCCTCGTCTTCACTGATGGCCTGCTCTGGGTCACGGCCCCCGACGTGAAGGCCGTCGCCATCGACACCGACAGCAACGCCGTAGTGGCTCGTTACGGTCCTGGGGGCGGCATGGTTGCACTGAGTGCCGGGGCCGATCGGCTGTGGATTGCCGACCCGTTCGGCCGCACCCTCTCGATGCTTCCCCTTCCTTGACTCTCATCATCGGCTAGGGCACCGGTGTGACGAATTGCGAGGCGGTGTTAGGAATCCGGCTTGCTGGTTCGACAGAGGGTTCGGAGCTGATCTGGAGCGATGCAGGCCTGATGAGGGCGCACCGGTAGCAACTCCGTGCGGAAATCTGGGAGATCGGGAGGGAGCGCTGAATGCGCCATGTGCTGGTGGGCCTTGCGTGCTCGGGTGGCCTGTTGATCGCGGGCTGTGGCGGTGTCGATTCTCCGGCGGCGGAGGAGGCTGTCGTGACGTCTACTGCGCCGCCGGCCATCGCTCCGTCGAGCACCGCACCATCCGGCACGGCGCCGCCGGATCGCCCTGAAGCGGGAGCGCTGCAACCCGGAGTGGAGTATGCGGTCAGCGACACGATCGGTGACCTGACGTTTTCGTTCCGCTCCCCTGAGACGGGAGGCGTGACCCTGGAGTACGGGCCGAACCAGTTCGGCCTGTACCGCGACGATCAGCCCGAGACGATGGCGGCCCTGTGGGTGGCGGATACCGATCGGTTCAACATCGCCATCATCGACCCGACTACCGGTGCCCCGACCAGCCGGTCCGAACTACCGGCTGATCTATTGCAATGGCTGCAGGAGCAGCCCTTCTTGGAGACGCTCGACCCACCTCACCCTATCTTGGTGGGCAACGCGGCTGGGACGATGATGGTCGCTCGGACGATGGCGCTGGAAAGCGCCACGGACCCGTCGTACTGCGCCATGACGAGCGGCGATCCCTCCGAGAATCTGCCGGCGTCCGTGGAAGGGTGCGCAACCCTGTTCGTCGACGACCAGGGCGGCCCTTGGACGACCTTTCCCGGAACCGTCACCGAATTTGTTCTGCTCCGGCTCGGATCGAGCGAGGTGTTGGTTTTGACCGAACGCCTAGCCGATGACATCCGACCCACCCCCCTGGGTGATCTGAAGGTCGCTGCCTCTTAAGGTGCACACGCACCTACCTGACGGCCCACTCGGGCGGTACGCCGAGGCCGAGCTCGTCGGCCAGCTGGGCGGCCGTCGTCGGGAGCGCAGGAAAGGGGTAGGGCGTGAGCCGGAACGCTTCGGTGAGCGAGGCTCGGGCCGGCTCGGTCAACCCGGCCGCGGCGTAGGCCGCCGCAGCGTGCACGTGCAGGTCGGCGGCGTCGGTTCCCAGGAGGCCGGCGTGCTCGAGGTAGGCGAGCGCCTCCTCGGAGCGACCGGCCCTGGTCAGCGACCACGCCAGTGCGTCGGCGGCGAACACCGTCGGGCGGGCCTCGAACGCCATGCGGGCGAAGCGCACCGCTTCGTTGGGATCACCGTGGTCGGCGTGGAAGCGGGCCGCCTCGAGTGTGTTGTCCTCCCCGGCCGCGCCGTGACGCTCGATCAACGCTGCGGTACGGGCGTAGAGATCGGTGGCCTCGGTGGAGCGACCTGTGGCCTCGTAGATCTCGCCCAGGACCGTCATCAACGCCGGCTCGGGGAACCCGGCGATCGATGTCTCGAGGATCGAGATCGCTTCGCCGGCACGATCGAGAGCGAACAGCGCCCGCGCCGTGCCGAGCGCAGTGAGCGAACCCCCGGGCTCGGCCCTCTCGGCTCGCTCGTAGGCGGCGAGCGCCTCGGCGGGCACGCCGGCGGCGAGGGCGAGGTCACCGACGAGCGTGGCGATGGTTGCGGTCTCCGACAGGTCGCCAACGGCGGCCGTCTCGGCCTGGGCCATGGCCACGCGGGCGCCGTCGAGATCGCCGTTCAGCTCACGGAGGTACGACACGCGGGCCAGCGCCGCGGCGTCGGGTCGGCGCTCCAGCAGGTCCAGCAGGTGGGCCTCGGCCTCCTCGTAGCGACCGAGCTCGATCGACGCATCGACCAGGATGGCCAGCGCGTCGGGGGAGTCGGGGTGGGCGGCGCGGGCGGCGGTGCCGACGTCGTGGGCGGCGGCGAACTGGTGGAGCGTGAGGAGGAGCGAACCATGGGCCAGGTAGGTGGCGAGATCGTCGGGTCGCAAGCGGATGGCCTCGTCCACCGCGTGCCGGGCCTGCTCCACCAGCTCGCGGTCGCCGCTGCCGGCCGCTCGGTCCAGGTAGTAGGGAGCGAGCTGTTGCCAGGCGACGCCGTCGTCGGGATCAGTGGCGACCCGTTGCTCCAACTGCGCCACCTCGGCCGCGGGATCGGCCGGTGCCAACGCGGTGGCTGCCGGCTGGTCGTCACCCCGGGTGACGGCGAACTGTGCGGCGCTGAAGGCAACCGCCATGGCGAGGAGCGTGCCGGCCAGGCGGACGCCCCGCGAGGGGGACCGCATGGTCCCCCTCGACGTGGTGAGCGTGTGACCCATCGAGCTCAGTCCGTCCCCGCCTTCGGCGACGCAAGGTAGGGAAACTTCGCCGCCAGCGGCACATCGTTGGCGTCGACGCCGTCACCGAGATCCTTGTTTGGTGAGATGTTGAACTCGGGCGAGAACGCCGTGGCACCGGCCAGCGCCCGGATCTCGATATCGACCACATCGTCGGTCAGCGTGCGCCCGTTGGGGAAGCCCGACTTGGCGATGTCGGTGTTCAGACGCAGCATCTCCGCCGGCTTGACGCCCTTGGGCTGGTTGAGCCCTGGGATCCCAGTCAGGAAGATCGTGGCGATGTCCTCCCGACCTCCCAGGCCGAGCCCGGCGTCCACCTCGGTGGGCACCTTGACCCCCGGATACAGGACCGGGATCAGGCCGGCCAGCTCGGGCTTGATGACGTGATCGAGGAACTGGGCGTCCTGCGACGGACGAGAGGCGTTGAAGCGGTCCTTCTTGCCCATCGGGATCACGACCTCGTTCACCAGCGGCTGGCCTAGGCGCGAGACCTGAACCCAGTCGCCGACGCTCTTCACCGAACCGGTATCACTGGCGATACGGGTTGCCTTGCGGTGGGTCGTGGCCCACACCCCGATCACCGGATCGTCGTCGACCAGCCGGTCGATCGGGACCTGGAGGGCCAGGGTGTGCACGTTCAGGCCGGCCACGTAGTCCTCACCGTCTTCGGCGGGGAGGGGAATGAGGTGGGCCGGGTTGAACGGCCGAAGGCCACCGAGATCGAAGATCGATCCGAGATCGACGAAGAAGGCGTCGTCGCGGGGACCGGCGAAGGTGGTGATGCCGCCCGACAGCTGCTTGACCGCCGGGGCGGCCAGGTTCGACTCGTAGTTGGGCGTCGAGCGCTCTCCCACGTTGGTCGGTGCCACCGGGATGTTGCGGCCGAGCACCCGGCTCCGGCCCTGCTCGTCGACCTCGGTGAGGGTGTAGGTCTGGCGAACACTGAGGTCGGGGTCCTCGAGCTTGGTGACTTGGCCGGTGTTGTACAGGAACGTCCCGGGGTTGGCGGTCGTCGTGGTGAACCGGAACTGGTAGCGGGTGTCGGCCCGGGCGTCGCCGTCGTTGTCGACGTTGATCTGGTAGAGGACGTCGTCGCCGAACTGGTAGAAGTTGGGCCCGCCCGCCGGCTGCTCGAACGGGATCACGTTGGCGATGAGGGTCACCGTGTCCGGGGCGTCAGGGCTGACGAAGGCGTAGACGTCGGTGAGATCGGTCACCGGGTCCTGCGATGAGAGGGGGGCTTCGCGGTGGCTCGACGCCCCCGCGATCCCCATGGCGCCAGCGAGGATGCTGGCGGTGATGCCGAGCGCGGGGAGCGCCCGGCGGGTCAGGTACGTGGGCATGGGAATCGTCTTTCGTTCGGCCGGATGAATCGGCGGGGTTGTGATGCGGTGCTGGCAGCACCGATGGGCCGGCCACGCGTCGACCGGACCAACGTTGATGCCAACTCCCGAGGATCAGCTGGCAACACCGACGACGACCCAGTGGTCGTCATAGGGCGCCGTCACGACCGAGATGGTCAGAGGCGCTGAGATCGGGACGGTGCGGGTCCACCGCAGGGCGTCGGGCCCGAAGGCGGCGACGACCTGAGCGGTCATGGCGTCCTCCAACGGTGCCGGCGGCCCGGCGACGACCGTTCCTTCGAGCTGGCACAGCTCGTCGCCGAGGGCAGGCGACCCGAGAAGCGATCCCTCGTACTCGCCGTCGACCCGGCACTCCTGGCGGGCCGCGGCCCAGAGTTCGGCTGCCTCGGTGGCGCCTTGTTCATCGGGGAGGATCGGCTCGAGCGACGAGCCGCTCAGGTCGATCCTCCAACCGCCGTCCTCGGCCACCACCATCCAGTCGACCGTGGCCTGGCGAGGGACGAACCCGCTGACCTCGTCGAGGCGGGGTTCGAGCGCCAGCTCGCTCGCCACCACCACCGTGGTCACGCCGGACGCGGCATCCCCGGCCGCCGGGTCGATCTGGAACTCGACGATCGTCGGTCGCTGCGGAGCCGAGTCGACCCACTCACCGATCGATCCGACATCGTCCTGCGACTCCCTCGATAGAGCGCCGTAGGACCGGTCGAGTGTCCCGTCGACCTCGGCTGCCAGGTAGCGCCGCACCGCCTCGACCGGATTGGTTGCCGGTGGCTCGGACAGGGCGGCTTCCTGATCGGCGGGCGCATCGAAGGTCGGTACATCGACCCGCTCCGCTGGGACGACCGAGTCGAGCGGCGACGGTGCCGACCGGGGGCCGTCGGCCGCTGAGCATCCAGCGAGCAGGGTGACCAGCCCGGACGCAGCCGCGATCATCACTGCGGTCCGGTTTCGTGTCGCCGTTGATTTCATGCCCCGGCTTCGTGGCCGGCCGACCGCTGGATTGGAGGATCCAACCGGAAGGGCTGGCAACCCGGTTGGAGCAGGGCGCAGATGGCCGCTGCGCAGTCCGTAGAACGGTGTGGAGTCTCCGCTCTCGACGAGCTGACCATGCTGATCGGGCCGGACCCCAACAGGGATTGACCGGGCGAACAGCGGGACAGATCTTGACTGAGCCTTCCGGTACGATCTACATCTCCACGAGATCACTCCCGGGTGAGGCGTGCGACTTCTCCAGAGATGTGATCCAGGGGTTCCGGCAGCGGTACCTAAATATCCAAATCGAGACGAGAGACTATTTGAGTAGCGGAGCAGTAGAACACTTCTCGCGAAACTACCAAGGAGCCATCACCGCACTTCGGCGTCAGTTGGATGCGCAGCGATCTTCAGGCGCTTCGACGACAGTAGACGAAGCTCTGCGGGTCGTTGGATGTGAACCCCATGAGGTCGAACGGCTTCGAGTGGTGGGTGGCGGGTGGCTCCCTGCTAGCTACGAAGCGTTCTATCGGACCATGGGGAAGCACATGGGACTCATCCGTCTCGGCTATCCAGCCGAGTACCGCTGGGCTATTCATGCGGCGGAGTACTATGCGGAGTGGGTGGAAGAGATGGCAGACTGTACCCCGAGCTGGGACGACTCTCGTCAGCATCGGTTTGCGGAAGATGTTATTCATCTGGGAACCCACGAGGGATACATGTTCTATGCCCTCGGCGACCACGAGGACGACCCAGACGTCTTGGAACTTGCCGAAGGTAAGGGCGTCCAGCGGTCATCACACCGATTCAGCGAACTAGTGCTCACATCGATCTCCGACTCCTTTCATCGAATCGGCGCGCAACTGTCTCTACCTTGAAGTTTCGCGATCGCTGAGGCTGGCCATCCAACAGATCAGGTCGACCGCCCAACTCGCTGACCGACCCAAGGACGATTTCAGCTTGATCTCGCAGTGGTCGCCGACTGCCGCCTCCTTTACTACGCCCGGGGGCACACTTGCCCGCCCCGCCACCCGATTTCCCGCGGGAAATTCGCTCACGTACCGTGATCGCTCCCCGCGACCCGTCGCCGCCCGCCGCCACACAGGCTCGCGCCGATCACGTGCAGCGACCGTCGGCCTCTCGGAGGGCTCGACCTGTCCGTGAACACCGGGAGTCGGACGCATGGCGGTCCCGATGCGGCCGAGCACGTCATCCGATTCCACCGACCTTACGAGCCGCTCTCAGCAGCAGCGGAGGAGGCACTTCGTCGCGGTAGCCCCGACGAGCACCAGGTGGCCATCGATCGGGCTCTGCGCCGGAGTTGAGGGCGGTACGTCTCGCAGGGAAATCCGCTCACGTACCGTGATCGGCCTCTACAACACGTTGCCCCGTCGGTCGATCACGTGCAGCGGCCACCGTCGGCATTTCCGGGCGCTAAGCCAGTTCCATCCCGGGTAGGTCGCCGGTGGCCCGCCAGTCCTCGAGGAGCTGGTTGAACCGGGCCGGGCCGGGGGCGTAGGCCCCGAAGAAGCCACTACCGCCCGTGGGTTTGCCCTCGTTGTTGTAGTAGCCGGGAGTGCACTCGGCCAGGAAACCCCCGCCGCCGATGTGAAAGCTGCCCAGCAGATCGAGCCAACCCTGCACCCCGTCCTCGGTGGGTTCCACCGTGCGGGCGCCCCGCTGGAGGGTCTCGTCGATGATGTAGGCGACGTGGCGGGCCTGGTCGTCGAACATCGAGGTCATGTTCAGGTCGAAGGCGTTCTGCGACACCCCGATGTAGAACCAGTTGGGGAAGCCGCGGGTGGTGAATCCGTGCAGGGTCTTGAGCCCGTCGGCCCAGTGGTCGAAGAGCGACAGGCCGTCGCGGCCGTTGATCCCGATGCCGAGGCGGCGTTTGAACTCGGCCGAGATCTCGAACCCGGTGGCGTAGACGATGAGGTCGACCTCGTACTCGGTCCCGTTGGCCACCACACCGCGGGGCGTGATCCGCTCCACCCCCTTCGAGTCGCTCACGTCGACCAGCGTCACGTTGTCCTGGTTGAAGCACGGCAGGAACTCGTCGTTGAACGTGGGCCGCTTGCACATCACCCGGTACCACGGCTTGAGGGCTTCGGCCGTGGCCGGGTCGGCCACGATCTCTTCGACCCGATGTCGTAGCTCGTCCATCTTGGCCATGTCGGCCAACTCGACGACACGGTCCCGTTCCTCCCGCGTCTTCGGCCGGTTCTCTCCCTTGGGGGAGCTGATGGCCCGGAAGATACGGGTCCAGCCGTCGTCGATCAGGTCCTCCTCCACCGGTACGCCGGCGGCCTGCACGGTGAAGTTGTCGCGCCGCCGCCGCTGCCATCCCGGCTCCAGGGAGGCGAACCATTCGGGGTCGGTCGGCCGGTTGCGGCGCCAGTCGACAGTGGAGGGGGTGCGCTGGAACACGTACAGGCGACCGGCGTCGCGGGCCAGGCGGGGCACGCACTGGATGGCGGTGGCGCCGGTGCCGATGACGGCCACCCGCTTGTCGGCCAGGTTCGTCATCCCGCCGGTGTTGTCACCGCCGGTGTAGCCGTAGTCCCACCGGCTGGTGTGGAACGAGTGGCCTTCGAAGCTCTCGATGCCGGCGATGCCGGGGAGTTTCGCTCTGGTGGTGGTACCCAGGGCCATGATCACGAACCGGGCGCGGATGTCGTCGTCGCGGTCGGTGGCGATTCGCCAGCGGCCCAGGGTTTCGTCCCAGCTGACCGACCGGACCCGGGTGCGGAAGATCGCCCGGTCGTAGAGGTCGTAGTGTCGGCCAATTTTCTGGGAGTGCCCGAAGATCTCGTCGACGTAGGCGTACTTCTCCCGGGGCATGTAGCCGAGCTCTTCGAGCAGCGGGAGGTAGCAGTAGGCGTCGGTGTCGCACTGGGCTCCTGGGTAGCGGTTCCAGTACCAGGTGCCACCGAAGTCGCCGCCGGCCTCGATGATCCGCAACCCGGAGACGCCCCGCTCGCTGAGTCGGGCGGCGGCCAACAGGCCGCTGAAGCCGCCGCCGATGATGGCGATGTCGATGTCATCGGCGATCGGGTCGCGGGTGAACCCGGGCTCCACGTAGGGGTCGCCCTCGGCGTACCGGGCGTAGTCGCCGGCCATCTCGATGTACTGGTCCGGCCCGTTGTCGCGTAGCCGCTTGTCCCGCTCCCGGCGGTAGCGCTCCCGCACCTCGTCGGGGTCGAAGCTGAAGGGTTCCGATACCTGCTCCATGGCCGGACCTTAATCGTTCCGCCCCAGGCGGAACGAGAGGGCCCCGAAGGGGACACCTGGTGGGCCGATCACGCCGAGGGCGACGTGGGTACTGTTACGCCATGGACGTCGTTGTCATCGGCGCCGGGATCGTCGGCGCCTCGGCCGCCCTGACCCTGGCCGAGCGGGGGGTGAGCGTCACGGTGCTCGACCGCGGGTCCGTTGCCGGTGAGGCATCGGGACTCAACGCCGGGCTCATCGGAGGCGGCGGGTGGGGGGATCGGCCCGATGTGGAGGTGACGCTCAAGATGGGCAGCCGCCAGCGATACCTCGACCTGGCGCAGGAGCGGGGCCATGACATCGGCCTCGACCTGACCGGCACCCTCACCCTGATCCGGACCGAGGCCGAGTGGGACTGGGCTGCCGCCATGGTCGAAGCCAGCCGCCGAGCCGGCCGCCAGCTGGAACTGGTGACCGGCGCCGAGCTGATCGACCTCGAGCCGAACGTGGACCCCGAGTTGGCCGGCGCCATCCTCGATCCCCTGGGCGCCCGAGCCGAACCGGTTGCGGCGACCCAGGCCTTCGCCATCGAGGCCCAGAGGGCGGGCGCCGTTATCGAGACCGGGTGCACGGTGACCGGCCTGCGGCCCCGGGCGGGGGGTGGGTGGGAGGTGGAGGTCGACCGGCCCCGGCCGAGAGCGGTCGGCGCCGAGGCGGTGATCATCGCCGCCGGGGCCTGGTGCGCCGAGCTGGCCGCCATGGCTGGGGTCGAGGTGCCGATCGTGGCCGTGAGCGGCCAGATGTGGGCCTCCGAGCCTCGGCCGCAGATGCTCCGCCATGCCCTCGCAGCATGCGAATCGTCCTTGGCCTGGAGCCTCGAGTCCGCCATCCGGGTCGGGGATGAGGAGGCCGGGGGCGACCAGGCCGGCGGCGGCCTCGCTCCGCCCGAGCTGACCCACCGGGCGGGCCGACGGTTGACCCGGCACCTGTATGGGCGCCAGCGGCCCAACGGGGAGCTTGTCTTCGGCGGCGACCGGGTGTGGACCTCGGCCGGCGACCGCACCGTCGACGGTGACGGCATCGCAGTCAACCACGCCCACGTGGCCGAGCTGCTGCCCCTGGTCGCCCGGCTTCCGCCCGCTCGGACCTGGAGCGGGCTCATGCCGTTCACGCGGGACGGGCGACCCCTGATCGGGCCGGTGGCCGAGGTGGGTCACGATGGCTTGTACCTGGCGGGTGGGCTGGCCTCGTCGGGCTTCGGGCGGGGGCCGATGGCCGGTCAACTCATCGCCGACCTGGTCACGGGGCGGGACCCCGCCGTCGATCTGGGACCGGTGTTGCCTGCGGGCCGGGTCAGGCGGCGAGACGACACCCGAGCCACCGCGTCCACCGACTGACCGACTGGGGGTGTGGTCAGCGGCCGCGGTCGAGGATGGTCGAGGCCGGGCGGGCTTCGCCGCCCGACAGGCCGGCCGGGGATCCGTCGGCCCGCCAGCAGGCGGCCCCGTGACGCAGGCCGTCGTCGTCGACCAGCACACCGTTCATGCCGCCGGCGACCTTGTCGACCACCTCCACCCGGTGGCCGAGGCGTTCGAGGCCTGTCACCAGTTCGGCCAGGTTGGGGAACGTGTCCTCCACCAGCACCGGTGAGCCCATCCCCATCGTCCACACCCGGGGCGCTTCGACCGCCTGTTGAAGGGTCATGCCGTGGTCGATCACATTGAGGATGGCCTGGGTGACGGCGGCGAAGATGCGATTGCCGCCCGGGGTGCCGAGGGCGAACCAGGGCCGACCGTCCCGCTCGACGATGGTGGGCGACATCGAGGACAGCACCCGCTTGCCCGGGGCGATCGAGTTGGTCCGGCCCGGGACGGGATCCATGAGGGCCATGCAGTTGTTCAGCATCATGCCGGTGCCGGTGACCACGGCCCGGGCTCCGAACAGGGCGTTGATGGTCTGGGTGGTGGAGACGATGGCGCCGTCGCTGTCGATCACCGTGAGGTGGGTGGTGCACGATCCTTCGCCGTCGGTGCCGGGGGCGGAGCCGGCGGTGAACTCGGTGGCCCGGGTGGCCGAGATGTCGTGGCGGCGGGCCGCGGCGTAGGTCTTCGAGGTCAACCAGTCGACGGGCACCGCCGCGATTCGGGGGTTGGGGGGGTCGGGGTCGGCCGGGTGTTGGGTGCGGTCGGCGAAGGCGAGCTTCAACGCTTCGAGGAAGTGGTGCACCGCGG
>CADEDH010000011.1:0-7146 GCA_902826025.1 uncultured Actinomycetes bacterium
CCGAACCGGATCCCGGCTGAACTCGTCGCCGAAATAGCGGACCAGGGGAGTCGCGGTGATCTCCTGGGCGTCGCCTTCCACCGTCAGCGCCGCCAGGACCAGGCCAGCGACCAGTGCCGCCAACGGTCCGGTACGCGGCTTCCCGCCGCGGCCGGCTCCAAGCAGGTTCCCCACTCGCTCCCCCGCCGGTGTGGCCCTACAGTGGCCCCGGGGATCGAGCCCGGGGGGGGACGGCGCAGATGGAATTCGGCTACCCGCCAAGCGCCCAGAGGCTACGGGCCGATGTGCAGGCGTTCCTGGCCGAGCGGCCGCCCGAGACCTGGCCCCACGACGCCATGGACGGCGGGTACGGCACCGGCGCCTACTCCTTCGAGTTCCTGCGGGCCCTCGGTGCCCGGGGTTGGATCGGGCTCACCTGGCCAAGCCGCTGGGGCGGCGCCGGCCGCCCCATGATCGACCAGCTGGCACTGATGGAGGAGCTGGCACTGGCTGGCGCCCCGTTCGGCCCGCTGGCCGGCAGCGACCAGTGGGCCCAGTCGCTGATCCGGGAGGGCAACCCCACCCTGCAGGCCGATCTCCTTCCCCGCATCGCCGCCGGCGAGGCCCTGGCCTGGCAGGGCTACAGCGAACCCGACGCCGGCTCCGACCTGCTGGCCCTCACCACCCGGGCCCGGCGCGACGGCGACGAGTACCGTATCGACGGCCACAAGATCTGGAGCTCGGAGGCCGGCGCCTGCACCCACGGCATGGTGCTGGCCCGGACGACCGGTGTCGAGGAGGCCGGCAGCCGGGCCGGTGGGCTCACCATGTTCGTGGTCCCCAACGACGCCCCGGGCCTCACCCTCCGCCCCATCGTCAGCCTCACGGGCGAGGTGTACCACTACGAGGCCTTCCTCGACGACGTGCGGGTGCCGGCCTGGCGCATCATGGGCCGCGAGAACGAAGGCTTCCGGGAGTTGCTGAAGGGCCTCGACCGGGACCGGTTCTGGGGCCGCTTCTGCAAGCCACCGGCCCTGGCTCGTCAGCTGTCGCTCCTGCGCCGGCACGTCGCAGCCGATCTGGCGGGCCAGCCGGCGATGGCCCGCCGCCTGGTGGAGCTGGAGGCCGAGGTCGACGCCACGCGCCTCCTCTTCCACCGCTTCGGCTGGCTCCTCGACCAGGGGATCCCGACGCCCTACGAGTCGGCCCTGTACAAGACGATGGCGGATGAGCTGGGCCAGCGGGTGGCCAACCTGGCCCTCGACCTGCTGGGGTCGGACATCCTGCTCGACGGGCCGGGCGCACCGCTGGGCGGCGCCATGCGCCAGCTGTACCTCACCAGCGTGGGCCAGACGATCGCCGGCGGCACCTCCGAGGTGCTGCGAACCACGGTCGCCACGCGCGGACTCGGCCTGCCCCGCAACGACGCCCCGCCCGCGGGTGCCCGGGGGCGTCACCCGTGACCGCCCAGCACACCAGATCGGCACAGGAAAGGGGCAGACCGCCGTGGACTTCGCACTGAACGACGACCAGGAGCAGCTGGTGCGGGCCGTGGCCCGCTGGGTCGACCGCCGCTGGCCGGCGGCCGATCCATCGTCGGTGCCCGGTCGGCGAGCCGCCTGGGCCGAGCTTGCGGCCAACGGCTGGACCGGTCTGCTCACCCCGTCGTCGCTGGCCGTGCTCGACGCCGCCCTGGTGGTGGAAACCCTGGCCCACGGCCGCTGCTCCCTGCCGGTGGGCCCGGGCGGGATGATCGCCCCACTGGTGGCGGCGATCATCGGGCTCGACGCCGACGGCCGCCACAACGGCCCCCGCGCCGATGACGGTACCGACCAGCTCCTGTGCGTCGTCGACGGCCGTGATCCGGCGGCGGCCGCCACCACCGTGGCCCGGGGCCTGGAGCTGGCCGACCGGGTGGTGGTGCTGGCCGCCACCGCCCCTCCCGGGACGGCAGCCAGCGGCTGGTCGCTCGCCGGCCGCCAGTGGTGGACGGCTGAAGTGGCCGCCGCCGGAGACGAGGGATGGCCCGGACCGGCGATCGAGGTGGCCCAGGACGAGGGCCGCACGATGCTGTGCCGCCTGGCGGCACCGGTGCCGGCCGGGGCCTGGCACCGCCTCGACCCCGCCCCCGGCGAGCTGGCCTGGTTGGCCGGGGCGGTGCTCGGCGCCGCCGAGCTGGTGGGCCTGGCCCGGGCGGTGCTCGACAGCTGCGTGGCCTACGCCGGCCAGCGGGTGCAGGGCGGACGCCCCATCGGGGGCCACCAGGCGATCCAGCATCGTCTGGCCGACATGCTGGGCGCGGTGGAACGGGCCCGCTACCTCACCTACGCCGCCGCCGTCGATCTGGCCGAGGCCGCCCCCGGCTTCCACCCCGGCCAGGTGGTTCCCTCCGTGCATCGGGCCAAGGCTCTGGCCGCCCGGGACTGCGTGGCCGCCATCCGCTCCGGCCACCAGGTGATGGGGGCGATCGCCTACAGCGCCGAGCATGAGCTTCATCACCTCCACAAGCAGGCCGTGGTCGTGGCCAGCGAGCACGGCGACGCCACCCGACACTGGGCCGCGCTCGAAACGGCTGCCGCCGCCCGGTGAGCGTCCCCCACCCGGCCGGTCACGACCTAATGTGACCAGGGTGGAGACCACCGAGGAGTCCTCGCCGGCGCCAACGTCGGGCCCGGCCGCAGCGTCGCCGACCCCGCTCCGCCGGCGCCGACTTCCGGCCCGTCTGAGGCGGGACCTGCTGGTGGCGGCCCTCACCGGGGCCGTCGTGGCCGGCGCCGTAGCCCTGACCGAGCAACGCTGGGATCGGGCCCGGCAGGAGGCGGCCGACCGGCTGGAGAACGTCCGCTTCGTCCGCCAGCTGTCGCCGACACCCGATGCGGCCCGCCCCTTCCGGGGAATCGATCTGCGCGGTGCCGACCTGGCTGGCCTCGACCTACGCCACGCCGACCTGCGGGAGGCCGATCTCCGGGAAGCCGACCTGCGCGACGCCGACCTGGGGTCGGCCGACCTGCGGGGTGCCGACCTCACCGGTGCCCGCCTGGCCGACGCCGAACTCACCGGCGCCCAGCTGTTCACCACCCACCTGGCCGGGGCCGACCTCAGCCGGGCCGACCTGTCGAAGGCCGACCTCCTCACCGCCGACCTGACCGGGGCCAACCTCGCCGGGGCCGACCTCACCGGCGCCGACCTCTCCAGCGCCACCCTCGACGGCGCCGACCTCACCGCCGCCTACCTGCTCGGCGCCGAGCTGACCGGCGCCCGGCTCACCGGCGCCCAACTGGGCGAAGCGTTCCTGTCGGCCAACCTGACCGGGGCCGACCTGACCGACGCCGACCTCAGGGGCGCCGATCTGTCGGGGGCCGACCTCACCGCCGCCCAGCTCGACGGGGCCGAGTTGGGGGCGGTCTGGTGGTGCGCCGACCAGAGCCCGACATGGCCCGAGGGGTTCGCCGCCCCGACCCCGGGGACGATCCCGGCCGATGCCTTCTGCTGACCACCCACCAGCTCGAGCGCGGGGGCCCGCCGCCCCGATTGCTGCCGCGCTCAGTCGGTCCCCGAGCCGGGCTCGGTCAGGCGGGCGTGCATCTTGGCCTGCATCTCCATGGACATCAGCCGGCCGCCGACCACCTGCAACTCGTTTTTGATCGAGCCGGCCACCACATGGTCGTCACCGGCCATGAGTGCCTCGAACCCGTCGCGGGCCACATCGGCCGGGTCGTCCTTGGCCGACTCGTCGGCCTTCGTCCCTTCCATGCCGGCGCGGTGGAAGAACTCGGTGTCGGTGGGGCCCGGCATCAGTGCCGTCACGCTGACTCCGGTGTCGGCCAGCTCCACCCGGATCCCCTCGGCGAACGACAGCACGAACGCTTTGGATGCGGCGTATGTGGCGTAGTACGGGCCGGGCATGGTGGAGGCCACCGAAGCCGTGACCAGCACCCGGCCCCGGCCCCGGCCCACCATGTCGTCGATCACGAGCTTGGCCAGATGGACGGTGGAGGTGACGTTGAGCGCCACGAGGCGGAGGTGGTCGCTCAGGGCGGTGTCGTTCAGAGCACCGCCGACACCCACGCCGGCGTTGAGGGCCAACGCCTCCACCGGCCGATCGAGCGCTGTGAGCTGGCGGTAGAGATCATCGACCCCCTCGGTCGTGGCCAGGTCGCACTGGACCGGCAGCACCTGGCCGCCCCCGTCGGCCAGAGCAGTCGCCGCCTGCTGCGCGCCCACGTCGGCTGCGATCACCACGTCGTGGCCGTGGTCGAGGAACTGCCGGACCAGCTCGTAGCCGATGCCGCTCGAACCGCCAGTCACCACGGCGAGGGGTCGGGTGGAGCGGGCGGTGTCGTCGACCGATCGGCATGTCCTCTCGGTGAATCCCCGCGCCTACCCGGAGCAGGCCGGAGCCATGCCGTGAGATTCCCGTACCAGGCCGTCACAGTCGTGGGTCGACCGGTTCGCTCTCCAGAGCAAGCACGGCGAACACGCACTCGTGGACCCGGAACAGGTGCTCCCGGGCCACGAAGCGGTCCAAGGCCTCGATGCCCAGCGCCAACTCCCGACGGGCCAGCGACCGTTTGCGGCCGAGGGATCGACGCCGCAGCCGCTCCAGGTTGGCCGGCTCCAGGTACTCCGGGCCATAGATGATCCGCAGGTAGTCCCGCCCCCGGCACTTGACCCCAGGGAGGACCAGCCCCTCGTCGCCGCGGACGATCGTCTCAGCCGGTTTCACCACCATGCCCTCGGCCCCAGCCGCCGTGGTCTCTTCCCACCAGCGGGTGGCCTCGGTCACCGATGCGTCGTCGTCGAGCGACACGACCCTCCGGTGGGTGGGGCGGAGCAGGCCGGGAGCCAGTGCCACCAGCTCGTCGATGACGTCGAGGTGCCACTGATGGGGACGGCGGGCCAGCACCTCGCCCTCCGCCGCCAGGATCTGGAAGGGCGCCACCTCGATGCCGGCGATGCCGTCGGTGTCCCAACAGTACCGGCCGTACGCCGTCACGTAGGCCGCCACATGCCCCGCCCGGGCCGCCGTCCGCCCGGCCAGGTCGGCCACCGGCACCCCCCGGGCCTCGGCGTCGGCCAGGGCGGCCGACGCCGCCCCTAGCATGGCGGTGGCGGCGGCTCCGGTGGCGGCGTACTGCCGCTGCAGCAGCTCGCCGGCCTTCACCGACCAGGGCAGCACCTCGGCGTCGACCACGAGCCAGCTCGTGGCCAACCGGTCCCACAGTCCGGCCGTAGCCACCGCCGCCCGAAACCGGTCGAGCACGGCGGCGGTCAGGGTCTCGTCGGCGAAGAACGGCCGACCGGTGCGGGTGACGATCACCCCGGCCGCCTCGTTGGTGATACCGAACCGCTCCTGCGCCGCCGCTCCGTCCCGGGCGAAGATCAGCAGCGCCCGCGAGCCCATGTGCTTCTCCTGACAGACCACCTCGTTTACTCCGGCCGAGCGGAAGTAGGCGAAGACGTCGTCGGGATGCTCGAGGAAGTCGGGCCGGGTGCTGGTGGCCACCGGGGCCATGGTGGGCGGCAGGTGCACGAGCCACCGGGGATCGGTGGCGAACCGGCTCATCACCTCCAGCGCTGCGCTCGACCGCTCGGCGTCGACGGCCAGCCGCCCGGCCAGCCCGGTCTCGACGTGATGCTTGCCCACCACGTCGGCCACGTCGAGCAGGAGCGGGGGCCGGTCGGCGGAGGCTGCCACCGGGGCCGGCTCGGCCACCAGCGGCCGGCTGGGGGCATAGTGCTCCCGCTCGGCCGGCACCGACACCAGCGTCCGTTCCGGCCACCGCAGGGCGGTCAGCTCGCCGCCGAACACGGCCCCGGTATCGAGGCAGATCGTGTTGTTGACCCAGCCCGCGACCGGCACGGGGGTGTGGCCGTACACCACAGCGGCCCGGCCCCGGTAGTCGTCGGCCCAGGGATAGCGCACCGGCAGCCCGTAGTCGTCGGTCTCCCCGCTGGTGTCGCCGTAGAGGGCCAGGTTCCGCACCCGCCCCGACGTGCGCCCGTGATACCGCTCGGGTAGCCCGGCGTGGGCCACCACCAGGCGGCCCCCGTCGAGCACGTAGTGGCTCACCAGCCCGTCGATGAAGGCGGCAACCCGGGCCCGGTCCGCCGCCGGCCGGGTGTCGAGCTGGGCCAGCGACTCGGCCAGACCGTGCGACACCTGCACGTTGCGACCGGCCAGGGCCCGACCCAGCTTGTTCTCGTGGTTTCCGAGGATGCACAGCGCGGTGCCGGCCTCCACCATGGCCATCGCCAGGTCGAGCACCTCGGGCACCTGCGGGCCCCGGTCAACCAGGTCGCCCAGGAACACCACCCGGCGTCCGTCGGGATGGCGCACGGGGTGAGCCGCCGTGTCGTAGCCCAGCTCACCCAGCAGGGTCACCAGTTCGGTGTGGCAGCCGTGCACATCGCCCACGATGTCGAACGGGCCGGTGTCGTGGCGCCGGTCGTTCCACACCGGGGTCCGGTCCACGGTGACGGCGTCCACCTCGCCCTCCGAGCCCAGCATGTAGACGCGGTTGAACCGCTCGCGTCGCAGCCCCCGGGCCGTGCGGCGCAGTGCCTGATGCTGGCGGCGGATGGCGTGCTCGGGGACGCGCCGGTCGTCCCGCACGGCGTTGCGGTCGAGGCAGAGGCGCAGCGGCAGGTCGAACACCACGGCGGTGGTGAGCACGTCCCAGGTGCGGGCCAGCTCCAGCAGGTGGCGACGGTCGTCGGGCTGGGTGTTGGTGGCGTCGACCACGGTCAGGCGCCCCAGCTCGAGGCGCTTGGCCACGATCTCGTGGAGGAGGGCGAAGGCTTGCGGGGTGACGGACTGGTCGGTTTCGTCGTCGCCCACCAGGGCCCGGCATTGGTCGCCCGAGACGACCTCGGTGGGGGCGAACCAGCGGCGGGCGAACGTGGACTTGCCCGAGCCCGAGGCGCCGCACAGCAGCACCAGGCCCATGGCCGGCGCCTCGATCCGCTCGACGGTGGGGCGGGCCATCACACCCTCTCCCGCTGCCGGCGGAAGATCGCCATCTGGGTGGGCGGGCCGGTGGCCGGATCCTCGGGCCCGATGGGGGCCAGCTCCACCTGGAAGCCGTAGCGCCCGGCGATCGGCGCGCACCACGCCGCCAGCTCGGCCCGGGTCCATTCGAAGCGGTGGTCGCCGTGGCGCAGCCG
>CADEDH010000011.1:7246-105853 GCA_902826025.1 uncultured Actinomycetes bacterium
GAGGCCTCGTCGAGACCGAGCCGCCGGCCGGCCCGCTCCAGCACCGCCATCGACACGTCGACCCCGAGGACGTAGCTCACCGACGGCTCCCGCACCAGCCGCTGGAGGAGGCGGCCCTCCCCGCATCCGAGGTCGACCACCCGGCCGCCACCGGCGGCCACCACGGCCGCCGTGACCGCCCGAAGCCGCTGCTCGTTGAGGCTGAGCGGCCGCTCCACCTCGGCCTCGGCCTCGTCGTTGATCCGGTCGATCAGGTCGCCGTCGGCCGCCGTGTCGTCGGCCAGGCGGGCCAGCGCCTCACGGACGAGGGCCCCCGATCGCAGGTAGCGGCGGGTGATCAGCTCCCGGTCGGGGTGCCCGCCCAACCAGGCCCCGCCCCGACGTAGCAGCTTGTCGATCTCGTCCTGGCCGATCCAGTAGTGCTTGCGGTCGTCGAGCACGGGGAGCAGCACGAACAGGTGCTCCAGGGCCCGCCGCAGCTGGTGCTGGCCCCGCAGGCCGAGGGCCAGGTAGCGGCTGTCACCCCAGCGGGGGAAACGGGGATCGAGGACCACGGGGGTGCAGCTCACCTCATAGCCGAGCGGCTCGAACAGGCGCCGGGCCACCTCCATGCCGCCCCGCACCGGCACCGCCGGCAGCGCCACCTCGAGATCGAGCGGCCGTTCGACCAGCTCCGGACGCTGGGGGCAGGAGCCGGCCAGGGCCGAGCCGTAGAGGCGGCCCAGGGCCACGCTCAGCATCGACGAGGCGGCGTAGGGCCGGTCGTTCACGTACGGTTCGAGACCGGCCGGGCCGCCGTCCCGGCCCCGGGTGAGAGCCACGGGGTCGACGTCCACCAGCAGGGTGGCGGTGCAGCGCTCCGGAGTGGCCTCGGGATAGAAGACGTGGGCCCGCCCGAAGGCCACGTCGACCGTGCGCACCCGGTCGGGGTGCTTGTGCAGAAGCCAACCGAGGTCGGTGGCGTCGGGTGTTGTCGACGTGATCGAGACGAGCATCGCCTGGTAGTACAGACCACAGACGGCCTCGATGCTCGTCACTTTCAAGGAAGAAGACACCGCATGACCACCGACCCGCTCCCACCACCGCCGCTGCCAGCCCACTCCCCCCGCCCACCCGATGCCCCCACCGCTCTCGACGGCATCCGGGTGGTCGACTTCAGCCATTTCCTGGCCGGTCCGCTGGCCACGATGCTGCTGGCCGACCTGGGGGCCGACGTGATCAAGATCGAGAAGCCCGACGGCGGCGACGACTTCCGCACCTTCCGGCCCCGGATCGGGCCCGACGACGACGTCAGCGCGGCGTTCGTGTGGGCCAACCGAAACAAGCGCAGCATCACCCTCGACCTCAAACGGCCCGAGGGCCGTCAGGTGGCGCTCGACCTGGCCGTCACGGCCGACGTGGTGGTGGAGAACTTCTCGGCCGGGGTGATGACCTCCCTCGGCCTGGATCACGCCACGCTGTCGGCTCTCAACCCCCGCTTGATCTACTGCGCCGTGTCGGCCTACGGCCGGTCCGGCCCCGACGCCGACCGGCTCGGCTTCGACCCGATCGTCCAGGCCGAGACCGGCTTCATGTCGCTCACCGGGCCACCCGACGGCGAACCCACCCGATCGGGCCCGGCGATCATGGACATGAGCACGGGCATGATGGCGTGCAACGCCGTGCTGGGGGCGCTCGTGGCCCGCCACCGCCACGGCCTCGGCCAGTACCTGGAGGTGTCGCTGTTCGACACGGCCACCCTCATGCTCGGCTTCCACGCTGCCAACTACCTGGTGACCGGCGTTCCCCACCGGCGGACGGGCAACACCAGCTCGGATGCCGCCCCCGTTGGCGTGTTCCACACCGCCGACGGCCCGCTCTACCTGGCCGTGGCGAGCGACCGCATCTTCCGCCGGCTGGCCACCGAGGTGCTGGGCCGGCCCGATCTGGCCGCCGATCCCGACTTCGCCGAGGCGACGTCCCGCGTGCCCAACCGGTTCCGCCTGGCCGCCGAGTTGGAGGCGGTGCTGGCCACCGCCCCCCGCCAGCACTGGCTCGACCGGCTCCGGGCGGCTGGCGTGCCGGCCGGTGCCGTCCGCACCCTCGACGAGGGCATGGGGTCAGCCGAGATGGCGGGCCGGGGCACGCTCAGCCGGATCGATCATCCGACGCTGGGCCCGGTACCCAACATGGCCCCGCCGTTCCGCTTGGCCGGCACCCCCGTGGTCGACCCCGTGGCCGCTCCCACCGTGGGCCAGCACACCGACGAGATCCTGGCCGACGTCCTCGGCTACGGCCCTCAGGAGATCGCCGCCCTCACCGAAGCCGGCGCCTTCGGCCCCGCCGACTGAAACAAACTCAGTTGAAGCCGGAAAGGTGGACGTCGCCGCGGGTGTGGGCGGCGTGGACGAGACCCTCGATCGGTGTGATCACCACGATCTGGCGGTCGGCGGCCAGGGCCACCAGGCGGTCGACGCTCTCGGTGAGCATGGCCCCGGCACCGGGTGCTGCCTGGTCGAGGTCCACGTCGAACAGCACCACGATCGGCGACGACGGGTCGCCGTCGGCTTCGGCGATCGCCGCTTCCAGCAGCCCGCTCGGGGTGGTGGCGTCACCGGCTCGGTCCCGCTCCTGGCGGGTCCGGCCCGTGAGATCGGTCAGCTCCCCTTCCAGGGTCTGAATCAGATCCAGCGCCACGAGTACCCGCTGATCCCGGCTCAGCTCTCCCGCCAGACGGTTCCGCAGGTCGGTGAGCTCGGCCATGACCCCGTCGTACATCCGCTCGATCCGGATCAACTCCCCGGCCACCACGCCCAGGGACCCGTGGCGGGCCACGGCCTCCGGGTCGAAGCCGGCGAGCCGTTGCCGGAGCTCGGCCAGCTCGGCATCGAGGGCATCGGCCGGAGCGTTGTGCTGGTAGGCCGCCTCCAGCATCCCGTAGGCCACGCCCACCGGATCGTCGGTCGGCTCGCAGCCGCACTCCACCAGCACGTCGATCAGGTCACCCCACGCCGCCGGCGTCTGGCGGATGGACCGCAGCGCCGCCGCCACGTCGTCGCCGGCGTCGATGTCGCCGAACCGGGTAGCCACTTCCACCGCCAGCGCGTCGGCCTCATCGAGTAGGGCCCGGCGGGCCGCCGAGGGCGACATGCTCGCCTCCACCTCGGCGATCATCTTGCGGATGGCGTTGACCTTCTGCAGGGCGGCCTGGCGCCGGGACACGGCGGCGGCCAGCGGGTCGAGCGCGCCGGCCAGCAGGTACTCCGAGTAGCTCTGGAACCCGAAGCGGGCCAGGAGTGCCGCCTCCCGGCTGTGAGCGTCGTCCTCGTCGCTGCGGCGGGCACCGAAGCGGCCGCCCCGTTCCTCGGCCTCTTCGGCTGCGGTGTGGAGCCGGTCGATCTCCTCCCGGTCGGCCGCCGTGGGCCGGGGCCGGTTCACCTCTTCGTCGGCTTCGGCCAGCGTGGCCTCCGCCGTCCGCAGTTTGGCCTGGAGCTCCTGGAGCTGGCCGATGAGCGGGTGGCGGGGCTCGGTGGCATCGAGGCTGGCCTCGGCGTCGAGCAACCGCTCCCACCGGGTGGCCAGCGCTTCGGCGTCGGGATCGATCGGCAGCTGTGAGGAGTCGATGGCGGCCAAGGCCTCGTAGGCCTGACGCAGGGCGCTCACGTCGATCGTGGTGTGCCCCCGTCGGTCGATCTCCAGAGAGGCGATACGGCGGTGCAGACCGACGATGGAGCGGGACTCGGGCGAGGAGGCCAGGGTGGCGGCGTGCGCCCCCAGGATGGTCTTCAGCTCGTCCCGTCGCTGCTCGGCCCCCCGGGCGGCGGCCCCGGTCTCGGCCAGTGCCTCGCTCAGCTCGGCCACATAGGCCGGCACGGCCGCCCGGGCATCCTCGAGCTGCTCGCTCAGCTCCAACACCCGGGCCCCGTCGCCCACGGTCAGGGTTCCCGACACCCGCACGAGGCGGAACGGCGGGATGGCGGCCTCGGGACCGGCCTCGGCCGGCGCAGAGGCGTAGAGGTTCGGCAGCTGCCAGGCCAGCGACCGCTCGAGCGCGTCGGCGCTCACCCGGGCCCGGTCCGGCTGGGCCCACACCACAGTCAGGCCGCGGGGGCTCAGCGCCGCCACCGTCTGGTCGGGATGGCGGAGCGTGCCCAATGCCCCGCCCGAGATCACGCTTTCGGTCACGCCGTCCATCACCTCCCCTGTCGACCGGACAGGTCCGGCCGTGAGCGGAGCGCTCGATTCCGGGAGGGTGGGGCTCGGATGGGGGGCAGTCACGGAAGATGCCGCCGGCGCTCAGACGCGGGCCGGGTCACCCGTCGGTGCCCCGGTCTTGCGGCTCACCAACACGTTGAGCAAGGTGAGCAGGCCCGCCTTGGCCGACCCGCGGTCGCGGGCGTCGATCGACACGATCGGCACGTGGTCCGAAATCGACAGAGCGTCACGCACCACGGCCTCGGGGTACTGCACCGCCGGGTCGAAGACGTTCATCGCCACCACGAACGGGATCGAGCGGTTCTCGAAGTAGTCCACGGCGTCGAAGCAGTCGTCGATGCGGCGCAGGTCCACCAGCACCATGGCCCCGATGGCCCCGTTCACCAGGTCGTCCCACATGAACCCGAACCGGTCCTGGCCCGGAGTTCCGAAGAGATACATGATCAGCGACCGGTCGATCGTGATGCGCCCGAAGTCCATGGCCACGGTGGTGGTCGTCTTCCGGTCGATCTTGGAGGTGTCGTCGATCCCGATCGAGGCCGACGTCATCTTGGCCTCGGTCCGCAACGGAGGCACCTCGGACAACGAGCCGACGATCGAGGTCTTGCCGACCCCGAAACCACCGGCGATCACGACCTTCAAGGCGCGCGGTGGCGCACTGGATGATGCGTTGGGGGACATGGCGTGACGGTTCCTCTACTTGGTTTCGGGGGACTGGAGGGGCGGCGTGTCGTTCGCCTGACGGGCGGTCACAGGTGCTTCACCGCGTCGATGACGCGCAGCAGGGTGTCGATGTCGAGATCGTCGGCTGTGGAGGACTCGGTGTGGATGTCGACCCAGCCCTCCTCAGACAGCTCCTCGAGGAGAACGCGGACCACACCCAGCGGTAGCGAGAGCCGGGCCGCCACCTCCACCAGGGCCATCGGGTTGGCCACCTCGTCCACGACGGCCCGCCGTTCGTGGCGCAGAGCCGGCGTCGGCGCTTGGCGGGCCACGACCATGGCCTCCAACGGGAAGTCCGAGCGGGTCTTGCCGGCGGTGATGAAGTAGGGGCGAGGCTTCAACCGGTTGTCGTCCTCGTAGGCCATCGCTGAGCTTTCTGTCCGTCGTTGGTTGGAGTGCAGGGAAAGGGTTCGGCTGGGCGGCGGGTATGACGCCGGTTCAGAACGAGGTAAGTGCCTGGTTCTTGAGCTCGATGATCAGCGCCGGGGACAGCGCCGAGGCCGTCCGCTGGCACAGCAGCGCCATCTCGTAGGCCACCATGCCCATGTCGCAGCTCTTGGCGGCCAGGACGCAGAGGGACGCACCGAGGCTGATGGCCGTACCGAACAGGTAACCGCCGCTCATCTCGATCACGATCTGCTCCACCTCGCCCCGGTCGAACCGGTCTGCCACCCCGATGCCGAGGGCCTGGAGGCCTGACATCACGGCCGACAGCTGCTCGCCGTCGTCGCGGCTCACGGAGGAGGAGGACGCCAGCAGGAGCCCGTCGGAGCTGACGGCCACGGCGTGTTCCACGCCGGCTGTCTCGTCGGCGAACCGCTTGAGGATCCAGTCGAACTGGCGGGCCTCGGTAAGGGTGTCGGTTGTCATGTCAGTTGGTCTCCTCGTCGGTGGAGGTCTCGCTGTCGGAGGGTGCTGGATTCTGCGCGGCCTGCTGTCGGCCGGCGGCGAACGAGCTGAACCGGTCCCGAACGCTCTCGGCGTTGCGGCCTGAGCCGTCCGAGGAGCGGTTCCCGGACCGCTGGGTCTTGGCCAGCGACGAACCCGACTGCCGCTTGCGGAGCCCGAACGACTCGGCCAGCGATGACGGATCGGCGGTGGCCGCCAGGCCGACCGCGGCGCCGGTTGGCTCCGGCTCGGTGATCGCCGCCACCGACGGCTGGTCGATGGCCCGAGCGGCGGCGATCGTCACGTCGCCGACGACCGGCTCGGGGGAGACCGCTGCGGCACTGAAGGCGGGAACGGTCTCGGGCCCGAGTTCGGCCCGGGGCTCGGCCTCGGCCGGAACTTCCGCCGCCACGGCATGGGGCGCCCGGTTCAGCTTGCGGCCCAGCGCCAGCCGGTCGTCTCGATCGGTGATCTCGCCCCCGGCCAGGAGCTCGTTGGGCAGCGTGATCACGGCGGTCAGACCCCCACCGTCGCGGGTTTCGAGACGGACCTCGGCTCCGAGGCGAGCGGCCAGACGCCCGACCACGAAGTGACCCAGCTTGGTCGCCTCGTTGACCTGGACCTGTCCGCTGAGGCGCCGGTTGGCCTCGGCCAGCTCGTCGCCCGCCAGACCGATGCCCTTGTCGTTGACCGCCACCGTGCAGCCATCGCTGCTGAGCGCCACGGTGACCGTCACGTCAGTGTCGGGGCTCGAGTTCCGGACTGCGTTCTCCAGCAACTCGGCGAACAGGTGAACCAGCTCCGGGGCGTACTGACCGTCGAGGTCGACTCCATCATCGATGCCGATCTTCACCCGCTGGTACTGCTCGATCTCCGAGGCCGCAGCTCGCATGACGTCGTCGAGAGCGACCGGTCCGCGCCGCTTGCGCAGCGGCTGCCGGTCGGCCAGGACCAGCAGGCTCTCGGCGTTGCGGCGCATCCGGGCCGCCAGGTGGTCGATCTTGAACAAGGTGTCGAGTACCTCGGGATCGTCCTCGCCCTTCTCAGCCGACTCGATCAGCTGGATCTGGCGGGACAGCAGGTTCTGGTTGCGGCGGCCGAGGTTCACGAAGTTGTCCTGGGCTGCCCGGCGCAGGTCGGCCTGGGCCTTGGCCATCTCGACGGTCTCCATGATCACCGAGTTGAAGGCCCGGGTGGCCTCGCCCAGCTCGTCGTTCCCGGTCTCTCCCAGCTCCTCGGTGCCGATCGAGACATCGCCGCTCTCCCGGATGCGTTCCACCATCGCCGGGAGGGTGACGGTGGCGGTATGGACGACCTTGCGGACCGGACGGATGATCGACAGGGCCACCAGCGCCCCGGCCAGCGCCGTGGTGGCCACTGCGGCGGCGACAGCCACCAGGAGCTGGGTCGACCGGCTCTCGACCAGCGCCTTGGCGCTCGTCTCGGCCACCTGCACGTCTTCGCTGGCGAGCACGACGACGCGCTCGATGGCGGTCCGGTGCTCCTCGTAGGCGACCCTCAGCTCGTTGTTGGCCAATGACTGGGCGGTGGCCTGGTCACCGGCATCGAGAGCGGGAAGGAACTGCTCCTCGACCAGCTTGTAGAACTCACGGGCCGGCTCCTGGGAATCGACCTTGAGCGACTGGTTGAGGTCGGGATCGGTCACGGCCTCGACGTAGAACTGCTGGCGCTCGTCGTAGGCAGCCCGCAGGTCGGCCAGCCGCCACCGCAGCACCGACTCCATGTTCGGGTCGGTGTTGTAGGCCAACTCCTGCACGGTCAGATAGGACTCGACGATGAACGCCGGCGGCGGCAGCACGTCGGCGATCAGCCGCTCCGAGTCAATCACCTCGTTATAGGCGTCACCGCCCACCTTCACGGTGTTGAAGGTGAGAAGGCTGGTGACCGCCAAGCCCAACAAGGTGACCATGGAGATCATGACGAAGACGATCACCTTGGTCTTCATCGAAAGCAGACGGGACATCAGATGAGCCTCCGAGCTCGGGCGCTGGTGGTCAGAACCATGACCCCGGGAGAGTCGACAGCTGAGACCGCCGCCTTTAGAAGATCGGGCCGGACGGTGCCTCCTCATCGCGATCATTCATCTGAAATGCATGCGGTCGTCCACTTGATCTAAATGTCGAACTCAGTGGTGCCGAAAGGACCGGCTGGTGAGTTGAGAGCGCCGGCGCGTGCCGGTGACCTGTCGCCGGAAAGCAACCGAGAAGCCGCCCCGGCGGCCCACTGAGAGGAAACCAATGACCATGTCGAACCGCAGGGGCCGCTGGCGGCGGCTGTTAGTCATCCCGCTCCTTCTTTCGTTGCTCGCTGCCGCCTGCGGCAGCTCCACCGACAACGGGAGCGAGCCCGAGGGCCTGACCGACGGCCCGATCAAGGTGGCCTTCGTGTACGTGGGTCCGATCGGTGACGCCGGCTGGACCCGTCGCCACGACGAGGGGCGCAAGGAGCTGGAGCAGGCGCTGGGCGCCAAGGTCGAGACCACCTACGTGGAGAACGTGCCGGAGGGCGACGAGGCCGAGGAAGTGTTCGAGCGCCTGGCCCAAGAGGGCAACAAGGTGATCTTCGGCACCTCGTTCGGCTACGGCGACCCGATGCTGGCCGTGGCCGCCCGCCACCCCGAGACGGTCTTCATGCACGCCACGGGTTACAAGACGGCGGCCAATCTGGGCACGTACTTCGGGGCGGCCGAGGAGGCCCGCTACCTGTCGGGCATGGCCGCCGGCGCCATGACCAAGTCCAACGTCATCGGGTACGTGGCGGCCTTCCCCATCCCCGAGGTGCTCCGCGGCATCGACGCGTTCACCCTGGGCGCTCAGCGCGTCAACCCCGACGTGACCGTCAGGGTCGAGTGGACCTCCACCTGGTTCGATCCGGTCAAGGAGAAGACAGTGGCCCAGTCGCTCCTCGACGCCGGGGCCGACGTGATGGCCCAGCACCAGGACACCCCCTCCGCCGGTGAGGCGGCCCAGGCCGCCGGCGGCTACTGGGTTGGCTACAACGACGACCTGTCCCGCTTCGCTCCCAAGGCGTGGCTGACCGGCCCGGTGTGGAACTGGGGTCCGTTCTACATCCGCACGGTCGAGCAGGTGCTGGACGGGACCTGGAAGAGCGAGCAGTACTACGGCGACATGGCCGACGGCCTGGTGACCCTGGCCCCGGTCTCCAGCTCGGTTCCGGCCGACGTCCAGGCCGAGATCGCCGAGGTCAGCCAGCAGATCGTCGATGGCACGTTCGCCCCCTTCACCGGGCCCATCCGCAAGCAGGACGGCACCCAGGTGTACGCCGACGGTCAGGTGGCGGAGTTGGGCGAGCTCCTGTCGCTCGACTACTTCGTCGAAGGCGTCGAGGGAACGATCGAGAGCTGATCCACCCGGTGAGGAGCGGGCCCGCGGCAACCGCCCGGGTCCGCTCCTTTCGCGTTCCGGGCACCGGGGGCCCCGGCCTGAGCCCCGCTAGGCCCCGAGCCCGGCCACCGGAGGCCGGCCCCGGTCGGCCAGCTCCTGGTTGAGCAGGGCCAGGTCGTAGATGCCGGTCAGGTCGACCGGCTCCAGCAGGTCGATGGCCACGGCGTGCTCCTTCGAACCTGCGAGGGAGGCCGGGATTGGGTCGGGAGTGAACGTGAGGTTGGCCCACGCCCCGGCCAGGGTGGCGTCGGCCAGACGCTTGCCGCTGATGGCCTCGATGCCGTCGTTCGTGGCGGCCTGGGCCGCCGCCGGATCGGCGTTGACGGCGTCGATCGAGTCGAGCAGGCCGGCGATCAGGGCCCGTACCACCGCCGGCCGCTTCTCCAGATAGGAGGTGGCCACCACCAGATGGGTGGTGACGAACCGGCCGTCCTCCCACAGGGTCGCCTCGTCCACCAGCACGTGGCCACCGCCGTCGAGCACCAGGCGGGTGGCCCACGGCTCAGGTACCCAGGCTCCGTCGATGGTGCCGTCGACGAAGGCGGTGAGGGTGTCGGCGTTCTCCTGGGGCCGGACCGACACGTCGCCTCCACCCTCGGCGGTGGCATCGAGGCCCTGCCCGGCCAGCCACGAGCGAAGGGCCACGTCCTGGGTGTTGCCGAGCCCCGGAGTGGCCAGCGTGGTGCCGATCAGGTCGGCGGGGGCCTCGATCCCGTCCCGTACCACCAGGGCGGCGCCGCCCGAGGTGGTGCCGGCCACGATCCGCAGGGCCTCGCCCTCGGACTGGGCGAAGCCGTTGATGGCGGGGTTGGGGCCCACGAAGGCGGCGTCGACGGCCCCCGAGAACAGGGCCTCGATGGCCTCGGTGCCGGAGTTGAAGGTGCTGGTCTTCAGGTCCACCCCGGCCCCCAGGGCAGCGGCGAACCAGCCGTCCTCGACCCCGACGATGGCCGGAGCATGGGTGACGTTGGGGAAGTAGCCGAGGCGGAGGGTGCCGCTGGGCTCCCCGGTGAGAGCCTGGGGTGCGTCGTCGGCGCTGGCGCCGGGCTCGGGGCCGGCCGAGCCGCAGGCGGCGACGAGCAGGCCGGCCAGAGCCAGAACGAGGAGACAGCGTCTGGCGCCTCGGGATCGGGTGGGCATGGGTTCCTCCAGCGGGTACGGCGGCTCGGCTCCGGGTCGGCCGTTCCTCTCCGCTCCTGAGCCCTGGAGCCCGGGGGGAGCCCGCTAGCTTCGGGGCCATGACCACCCAGTTGCCCTTCATTCCGGCCGACGCCGTGCACGAGCTGCTGCCCTACGCCGACCTGGTGGACGCCCTGGCCGCCGGGCATCTCCTGCCCCCGGCCGACGTGCGGCGCACGGTCTACTCGCCCGAGGGGGCCGACGAGGTGTACCTGGGCCTGCCGGCATGGCAACCGGGCCACGCCCTGGGGGTGAAGCTGGTCACCGTGTTCCCGGCCAACCCGGCCGCCGGCAAGCCGTCGGTCCAGGCCGTCTACGTGTTGTTCGACGGCACCGACGGCTCGCCCCTGGCCACCATGGACGGCACCGCCCTCACCTACCGCAAGACGGCGAGCGACTCGGCGTTGGGATCCCGCTTCCTGTCCCGCGCCGACAGCCGGACCCTCCTCATGGTGGGGGCCGGCGGCCTGGGACCCCACCTGGTGGCGGCCCACCGGACGGTGCGGCCGTCGCTGACCGAGGTACTGGTGTGGAACCGCACCCGGAGCCGGGCCGAATCCCTGGCAGCCGAGCTGGCAGCGGCCGGGGTGACGGTCTCGGTGGTCGACGACCTCGACGGGGCGGTGGCCCGGGCCGACATCGTCTGCACCGCCACGATGACGCGCGACCCCCTGGTGAAGGGGGCGCTGCTCCGGCCGGGCACCCATCTCGACCTGGTGGGGGCGTACCTGCCCGACCACCGCGAGGTCGACGATGACTGTGTGCGCCGGGCCGCCATCCACGTCGACTCCCGCCTGGCGGCGGTGGAGGAGTCGGGCGACCTGGTGATCCCGATCACCTCCGGTGTCATCACCGAGCACGACATCCGGGGCGACCTGTTCGACCTGTGCCAGGGGCGGATCCCGGGGCGCACCGCAAACGACGAGATCACCCTGTTCGAGAACGGCGGTGGTGGCCACCTGGACCTGATGACGGGCCAGCTCGTATGGGAGCGGTACCAGGCCGCCGCCCGGTGAGCAACGGGACGGGGAGCCCGCCCGACCTCGGCCTCGACCACCTGACCGGGATCCGCTTCCTCGGCTCGGGCGGCTTCGGCGCCGTCTACGCCGCCACCGACACCGACCTGGATCGGCCGGTGGCGGTCAAGGTGTTCCACGACCTGCGGGATCCGACCGACCTCGCCCGGTTCGACCGGGAGCGCAAGGCCATGGGTCGGCTCACCGGCCACCCCAACATCGTGACCCTGTACCACACCGGGTACACGGCCCACGGCCAGCCCTATCTGCTGATGGAGCTCGTCGACGGGGGCAGCCTGGGCGATCGACTCAAGGCCCGGGGCCCGCTGCCGTGGCCCGAGGCGGTCGACCACGCCGCCGCCGTCTCCCGGGCGCTGGCCCACGCCCACCAGCGGGGGGTGCTGCACCGCGACGTGAAACCGGCCAACATCCTGATCGACGGCGGGTTGGCCAAGCTGGCCGACTTCGGCATCGCCCGGCTGACCGACACCGACCGCACCGCCTCCGGCACCCTCCTGGCCAGCCTGGCCCACGCCGCCCCGGAGACGTTCTCCGACCGGCGCGACGAGCGGAGCGACGTCTACTCGCTGGGCTCGACGCTGTTCCACCTGATCGCCGGCCGGCCCCCCTTCCATCGCGACGGCGACGAGTCCCAGATGGCCCTGCTGCACCGGGTGGTCCACGAACCTCCTCCCCTGCTCGGCCCGGCCCTGGCCCCGCCGGAGCTCGACCAGCTCCTCCAGCGGGCCCTGGCCAAGGATCCCGCCCTCCGCCCGGCCACGGCGATGGAGCTGGCCGTCGCGCTCGACCGGTGCGCCGCCGCCACGGGCGGAGAGCCGACCCGACCCTGGCTCCCGACGCCGTCCGCCAACGCCACCCAGGTGTGGCCACCCGACGGTCCGTCGGCTCCGCCGCCCTCAGGAGGGCCGCAGCAGCAGCCGGCGTCGGCACCCGGGCGGCGCCTGCCTCCGGTGGTGGCCTGGGGGTTGGGGGCGGTGCTGGCGGCGGCGGTGGGGGCCGGCGGCGTTGCCGTGGCCCTCCAGCTGATCGACGGCAACGGCGCAGCGTCGGCCCCCGACACGAGCGGGGGCACCGTCGCCCCCACGGCGTCACCGTCGTCCCAGGGCACCGCCGCCGGTGCCGCCACCGATACGACCGCAGCCGCCGATACCACGGGCCCGGTGATCCTCACCGGGCACGACGACGTCGTCACGTCGGTGGCCTGGCTCCCCGACGGCCGGCTGGCCTCGTCGAGCCGGGACCGCACCGTCCGGTTGTGGGACCCGGCCGCTCCCGGCACCGGGCCCGAGGTGTTCACCCAGCACACCGACGTGGTGTGGGACGTGACGGTGCTGGCCGACGGCCGCCTGGCCAGCGCCAGCTGGGACGGCACCGTGGCCGTGTGGGACCCGCGTCATCCCGACGCGCCGGCCACTGTCCTCATCCACCCGGCCCGGGTGTGGGCCGTGGCCGAGCTGCCCGACGGGCGCCTGGCCACCGGCACCGGTAGCGATGGCCCAGACGGGCCCGACCCGGCGGTGCGCATCTGGGACCTGGACCGGCCCGACGAGCCCCAGAGCGTCGTGCCCTGCGACGGCGACTGCGTGTCGTTGGCCGTCACCCAGGATGGCCGCCTGGCCGCCGGCGACCAGGCCGGCAACGTCTGGCTGATGCGGTTCCCCCCGGGGGGCGGCGACCCGACGGCGCAGCGGTACACGGGCCACGGCGCCTCGGGTGTGTGGCAGGTGGCGGCGCTGTCCGACGGGCGGGTGGTCAGTGCCGGGCTCGACGACACGGCCCAGGTGTGGGACATCGACCCGGGCCGTCCGGTCGTCAGCCTGGTCCACCCCAACGACGTGCTGGCTGTGGCCGTGCTGCCCGACGGGCGGATCGTCACCGGAGGCGAGGATCACCAGGTGCGGGTGTGGAGCCTCGACCGGCCCGACCGGCCCACCAGCATCTACGCCGGCCACGACGCCCAGGTGATCGCCCTGGCCGCCGACCCGGAGGGACGCATCGCCTCGGGTGGATGGGACGATCTGGTGGAGGTCTGGACCCCGCCACCCCCGCCTTAGCTGTCATTCTGGGGGCTACCGCCCCCGCCGGCTCGGCGGCTCCCCATCCACGTCGGGGCCCCTACCCCACCGTGAGGGGGCCGAGGACGAGGGCCTCGATGGCGGCCAGCTGGGCCCCGATGGCATCGGCGCTGATCGAGCCGGGCAGGATCCGGATCTCCACCGTGTCCTTGCCCGGGGTCCGGCGCCACAGGTTGACCAGGTTCACGTCGGCGTACTTGGTCAGGCCCACACCGGCCAGGGCGGCCTGGATGACGGGCCACGGTCGCTGGTCGAAGCCAGGCTCGTTCACCAGGGCCACCAGGGCCTCGGGGGGAGGGCCGAGGCGGCGGCACCGGGGGTTGGTGGCGAACCGGGCCCGCAGCTCGGGGCCCCGCTCGGCGAACAGACGCACGAGGTGGGCCAGGCGGGGCCCCGACCGGAAGGGCTCGGCATCGAGGTGAACATGGACCGCCGCTTCCGCCGGTACGCCGAACCCGGCCCGGCGGGCCGGATCCAGCAGCTCGGCCAGGGCCCGGCGGTGGTCGCGGTCGATCACGGCGGTGACTATCTCGCACACCCGTTCCCGCTCCCCGCCCTGGGGCACGACCATGGCCACGGTCGCCCCGACGGCGTCGTCGACCCGGAACCGGCCCCGGCTCAGCGACACCACGGCGGTGCCGAACAACTCGGCCAGCGGAGCCAGCACGCCCTCGATCGGGTCATCGGGCCGGAGGTGGCGCTCGGCCAGGCGGATGAGACGGGGATCGTCGGCCAGGACCCGGTACCGGCCCGGGCGGGGCGGCGCCGACCGGTCGAGCTCGTCGCGGATCGTGGTGTCGTCGACCAGGCGACATCGGGGCCGGCCATCGGCGCCGGTGACGGTAACGGCCTGGCTCAGGTGGTGGATGAGCGGACGGCTGGGATCGGACGCCGCCTCGGTGTCACGGTGGAAGCCCGGCACCACCGCCCCGCCCAGCTCGGCCGCCAGGGCGTCGGCCAGAGCGAAGCGGCTGCCCCCGGGCGGGGCCAGCAGCTCGATCTCCACCCCCATCCGGGCCGTGAGCGCCGGTTCCGGACCTCCGCCTCCTGCCACGGCCCGACCTACGAGGCACCCTCAGGGTTCCCGCCCTGGGGCTGGAACGTGCGCAGGCGCAGGCTGTTCGACACCACGAACAGCGACGACAGGGCCATCGCCCCGCCGGCGATCACCGGATTGAGGTAGCCGCTGGCGGCCAGGGGCAGGGCGGCCACGTTGTAGGCGAAGGCCCAGAACAGGTTGCCCTTGATCACGGCCAGCGTGCGGCGGGCCAGGCGGATGGCGTCGGACGCCCCCGCCAGATCGCCGCTGACCAGGGTGAGGTCGCTGGCCTCGATGGCCACGTCGGCCCCGGTGCCCATGGCCAGACCCAGGTCGGCCTGGGCCAGGGCGGCGGCGTCGTTCACCCCGTCGCCCACCATGGCCACCACCCGGCCTTCGCTCTGGAGCCGGCGGATCACCTCGACCTTGCCCGCCGGGAGCACCCCGGCGTGGACCTCGTCTATCCCCACCTCGGCCGCCACGGCCCGCGCCGCCGCCTCGTTGTCGCCCGTGATCAGCACGGGGGTGAGGCCCAGGGCCCGGAGCCGGGCCACCGCGGCGGCGCTGGTGGGCTTGAGGGTGTCGGCCACCGCCACCAGCCCCCGGGCCTGGCCATGCCAGGCCACCAGCACGGCGGTACGGCCGTCGGCCTCGGCCTGCTCCCGGGCCGCGTCGAGCTCGGGCGGCACGGTGATGCCCCGCTCCTCCAGCAGCGGCCGGCGGCCGACCACCACCAGACGGCCGTCCACCGTGCCTTCCACACCCAGACCGGCCCGGTTGGCGAAGCCCTCAGGCACAGCCAGGGCGCCGCCGGTCTCCTCCTGGGCGGCGGCGGCGATGGCCCGGCCGATGGGGTGCTCGCTCGCCCCCTCCAGCGCCCCGGCCAGGGCCAGCACCTCCTCGGCCCGTTCCCCGGGGGCCGGCACCACGGCGACCACCGACATCACGCCGGCCGTGATCGTGCCCGTCTTGTCGAGGGCGATGGTGTCGACCCGGCGGGTGCTCTCCAGCACCTCGAGGCCCCGGATGACGATCCCCAGCTGGGCCCCCCGGCCGGTGCCGACCATGAGAGCGGTCGGGGTGGCCAGCCCCAGGGCACAGGGGCAGGCGATGATGAGTACCGCCACCGCGGCTGAGAAGGCGAAGGCCGTGCCCTCTCCCCGGATCAGCCAGAACCCGAGGGTGGCCAGAGACAACGCCACCACGGCGGGGACGAATACGGCGGCCACCCGGTCGGCCAGGCGTTGGATGGCGGCCTTGCCGGCCTGAGCCTCGTTGACCAGCCGGGCCACCTGGGCCAACACGGTGTCGGCCCCCACCCGGGTGGCCCGCACCACGAGGCGGCCGTGCAGGTTGACCGTGGCTCCGATCACGTCGTCGCCCGGACCCACCTCCACCGGCACCGACTCCCCGGTCACGAGCGACGTATCGAGCGCCGACGAGCCCTGCTCCACCACGCCGTCGGTGGCCATCTTCTCCCCGGGGCGGACCACGAACCGGTCCCCGGCGGCCAGCGCGGCCACCGCCACCCGACGCTCGGTGCCGTCGGGACCGAGCAGGGTGGCCTCGGCCGGGGCCAGGCCGGCCAGGGTGCGGAGGGCGGCCCCGGCCCGCCGCTTGGCCCGGGCCTCGGCGTAGCGGCCGGCCAGGATGAACGTGGTGACGGCCCCCGCCACCTCGAGGTAGATGTGGTCGCCGGCCGAACCCCGGGACACGGTGAGGGTGAACGGCATGGTCATGCCCGTCATCCCCGCCATGCCGAAGTACAGGGCCCACAGGGAATAGCCGAAGGCGGCGATCGTTCCCAGCGAGATCAGGGTGTCCATGGTGGCGATGCCGTGACGGAGGTTGAGGGCAGCGGCCCGATGGAAGGGCCAGGCCCCCCACACCACCACCGGCGAGACCAGGGTGAGCACCAGCCACTGCCAGTTGTCGAACTGGAGGGCCGGCACCATCGACAGGGCCAGAGCCGGCAGGGCCAGGGCGGCCGACACCAGGAGCCGCTGGCGGAGCTGGGCCAGGTGGGCGGCGGCCGCCGCCTCGGCCGGCGACAGGAGCACCTCGGCCCCAGGGGCCGGCTCCCCCCCGGCGGGGCCGGTCGCCACCACGGCCGGGGCGGGGGCGGCGACGCCGTAGCCGAGCCCTTCGATCGTGGCCACCAGGTCGTCCCGGCCGCGGCGGCCGGCGTCGTAGCGGACGTAGGCCGTCTCGGTGGCGTAGTTGACGGCCGCCTCCACCCCCGGGAGCTTGTTCAGCTTCTTCTCGATCCGGGCGGCGCAGGAGGCGCACGTCATGCCGGTGATGGGCAGCTCGGCGGCGGCGTCGAGCGGGCAGGCCTCTGTTTCAGCCTGCTGTGACATCGCTGACCTCATAGCCAGCTTCGACGATGGCGGCTTCCACCGCCGCCTGGTCGGCGTCGCCGGCCACGGTGACGATCTTGTCGTCAACCGAGACGTCCACCGAGGTGACCCCGGCGACGGTGGACACCTCACCGGTGATGGCGGTAGCGCAATGGCCACAGGAGATGCCGGGGACGGCGTAACGAACGGTGCTCATGATCGGACCAGCCTTTCAACTGCCTTCATCGCTTCGTCGACTTTGGCCGCCCCTCCCGGACCACCGGCCGACACCGCGTCGGCCACGCAATGGTGCATGTGGTCGCTCAGGAGAGCCACGCTGACGGCTTGGAGGGCCCTGGTGACCGAGGAGATCTGGGTGAGCACGTCGATGCAGTACGTGTCGTTCTCCACCATGCGCTGCAGACCCCGGACCTGGCCCTCGATCTTGCGCAGCCGGGCCTGGACATCCCGTTTGCTGCCGGCGTACCCCGGTGCGTGGTGGTGTCCGGCCTCCGTGGTGACCTCGGTGCTGTCATCCAGCTCGCTCACCGTGGATCCTCCTACCGGACTCGAGGGATACCCTACCCCCTCAGGGTATCCCGTCAGGTCGACGAAAGACACGGGACATAGGTCCCGATCGGGCGCCCCGTGTCACACGGGCCGGGGTTCGGCCGCCCGCCGTGTCCCGGGGAGCCAGGCCCGCAGGGCCGACACCGCCGCTCCCACGCCGGTGACGGCGGCGGCGGCCAGGAACGTCCGGCCCAGGTCCCGGCCGAAGCCCAGGCCCTGGTTGGCGGCGAAGAACCGGCTGAGCAGTCCGACGCCCACCACGATCCCCATCGTCCGCATGGTCTGGGTCACCCCACCGGCGACACCCTGGCGGTCGGCGGGGAGCGAGGCGAACACGTAGGCCATGTTGGGCACGGTGAACAGCCCCACCCCCACGCCCACCAGAGCCATGGCCAGGCCCAGGCCCAACACCGAGGCGGTGGGGGCCACCAGCCCCCCCATGGCCAGGCCGGCCGTCAGCACCACCAGGCCGGCGGCGGCCACGGCGGCGGGTCCCCACCGGTCCGACAGCCGGCCGGCCACGGGAGCCACGAGGGCTGTGGCTGCCGGGGTGGCGGCCAGCACCGCACCCCCGGTGAAGGTGGAGCGGCCGAGTTCGTCGACCAGGTAGGTGGGCACGAACAGCCAGCCGACGAAGGCGGCCCCGTTGGCCGCCACGGCCAGCAGGTTGGCCGACAGGAAGGCCGGGCGGCGCAGCAGGTCGAGGGCGATCACGGGATCGTCGGCCCGGCGCTGGTGGCGGGTCAGCACCACGGCCAGCACCGCGCCGGCCAGGGCCAGGCCGATCACCGGCCCGTTGACACCGAGGCGCAGGCTGAGGTTGAGGGCCACCAGTACCGTGGCCAGGGTAGCGGCCAGCAGGGCCGGGCCGCCCAGTGACACCCGCCCGGCGGCCGGTGTGTGGCGGGCCTGGCGGCGGGCCAGCAGCCCGAGGGCCAGGCCCACCGGGACCCGGACCCAGAACACCGATCGCCAGCCCAGCACCGCCACCAGCGGGCTGGCCACCAGCGGACCGAGGGCCAGGCCGACGGCCGCGCTCATCTGGAACAGCCCCAGGGCCCGACCCCGGCCCCCCTCCCCCGCCGACGCCGTGATCAGGGCCGGGGCCGACGCCATCACGAACGCCGTGCCCAGCCCCTGCAGCACCCGGCCCGCCACCAGCACCGGCAGGCCGGGGGCGGCGGCGCACAGGGCCAGGCCGGCGGCGCTGGCCAGGCCGCCCCAGCTCAATGTGCGGTGGTGGCCCAGCAGGTCGCCCAGGCGACCGGCCCCGATGAGGGCGCCGCCCGAGGCCAGCACGAACGCCACCACCAGCCACTGGATGTCGACCACGGCCATCCCCAGATCGCCGATCAGGGCGGGGAAGGCCACGTTGAGCATCGAATCGAGTGACCCGTAGGCGCCCGCGGTGGCAGCGAGGGCCAGCGCCAGTGGCGACAGCCGGGGTGCGGCGGAGGTGGTGGGCTGGTCGGCGGTCACCGGCTCGGAACCAGCCGGGTCCCCGAAGGCGACACTAGAAGGGGTCCTGAGGCTCGCCCAGTGCGAAGCGGCCCACACGGAGGTGCACCCGGTCGCGGTGGGCGTTGATGTGCACCGGCATCGCCTGGAAGTCTCGGAAGCGCCGCTCCAGGGTGCCGCCCTCCCGCAGGCCGTTGCCGCCGGCCGAGCGCTGGATGAGCCGCATGGCCTCGTCGAGCTGGTCGAGGGCTGAGGTGGACAGCGCCATCTGACGCAGGTAGTCGGCCTCGGTGGGCACCAAGCCGGCGGCGATACGGTCGTCGACCTGACGGCAACCGGTCTCGGCGGTGGCCGCCGCCGACGCCACCAGGGCCGCCGCCTGGCCCAGGTTGAGCTGGACCGGGGGCAGCGTGGTCATCGTCCGGCCCAGGATGGCCTTGCGCCCCAGGATCTGGTCCACCGCCTCGGTGAGCGCCGCCCGCACCAGGCCCACGCCCATCCAGGCCAGCCACAGGTCCGACAGGCCCACCCAGTCCTCTCGATAACGGGGGGCCACCACCGGGACCTCCCGCAGGGCCTCGGCCCGGTTGGCCCCGTACCAGGCCACGCACCGCCCGACCTCCAGCTCGGTGCCGGTGTAGAACATGTCGTCGGTGGCCGATGCCCGCACGGCCGAGCCGTCCCAGGTGGGGTCGATCTTGATCGTGGGGTCGTCGAGCCGGGCCACGCTCATCCGCAGATCGAGCGGCTGGACGCGGTTGCCCTCGCCGTCGACCACCACGAAGGCAACGCCGGTCCAGTCGGCGTAGCGGCCGCCCGAGCCGAACGAGCCCCGCCCGTTGAGCCGTACCCGGTCGCCCTCGATCACCCCCGTCACGCCGGTGCCGGCCCCGCCGGGAAAGCACACGGTCTCACCGGCGGCCACCATGCCGGCCAAGCGGTCGGCCTGGTCGGGTCCCAGGCACCCGACCACCAGGTGGAACACGCAGAGGTGGTTCCACATCACCCAGGCCGTGGAGGTGCAGGCGGCCGAGATGGCCTCCAGCTCCCGACCGATCTGGAGCATCGAGGCCTCGAGACCGCCGATGTTGGCCGACGCCGAAAGCCGCACCACGTCGCTCGCCTTGAGCGCCGCTATCACCTCGGGGCTGACCGAGCGGGTGCGGTCGGCCTCCGCCGCCTGGGCGGCGATGACCGGCACGATCGGGTCGACCACGAGCGACGGCCGGGGTCCGAGCAACTCGTCGAGGGCGGCGAGGGAATCGACGGGAACGACAGGAGCGCTGGCCATGGCCCGCAGTCTCCCACCAGCCCGATCGGCCGGCCACCCAGAACCCATCGTCGATCTCTGACACGCCAACCCGCTGGGCGGTACCTGCGGTCAGAGTTCGGTGGTGGGACGGGCTCAGCTGATCTGGGAGCGGCCCCGCTCGACGATGCCCCGGCGCCGGGCCTCCACCTCCTCGGGTGAGAACCGCACGTCGCGCCGAAAGGCCCGGGCCCCTTCGGTCTCCAGGCGCCAAGCGTCGGCCAGCCGGGCGTCCTCCTGGGAGGCGTAGGTGGCGAGCATGCGCCGCACGCCCACCTGGTCGTTGGCGGCGATGTCGGCTGCGATCCGGCGCACCGTGGGCAGCAACTCGTCATGGGGCACCACTCGGTTCACGAGCCCCCAGGCCAGCGCCTCAGCAGCCGAAACGAAGTTGCCCGACAGGGAGATCTCCCGGGCCCGCCGGGATCCGACGGCGTCGCCCAGCAGGGCCGACAGGCCCCAGCCCGGCATCACGCCCACCCGGGCGTGGGTGTCGGCGAAGGCCGCCCTCTCCGAGGCGATCAGGAAGTCGCAGTTCAGGGCGAGCTCGAAGCCGCCCGTGATGGCGGGGCCGTTGACCGCTCCGATCAGCGGCTTGCTGCGAGCCGGGAAGGGCGAGGTGCTGCCCGACCCCTCGGGGCTGGGCCCCTCGAGCTGCTGGCGCCCGGCGCCGAGCTCCTTGAGGTCGAGGCCGGCACAGAAAGCGGGATCGGAGCCGGTGAGGATCATGACCGAGACGGCGTCGTCGGATTCCAGCTGCTCCAGGGCGGCCCACAGCTGGCGGCGCAGGGCGCCGTTGATGGCGTTGCGGATCTGGGGGCGGTGGAGGGTGACGGTGGCGATCCCGTCGGCCACGTCCACCAGCACCACCTGCTCGTCGTGCTGCTCACCGGTTGCGTCGGCCACCACTGCCTCCTTGGCTGGTTCGATTCGGCCCGATCGTAGGCCGGCGACATCGGCGAGGGCCCGTTCGCCCCACCCAACCGGATCCCCGGAGCTCACCATTCCACTAGGTTGCGATCCTCTCTATATTGCTTTTCTATCTAGTCAGGTTTACGATCTAGCCGTGACCTCCCGACGCCAACCGGAAGAGACCGACGGGCGCCGGGCCCAGTGGCTCAAGGGCGTACTCGAGCCCTGCCTGCTCGGCGTACTGGCACCAGGGGAGGCCTACGGCTACGAGATCGCCCAGCAGCTGCAACGGGCCGGGCTGGGCGAGGTGAAGGGCGGCACGCTCTACCCCCGCCTCAGCGCCATGGAAACCGCCGGCCTCGTGGAGGTCGAATGGCGAGCGGGCGACAGCGGCCCCGGCCGCAAGTACTACCGCCTCACCCCGGCCGGCCGGGTGGCCCAGCAGGAGGCGGCGGCCGACTTCCGCCGCTTCGCCGCCGTGACCCTGGCCCTCATCGAGGGCACTCCCGTGCCCCCACCCCCACCCCCCACCGGCCCCCCTCTGGCCGTTGACCCCGTGAACCGGGAGGAGATCCGGCGATGAAGCGCACCAGCGACCGGCAGCCGACTGCCGACGCCCACCACCCGGCCGAGCGGGACGTCGAGCGCTACCTCGGCGCCGTGGCCGAGCACCTGGCCGTGCTGGGCATGCCGCCCGACCGTAGCGGCCAGCACCTGGCCGAAATGGCGGCCCACCTACGCGACTCGGAAGCTGATCCGTGGGCGGAGTACGGCACCCCCGAGCGGTACGCCCGTTCGCTGGCCGAAGCCGACGGCCGCCCGATGCGGCCCCTGGGCCTCCGGGCGCTGGCCGCCGGGGTGGGGGCCGCTGCCCTGGCTATCGGGTTCATCCTGCTGGTCCGGGGCGGGCGGCCCACCGAGCTGCACTGGGCTTCGATCGTGTCGGTGGTGCCGTTCGCCGCCATCGCCGGCTGCTCGGCCACCGTGTGGGGGGCCAGGATGCGCGACACCCAGCTGCCCGGCTCGCCCGACCGGGACCGCTCGGCCCGCCTCGTGCTGAGCTGGGCCGGTGCCGCCGCCGTGCTGGCCGCCGTGGTCAGCGGCGTGGCCAACGCCCTCCTGGGCGAGCGCCGCTCGGTGTGGCCCGATGTCCCGTCGTGGGTCACGGGCCTGGCCCTGCTGGCGGTGGGCGCGGCGGCCGCCGCCGTGGCCAGCCGCCGGCCCCGGTTCCCCTCCGGCTCCGGACTGCAGGGCTCCTGGTTCGCCCGCCGGATCCGCCTCCGCTGACTCTCAGCGGGGGTTGAGGGTGCCGAGGAGCTCGATCGTCTCCAGCGCCTCGCTCTGGTCGTTGGTCATGCAACGGACGATCACGTCGTCGTAGCCCAGGTCCACCAGGGGCTGGAGTTGGGCGGCGGCGTCGTCGCGATCACCCACGATCAGCTGGTGCATCTGCAGGCCCCGATAGCCCCGCTCCACCATCGCCGCGGCCCGGGACCGGGCCCGGTCGCCGTCGTCGAGCACCAGCACGTCACGGCGCACGATGGCCCGGGGCGTGGTCCCGGCCCGGCCACACTCGGCCCGGTAGCCGGCCAGGAGCCGTTCCGACTCCCCCGTGGTGGCACCGGGCCCGGCGTACCAGGCGGTGCCGACGGTGGCGGCCCGGCGCAGCGTGGCTTCGGCGTGGCCTCCGATCCACCACTCCACCGGCTGGGTGGGCCGCAGCCCGAGGGTGGCCGGTGCCATTCCCAGCCGCTCACTAGCCACCGTGTCGCCCGCCAGCAGCGCCTGGACCACACGGATGATCTCGTCGGTGTCGACCCCCCGGGTCCGCAGGCTGGCCCCCATGGTGGCGAACTGGGCCGCGCCCGACCCGATCCCGGTCTGCACGATGAACGGAGCGTCGACCATGGCCGCCAGCGTGCCCACCTGCTCGGCCACCAACATCGGATGCCACAGGGGCAGGAGGAACAGGCAGCCCGCGGGGCGATCGGGCCAGTGGGCCAGGAGGCGGCCCAAGGTCGGCGTGTTCTGCATGTACCACCGGTTCTCGGCGTGGTGGTCGCCCACACTGAGCGACGACAACCCGGCGGCGTAGGCCGCCGCGGCCCGCTCCACCATCCACCGGGCCACCTGGGCCGGGGTGTCGGCCACCAGCGACGACGACAGGGAGATCCCGATCCGCACCGGCTCAGACGATCCGGATCTCGTCGACCACCACGAACGGCAGCCGGCCCGTGTCGAGGAAGTTGGCCTCGTCGGCCCGGGTGGCGGCCAGCTCGGGCGAGGCAGCGGCCGCCCGAGCGGCGTCCAGGCTGGCCAGGTAGGCCACGGCCACACCGTCGTGGATCGGTTGGCGCCCGTCGCGGTAGGCCCGGGCCGGCACGTGGTTCTGCACGTAGCGCACCATGCCCGGCACCCTGGCCCCCAGCGGGCCGTGGTTGTCCCACCAGTGGGCGTGGGCCTGCTCAGGGCTGAGGTCGGGCCGGCGGGTGAGCCAGGTCAGCTGTTTGATCGCCTCGGGCCCCGGTGTGCCGTCGACAACGACCTTCTCCTCCACTACCAGGCTGTGGCGGCGGTCGGGGTCGATGAAGTGGCCCTCGTCGGCCATCACGGCGTCGAGGGCGGCGGTTCCCCGGTGGGCCTGGAGGGCGTCCAGGTCATCCCACCAGGTCTCGGCCACGCCGTCGGCGTAGGGCTGACGACCCTTGGCGTAGCCGGCGTCGGTGACGTGGTTCTGGTTGTAGGCCCGCAGGCCGGGCAGGTTCAGCACCACCTTGGGGTGCTCGTGGCGCCAGTAGGTCCGGAACTCCTCGACGGTGAGCCCGGGCTTGCGGGTGAACCAGGTGAGAACCTTGATCATGTCCCGAAACTAGGAGCTGGGCCACCGATCCGGTAGCCGAGGCTCCTACTTTCGGGCCGCGTCCTCGGTGGGGACCAACACCGCCGGGTCGACGGGGGCGGCGAATGGATGGTCGGGGGTGTCGACCGCGGGCACGAAGGCGGCGAACAGTCGGGCCCAGATGGCGTCGACATCGAGGGCGGCGGCCAGGGGCAACCCGGTCAGCAGCCGCTCGGGCAGCTGGGACAGGGTGGTCAGGTGGACCCCCCGCACCTTCATCCCACCGGAGCGGATCTCCTGGGGCAGGGTGAGGCGGTCTTCCAGCACGATCACGCCCTGCACCGGGGCCGGCTCCACCAGACCGGCCACCGCCGCCACTTTCTCCAGCACCTCGTCGAGCATCGGGTCGACAGTGCGCTCGGCGCCCCGCCCGGTGTACACCTCATGTTCGTCGAGTGACAGCTTGGCTGTCCGCACCGCCGGGTCGATCACGTACACCCCCCGGGGAGCGACGGCCAGGTGGGCGATGGTGAGCCCGTCGGCGGCCAGCCGGCGGATGTCGTGCCATACCTGGATGCCCTCGACGGCGTCGATGGCGGCCCGCACCTCGGTGTCGAACTGCCCCTGGAGGGCATGGGCCATGGCGGCCCGCAGCGACTCCATGGACCGGGCCTCGGCTGAGTTGCGCGGGGTCAGCCGGGTGGCACCGGCGATGGCGGTGGCCGAGATGTGGGCCAGCCCGCCGGGCTCGGGGGCCGACTCCCGGTCGGCCGTGGCCAGCACCCGGGCCGCCATGCGGGCTTCGAGGGCCTCGGTGATCGGGTCGAGCGGGCCGCTGACACGACGGGCGACAGCGGGGCCGGGCCGGGCCGCCACCAGGCCGACCCGGCCCCCGCCCAAGCGACGGGCCGGCGAGGGCTCGTGACCGTTCTCGTCCCCCTCCAGCGGCAGGTACTGGCGCTGGGACCGCACGAGGACCCAGGCCAGGAAGCAGATCGAGGCCAGCAGCACGAACGTGAGCGTGAGCGTCCACGATGGCATTGCGTCACCTCCACGAGCTGGCCGGCTGCACACCGTCGGTGATGGCCTACACCTCGAACCATAGTCCCGGGGTGTCCCAGGGGGAAGCTTGGCCCTTGGTGCTGTGGCCCGCGTTTTCCTGTATGCCCTGGTCACAGGAACTGGGTCAAGCGCCACCAATCGCGATCGTCTCGGTCGACACCGCTACCGCAGCCACCGCTGAGGGTGAGTACGCCATCGGCAGCAGCTCGCAGGCCAGCCAGGCCTCCCGCTGGTCGAGGTCATAGCCACTCCCCCGCACTCCGCTCACACCGTGGGGAACCACCCAGCCCGAAGCGTCCCAGTCGCCCAGGTCGAAGGCGTAGCGGGCCACGGACGAGGAGGCCGACCGGTCGCCGGTGTGGGGCATGACCGTGCCGGCCCGCACCGTGTCGCCGTCGCCCCCGCACGGGTCGACCGGCGGGTGCAGGTGAGCCACCTCGGGACGAACCGAGGCCAGCGGATGGGGTGACAACATGGTGTGGGCCGCCCCCCAGGCCCAGCCGGCGGGATCAGGCCCGTACTGCTCGGCCAGCTCGGCCGCTGCCTGGTCGAACAGCCGGCCGAGCACTGCGGCCGGTTGGCCGTCGGCCCCCATGCCGGGGACCATGTTGGCCGCCGTGCGCAGCAGCACCCCGGCCCCGTCGAACAGCATGCGGGAGGCGATGATGGCCGGGGGCCAGGCCGGCCCGCCCAGGCGGGCGCCGCCGATGCCGAGTTGACGGCCCACCTCGTCGGCCCACAGGCGCTTGACCGTGCCGAACACGAGGGCGGCGGTCGAATCGGCCCGCACCTCGCAGTCCCACCCGTGGAGCAGGTCGTGAGCGGCCCGCCCCTCGGCCGTGCGGGGCTCGGCCCGGCTCAGCGTCTCGAGCACGGCCGGGGCCCGCAGCGAACGGACGTCGCCGTGGATCGCCGGCATGTCAGCCACGGTGGCCGCCTCCAGGCCGTACAGCAGCTGCACGATCCGGTCGTGGCGGGCCGGGCCGGCGAAGTCGAGCGAGATGTAGGGGCCTGAGTCGCCGGTCCGGTTGTTCGCCGTTACCAGGAACCCCCGCTCCGGATTGCGCCAGGCGTGGAGCCGGTCGAACGGCACCGGCTCCAGCCCGTCCCAACCGTGGTCGTCGTTCCCGGGCACCGGCGTCCACCGGTTGGCCACCGGGCGCTCCACCACGTGGCCCCGGAGATGGAACGAGATGTCGCCGCCGATGTCCGCTGTGAGCAGGTTGTTCACCGGCAGGGCCCAGGCCGCCTGGGTGCGTTCGAACTCGTCGACCGAGCGGGCTTCCAGCATCGGCCACAGGCTGTCGAACGTGGTGTCGGGGGCGAAGATCCCCGTCCACATCATCGACAGCACCGGTCGGCCGTCGCCGGCCCCCGGATCGCCCAGGATCACGGGGCCTCGGCCGGTGCTGGCGATGGGCACCGCCACCGGATCGGCCCCGTGGACGTCGATCATCTCGGTGCGGATCACCGCAACCGGCTCCCGCTCCACGAACACGTCGGTGTCGTCGGCCATCCCGTGCGTGATGGCCCATGCCACCCCGTCGTTGTGCCCGAAGTGGGGGAAGCCGGGCACACCGGGGAAGGCCAGGCCGATCACGTCGAACGCGTCGCACGTGAGATGGCACTGGTGGTAGGCATTGGGGAACTCGATGCCCCGGTGCGGGTCGCCGGCCAGGATCGGGCGGCCCGACGCCGTGCGCGATCCATGGATGGCCCACGAGTTCGAGCCGCCCTCCTGGCCGGCCAGTCCGCGGGCCAGATCGGCCAGCTCGGCGGCGGCTCCGTCCATCACCGCCACGGCATCCTGGAGCAGGTCGATGGCGGGGCCGCCGCCCGCCGGCGTCATGGCCGACGCCGCCCCGGGCGACCCGACCATCAGCCGGGCCACCTCGGGCCCGGCGGCCACCGTCACCGCCCCCCGCCACAGCTTGCGGTGCAGGGTGCCCATGAAGATGTGGCGCACCTTGTAGACGGCCACGCACTGCCACGGCTCCCACGGCTCGGGTGGCGTGGGGTGGCAGTCGAACTCCGCCGGCAGGTCGCCCCCGTTGGCCGCCAGCCAGGCGTTGATGCCCCCCACGTAGGCCTCGGTCATCGCCTTGGCCCGATCGGTCAGCCCGTCGTAGTGGGCCCGGGACACGGCCGCCAGCTCGATGCGACGGAACAGCGAGTCTTCCGCCACTGCCGCCTGCCCGGCCACACTGGCCCATCGGCCCTGGGCCCGCAGGCGATCCCATTCCATCTGCCACAGCCGGTCGGCGGCAGCCAGCCAGCCCTGGGCCCAGAAGGCGTCGAGGGGGTCGGCCGTGCGCACATGGCCGATCCCCCACCGGTCCCGGGTGATGGTGGCGGTGCGATCCTCGGGGCTCGTCATGGCCGCGAACTGTACCGGCGCTCGCCGGCCCGGTGCCCGACCGGCCCGGTGCCCGACCGGCCCGGGGTCGTGCGCCTCCGGGCCAGGGGGAATGCCTGCCCTACCCCACCGCTGACCTGCCCGCTATCGTTGCATCCCTGCAACGCACGGGCGGCCAGTAGGCCTAGGGAGGGATCGAGGGTGATCGGGCTGTTGGCTGCGGGCAGCCTGAGCGAACACGTGATCCCGCGCGTCTTCGTGGCCATCGCCGTGGTGATCGTGGTGGCCCGGGTGATGGGAGCGGTCGCCCGCAAGCTGCGCCAGCCACCGGTGGTGGGCGAGATCATCGGCGGCATCGCCCTGGGGCCGACCCTGGTGGGAGCGCTCCCCGGCGGAATCGACGAGCTCCTGTTCCCCACCGACATCCGCCCCTCGCTCACGGTGATCGCCAACCTGGGCCTGATCATCTTCATGTTCATCGTGGGCCTCGAGCTCGACACCACACTGATCCGGGGCAAGGAGCGGATCGCCGGGGTCATCTCGCTGTCGTCGATCGTCCTGCCCATGGCCATGGGCCTGGGGCTGTCGATCCTGCTCTACGACCGCTACGCCGGCCCCGGCAGCGGCGACGGCATCGGCGCCCTGCCGTTCGGCTTGTTCATCGGCTCGGCCATGTCGATCACGGCGTTCCCGGTGCTGGCCAGGATCCTGGTTGACCGCGGCATGTACCGCACCGCACTGGGCTCCCTCGTGCTGGCCTGCGCCGCTGTCGATGACATCCTGGCCTGGGCCCTCTTGGCCGTGGTGCTGGCCGTGGTGGAGACCGGCACCTTCCTGTCATGGGACTTCCCCCGCATCCTGGGGTTCTCGATGCTGTTCGGGGCGGTGATGTTCGGCGTCGTCCGGCCCTTGCTGGCCCGGTTGGTGCCGGCCTACGAGCGGCTGGGCCGGCTCACCCCCAACCTGGCCTCGGTGGTGCTGATCGGGTTCCTGCTGTCGTCGTTCGTCACGGCCGAGATCGGCATCCACCACATCCTCGGCGCCTTCGTGTTCGGGGCGGTGATGCCCCGAGAGGGGGCTCACGGGTTGACGCTCGAGATCCTGGAGAAGCTGGAGCAGGTCAGCGTGCTGCTGCTGCTCCCCGTGTTCTTCGTGACCACCGGCCTCAACGTCGACATCGGGGCCCTCGACGGCGCCGCCTTCGGCGCCCTGGTGCTGGTGCTGGCGGTGGCCATCGCCGGCAAGTTCGTGGGCGCCACCGCCGCCGCCCGCCTCCAGGGCATCGGGCCCCGACGGGCTGCCGCCATCGGCACCCTGATGAACACCCGAGGTCTCACCGAGTTGATCGTGCTCACCGTCGGCCGGGAGAACGGGGTGCTGAACGACACCCTGTTCACGATCATGGTGGTGATGGCCGTGGTGACCACGGTGATAACCGAGCCCGGCCTGCGCCTGTTCTATCCCGACGCCCTGCTGGCCCGCGACATCGCCGAGGCCGAGCGGGCGGCCCGGGGCGGGCAGGAGGCGTACCGGGTGGTGGTGCTGGTGGACGACCCCTCCGCCGGGGCTCTGGCGGCCCGGGTGGCGGCCGGCCTGGCCCGGGCCGAGGAGCCGGCCGAGGTGGTGCTGGCCCGCTTCGTGCCCCCGGGCCCCGCCCCCGAGCTGGGGGCCGGGCTCAGCGCCCAGCTGCTGGAGATGACAGGGGCCATGGAGGCCATGGCCGCCGTCGAGCGGGAGGTGGCGGCGGCCGGCGTCGCCTGCGACGTGGTGACCCGGTTCGCCGATCGCGCCGGAGCCGGGACCGACGCCGACCTCGCCTCCCGCCTGTCGTCGCTCACCCCCGACCTCGTGTTGCTGATGACGGCTCCCGCCGACGCTGACCGGGTGGCCCGCACCACCGAAGCCATCGTGGGGGTGGTCACCCCCGCTGCCGCCGGCGGGTCCGGCGCCGATCCGGTGGCGGGGCCGGTGGCGGTGGTGGTCGACGACGGGCCGGCCGCCGGTCGCCTGGTCGACCTGGCCCTGCGCCTGGCGGCCGATCATCCCCGCCCGCTCCAACTGCAGGCCGGCGGCCGGATGGCCCGCCGCCTGGGCCGGTTCACCGAGCTGGTCCGGCCCGACGGGACGCCGCTGGCCGTACTGGTCGACGAAGACGCCGGCCCGGCAGGAGCCGCCCTGGTGGTGGGCTCCCCGGCGGGGATCGGCGCAGCGGGCGACCGGGCGGCCCGGCTGGCGCTGTCGGTCCCCACCGCCGCCACGGTCGAGCTGGACGACGTCCTCGACGGCTGGGCCCGCCGCCTGCGATCCGACCGCCGATCCGACCGCGAGGAAGGCGCCGGTGACGACTTGGGGGCCGCCGCCGACGCCGCCCTCGAAACCGTCAACCACTCCTCACCGACCCCCCAACCGGAGCCGAAGGCCTAGCCAACCATGATCCAGGGACTCAAGCCCGACTTCGTCGCCGCCTTCGTGCTGGCCGATATCGCCATCATCCTGCTGGCCGCCCGCCTGGTCGGCGGCCTGGCGCTCAAACTGGGCCAACCCCGAGTGGTGGGCGAGATCGTGGCCGGTGTGCTGCTCGGGCCGTCCGTGCTCGGCCCGTTCTGGTTCACCTGGGGCAACGCCCCGTCGTTCCTCCACTGCGACGTGTCCCGGGCGGCGTTGGCCGTTGGGGCCGACCCGGCCACGGCCAAGATCCCACCCCCCAGCATCACCCAGTGCCTGTTTCCCACCCAGGCCCGCGGGGTGCTGTCGATTGTGGGGTCGATCGCCCTCATCTTCTTCATGCTGCTGGTGGGGGCCGAGCTCGACCTGAGCGGCCTGGCCACCCGGCTCAAGGGCGTGCTGGCGTTGGCCCTCGGCGTGGTGGCGGCACCCCTGGTGGGCGGCCTGGCCATCGGCCCCCTGCTGCACAACGCCAAGTTCGCCCTGCCCGGGGTCGACGGTGTGCTCCCCGACCGCCTCGGCTTCTCGCTGTTCGTCGCCGCCCTGCTGGCCGTGACTGCCTTCCCCGTGATGGCCCGCATCCTGCAGGAGAAGAACCTCATCACCTCCGACATGGGCGTCATCGGGGTGTCGGCAGCGGCCGTGGTGACCGTGGCCATGTTCCTCCTCACCGCCGTGGCCCGGGGGGTGGCGTCGAACGCGTCCACCGGGAGCCTGGTGAAGGTGTTCGTGGGCGCCGCCATCTACCTGCTGGTGATGGCCATCCCGGTACGGCTGGTGCTGGGCCGCACGATCGGTACCGCCATCGAGGCCCGGGGGGCCATCACCGGCACCGAGTTGGCGGTCGTGGCCATGGTCGCCCTCGGCTCGGCCTACGCCGCCGACCGCATCGGGATCCACGTGATCGTGGGTGGATTCGTGGCCGGGGCGGTGCTGCCGGCCCGGGGCGTCATCCACCGGGAGCTGGCGGCCCGCCTGGCCGATGTGACCAACGTGATCCTCCTGCCGATCTTCCTGGCCTTCTCCGGCCTGCGCACCGACTTCACCACGCTCCGGACCCAGCACGTCGGGGGGTTGGTGCTGGTGCTGGCGGTGGGGATCCTCACCAAGTGGGCGGCCGGCGCCGTCTCCGCTCGGGTGGGGGGTCTCTCGTGGAACGAGGGCTTGGTGCTCGGCGCCCTCATGAACTGTCGGGGCCTGCTGGTGCTGGTGGTGGGCATCCTGGCCGTGGACTCGGGCATCTTCACCCCCCAGATGCAGCTGGCCGGGGTGGTGATGGCCCTGGTCACGACGGCCATGACGGGTCCGCTGGTCGACCGGTCGATCGCCAAGCTCGGTGCTCCCGCCCCGGAGCCGGCCCGGGTGGGAGCGGCGTGAGCGGCAGCGGGGCCAACGACCTGGCCGGCATCGCCGACTACCAGTTCGAGGCCGCCCTGGGCCAGGCCAACCACGGCCACTTCTACCTCGCCCCGCCGCCGGCCCGGCTGGGGCTGACCGACCGGTACGTGACGGTGAAGGTGGTGGACGGGTCGACCCCGGCCGACACCTTCCGGCGGGCCACCCGGGAGCTGAAGGCGTTCGCCGTGGTGATCTGCCCTCAGCTCGTGACCATCCACGACGCCGGCCAGGACGGCGACCGGTTCTACTACGCCATGGAGCACGCCGAGCTGGGCTCGCTGGGCCGGCCGGCGGCCCGGGCATTCACCCGGGCCGAGGTACTGGGGGCAGTGGCCGACGCCGCCCTGGCCGCCGACGCCCTGCACCGGGCCGGAATGGCCCACCGCGACATCCAGCCCAACAACGTCTGGCTCTACCCCGAAGGCGGCAAGCTGGCCGACCTGGGCCTGGCCCAGGTGCTGGAGCGGTCGACCGTCACCGGGCTAGGCCACATCGGGGCAGTGGAGTTCATGGACCCCGACATCATCCAGGGCCAGCCGGCGTCACCCGCCACCGACATCTGGGCGCTCGGCGCCACCCTGCACTGGGCCCTGGCCGGCGGCCTCGGGTTGTACGGGGCGCTGCCCGCCGACGAGCCCCTGCTCGCCATCCGCACCGTGCTGGCCCAGCCAGCCGCCGTGGCGACCACCGTCCACCCCGTCGACCGGGACGTCATCGAGCGGTGCCTGGCTCCCGCCGGGCAGCGGTTCGCCTCCGCCGCCGAGCTGTCGGCCGCCGTCCGCTCCCTGCCGCTCTAGCTCCCCGCCCCCGACCCGACCCGCCCCGCCCCGCCCGGCGAACTGCGCGACGGATTACGCGACACGCCGCCGTTCTGAGTCGCGAACTCTACGAAATCCGTAGACAACGCGACGCAGAACCGTGGCGGGGCGCGTTTTCGTCGCGCAGTTCGCGCAGTTGACCGCGCGGTCAGCGGGTAGGCGCCGGTGGCTGGCGGAGCTCGGAAAGGATGTGGGCCAGGGTCTCGGCGTCGCCGGGGGTGTTCACCGGGATGGAGAACTCGATCCGGTGGACCCGGCGGCCGTAGCGGCGCTGGAGCTCAGCCCCGATCCGGTCGTGGGTGGCCACGGTGGCCACCGTGTGGAGCATCTCGTCGGTCACCAGACCCGGCAGGTCGTCCCACCGCTTGGCCCGGGAGAGCTGCGAAGCCTGCTCGGCGATGTCGGTCCACCCGTGGATGGCGAAGGCCCGACGGTACGACGGAGTGGACAGGTAGAAGGCCACCCGCTCCCTCACCGTGCGGGTCACCCGCTCCAGCGTCGCCTCGTCGGGGGCCGTGCCGATCAGCGGCTTCATGCAGATCTCGACCGTGTCGGGGTCCTTGCCCACCCGGGCCGCCCCCTTGGCCACCGCCGGCATGATCTCGTCGTCGATGAAGCGGGGGGTGACAACCGGGTGGAGGCGCACCCCGTCGGCCACCTCGGCCGCCACGGCGCACATGTTGGGCCCGATGGCGGCGATATGGACCGGGATCCGGGGGTGCTCGATCGGCCCCGGGTCGAACAGGGGGACCATCAGATCGAGGTTGTAGTGCTCGGAGCTGAACCGGAGCGGCGTGCGATGCTGCCAGGCATCCCACACGGCCCGCATGGCCAGCACGTAGTCCCGCATCCAGGGGGCGGGGGCGTGCCACGGCAGGCCGAAGCGACGTTCCATGTGCGCCCGGACCTGCGAGCCGAGGCCGAGCACGAACCGTCCGCCCGACAGCTTCTGCAACGACCAGGCCGACATGGCGGTGACCGTGGGGCTGCGGGGAAAGGCCATGGCCACCGAAGTGCCGAGCCCGATGCGCGATGTGGTGGAGGCGCCCAGGGCCAGCAGCTGGAACGGGTCGTCCTTGGTCTCCTCCACCAGCACGGCGTCGAGGCCGAGCTCCTCGGCCTTGGCCGCCAGGGAGGCGAAGTCGGTGATGCGGAGCGGAGTCTCGGGCTCCCGCAGGCCCGGATCGAGCTTGCCCAGCGGGAGCAGCGTCTCCACCAGCATCGTCACACCTCCAGGGGAAGGCCGGCAGCCACCCATTCGCTGAGCGAGCCGTCGTAGATGCCGAGGTCGCTGTGGCCCAGGCGGTGGAGGATGAAGGCGTCACTGGTGGCGGCGATCCCGCCCCCGCACCAGGTCACGATGCGCCCGCCGGTGACACCGGCCGCCTCGAACGTGGCCCGCAGCTCGTCGAGCGGCTTGTAGCGGTGGGTCTCGGGGTCGACCAGCCCGGCGGCGTAGACGTTGGTGGAGCCGGGGATGTGGCCGGCCCGACCGTAGGAGGCGTCGGCCCCCGAGTGCAGCTCCGGCGACAGGGCGTTGACCAGGCACACCTTGTCGTCGGTGGTGGCCGCCTCCACCTCGGCCCGGCCCACGATGGCTTCGGGCCGGGTTTGGACGCTCAGGGATGCCGTCGGATGCTCGGGGGCGGGATCGGTGCTCAGCTCCCGCCCGTCGCTCTTCCACGCCCGCAGGCCGCCGTCGAGCACGGCAGCGTCGTCGAACCCGATCGAGCGCAGCAGCCACCACACCCGGGTGGCCCACATGTTCACGGCCCGGTCGTAGAGCACCACCCGGGTGCCCTCGCCGATGCCGCGGGCGGCGAAGGCGGCGGCCAGGCGATCGGCGCTGAGGGCGGTGAAGCGAAGTTGGCTGTCGGGGTCGGACAGCTCCGCCACCAGGTCGATGAACCCGCTGCCGGGGATGTGGCCCTCGGCCCACGACTCCCGGCCCGACTCCACCACGTACGGACCGCCGGCGGTGCTCGCACCCTCCGGTGGACGGCGGAGGAACACGGTGCAGTCGAACAGGCGAAGGTCGCCGGCCTCGGCGGCCAGCTCGCCCGCCAGCCAGTCGGTGGACACGAGTGGTTCGATGGCGCTCATGGGCGCCGACCGTAGCCCAACCACTGGCGAACTCTGACCTCCGGTACCGCTTCGGCGCCTCCCGTGTCAGAGTTCCGGGGGGCGGGCACACTCTGTCGCCATGGATGGAACGACGGCCCGAGCCGACCTCGTAGTGCGCGACACCCTGCTGGTGGCGACGATGGACGACCAGCGGCGGGAGATCCCGGGCGGCTGGGTGGCGGTGACCGGTGGGTTCGTGACCGGGGTGGGCGGCGCCAGCGACCCGGTGCCGGAGGCCGACCGGGTGCTGTCGGCCCCGGGCTGCCTGATCACGCCGGGGTTCGTCAACACCCACCACCACATGTTCCAGAACCTGACCCGGGCCTACCAGCCGATGACCACCGCCCCCCTGTTCGGCTGGCTCCAGACGCTGTACCCGAAATGGCGCTACATCGACGAGGAGGCGGCCTACCTGGCGGCGTGGGTGGGGCTGGCCGAGCTGGCCCTGAACGGGTGCACCACCTCGACCGACCACCACTACCTCCACCCCCGGGGGGCCGGCGACCTGCTCACCGCCACCATCACCGCTGCCGGCGAGCTGGGCATGCGGTTCCACCCCACCCACGGGTCGATGAGCCTGTCGGAGAAGGACGGCGGCCTCCCGCCCGACAGCGTGGTGCAGGACGACGACGAGATCATGGCCGAGAGCGAGCGCCTGGTGGCCCTCCACCACAACCCCGACCGGGGGGCCATGGTGCGCATCGCCCTCGCCCCCTGCTCCCCGTTCACCGTGAGCCCGGAGCTGATGGTGCGGGCGGCCGAGCTGGCCGAGCGGCTCGACGTGCGCCTCCACACCCACCTGGCCGAGAACGCCGAGGACGACGAGTTCTCCCTGCGGATGTTCGGCCGGCGCTGCGTCGACCAGTTCGCCGAGGTGGGCTGGCTGACCGACCGGTCCTGGGTGGCCCATTGCGTGATGCCGAACCAGGACGAGGTGGTGCGCCTGGGGGCGGCCGGGGTGGGCGTGGCCCACTGCCCCAGCTCCAACATGATCCTGTCGTCCGGCATCGCCCCCATCACGGCCATGCGCCGGGCCGGGGTGCCGGTGGGCCTCGGGGTCGACGGGTCGTCGTCGGCCGATGCCGCCTCCCTGTGGCACGAAGCCCGGCTGGCCATGCTGCTGGGCAAGCTCAGCGCCGGAGCCGACGCCATGGGCGCCCGCGACGCCCTGGAGCTGGCCACCCGGGGCGGAGCCGCCTGCCTGGGCCGGCAGGGCGAGTTGGGCGAGCTGTCGGTGGGGGCGGTGGGCGACCTGGTGGCCTGGCGCCTGGAGGGCGTGACGTTCGCCGGGGCCATCTCCGACCCCGTCGAGGCCCTGTTGCGCTGCGGCCCGGTGTCGGCCCACCACACCGTGGTGGCCGGCCAGCTGGTGGTGGAGGGCGGCCGGCTCACCTCCGACCAGGTGGAAGACCGCCTGGCCCGCCACCGGGTGGCGGCCGAGAGGATCCAGTCGGCCTGACGCCACTCGGAAGCGGGTGCTAAAGAGGTCGCCCATGGATGATGAGTTCACCCAGACCCTCGACACGGTGCTGCGCCGCAACGTCGCCGGAGTCGACCGGTTGCTGTCGGCCGAGCGGCTCTCGGGCGGCGCCAGCCAGGAGACCTACCGGCTCACGGTGGAGGTCGACGGCCAACCCCACCTGCTGGCCATGCGCCGGGCGGCCGGGGGCGAGACCGGTGTAGAGGTCGAGGGCCGGCCCGGCCTGGCCGTGGAGGCCCGCCTGTTCCAGGTGGCCCGGGCGGCAGGGGTGCCCGAGCCCGAGGTGTTCTACGTGCTGGAGCCCGACGACGGTCTGGGCGACGGGTTCGTGATGGAGTGGCTCGACGGCGAGACCCTGGGCGCCCGCATCCTGCGGGCCCCCGAGCTCGACGAGATCCGACCCCGCCTGGCCTACGAGGTGGGCAAGGTCCTGGCCCGCATCCACGCCATCGACCCGGTGGCCACCGGCCTCGCCCCCCACCTGGAGGTCCTGACCCCCGAGGGGTTCGTCGACCGTATGTGGACCCAGTACCGGGAGATGGGCACGCCCCAACCGATGATCGACTACTCGGCCCGATGGCTGCTCGACCACCTGCCCGAGGCGGGCGAGCCCCGGCTCGTGCACAACGACTTCCGCAACGGCAACATCATGGTGGCCCCCGACGGGGTGAAGGCGGTGCTCGACTGGGAGGTCTGTCACCTGGGCGACCCCATGCGGGACCTGGGCTGGATCTGCACCAACTCCTGGCGCTTCGGGCGCCGGGACCTGCCGGTGGGCGGCTTCGGCTCCTACGACGACCTCTTCGCCGGCTACGAGGAGGTGTCGGGCCAGCCGGTGGACCGGAGCCGGGTGACGTTCTGGGAGGTGTTCGGCTCCTACTGGTGGGCCATCGGCTGCCTGAAGATGGGCGACCACTACCGCCACGGGCCCGACCCCACGGTGGAACGGCCGGGGATCGCCCGGCGGTCGTCGGAGTGCCAGGTCGACTGCGTGAACCTGCTCATCCCGGGCCCGGTGGAGCTGGTGGAGGCGGGGCTGCCAGCCACGTCGACCGATCTGCCGGGCACCGACGAGCTGCTGATCAGCGTGCGCGACTTCCTGCGGACCGACGTGATGAGGGCCACCGAGGGCCGCACCAGCTTCATGGCCCGGGTGGCATCGAACTCGCTCGACATCGTGCTGCGGGAACTCACTCTGGGCCCGGCCCACCGGGCCGGTGAGCTGGCCCGTCTGCGGGACCTGGTGGGCGGCGAGCCCGGGGCCGACTCCGACGATGCGCTCTCACTCCGGCGGGCTCTGTGCGACGCGCTGTACGAGGGCCGGATGCCGTTGGACCGGGCCGACGTGATCCACCACCTGCGCACCACGGTCGTCAACCAGGTCGGCATCGACCAGCCCGTCTACTCCGGCTACCAGGCCGCCATCACCTGATCCCGTCCCGAATCTCGGTGCGCTGCGAACCGCTGGCGGCGGCCTGTGCACCGAGATCGAGGCCGGCGGGCGGCGGGCGGGACCCGTCAGGCGGCGGCCAGGCGGGCGGCGACGGGGGAGTTGATCACCACCCGGACCTCGCCGGAGACGTCGCCCGCCTTGTTGCGGACCTCGACCGGGCCGTCGAGGGCGGGGAGCACGTCGAGGTGGCGGAGCAGGGCCTTGATCCCGGCTTGCGACGCCCTCGACGCCCCGTCGGCCGCCTTGAGGGCGATGCCGAGGCCGCGGGCCGGCAGAGCGGCCATGAACATGCCCTCGGCCCCGGTCTTGATCACCACCGGTTCGGTGGCGGCCCGCTCGACGTGCATCTCGGTGCGACCGGTGCCGGCCACCCAGAACGACAGCTGGGCCGCCTCCACAATCGGCACGGTGGCGGCGGCCAGGTCGTCGGGCAGGTGCACCGGATCCACCAGCCGGGCCATGGCGAAAGCGAGCCGCTCGATGGGCAGGGCGAACACCGGGATACCACAACCGTCGATCCCCGACGGGACAGCCGACAGGTCGAGCCCGGTCATGGCCTCCACCGCCCCCGTCACCCGATCCTGCACTGGCGAGGCCCGCTTGATGTAGCCGGCGGTGGGATAGCCGAGGTGCATGGCCAGCGTCAGGAACCCGGTGTGCTTGCCCGAACAGCAGTTGAGCACCGGCCGCTTGACCCCCTCGGTTTCGAAGAAGTGGCGGCGGGCGGCCCGGCCCAGGGGGCGGTCGGGGCCACACTCCAGGTCGTCTTCGCTGAGGCCGAGCCGGTGCAGCCAGGCCAGCACCCGTGCCACATGCTCAGGCTCGCCCGAGTGGCTGGCGCAGGCCAGGGCCAGCTCCCGGGACCCCAACCCGTAGGCCTCCGCCGCCCCGGTGGCGGTGAGCGGGAGGGCCTGGATCGACTTGATGGCCGAGCGGGCGATCGTGGGGCGGCGGCGGTCGCCCCAGGCCTGCACCGTGCCGTCGCGATCAGCGATCACGGCATGGACGGTGTGCACGCTCTCGACGGCCCCGCCTCTGACGATCTCGATGGTGAACGACCCGTCTACGGTCACGGGGCCGATTCCTTCCGTGCGTTTCGCACCGGCTCGCAGCGACACGGGCCGGTGGTGTCCCACTGGTTCTCGGCCGGAACACGCCCCGACCTGAGCGCCGATGGTTCACCGTGATGGCCAACGTTAGGCAAACTGGGTCAAACAACCCAAACCGGGCCGCGGCACCGGGGGCGGGCCTGGGGCGGCTGTCACAGGGGTGAGGTATCGTCCGTGGCAGTCAATCGACCCCCAGGGAGTGAGCGAATCATGCGCTTCGGCAACCTCGACGGCCGTGCGGTCCTGATCACCGACGGTGGCGCCATCGACGTCCACACCGCCTCCGACGGCCGGTTCGGGCCGTCGCCCGCCGAATGCTACGAGCAGTGGGCCGACCTGCGGGCCTGGGCCGGCACGGCCGCCGCCTCAGGTGCCGCCGCCGCGTTCGACCCGGCCCGGCTGGGCGCCCCCTCCCCCAATCCCCGTCAGTCGATCGGGATCGGCCTCAACTACGCCAAGCACGCCGCCGAGGGCGGCATCCCGGTGCCCGAGTGGCCGACCACGTTCACCAAGTTCCCGTCATGCCTGGGCGGCCCCAACGACCCGGTGGCGCTCCCCTCGGCCGGGGTCGACTGGGAGGTGGAGCTGGTGGTGGTCATCGGCGTCACCGCCCACAAGGTGGGCCGGGCCGACGGCTGGGCCCACGTGGCCGGCCTCACCATCGGCCAGGACCTGTCGGAACGCAAGGTGCAGATGCGGCCCCCGGTGCCCCAGTTCAACCTGGGCAAGTCGTTCCCCGGCTTCGGCCCCACCGGCCCCTGGCTGGTCACGCCCGACGAGCTGGCCAACCCCGACGACCTGGCGCTGTCGTGCACGGTGAACGGCGAGACCATGCAGGACAGCCGCACCAGCGACCTGATCTTCTCCGTGCCGGTCCTGATCGAGGAGCTGTCGGGGATCATCACCCTCCTCCCGGGCGACGTGATCTTCACCGGCACCCCCGAGGGCGTGGGCATGGCCCGCAAGCCGCCCCGGTTCCTGGCCCCGGGAGACGAGATCGTGTCGACCATCGAGGGCATCGGCTCGATGACCACCCGCCTGGTGGCCGGCTGACGCCATGGACACCGAGGAGAACCGCCTGCTCACCGAATGCGGGCCGGGTACCGCCGGGGGCCGGGTCCTGCGCTCGTACTGGCAACCGGCGGCGCTCACCGAGGAACTCGGCCCCGAGGTGGTGGGCGATCGGCCGGTGGTGCCGGTGACCCTGCTGGGCGAGGAACTGGTGCTGTTCCGCGATCAGCTGGGCCAGATCGGCCTGGTGTCGCGGTGGTGCCCCCATCGGGGGGTCGACATGGCCTTCGGCCGCCGGGAGGACGGCGGCCTGCGCTGCCCGTTCCACGGTTGGCTGTTCGACGTGGAGGGCAACTGCCTGGAGACCCCGGCCGAGCCGGCTGAGTCCACGTTCCACACTCGGGTGCGGATCGGCTGCTACCCGGTGGTGGAGCGCAACGGGATCATCTGGGCCTGGCTGGGTGGGGGCGAGCCGCCGCCGCTACCCGGGCTCGACTGCTTCGTCGCCCCCGCCACCCACGTGTTCGCCTTCAAGGGGATGTGGGCCAGCAACTGGCTCCAGGCCCATGAGGTGGGGATCGACCCGGCCCACGCTGCCTTCCTCCACCGCTTCTTCCCGCCGCCGGGCGAAGCCAGCGAGCTGACCTACGGCCTGCAGTTCCGGGCCATGGTGGCCGACACCGGCATCCCGGTGGTGAAGCTGATGCGGGAAGTGCCAGCGGCCGCGATCACAGCCGAACCCACCGCCTTCGGGTTCCGGCTCCGGGCCCTGCGCAACTACCACGGCCAGTTCACCCACGTGCGGGTGTCGAACTGCATCTTCCCCAACGCCATCGCCATCGCCATGAGCCCCACGATGACGATCATGCAGTGGCACGTCCCGATCGACGACGTCAGCTGCTACTGGTACTCGATGTTCGTCAGCTACACCGACCCGGTCGACGCCGCCACCCTGCGGGCCCAGCGGATCGGACAGGTGGAGCTGCCCCGCTACTCGCCCCGCACCGGGGCCCACAACCAGTGGGGGTTCAACGCCGAGGAGCAGGTCACCGCCACCTACACCGGCATGGGCACCGACATCAACGTGCACGACCAGTGGGCGGTGGAGTCGCCGGGGCCGATCTACGACCGGACCCACGAGCACCTCTCCCCGGCCGACGTCGGCATCCGCACCCACCGGAGGCTCTTCCTGGCCGCCCTCCGGGACCCGTCGCCCACCACGCTGATCGGATCGACCGACCCGGCGGCCCTCACCGGGCCCGCCGCCATCGACGCCGCCACCACCGGCGACGACTTCGACGATGCCTGGCGCCGGGCCGAAGGAGTCCGCCGCCAGGCCAGCTCCTGGGCCCCGCCGGCGATCACCGACTGACCATCGTGGCGTCTTCCTCTCTCACTATGCCCGACGCCGACACCGTGCTGGCCGACGCTGCCGGGCGCGGGATCCAGACCGTTCGCGTGTCCTGCGTCGACCAGCACGGCCTGCTGCGGACGAAGACCGTCGACGCCACCCGACTGGCTTCGGTGCTGGAGGCCGGGATAGGGCTGCCCGGGTCGCTGCTGGCCAAGGACACGGCCAACAACTACGCCGTGCCCCTGTGGAGCCCGTCGGGGCTGCCCACCCTCGACGCCCTGCTCGGAGCGCAGGACATGATCATGGTGCCCGACCCCACCACCTGGCGGGTCCTGCCGTGGGCCGAGCGCACCGGCTGGCTCCTGTGCGATCTGTATCACGTGGGCCCAGGGGGCGGGGCCGGAGAGCCGATCGCCCTGTCCACCCGGGGGCTGTGCCGGCGGGCAGCGGCCGCTCTGGGCCAGCGGGGGTTCCGCCTACGGGCCGGGCTCGAGCTGGAGCTCCACCTGTTCGATGCCGCCACCGGAGCGCCCATCCATCCCGGCTGGGAGCTGCTGGGCGGCCGCCATGCCGAGTCGATCCACGAGCAGGTCGAGCCGATCCGGGCCGGGTTGGCCGCCCTGGGCCTGCCGCCTCGATCGGTGGAGGTGGAGTTGGGCCCGGGTCAGGTGGAGCTGAGCTTCGAGGCCGACGACGCCCTGGCCACCGCCGATCAGGCCATGGTGGTTCGCCACGCCGTGGCTACACTGGCCGAGCGGGCCGGGATGCGGGCCACGTTCCTGTGCCGCCCCTCGGCCGGTGCCTTCCCCAGCGGCTGGCACCTCCACCAGTCGCTGGTCGACGGGCACGGCAACAATGCCTTCGCCACGGAGAGTGCCGGCGCCGACCGTGTGGACACACCGGCTCTGTCGGCCGCGGGCCGGCACTGGGTGGGCGGGCTACTGGCCCACGCCGCCGCCTCGTGTGTGCTGACCACCCCCACCGTCAACGGCTACAAGCGGTACCGGCCCAACTCCGTGGCCCCCGACCGGATCGCCTGGAGCCCCCAACACCGGGGGGCGATGGTCCGCCTGCTGGGCGGGGGAGCCGATCCCGCCACCCATGTGGAGAACCGGGTGGGCGATCCGGCGGCCAACCCCTACCTGTACCTGGCCTCCCAGCTCGTGTCGGGCCTCGACGGCCTGGCCACCCAGACCGAGCCGCCGGCCCCCACCCCGTCGCCCTACGCCCCCGACGCCGGCCCGCTCCTGCCCCGCAGCCTGGGCGAGGCCATCGACGCCTTCGCCCGCAGTGAGCTCTACCGCCGGTGCTGGGGCGACGAGGTGGTCGACTACCTCGTCACGATCAAGACCAGCGAGTGGCGCCGCTTCCAGACCGCTGTCACCGACTGGGAGCTGAAGGAATACGGCTCGCTGTTCTGAGTCGACAGCCGGCCGGGCCCCTCGGGGGACCCGGCCGAGACCGCTGTGCGGCGCGGCGGCGCCGTCAGCGCACCGTGATCGTGATGGAACGCCCGGCGTCGATGGTGAGGGCGACAGCCCCGTCGCCGGTGCCGTTGGCGCCGGCCGGTTCGGACGCCGATGCCGGAGCCGGGGCTCCCGAGCTGCCCGGAGCGGCCGAACCGAGGTCGGCTCCACCCCGGGCGCTGCCGTTCACGGCCAAACCAGGACCCGCCGTGGCGTTGACCGCCAGCGGCAACCCGGGGGCGGAGGGCCGCCAGAAGGTGTAGCTCCAGCTCGCCGACCAGCGGTAGCTCCAAGCGGCGGGCGTGCCGTTGGCCTTCAGGAGCACCCGATTGAACCGCACATCCTGGCCCGCCCGGGGCGCCAGGACGTTGCCCGGATTGGGCCGGTACTCGATTCGGTCGATCTCCTGGGTCCAGTCGGGGCTGTGGGACGTGAGGGTGAACGAGTCGAGCCGGATGGTGTTGATGCCGGGGTTGTAGAGCCGAGCGTTCAACCGCATGAACGCTGCGCCGCCGATGAACTCCACCGCCGGGGTGATCTCGTACCACAGCTTGGAGGCCGCCTCCAGCGCCCGGCGGGCGTCGATGCGGCCGTAGCCGGTGAAGTTGTCGCGCCCGGCCACGCCGAGATCGACCGTGGTCATCTTGACCAGCTCCTCGACCTCCCAACCCCGCAACTCGGGGTCGAGCGACAGGATGAGCGCCATGAGCCCGGCCACGTGCGGCGTGGCCGAGGAGGTGCCGTTGAACTTCGGCGTGTAGTTGCCGCCGGCGTAGCCGGCCGCTCCCATGATGTCGGTAGTGAAGATGTGGACCCCGGGTGCCACCACGTCCACCTCCGGTCCGGCGCTCGATCCCCACCACGTCTCGCCGTCGAGGCTGGTGGGGGACTTGCGCTGGTCCCACTCGTTCGATGCTCCGACCGCCACCAGGCCCGGCACCGTGGGCGACAGCCGCGCCGGATAGATGACCGATGCACCCTCGGTGTTGCCGCTGGCGGCGGCCATGGCGCAGCCCCGCCCGCCCCGTCCGTTGGTGGCGGCGTAGGTGAAGGCGTTGGTCACCGCCGTGCTCTGCGCCACGCTGTAGGAGTTGGAGAGCACATCGGCACCCCGATCGACCGCGGTACGGATCCCGTTGGCCACCTTGGCGCTGTCGGTGTCCCAGAACCCTCCGCCGATGCCCTTGGCGATGCGCACCGGGAGCACCCGGCATCCGGGGGCGACCCCGGCCCCGCCCCGGCCGTTGTCGCGCACGGCGGCCACGATCCCGGCGCAGGCGGTGCCGTGGGCATCGTTGCCGTTGGGCTGGGGATTGTTGTCGCCGTCGTAGGCGTCGAAGCCAGGCAGCTTGAGCGACAGGTCCTCGTGGGTGAGATCCACGCCCTCGTCGACCACGGCCACGCTGATGGTGGAGACCCCCTCCGTGATGGCCCAGGCCTCGGCGGCCCTGATCTTGGCCAGGCCCCACTGGCTGGACAGATTCGGATCCGGGGCGGTGGTGCCGTCAAGCGTGCCGGCGAACGACGACCCGTCCCCCACCGGCAGGTTGATCTCGACCGGACGGTCGAGCAGGGCGCTGCCGTTACCGGCCGAGACCGGTCCCGGCTGGACAACGACCTGAGCGAAGTTGGGCTCGGCGTAGTCCACGTCGGCGGCCTCGTGGAGCGTGTTGGCCACGTCGACCGAGTCGCCGCTGGCGCCCACCGAGATCAGGTAGGCGCCCGGCTCGGGGTAGTCGGTCTGCACGACGGTCGCCCCCATCGCTGCGATGCGGCCGCTGGCCGCCGGCGCTGATGTTCCGTCGTGAAACTTCACAATCACCTCGCCCACCGGAACGAGATAGACCTCCTCCGGCGTGTCGGTCTCGTAGACGGGCGTCGTCGGCTGGCGGTCCTCGCCGGCCGGACCCGCCGGGGCCAGGGCGGCGGCATCGGCCTTCACCAGGATCAGATCGCGGTCGGGAAGCGCCAGCACGCCGCTCGTCTCGCCGGAGGCGTCAAGCGCCGCTGCCATTCCGGCGTCGGGTGCGTGCACCGCCACCCAGGCCGGTGAGGGATGCAGGGCGATCTTCCGGCCATCGGCCCAGTAGTAGCGATCGGTTGCAGTGTCGGTCATCGGTGACCCTCCTTCTCGTCGCTCCGGATCAGAGCTCGGTTGCCGCTAAGAGCTCGGCCGACGGGTCTGGATACGGCCGGCCCGACATTCGCCAGCTGCCAGCGGAAGCACCTCGTCCTCTAGGGTCTCGGGATGCGCATTCTCGTCATCGGGGGGACGGGGCCCACGGGCCCCTTCATCGTCAACGGGCTGGTGGAGCGGGGCCATCAGGTCACGATCTTCCACACTGGCCGCCACGAGGTCGACAGCCTGCCGCCGCCCGAGGTGGTACCCCACATCCACGGCGACCCGTTCGACGCCGACTCGGTTGCCACCTGCCTCGGCGGCCAGACGTGGGACGTGGTGTTCGCCATGTACGGGCGCCTGCGGATGCTGGTGGAGTACCTGGAGGGCAAGACCCCCCGCCTGTTCTCGATCGGCGGAGTGCCCGTGTATCCCGGGTTCGCCAACGACGTCGACCGCTTCCCCGACGGGATGCGGTTCCCCTCAGCCGAGGACGACGCTTACCCGCCGCTGGGCCACGCCACCTCGCTCAGCGATCCGTCGAAGCGGGCCGACAACCGCTCGGAGAAGGTGGGCAAGATCATCCAGAGCGAAGCCATGGTGTTCGACCGCCACCCCGACGCCACCCACTTCCGCTACCCCTACATCTACGGCCCCCACCAGGTGGTGCCGAAGGAATGGGCCATCGTGAAGCGGGCCCTCGACGGGCGCAAGCCCCTGATCCTGGCCGACGGGGGCCGCACGGTGGAGTCGGCGGCCTACGTGGAGAACGTGGCCGCCGCCGTGCTGGCCGCCGTCGACCGCATCGACGTGTCGGCCGGCCGGGTCTACAACGTGGCCGACGACGAGCTGTTCAGCCGGCTCCAGGTGGTGCAGGTGGTGGAGGAGGTGCTGGGCCACACCTTCGAGCGGATCAACCTGCCGTTCGAGGTGGCGTCGCCCGCCTATCCCACGATCCATCATCATTCGAGCCAGCACCGCATCGTCGACACCACCCGCATCCGCACCGAGCTCGGCTACACCGACGTGGTGGCGCCACTCGACGCTCTGCGCCACACGGTCCGCTGGCAGGTAGCCAACCTGCCGAGCCAGCACGAACGGGTGATGAAGGTGCTGCAGGACCCGTTCGACTACGCCGCCGAGGACCGCCTGGCCGAGCTGTACCGCCAGCTGATCACCGACTGCGCCACCGTGTCGTTCGAGCGGAACCCCGGCTACTCGTCGGGCTACTACGGCCCGGAGGAGAACCCCGGCGGCAAGCGGGCCGGCATGCGTTCCACCTGATGAGAGGCGGCGGGGGCGGCGAACACCCCGGGGGTGACGCCGGTGTGGCGCCGGAAGTGCCGGGTCAGGTGGGCCTGGTCGACGAAGCCGACCTCGGCCGCCACCTGGGCCGGCGGCACACCCTCGAGCAACCGGGACCGGGCGGCCTCGATGCGCCGGCCGATCAGGTAGGCGTGGGGCGGCACCCCGTACGCAGCCCGGAATGAGCGAACCAGATGAGCCACCGACCGGTCGAGGGCGGCGGCGGCGTCGACGAGACGCACCTCGGCCAGCGGGGTCGCGTCGAGGTGCCGGCGGAGACGCCGGGCCGTGGCGTGCTCGGCCGCCGGCGGCGCCCCGCCGTGGCGGGCCAGATGGGCCGAGATCCGCTCGGCCCCCACGGCCACCGAGGCCTCGGCCGCCACCGGATCACCGCCGGCCAGGTGCCGGTGGGCCTCGGCCAGGCAGCTCACCAGCACCGGATCCACGAGGGGGCCGACGTCGACGGCCCGCCCGATCAGCTGGTCGGCTAGCCACGTGTGGTCGACGTAGAGGACCCGCTTGATCATCCCGGCTGGCCCCGGCCGGCCGTCGTGGACCACGCCGGGCGGGAGAACGTGCACGGTGCGGGAACCGCCGTCGCGACGGCGCCGGTCGAGGTCGTAGCGAACGGCACCGCCATCTACCAGCAGCACCGTCCAGCGATCGTGGCTGTGGGGCGGGTACGAGAAGCCGACCAGGCGGGCGTGGAGCACCTCGGCCACTCCCGGCACCGGTGGCCGCCAAGCCGACACCTGTGATTGCGCTCCCGGTGGTCGGCCCATGTCAAGAACGTACAAGACCCCCGGCTGGGCGCCACGTACAACGGGACCCATGGAGACGACAACGGCGTCGAGCTGGACCTCAATCGGGGCCAAGGTGGCGGTGGCGGTGCGGGACGACCTGGCCCAGTGGCAACGGCTCAACGTGACGGCCTTCGTGGTCAGCGGCATCGGCACCGCCCGGCCCGAGCTGATCGGCCGGCCCTATGCCGACGGCAGCGGTCGGGCCTACCTGCCCATGCTCGGCCTGCCCGTCCTGGTGCACGCCGGCCCCGCCGACGCCCTGCGGCGAGCCTTCGATCGGGCCTGCGAGCGGGGCCTGGCCGTGGCCGTCTACACCGACGACCTGTTCACCACCGGCAACGACGTCGACAACCGGGCGGCGGTGGCCGCCGTACCCACGGCCGAGCTCACGCTGGCCGGCTTCGCCGCAGCCGGCGACGCCCGCCAGGTCGACAAGGCCTTCGACAAGCTCCGCCTCCATCCGGCCTGAGGCCCGGGCGGCGGGGCCGCTGCGCTCAGCCCGGGCGGACCGTCGGGATCCAGGCGGCGACGGCCTGGCCGATCTCGTCGGGTGAGTCCTCCTGGATGAAGTGGCTGCCGGCCACGGTCACCTCGGTGGTGTTGGGCCAGGCCCGGGTGAAGTCGAGCTGGGCGCCGCACAGGATGGCGCCGGGCTGGGCCGAGATCAGCAGCTTGGGTAGCGGGCTGGCCGACAGCCAGTCGGCGTAGGCGGCCACGATGGCCACCACGTCGGCCGGTTCGCCCCCGATCGGGATCTGCCGGGGCCAGGTGAGCGTGGGCCGCCGCCCCTCCCCCGGCTGCCGGAACGGGCGCCGGTACTCGTCGAGCTCGGCATGGCTCAGCTCCCGCAAGATCGAACCCGGTAGCACTCGCTCGATGAAGAGGTTGCGCTCCAGCGCCATGGCCTCGCCCGCCTCGGACCGGAACCCGAGGAACACGGGGCGGGCCTTCTCCGGCCACTCCTCCAGCTCCAGCGGACGCACGATGCTCTCCATGTGGGCGATCCCGGCTACCGCCTCCCGGTGGCGGTTGGCCCAGTCGAACCCGAGGGCCGAACCCCAGTCGTGCAGCACCAGCACCACCCGGCCATCGCTGCCGCTCTGACCGCCCGCACTGAGGCCCAGATGATCGAGCAGGCCGTCGAGGTAGCGGCGGTGCTCGACAAATGAGTACGGGCCGGGCCCGCTGCCGGGCAGCTTGTCGGAGTCGCCCATCCCGATGAGGTCGGGGGCGATGCAGCGGCCGAGGCCGGCCAGGTGGGGGATCACATTGCGCCACAGGTACGACGACGTTGGGTTGCCGTGGAGGAGCAGGATCGGGTCGCCCTCCCCCACCTCCACCCAGGCCATCGTGCGGCCCTCGATCACGGCCGATCGCTTCGGCCACGGCATCTCAGCGGACAGAGGCATGTCAGCAGAGATACCAGCCATCGGACGGCACCGACGACGCCAGCGAGTCGAACACCTGCTGGAGGCCGTCGTTCCACGTCTCGTTCAGGGCCTGGTAGGCCACCGAGTCGCGCCCGAAGCGCTGGGAGGCGCCGATCTCGTAGGTGTCGGCCTGGTACAGGGTGACGTCGAACGGCATCCCCACGGTGGCGTTCGACTTGGCTGTGGCGTCGAGCGACACCAGGGCCAGGCGGGCCCCGTCGGCCAGGGTGAGCGACCGGTGGGCCAGCCGGTCGAGGATCGGTTTGCCGTACTTCGACTCCCCGATCTGCAGGTAGGGGGTCTCCTCCGAGGCGGTGATGGCGTTGCCCTCGGGATAGACCATGAAGATCTGGGGCGGCTCGCCCTTGATCTGGCCCCCCACGATCAGGGTGGCGGTGCCGTCGGCTCCGCCCCGGGCCAGGCCCCGGGCGTGGTGCTCCTGCACGTCGAGGCTGACGTTGCCCACCAGGTCGGCCGCCTCGAACAGGTACTCGACGGTGGCCAGGCTGGGGCGGTCGTCGCCGGCCTGGGCGTCCCGGCGGAGGCGGTTGATCACCTCCTGGGTGGTGGCCAGGTTGCCGGCGGTGAGAATCACGAAGATGCGGTCGGGCCCGAGCGGAAAGACGTGGGTCTTGCCGTAGGTGGTGACATAGTCGGACCCGGCATTGGAACGCGAGTCGGAGGCGAACACCAGCCCGTCGTCGAGCGCCAGGGCGAGGCAGTAGGTCATGACGAGACACGAAACCACAGAACCGGTCACCCGTCAGCTCTTGTCGGCGATCGTGGAGCAGGTCCGCCCACTGACAGCCCACGGGGCGGTGGCCACCTACATCCCGGCTCTGGCCGCCGTCTCGTCCCGCCACCTGGGCCTGGCCGTCTGGGCTGCCGGGCACGACGGCGGGGCGGCAACGGCCGGCCCGGGCGAGGTGATCGGAGCGGGCGACGCCGATACCGCGTTCTCCATCCAGTCCATTTCCAAGGTGTTCACCCTGGCCCTGGCCCTGCGCCACGGCGGGGTGGACCGGCTGTGGGCCCGGGTGGGGCGGGAGCCGTCGGGTGACCCGTTCAACTCCATCGCCCTGCTGGAGCGGGAGCAGGGGGTGCCCCGCAACCCGTTCATCAACGCCGGCGCCATCGTGGTGGCCGACCTGCTGAGCGCCCTGCGGCCCGATCCGGTGGGCGATCTGGTGGCCTTCGTATCGGAGCTGACCGGGGAGGCGGTGGCGGTCGACCCGGTGGTGGCGGCGAGCGAGGCCGCCACCGGGTTCCGCAACCGGGCCCTGGCCAACATGATCCGGAGCTTCGGCAACCTCGACAACGACGTGGAGGCCGTGCTCGACGTCTACTTCCGCCAGTGCTCGCTGGCCATGACAGCCCGCCAGCTGGCCCGGGCCCTGCGGTTCCTGGCCAACGACGGGGTCGACCCCGCCACCGGGGCTGCCGTGCTACGGCCGGCCGAGGCCCGCCACGTCAACGCCCTGATGCTGATGGCCGGCACCTACGACGCCGCCGGCGCCTTCGCCTACGAGATCGGCATCCCGTGCAAGTCGGGGGTGGGCGGTGGGATCGTGGGCGTCGTGCCCGACCGGGCCACCGTGTGCGCCTGGTCGCCGGCGCTCGACACCACCGGCAACTCGCTGGCCGCCCGGGCCGCCCTGGCCGCCCTCGCGGCCCGCACCGGGCTCACGGTGTTCTAGATCTGACGGGCCCGGCCGGGGGTTTCCCCCGGGCCGTGTTCACATTGCCGTAAAAGGCCGGTCATCGCCATCGACTAGCATTCCGGCAAGTGAGCATCACGGTCGCACTCCGCCATCGCATGACCTACGAATATCCGGGACGGTCCGAGCTGGCGGCCCAGGTGGTCCGCCTCCGCCCCGCCCCCCACGCTCGCACCCCGATCCTGTCGTACTCCCTGACGGTCGAGCCGGCCGAGCACTTCCTCAACTGGCAGCAGGACCCGTTCGGCAACCACCTGGCTCGCATCGTCATCCCCGAGCCGACCGACCACTTCAGCGTCGAGGTGAACCTGGTGGCCGAGCTGGTGACGATCAACCCGTTCGACTTCTTCCTCGAACCCGAGGCCGAGCGCGTCCCGTTCGCCTACGAGCCCGACCTCCTGGCCGACCTGGGCCCCTACCTCCGCACCGACGGCCCCTGGGCCGGCGAGCTGGCCCGCTGGCTCCAGCCGGTGGCCAAACGCCTGGAAGACAAGCCCACCACGGTCGACTTCCTGCTCGACCTGACCCGCCAGCTGGCCAACGAGATCGACTACGAGATCCGCTACGAGCCCGGGGTCCAGCCCAGCCTCACCACGCTCGACCGGCGGGCCGGCTCCTGCCGGGACTCGGCCTGGCTGCTGGTGGAGGCCCTGCGCCAGCTGGGGATGGCGGCCCGGTTCGTGTCGGGCTACCTGGTGCAGCTCACGGCCGACGTGGCTCCCCTGGAGGGCCCATCGGGCCCAGCCCAGGATTTCACCGACCTCCACGCCTGGGCCGAGGTGTACCTGCCCGGCGCCGGCTGGATCGGGCTCGACCCCACCTCCGGCCTGGCCGCAGGCGAGGGCCACATCCCGCTGGTCGCCACCCCCGCCCCCCAGAGCGCGGCCCCCATCACCGGCACCTCCAGCATCGTCGCCTCCCGGTTCGACTACTCCAACGAGGTCACCCGGGTGGCCGAGGCGCCCCGGTCCACCAAGCCCTACCCCGAACCGGTCTGGGAAGCCGTCACCCGCCTCGGCCACGTGGTCGACGAAGCTCTGGCCGCCGGCGACGTTCGCCTCACCATGGGGGGCGAGCCCACGTTCGTGTCGGCCACCGAGTTCGAGGCTCCGGAGTGGACCACCGACGCCGACGGCGACGACAAGCGCCGCAAGGCCACGGCGCTGGCCGAACGGCTCAAGGCCCGCTTCGGGCCGGGGGGCCTCATCCAGCACGGCACCGGCAAGTGGTACCCGGGCGAGCCCCTGCCCCGGTGGGAGATGAACCTGCTGTGGCGCACCGACGGCGAGCCCGTCTGGCGCGATCCGTCGCTGCTGGCCAGCCCGTTCGCCGATCTGGGCCACGATCACACCACCGCCCGCCGATTGGCCGACGCCGTGGCCGCCGAGCTGGGTGTACCGTCGGGCCACGTGCTCGACGCCTACGAGGACCCGGTGTACGGGCTGTGGCGGGAGTCGACGATCCCGGTGGACGTGGATCCCCGTACCGCCGACCTCGACGACGCCGACCACCGCCGCACCTTGGCCACCATGCTGGAACGGGGCCTCGGCACCCCGGTGGGCACCGTCCTCCCGCTCGACCGGGTGGATGACCGGTGGCGCACCAGCCCTTGGCCGCTGCGCCGGTCCCAGGTGTTCCTGACCCCCGGCACCTCGCCGATGGGTCTCCGCCTCCCGCTCGACACCCTGCCCGACGGGGCCGACACCTGGCCCGACCCGGTGATCGAGCCCGACCCTCTGGAGGCCCGTCCGCCGCTGCCCTCCGGCGCTGACGACCCGGCCGTCGTCGGTGCCTGGGCCACACCGGCCCTGGTGGCCGAGGCCCCGGTGGTGATCCGTACCGCCCTTGTGGTGGAGGCCCGCGACGGCGTCACCCGGGTGTTCCTGCCTCCGGTGGCCCGGCTGGAATGGGCCCTCGACCTGGTCACGGCGATCGAACGGGCGGCCGCCGCCACCGCCGTGCCGGTGGTGCTCGAGGGCTACGCCCTGCCCGGCGATCCCCGCCTCAGCCGGCTCAGCGTCACCCCCGACCCCGGGGTGATCGAGGTCAACGTTCAGCCCGTGGCCAGCTTCGCCGAGCTGGAGGCCCTGGCCACCGGCCTCTACGACGACGCCCACCAGGTGGGCCTGGGTACCGAGAAGTTCCATCTCGACGGCCGCCACACCGGCACCGGTGGCGGCAACCACATCACGATCGGCGGCCCCACCGCCGCCGACAGCCCGCTGCTCCGCAACCCGGCCCTGCTGGCCAGCCTCGTGACCTACTGGCAGCACCACCCGGCGCTGTCGTACGCCTTCTCCGGCATGTTCGTGGGGCCCACCAGCCAGGCCCCCCGGGTCGACGAGGCCCGCCACGAGAACCTCCACGAGCTGGAGATCGCCCTCCACGAGCTCGACCGGGCCGCCCCGGCCAGCCCATGGCTGGCCGACCGGGCCCTGCGCCACCTGCTCACCGACCTCACCGGCAACACCCACCGGGCCGAGCTCTGCATCGACAAGCTCTACTCACCCGACCACAGCCGGGGCCGCCTCGGGCTGCTGGAGCTACGGGCGTTCGAGATGCCGCCCCACCCCCGCATGTCGGTGGTCCAGGGGCTGCTGGTGCGGGCTCTCGTGGCCTGGCTGTGGGAGCACCCGTACCGCAAGCCGCTGATCCGGTGGGGCACCGACCTCCACGACCGCTTCCTCCTGCCCCACTACCTGGCGGCCGATGCCCGGGCGGTGTGCGACGACCTGCGCGCCGCCGGCTTCGCCTTCGACCCCGAATGGCTGGAACCGTTCTTCGAGTTTCGCTTCCCCCGCTACGGCACCGTGGTGGCCGGTGACACCACGGTCGAACTGCGGGCCGCCATCGAGCCATGGCTGGTGCTGGGCGAGGAGGCCACCGGCGGCGGCACCGCCCGCTACGTCGACTCCTCGATGGAGCGGCTCCAGGTGAAGACGACCGGATTCATCGCCGACCGCCATCATCTCCTGGTCAACGGACGCCGGGTGCCGCTGCGGCCCACCGGGCGGCCGGGCGAGCACGTGGCCGGCATCCGCTACCGGGCCTGGCATCCGTCGTCGGCACTCCATCCGACGATCGGGGTCCATCATCCGCTGAACTTCGAGGTGGTCGACGGCTGGACGGCCAAGGCCATCGGTGGGGCCCGCTACCACGTGGCCCACCCCGGAGGGCGGGCCTACGACGTGCTGCCGGTCAACGCCCTGGAGGCGGAGGCCCGACGCCAGAGCCGGTTCGACGACTGGACGCTGGTGCCCCAGGGCCCGTCGTTCAACCAGCACCCGGGCGATGAGCCCCACGACGGCCGGAGCCTCCCGGGGCCGATCGCGGCCCGGGCCCCCCGTCCGGCCACCAGTGGCGCCGGTCTGGAGGCGATCGTCGTCACCGACGCCCCGGTGGTGATCGATCAGACCGAAGTCGACCTCGACTTCCCCGTCACCCTCGACCTCCGCACCGCCTAGACCCCCCGAAAATTGCACGTCTAACTCGCGCTGAGCGCGAGTTAGACGTGCAAGAACCGCCTCGTCTAGGGCAGCTCGGGGCCGAGGGTGGGCCACTGGTTGGGGTCGTGGCCGAACACGAGCTGGGCCCCGGCGCCCTGCATCTCCCGTAGCCAGTCGAGCGTGCGGGCCTGGGCCGCCAGGTCGTAGCCGAAGCCGGGCAGGGCGTTGTTCTCCAGCGTCTCCTTGAAGTAACAGGTGTCGCCACAGAACACGTACTCGGCGTTGTCGGTCCGCACCACCAGCGACTGGTGACCGGCGGTATGGCCGTAGGTGGGCACGCAGCGCACCGAGCCGTCGCCGAACACGTCGTGCTCACCCTGCAGGAGCTGCACCGGTTGGCCCAGGTCGAAGTCGTTGGGGTTGTAGACGTCGCGCTCGATGAGCTTGTCGATGTGGCCCGCCTTCCACTCCGGGTCCTGGACCAGCAGGGTGGCATTGGCCAGGGCTTCGTTGCCGCCGCAGTGGTCGAAGTGGAGGTGGGAGTTGATCACGAAGTCGACGGCGGCGGGGTCGACGTCGAGGGCCCGGAGCTGGGGGCCGAGGGCGTCGTCGGGGCCCATGAACACGTCGAACAGGTCGGCCGAGGTGCGGAGCCGGCTGGTGTCGTGAGCCAGGCTGGCGTGGAGGCCGGTGTCGAACACGGCCGTGCCCTTGGGGTGCTCCACCAGCACGCTGGGAATCGGGAGCCGCACCCGGCCCTCGCCCCCCACCATCAGCATCGACAGGCTGCCCTCCAGCCACCCGCATGTCAGCAGCCTCACCCGAACCGTCATCGCGTCATCTCCCCATTCCGGGCCCTGGTGCCCCGGCGACCGACCCTACCCGCCCCCACCGCCAGCGGGCGAACAGCTTCGTCCCCCGATGCCCGCTCCCCGATCTCGGTGCACCACGCACCACGGGCGGTTTCCCCTGCGCCCAGACCTTGAGCGCCCCCGCACCCGGTGCGCCACAAGCCACCGGCGGCGCCCCAGGCACCCGGTGCACCACAAGCCACCGGCGGCGCACCAGACACCGAGTGCGCCACGCACCACGGGCGGCGCCCCACGCACCAAGACGCCGGGCGCCCACGCACCTGGTGCGCCACGCACCATGGGCGGCGACGGGGGACGGCGGCCTCGGCTCGGCGGCCTTGCACGGGCCGGGCGGGGCGCACAGGATGCGGGATGGCCCTGCGTCGCTCGATCGTGTTCGCCACCAGCCTGTTCGCTCCGCTGACGGGACTGGCCCGGGAGGCGGAGGCGGCGGGCTTCGATCGGGTGTGGACCACCGAGTTCCCCGACCGGGACGCCCTGGTGCGGGCGACCGTGATCGGGCTGGCCACCGAACGGATCGGTGTCGCCACCGGGATCGCCTACAGCTTCACCCGCCATCCACTGGCCCTGGCCGCCGCTGCCCTCGACGTCCACGAGGCCATCGGCGGCCGGTTCACCCTGGGCCTCGGCACCGCCACCGCCGCCATGCGTTCCCGCTGGTACGGGCTCGACGACGGCCGGGCCATCGGCCGCCTGGCCGACGCCGTGGCCCTGATCCGTGCAGCCTGGGTGGCCGACGGCCGGTTCCGCCACGAGGGCGAATTCTTCCGGGGTCGGGTGGAGGGGCTCGATCTGGCGCCCCGGGCGGCCGCTCTTCCGCCCCTGCCCATCCTCGGCTCAGGGCTGAACGCCGCCATGCTGCGCGGCGCCGCCCGCTGCTGCGACGGCCTCGGCCTCCACCCCCTTGCCGCCGCACCCCTCTACGCCGAGCGCACCGTCGCCCCCATCCTCGCCGCCCGGGGGAACGGGTTCCCGGCGGCGATGTGGGTGATCACCCAGATCGACGAGGACGGCGAGGCGGCCCGGGGCCGGGCCCGCCGGGCGCTGGCGTTCTTCTTCTCCACCCCGGGCTACGAGACGGCGGCCGAGGGTGAGCCCTGGGCCGACGCGCCGGAGCGAATCCGCCGCCGTTTCACCGAGACCCGGGCCGACTGGGACGCCGTCAGCGCCGAGGTGCCCGACGAGATGGTCGATGCCATGACCCTGGCCGGCACCCCCGACGAGGTCCGGGCCCGCCTGCCCGCCGTCGAGTCCCGCCTGGCCGACCTCGGCATCGACGAGCTCGTGTTCCAGACCGGAGCCGACCTCGACGAGCCCACCTTCGTGGCCAACTGCCGCCAGATCATCGCCTGCTGCCACCCCTGATCCCGGGAAGGCCCCCGAGGCCGGGAATCGTCAGGCTTCGGTGACCCGGACGTTGATCGACATGGTCTCGGTGCCGCCGCCGCCGAGGTAGATGACGCCTGACGTGGGGGTGGCGTCGCGGTAGTTACGGCCCTTGGCCACCCGCACATGGTCGGCCCCCACCCGGCTGCCGTTGGTGGGGTCGTAGCCCCGCCATCCCATCATCGGCAGGAACGCCTCCACCCAGGCGTGCGAGGCGTCGGACTGGACCTTGTTGTCGTAGTCGGACCCGGTGAAGATGTACCCCACCCGGTAGCGGGCCGGGATGTTGAGCATCCGGGCCAGGCAGATCATCAGGTTGGCGAAGTCCTGGCAGACACCGGCCCGGCTGGAGAACACCTCGTAGGGCGTGGTCTCCAGCGTGGTGAACCCCGGTTTGTAGGAGTAGTCGGAGTAGATCGTCCAGGCGATGTCGTCGAGGGTGGCCAGCAGCTCGGACCGGTTGCGTTGGGCGAAACTGCGGGCGTAGGTGTGCAGCTCCTCCAGCTCGCTCTCCGGCAGCTCGGGTGGCAGCAGATAAGAGTGCATCATGTGCTCCTGCCACGGCATCCACATGATCGGCAGCTTGGGGGTGCGGGGCAGCAGATCGGGATGGTCGATCGGAGCGGCCACCGTGACCAGGGCGTTCACTGCGATCGACAGCTGCTGGTAGGGGGCGTCGAGCTCGAGGCCGATCACGTCGTTGCCGAACACGTCTTCGAAGTCCCACCGCAGGCCCTGCACGCTGATGTCGACCGAGTGCTTGGCCACCTGCTGGAACTTGTCGTGCACCGGGGTGAGGCGGATCCGGTGGCTGGAGCGCTCAACCGGCTCCTCGTAGCGGTACGCGGTGATGTGCTCCACGTGGAGCCGCCGGTAGAGCGAGCGCGGCGCCAGGGCCAGGGGCGACGGCACCGCCACCGAGCCCGGCTCGGCCGGCCGGCCCTGCCCGAACTCGGCCGGGGCTACCACCCGCCCGCCCTGTACGGCAGCGTAACCACCAGGAGTGATCTCCTCGAAGTGCTCGTCGTCGAAATCGATCGTGGACACCACCACCCCGGAACGGTTCCAGTCCTGGTGGCCGCCCAGGCGCACCGACACCCCGTAGCGGGACAGGTTGAGGTCGCCGTCGGCGTGAGGCGGCACGAACCGCCCGGCGTAGAGGGGCTGGAACGCCGACGTGCAGCGGTAGCCGATCAGGGTGGAACCGTCGGACAACAGCAGGTTGAGGGCGCCCAGCTCGTTGGCCCGGCGCAGCAGCTCCACCAACCGCTCGATGCCGAACTCCTCGATGGTGTCGGCCCCGGCATCCACCAGATGCTGGAGGAGCCAGCAGAACAGGTGCTCGGTGTCGGTGGGCCCCACCGGCCGGAGCGACGGGTGGACGGGCAGCGGCAGCTCTTTGGACAGGTCGCCGATCAGGTCGCCGTTGTGGGCGATCAGCCACGACCGGCCGGCGAAGTTGCGCACGAACGGGTGGGTGTCGCGATAGGTCGCACGCTTGGCCGCCCCCCGCAGGTGGGCCATGAGTAGGCCGGTGCGCATCATGCCCCAGTCGGCCATCACGTCGGTGACGCCGGCCGACAACCCCGATGTGGGGTCGCGGATGTTGGCCGCCCCCAGCTCGTCGTTGGGGTACCAGGCCACCCCCCAGCCGTTGCGCTGGTCCACCACTGACGAGGGATCGTCGTCGAAGGCCAGGTAAGGCGACGCCGGTTGGTCGAACGACAGCCCGACGAGCTCGCTCACCGACGGCGCCCCGAGGGGCCGGGGAGCGGTCCCGCCAACGGGGAGGCCGGTGCCACGTCAGCTACGCGCCAGGAAGAATTCGGCATGGACCTGATCGCTGAAAGCCTCGAGGTCGGCGGCGTAGGAGCGCAGCCAGCGGCTGGGCGATCCGGCCAGCCAGTCCGACGTGGGCCGTTCCAGACGATCGACCAGCTCCCGCATCATCTTCAGGGCCCCGGTGTCGGGCTGATCGCTGTCTTCGGTGGTCATCACACTCAGTTGGCGCTGGCAGCGGTGGGCACACCACAGCAGGCTCCGGGGGAACTCCCGGTCCTGAACGAGAAAGTTTATTGCGTCGATCGGGTCGAGCGATGTCTGGAACACCCGGCGGTACTCCTGCAGCGCCCCCGCCGCCCGCAGCAGATTCGACCAGTGGCCCACCAGCGCCCGGTCGTGGCCCATCAACCGGGCGAAGTACACCTCGATGAGCCGGGCCATGAGCAGGCCCCGCTCGGTCATGCGGCCCACGGTGAGAAACCGCCAGGCGTCGTTGCGGGACATAGTGGCCTCGGTGATCCCGAGGAAGGTCTGACAGATCCGGCTGACCTGGGCAAACAGCTCCTGGGGCTCCTCACGGAGCTTGCGGTCGAGGTCGAGGTCGCACAGCTCCATCCAGGCGTCGTTCACCGCCCCCCGCAGCTCCACCGGTACCCGCTCCCGGATGCCCCGGAGGTTGGAACGAGCGGCGGCCAGGCACGACAGGATCGAGCCCAGGTTGGCCCGGTCGTCGACCAGGAACCGGGTGACAGCGTAGGTCTCCAGCTGGTGGCCGGCCTCGTCGAACTCGGTGGTGAGGGCGAGTACCTCGAGCAGCTCGCTCCACCGGAGGCCGGCCTCCACCGGCAGCCCGGAAAGGACCCCGTGGTGGGCCTCGGCCAGCATCCGGGCCGTGCCGTCCATCCGCTCCAGGTAGCGGCCGGTCCAGTACAAGGGCTCGGCCACCCGGGCCAGGATCACGTCGTCGCTGGTGCGGCCGGCCTGGTCGAGGGGGCGACTGATCCCCACCCGGCCCTCGTCGTCCCGCAGCACCCAGGTGTCCTTGGACCCGCCCCCCTGTGACGAGTTCACCACCAGTGAGCCCTTGCGCAGCGCCACCCGGGTGAGGCCGCCGGGTAGGACGTCGATGTATTCGCCGCCCACCACGAAGGGCCGGAGATCGATGTGGCGGGGCTCCAGCCGCCCGTCCACCAGGGTGGGGTGGCGGCTCAGCTTGATCACCCGCTGGGCGATGTAGCGGTGGGGCTCGGCGTCCACCAGGGCGCGGATCTCGGCCACCCCTTCGTCGGTGGCCTGGGGGCCGATGAAGATGCCGTAGCCCCCCGAGCCGTCGACCGGCTTGATCACCCACCGGGTGGGGTCGGCCATCACCTCGGCCCGGGGCTCGGGGTTGCGCAGCAGGAACGTCTCCACGTTGGACAGGATCGGTACCTCGTTCAGGTAGTACCGGATCATGTCGGGCACGAAGGTGTACATGGCCTTGTCGTCGGCGGCGCCGTTGCCGAGCGCGTTGGCCAGCGTCACGGCGCCCGCCCGGGCCGCCCTCACCAGACCCTTCACCCCGAGCATGGAATCGGGGTGGCCCACCTCGGGGTCGAGGAAGGCGTCGTCGACCCGGCGGTAGATCACGTCCACCTGCTTGCGGCCCCGGGTGGTGCGCATCCATACCCGGCCGTCGTCGACCATGAGATCCGAGCCTTCCACCAGGGCGACGCCCATGTTCTGGGCCAGGAAGGCGTGCTCGAAGTAGGCCGAGTTGTAGATGCCGGGTGTGAGCAGCACCACGGTGGGCAGGCGGCCTTCCACCGCCGGTGGGGCAATCGACTGCAGGGCCCGTAACAGCAGCGTGGGGTACTGCTCGACCGTGCGGATCTTCGCTTCGGCCAACATCTTGGGCAGGAGCCGGGTCATGGCCAGGCGGTTCTCCAGCACATAGGAGACCCCCGATGGCACCCGCAGGTTGTCCTCCAGCACCAGGTAGCGGCCGTCGTCGTCGCGCACCAGGTCGATGCCGGCCACCAGGGCCCGGGCGTTGAACGGCTGGGGGATGCCCTTGGCCCACTCGGTGTAGCCGTCGGCTCCCGCCACCAGGTCGGCGGGGACGATCCCGTCGTTGACGATGGCGGCCGGCCCGTCGTAGATGTCGCCCAGGAACTGGTTGAGGGCCCGGAGGCGCTGCACCAGGCCGGCCTCCACCTCGGCCCACTCGGTGGCCGGGATCACCCGGGGCACCAGATCGAGGGGGAAGGTGCGCTCGGTGCCGTCGGTGTCGCCGTAGACGGTGAAGGTGATGTCACGGGTGCGGAACAGGGTGTCCTTCACCTGTTGGCGACGGACCAGCTCGTCGGCCCCCATGACCGAGATCTGATGGGCCACCAGCTCATAGGTCGATCGGAAGGCCCCTGCCTGGTCGACCACCTCGTCGAAGAAGCCGTCGTGGTCGTACTCGGCGAAAGGCCCGCTCTGTGCCATGGCCCGACAGTACTCCAACAACCCGTTCAGCAGCTCAGCCTCCACACCCCCCCTATCGGACCTTCCTCACCCCGTTTGACCAGGATCTTTCGCGCATCTGAACAGCGACCCGAATCCGTCAGCGGGCCTGGGGGAAGCCGAGGTCGACGCCCCGCTCGTGGGGGTCGGGCCAGCGCACTGTGACGGCCTTGTACGAGGTGTAGAACTTCACTCCCTCGGGGCCGTAGACGTGGGTGTCGCCGAACAGCGAGTCTTTCCAGCCACCGAAGGAGTGGTACGCCATCGGCACCGGGATGGGCACATTGATCCCCACCATCCCGGCCGTGACCTCGCGCTGGAACACCCGGGCGGCGCCGCCGTCGTTGGTGAAGATGGCCGCCCCGTTGCCGTAGGGGTTCGCGTTCACCAGGGCGAGGGCGTCGTCGAAGGTGTCGGCCCGTATGACGGCCAGCACCGGGCCGAAGATCTCGTCGGCGTAGATCTTCATGGCCGGGGTCACCCGATCGAACAGGCAGGGCCCGAGCCAGAACCCGTCGGGGTTGCCGTCGACCTTCAGATCCCGGCCGTCGACCACCAGCTCCGCCCCCTCGCTCAACCCCAGGTCGACGTAGCTGCGCACCCGGTCGCGGTGGGTGGCGGTGACCAGTGCCCCCATGTCGACCGGGTCGTCCGACAGCCCCGGGCCGATCTTCAGCTCCCCGATCCGCTCCACCACGGCCGGGATCAGTCGATCGGCCACGTCGCCCACCGCCACCACCACCGAGATGGCCATGCACCGTTCACCGGCCGAGCCGTACCCGGCGCTCACCGCGGCATCGGCCGCCTGGCCGATGTCGGCGTCGGGCAGCACCACCATGTGGTTCTTGGCCCCGCCCAGCGCCTGGACCCGCTTGCCGGCGGCCGAGGCCCGCTGGTGGATGGCCCGGGCGATCGGGGTGGAGCCGACGAAGCTCACGGCGGCCACGTCGGGATGGTCGAGCAGGGCGTTCACCGCGGTGGCGTCGCCCTGGACCACGTTGAACACCCCGTCGGGCACGCCCGCCTGCTGCACCAGCTCAGCCAGGAACAGCGACGCCGACGGGTCGCGCTCCGATGGCTTCAGCACGAACGTGTTGCCGCAGGCCAGCGCCATGGGGAACATCCACATGGGCACCATCACGGGGAAGTTGAACGGGGTGATGCCGGCCACCACCCCGAGGGGCTGGCGCACGCTGAAGGCATCGACCGCCGACGACACGTCCGGTGTCATCTCCCCCTTGAGCAGGGTGGGGATCCCGCAGGCGAACTCCACCACCTCGAGACCCCGCTGCACCTCGCCCAGGGCATCGGCGAACACCTTGCCGTGCTCGGCCGAGATCGTGCGGGCCAGCTCAGCCCGGTTGGCATCGATCAACTCCCGAAGCTTGAACATGACGCCGGCCCGCTGCGACAGCGACGCCTCCCGCCACGCCGGGAACGCCTCCCGGGCGGCGGCCACGGCGGCGTTGACGTCGTCCACCGAGGCCAACGGCACCTGGCCCGTGACGGCCCCGGTGGCCGGGTTGAACACGTCGGACGTGGCGATGGGCGAGCCGGCGGTGCGGCGTCCGCCGATCCAGTGCGAGATGGTCATGCCCGCAGGTTAAACCAGGGTGGTGACAGCGGGCAGGTAGCGGGGCCCCGGAGCGGGGCCGGACGGGGAGACCGGCCCCGGGGGGACTACTCGGGGATCACCACCTCGACCCGCCGGTTGAGCTGGCGCCCGGCCGGGTCGTCGGTGCCGTCGGCCTTCTCGTTCGGGGCCGCGGGGCGGGTCTCACCGAAACCGGTGGTGGTGATCTCGCTCGTCACCCCCTGGGCCACCAGGGCTGCCTTGAACGACTCGGCCCGCCGCTGGGACAGATCCTGGTTGTAGTCGTCCGAGCCCTTGGAGTCGGTGTGCCCGTGGACCTCGATGGGCTTGCCCGACTCGATGACGGCCTTGGCCACTGCCTCCACCACCGGGGCGGCCTCCGGCCGGAGCTGGTCGGAGTCGAAGTCGAACAGGACGTCGCCGTCCATCCGGATCACCGTGGCGCACGGGGGCTGCAGCTTGCCGAGCCGATCGAGCGGGGGGAACCGGTCGGCCACCGCGAACACCGGCCGGGGCCCGGCGATCAGGACTTCGGGGTCCAGGATCCCGATCTCGGTGGTGAAGGTGCTGGAGGTTCCCGCCTCACCGTCGACATAGGTTCCCTGGCCGTTGCTGTCGACGTCGATGCTCAAGCTGGTGTCAGGTCCGTTGTCGGTGAAGGTGCCGGAGCCGTCGGCCAGGACCGTGAGCGACAGGTTCTTGTCCAGCGAGACGTCGGTGATGGACCACGACCCGTCGGGCAGGGCGGTGACGGTCACGTTCTTGTCGGTCCCGAGATCGGTGAAGGTGCCGGATCCATCGGCCAGGACGTCGATACCAAGGTTCCGGTCGCCTCCGGTGTCGGAGTACGAGCCCGACCCATCGGGGAGGATGGCGATCGAAAGGTTCCGGTCGCCACCGGCATCGGAGTACGTGCCCGACCCATCGGGCTCAACCACGATGCTCAGGTTCCGATCGCCACCGACATCGGAGTACGTGCCCGACCCATCGGGCTCAACCACGATGCTCAGGTTCCGATCGCCCCCCACGTCGGAATAGGTGCCCGACCCATCGGGCTCCACCACGACCGAGACGTTCTCGTCGCCGCCGACGTCGGAGTAGGTACCCGAGCCGTCGGTGGCGATGTCGAAGAAGCTGTCGTCGTCCCCGCCCTGGTAATCGAGACTCCCGCCGTCGGCGGCGCATGCCGCCCCCACAACGTCGATTCCAGAGGTCGGCGAGGCCAGGTCCCCCACCGACTGCTCGACCTGAGCTCCCCCGGTGCCCAGCACCGACACGTCGGGCAGCACGATGGGGGGAACGAAGGGGACGTCGACCCGGGGAACGATCCGTTCGCCGCCGGCCGACGAGTCATCGGTGGCGCCGGACGTCGCCGCCGAGGGTGCCGGGGAGCCGGCCGATGCGTCACCGGCGCCGGTGGCCCCGGTCGCCTCCCCGGCCGATGTCGTGCCCGAACACGCCGCCAGAAAGCCGAGCATGCTCACCAGTACCGCCGCTTGTCGCCTCATCCACCCACCGTCCGCTCGCCAAGGGTCCGTAGCGACCGGTGACTATAGGGTGCAGGCCGGCCCCGCAATCGTCGGGGGACCCCGGCCCCGCCGGCGGACCCTCTATGGTTGGCGCCATGAAGGTGCTGGTTACCGGAGCGGCCGGGCCCGTGGGGTCCGCCATCGAATCCGTCCTGCCCATCCTCCACGGCGACGAGGTGGTGGTGGCCGCCGTCGACCTGCTCGACCCGGTGGCGGTGGCCGGCCACGTGGAGCGCCACGCCCCCGACGGCATCGTCCACGGCACGCTGGCCCCCGACTGGGACCGGATGGCCCGGGACCGCCAGTACGGATGGCGTACCCAGGTGGAGTCCACCCGCACCTTGGCCGACCTCGCCACCCGCACCGGGATCCCGTTCGTGCTGATCTCGAGCGACTGGGTGTTCGACGGCACCCAGGGTCCGGCCACCGAGCAGACGCCGCCCAACCCCATTAGCCTGCCCGGGTTCCTGCAGGCGGCGGCCGAGATCGTCACCCTCGACCGGGCCGGGGCCGTGGCCCGGGTGTCGGCGGTGAACACCGCCCGGACCGGCCCGGACGCGCCGCCACCCGGGCCCTACGGCGGGCTCGAGTTCGTAGCCCCGCTGCTCGACGCCCTGGAGGCGGGGCGGCCGTTCACGGTGTGGGAGGCCGAGGACCTGAACATGATCGCCACCCCGTCGCTGGCCCCGATGTGCGCCGAGGTGATCCGCGCCCTCCTGGTCGACCGGGCCAGCGGCATCGCCCACTGCTGCGGGGCCGAAGCCGTGAGCCGCCGGGAACTGGCGTTGGCTGCGGTGGAGGCGTTCGGGCTCGACGGCAGCCTCCTGCGCTTCGGCCGCCCACCCCAACCGGCCCCCCTCGCCCTCCCCTACGACTCCTCGCTCGACGCCGGTGAAACGGCGAAGCGACTCGACGTCGACCTGCCCGACCTGGCCGAACTGCTCGGCGCCCTCCGCCACGAACGGGCCACCGGCGCCTTCACCCCCTTCGTCGAGTAAGCGAGTGGCCGCCAGGCCCCGCCCGGTCACCGGCTGGTGCGTCTGAACTGCGCTCGGCGCCGTTCAGACGCACCAGAATCCCGGGTTCAGACCCGTCAGACGATGCGGCTGGTGAGGATGCCGATGCCCTCGATCTCGACCTCGCAGGTGTCGCCGGGGTGCATCCACACCGGGGGCTTCCGGGCCCCGCCCACACCCTCGGGGGTGCCGGTGGCGATCACGTCGCCCGGCACCAACGACAGGCACTGGGTGGCGTAGGCGATGACCTCGTCGATCTTGAACAGCATGCAGTCGGTGGTTGACGACTGCATGGTCTCGCCGTTGACCCGGGTCATGATGGCCTTGCCGTAGGGATCGCCGTACTCGTCGGCCGTCACCACCACCGGCCCGATGGGCCCGGACTTGTCGGGGTTCTTGCCCAGGGCCCACTGGCCGGTGGCCCGCTGGTACTTGCGGGCGCTGATGTCGTTGAAACAGGTGTAGCCGAGCACGCCGGCCATGGCCTGGTCCTGGGGGGTGTCGACCAGGTGGGACCCGATGATCACGCCCAGCTCGCACTCCCAGTCGAGCCCCGGCTCACCCGACGGCACCGGCACCTGATCGCCGTCGCACGACAGCTGGGAGTACCAACGGGCGAACACGTTGGGGGCCTCGGGCCGGTCCCGGCCGGTCTCGGCCACGTGGGCGGCGTAGTTCAGCCCGAGGCACAAGATCTTGGACGTGGTGGGCACCGGCGGCACCTGCTCGATGCCGGCCAGCGGCACGGAGGCCCCCGACGGGGCCGTGGCCAGCCACCGGGCGGTGTCGGCATAGAACTCGTCGATGGTGCAGAGCCTGGTGACCTGGTCGTTGGCCACGACCCCGATGCAGGACTGCCCGTCGTGGCGGAACCCGAGGAATCTCATGTGTGCTTCGCTGGCCTTTCTTCGCTTGTCTGAGGGGATTGGCGGGCGGACGCGGGATCAGGCCCGGCGCTCAGCCTTCGCCCTCGGGGGGAGGGCCAGGCGGAGTGCCGTCACCCCAGGGGGAGCCTCCCAGCTCCTCCCGGTCGTGTTGGCTGGTCCAGTTGGACACATCGGGCCCCACCGGCACGATCCCGGTGGGGTTGATGGTCCGGTGGACACCGTAGTAGTGCTCCTTGATCTGGCCGAAGTCGATGGTGTCGCCGAAGCCGGGGGTCTGGAACAGGTCCCGGGCGTAGGCCCACAGCACCGGCATCTCGGTGAGCTTCTGGCGGTTGCACTTGAAGTGGCCGTGGTACGCGGCGTCGAACCGCACGAGCGTGACCCACAGGCGCACGTCGGCCTCGGTGATCGAATCGCCCATCAGGTAGCGCCGACGGGCCAGCCGGTCCGACAGCCGGTCGAGCTGGCTGAACACGGCGCTGTAGGCCTCCTGGTAGGCGCCCTGGTCGCCGGCGAATCCGGCCCGGTAGACCCCGTTGTTGAGATCCTGATAGATCTCCTCCATCAGCTCGTCCATCTCGGCCCGCTGGTGCTCGGGATAGAGGTCCGGGGCGCCGGGACGGTGGTGGGCCCGCCATTCGGTGGACAGGTCCAACGTGAGCTGGGCGTAGTCGTTGGTCACGACCTGGCCCGTGCGCTCCTCCACCAGGGCCGGCACCGTGATCCCCTTGGGGTACCCGGGGAACCGCTTCTCGTAGGCGTCGCGCAGCCACTCGATGCCGAGCACGGGGTCGACGTTGCCGGGATCGAGGTGGAACCGCCAGCTCCGCTCATCGTGCAGGGGGCCCGGCACCCCGAGGGAGATCACCGGCTCCAGGCCGAGGAGCCGGCGCACGATCATGGCCCGGTTGGCCCACGGGCAGGCCCGGGCGGCGATCAGCCGGTACCGGCCGGCCTCCACCGGGTACCCGTCGGCCCCGTCGGCTGTGATCCGGGTGGTGATGTAGCTTGCATCGCGGACGAAGGCACCGTCTGCTGCCATGGGATCTCGCCCCCTGTTCGTCGGGCCCGGCGGGCCCGTTCGGTACCACACACTCTGCCCGCAACCGGCCCGAATGTAGCCGCTGCGACAGCGCCGTAGGGTGGAGTCGATGTCTCGCGCCCCCTATCTGACGAGCCGGCTCCAGGGCTTCGGCACCACGATCTTCGCCGAGATGTCGGCCCTGGCGATGCAGACGGGTGCCCTCAACCTGGGACAGGGCTTCCCCGACCACGACGGCCCGCCCGAGGTGATGGACGCCGCCGTGGCCGCCATCCGGGGCGGGCAGAACCAGTACCCGCCCGGGCCCGGCATCGAGGACCTGCGCCGGGCGGTGGCCGAGCACCAGCAGCGCTTCTGGGGCATCGAGGTGGATCCAGCATCCGAGGTGCTGATCACGGCGGGGGCCACCGAGGCCTTGGCCGCCGCCCTGCTCGGCCTGTGCGAGACAGGCGACGAGGTGGTGGTCTTCGACCCCCTGTACGACTCCTACGGCGCCGGGATCGCCCTGGCCGGGGCGAAGGCCCGCCCGGTGCTGCTGGCCCCGGGCCGGGGCGGGGGCGACGGGTTCGGGTTCGACCCCGACGAGCTGCGCCGGGCCTTCAGCCCCAAGACCCGCCTGATCCTGCTGAACACGCCGCACAACCCCACGGGCAAGGTGTTCAGCCGGGAGGAGCTGGCCCTGGTGGCCGAGCTGTGCCAGGAGCACGACGTGCTGGCCGTGACCGACGAGGTGTACGAGCACCTGGTGTTCGAGGGCCACACCCATCATCCGCTGGCCGCCTTCCCCGGGATGGCCGAGCGCACCCTCACGGTGTCGTCGGGGGGAAAGACGTTCTCCTGCACCGGCTGGAAGATCGGCTGGGCCTGCGGGCCGGCGCCGCTGGTGGCGGCGGTGCGCACGGCCAAGCAGTTCCTCACGTTCGTGAACGGGGCCCCGTTCCAGCCGGCCATCGCCGCCGGCCTGCGCCTGGGAGACGGCTACTTCACCCGGTTCGCCGCCGACCTCCAGGCCAAGCGGGACCTGCTGGGCGGCTACCTGGAGCAGGCCGGCTTCCTGGTCCACCCGCCCGAGGGCACGTACTTCACCACGGCCGACATCACCCCCGTCGCCGACCGCCTGGGCGGCGCCATCCCGGCCGACTCCGTCGGCTTCTGCCTCGCTCTCCCCCACCGGGCCGGCGTGGTGGCCGTGCCCAGCTCGGTGTTCTACACCGACACGAGGGACGGCCGCACCCTGATCCGGTTCTGCTTCGCCAAGAACGACGCCCTGCTGGCCGACGCCGGCCAACGCCTCATCGACGCCTTCACCTGACCCGGGCCAGGTCGGGCTCGGGGCGCATCTGGAACACGGCACCGGCACCGGCGGCCACGGCGATGGCCACCCCCCACCACCGGCTGCCGGCCAGATCGGTGAGGAGGCCAACCAGTGTCGGCCCCAGCGCCCCGGCCAGGCCGAACCCCATGCCCAGTACGCCCATGGCTGCCCCCAGCTGGTCCCGCTCGAACAGCTCGTCGGCGTAGATGCCCTGGAGGGGCGACGTGGCGCCGATGCCGAAACCGGCCACGGCCACGTAGATCAGGGCCACCCAAACCCGCCCGGCGACGATCAGCACCCCCACCCCCACGGTGATGGCGACGTAGGCCAGCTGGATCGAGCGCCGGGCCCCGAGCCGGGCCACGATCCGGGCCACCGGGATCCGGCCGCTGACCTGGGCCACCCCGCGGGCGCCGGCCATCCAGGCCGCAGTGGCCACCGGCAACCCGGCCGTCGTCATCAGGGGCACCTGGTACACGAGGATCGTGCCCACCCCCAGGCCGATCAGGGCCGACGCCACGAGAAATCGCCGGGCCGGGACCGACCGCAGGACCAGACCCAGATCCAACGGGGCCCGCTGGCGGCCGGCATCAGGCCGGTCTCGGATCACCACGGCCGCCACCAGCAGCACAGCGGCCGTACCGGCCTCCAGCGTCTGCATGGTGGCCCGCCAGCCGATGCGCCGCTCGAGATAGGAGGCTAACGGGAGATAGACGGTGCTGGAGAAGGCCCCGTAGATCGTGAGCCGGGCGATGGCCAGGGCCGGACGGTGAGGGACGGCCCGCACCGCCGTCGCCTGGGTGATGTGGTAGAAGCCGAGCGACTGGAGCGAAGCCCCTCCCAGTACCGCGCCCACCGCGAACACCGGGAGCGACGAGGCGACCGACGCCAGGCCGAGCCCGACGGCCGAGAGGCCGGCGGCGGTGAGGAACGCCAGTCGGCTCCCCCGCCGGTCGATCAGCCGGCCGGCCGGGACGGCGGCCAGAGCGCCGATGGCGGCCGAGGCGGAGAAGGTGGCGGTGAGCCCGCCCTCCGGCCACTTGGTGTCGGCCAGGATGGGTTCGAGCAGGACACCGAAGGCGTAGTACCAGGCCCCGTAGGCCGAGATCGTCACCAGCCCCAACAGCGCAATCGTGAAATGAGGGAACCCGGGTTCGTCGCCGTGTTGACCTCCACCGGTATCCATGTCCGAACCTTAGGCCAGCCCCGGAAGGGGTAGCCTCCCGGCATGAGCGATGACGAGCTGGCCAAGGCCCGCAGAGAGCTGGAGAAGGAGTACGCCCAGGCCCGCGAGGCGTTGGCTCCGATCGAGCAGGCGTATCAAACGCTGATGGACGCCACCCCGGAAGACGACCTGTCGGAGATGCTGGGCGACCTGGAGGACGCGGTGCACAAGGCCCGCACCGGCGGCCTGCTCGGCTCCGGGGCCAACGGCCACCGCCGGGCCCTCGACGACTACCTCAAGGTCAAGATGGCCCGAGGCGGCCAGTAACCCCTCTCACCAGTCGGTGGCGATGTACCTCACCAGCTGGTGGCGATGTACTGGGTCTCGGTGAACTCGTAGATCCCCTCGCTGGCCCCTTCACGGCCGAGACCCGACTGCTTCATACCCCCGAACGGCGCGGCGGGGTCAGACACGGCACCCCGGTTGAGGCCGACCATGCCCGACTCCAACCGCTCGCTCACCCGCAGACCCCGGGCCAGATCGGCGGTGTAGACGTAGGCGGCCAGGCCCATCTCGGTGTCGTTGGCCTGAGCGATCATGGCCTCGGTGTCGGTGAACGGGATCACGGGGGCCACGGGGCCGAAGATCTCCTCCGAGGTGATGGGCGAGTCGGGGGCCACGTCGGCCAGCACGGTGGGGGCGTAGAAGAAGCCAGGGCGATCGAGCGGCGAACCGCCGACGGCGGCGGTGGCCCCGGCCCCCACGGCCTGGCGGACCAGGGAATCGATCGACTCGATGGCCTGGGCGTTGATCATGGGACCGCAGGTCACCCCCTCCTCGAAGCCGTTGCCCACCTTCATCGAGCCCATGACGGCGGCCAGCTTGGCCGTGAACTCGGCCGCCACCCCCGCCTCCACGAAGAAGCGGTTGGCGGCGGTGCAGGTCTCGGCTGAGTGGCGCATCTTGGCCACCATGGCGCCCTCCACCGCGGCGTCGAGGTCGGCGTCGTCGAACACGATGAACGGGGCGTTGCCGCCCAGCTCCATGACCGTCTTGAGCACCCGGTCGGCGGCCCGGCGAAGCAGCTGGCGGCCGATCTCGGTGGACCCGGTGAACGACACCATACGGACCGCCTTGTGGTCGACGGCGGCGTCGAACCAGGATCCGGAGCTGGTGGTGGGCACCACGTTGACCACGCCGGCCGGCACCCCGGCCTCCTCCAGCAGCTCGGCGATGCGCAGGGCGGTCAGCGGGGTCTCCCGGGGCGGCTTGATCACCACCGCGTTGCCGGCGGCCAGGGCGGGGGCCAGCTTGCGGGTGATCATGGCCGCCGGGAAGTTCCACGGGGTCACGATCGCCACCACACCCACCGGCGGGTGGTGGACGATGATCCGGTTGGTGCCGCCGGGGGCCATGCCCAGCGAGCCGTGGATCCGCACCGCCTCTTCGGCGTTCCAGCGGAAGAACTCCGCCGCGTAGGCCACCTCGCCGGTGGAGTCGACCAGGGGCTTGCCGTGTTCCAGGGTGATGAGCCGGGCCAGCTCGTCGGTGTGGTCGACCATGGCCTGCCAGCAGGCCCGCAGCACCTCGGCCTTCACCCGGGGGGCGGTGGCGGCCCACGAGCGCTGGGCCTCGGCTGCGGCGTCGCAGGCGGCGGTGGCCTCGGCCGGGCCGCCGGCGGCCACGGTGGTGATCTCGCTACCGGTGGCCGGGTCGAGCACGGCGAACCGCTCACCGGCACCCCCGTCGAGCCATTTGCCACCGATGAGGAGTTGGTTGCGCATCGTCGTCATCCCTTCAGCTCTCGCAGGCTGCGGGCCAGCAGCGCCATCTCCACTGCCCCAACGGCTGCTTCCTCACCCACATTGTGTCCGCCCGCCGGCTGGCTGCGGGCGTCCGCCTGGGCTTGGTTCTCCACCGTCAGCACCCCGAACAAGACCGGCACGCCGGTGTCGAGCTGGGCCTGCTGCACCCCCCGGGCGCACTCTCCCGACACGATCTCGTAGTGCGTGGTCTCACCCCGGATCACGGCGCCGATGCACACCACGGCGTCGACCGTTCCCGAGGCGGCCAACAGCTTGGCTGCCACCGGGATCTCGAAGCTGCCCGGCACCGAGCACTCCACCCGTTCGGTGACACCCAGGCTGTCGAGGCCCCGGCTCACGCCCTCGGCCAGCCGGCCGACCGTCCCGGCGTTCCAGCGGGCCCGCACCACCCCGATCCGTAGCCCGGCCCCGCTCGTCCCCTCCGGTACCCGTGACCGCTCATCCCCTGAAGCCATGGCGGCCACCATAGCGAACGCCACCAACCCGGGCCGCCGGGGCCCCCGGAGGGCGCGCGTCGTCTAGGGTTGACGGCATATGAAGCTGTTGTCGAGGCTGGTGGGGCGGCGATCGTCCAAACTGGGGCTGATGTCGGATGTGGCCATGGTGGGGGCGGCCGCCTACCGGGTGGCGCGACGACCCCCGGATGGACCGGATGGCGAGGCCGTGGGTAAGAAGAAGCCGACGGTGGTGCAGTGGGTGCTGGTGGCGGGGGCCGCCGTGCGCATCCTGGGTCGGCTCCGCCACGTTCGACGGAGGCGTCGGGCCGCCGCCGGAGGCTGACGTGCCCGGGGTCGACATCGCCTACGACGACGCCCTGCAGGCCCGCTTGGCCGGCAACCTGGCCCGTCACGACGTGAAACGGCACGAGCTGGACGGCCGGCGCCACGCCGCGGTGGCCGTGGTGGTGCTCGACAGCGACGCCGAGCTCCACGGCGAAGACCCCCTCGAGATCGGCCGCCTGTCGCTGATCGCCGACATCCCCGGTGTGGACACCTCCACCCTCACCGGCAGGGTGGACGGCACGGCCGGCGGCGCCGCCGTGCTCCTGACCCGGCGGGGCTCGCGGCTGAACGCCCACGCCAGCCAGTGGGCGCTGCCCGGCGGGCGGATCGACGCCGGCGAGACGCCGCTGGAGGCCGCGCTGCGGGAGTTGGAGGAGGAAGTGGGGCTGCGCCTGGGCACCACCCACCTGTTGGGCCAGCTCGACGACTACCCCACCCGCTCCGGGTACGTGATCACCCCCTTCGTGTTCTGGGCTGGGCCCGAGGCCGAGCCGGTGGCGAACCCGGCCGAGGTGGCGTCGCTGCACCGGATCTCTCTGCGGGAGCTGACCCGGGCCGACTCACCCCGATTCGTCACCATCCCCGAGAGCGACCGGCCTGTGATCCAGGTCCCGGTGGGCGGCGACCTGATCCACGCTCCCACCGGCGCCGTGCTCTACCAGTTCCGGGCCGTAGCCTTCGACGGGGCCGCCACGAGAGTCGACGAATTCGAGCAACCGGTATTCGCCTGGCGCTGAGGCTCCTCGGGTGACCTCGCCCAAATCCGCCGGGTCAGCCCAAACCACGGCTACTATCGGACGGCTTTGTCAGCATGTCGAGCTGCCTGCTCGGCCGGCACCGTTACCCGGGAGGGCCCTGTCATGAACCGCAAGCTCCGCGCCACCGTTGGCGCCTCAGTCGTCGCCGCTTCACTCCTGCTCGCCGCCTGCGGCTCAGACTCCGACGACTCTGACACCGACAGCACCACCGGGGGCAGCACCCCCACCACCGAGGCCTCGACCGAGACTTCCGAGAGCTGATTCCTCGTATCCTTCCCGGTGCCGACCATCCTTCGGGGTGGTCGGCACCGGCGCGTCCGGGGCCGGCTACCATCCCGTCCCAAGAGAAGTCACATTGTCGGTTTTAAGTAATCGCTGGGAGCGACGATTGCTGGAGCCGACCAAACCGGGAGAAGTGAAAACCATGCAGTACAACGTCATCAGGGGCGGGGCCGCTGGTGCCCTGGCCCTGAGCCTCGTGCTCGCCGCCTGCGGCTCCAGCGGGGGCGACACCGCCACCACAGAGGCATCCACCGCCGCCACCGAAGCCTCCTCGGCGACAACCGAGGCCGCCGCCGCCAGCACCACCGCCGCCGGCGGCGGGGCCAGCACCACCGCGGCCGCAGCCGCCGGCGAAGGCCAGGCCGTCGAACTGAAGGAGTGGTCGATCACCATCACCGGCGACGTGAAGGGTGGAGCCAACACCTTCGCCCTGTCCAACACCGGCGAGAACCCCCACGCCCTGGCCATCGTGGAGGGCGAATCCTACGAGTCGCTACCCAAGCTGGAGAACGGCGCGGTCGACGAAGCCAAGCTGGAAGCCGGCGCCCTCATCGGAGCGTCGGAAAGGGTGGAGAAGGGCGCAACCGGCAGCCTGTCGGTCACGCTCGAACCGGGGAACTACGTGTTCTTCTGCCCCATCGCCTTCGGGCCCAACTCCCACGCCAAGGCCGGCCAGGTCCTGTCGGTCACGGTGAGCTGAGCCGGTGACGGCAGCGGCGCGGGAGCAGGCCCGATGAAGACGTTCCTCGGGCTTCCGGCCCACCCCCTCTTCGTCCATGCGCCGCTGGTGCTGGTGCCACTGGCCGCCCTGGCCGCGCTGGTCCTGGCGGCTCGTCCCCAGTGGCGACGGCGGTGCAGCGCTGCTCTGGCCGTCGCCGGCCTGGTGGTGATGGTGGCCACGTTCCTGGCCATGCAGTCGGGTGAGGCGTTCGAGCCAGCGGTGCGGGATGTCGTCAACCTCGACACCCACAAGTCGCTGGCCGAGACCACCCGGCTCCTCGTCGCCCTGTTCTTCGTGGGCACGGTGGCCGTGGCCGCCCTCGACCGGATGACCAACGACGACCGGCCGTGGGCCGACAAGGCGGCCCAGGCCGTGGTGACCGTCTCCGCCCTGCTCGCCGTGGCCGGCTCGGTGTGGATCGCCCGCACCGGCCACGAGGGAGCGAAACTGGTGTGGGACGGGGTCGAGCTGACGGTACGGCTGGGGATCCCCGGCCGCTGAGCGATCACCCGGGGTGGCGCCGGCCCGAACCGGCGCCACCCCTACTCACCCCTCCCAGGGGGTGCCGAAGGTGTCGGCGTAGGCCATGGCCTCGGGGCCACGCCGGTTGATCGGGCCGTGGCCCTTCAACACCGGGTACCCGATCGGCACCATGGCCGCTGTGGCCCAGTCTTCGGGGATACCCAGGGCCTCCTTCACCTCGCCCTCACGCAGGCAGTGCAGGGTGGTGAGTGTGCAGCCCAGTCCCTCGGCCACACAGGCCAGCATCAGGTTCTGGACTGGCGGGTACACCGAGCCTCCGCCCACCAGGCTGATCCGGTCGAGCTTGGCGTCGGTGACGGCCATGCGCTTGAAGTCGGCGCAGAACAGCAGGATCACGGGGGCCTCGGCCATGTGGTCGGCCAAATGGTCGCCGGCCACCAGCATCCGACCCCAGCGGGCATGCTCGTCGGCCTCCATGGCCTCCATCCGCTTCACGTAGCCGCCCCGGTACCGCTCCCATTCGGGCCGGTAGATGTCGGCCAGTCGGGTCTTGAGGTCCGGTCGGCGGACCACCACCACCTTCCACGGCTGCTGGTTGCCGCCGGTGGGGGCCCAGCAGGCGGCTTGCAGCACCCGCTGGAGCACGTCGCTCGGGATCGGGTCGGGCTTGAGCCGACGCACGGCCCGCAGAGTGCTCATGACGTCGTAGAGAGGCGGTCCGCCTGGGTTGTCAGCCATGGGCCCGACAGTACCTCAGGCGGGCAGCCAGGCCTGCCAGGTGTCTTCGTTGGCCTCGATCCAGGCGGTGGCGGCAGCGTTGATCGACAACCCGTCCCGCTCCACCGACTGGAGCATCGCCTGTTGGTCCTCGGTGCTGAGGGTGAAGGCGGTGAGGAAGGCGGCCACCGAAGGGGCCTTGGCCTCCAGGCCGGGGGAGGCCGCCTTGAACAACTCGTCGGGCGGGTAGTCGCAGTTCACCCCGGGGCCGCCGGTGGCCGCTTCGGCCTGGCACGCCTCGGTGGGCGGGGGCAGAGCCACCTTCACCAGGTCGAAGGTGGCGGCCACAGCCGTGGGCACCCACCAATAGACGAGGATCGGCTGGCGGGCGGCGGCCGCCCGTTCCAGGCGGGCCGCCGTCTCCTCCTCGCTGCCGCTGTAATCGACCGTGAGGGGCAGCCCCAGGTTGCGGATGATGTCCTCGTCGTACTGGCGGTAACTGGGGTCGATCCCCACCAACGCCCCTCCCACCAGGTCGGCCGTGGCCGGAGTTCGAAGCGACTCCCAGCTCGCCAGCTCGGGATGGTCGTCCAGGGCGTAACGGGGGACGTACCACCCCACCTGGCCCACCGGACCGAGCGGACCGAGGCGCACCACCTGGCCCCGATCGAACGTGCGGGCGTCGTGGTCGGCCAGGGTCGACGGCCACACCTCGAGCACGGCGTCGAGCCGGCCGGCGGCCAGATCCCGGTACATGGCGGTGGCGTCGTCGGACCGGGTGGGCTCCACCGGATAGCCGAGCCGGAGCTCGATGAGCTGCTCGGCGATGGCCACGTCGAGGGCGGAGGCGGTCCAGTCGTTCACGGCCAGGCGGATCACCGGCTTGAACGGGCTGCTGGTGGCCGTGTCGTCGCCCGAACCCGAGCACCCGACCGCCACCAACACGGCCAGCGCCATGCCCGTCAGCACCGGGGGCCGCCGACGGCGGGTCCGGGGGAGGGAAGACCGGTTGGAGCGGGCTGGAGGCACAGGCACCTTTCACGTCGCCCGCCCCGCCGGCAGGCAGGCAGGTGGGAAACAACGGCTGGGCCCTGTTCCGGGCCGTCGATCGGTTCCGGGGGCCAGGATGGGCCATGATACGGGGCGGATCACCGGGGTCCGGCCCACCGGGTCGGCAGCGACGGAGGGAAGGGGTAGGGCGTGGTCGGCAGACTGGAAGGAAAGGTGGCGCTCATCACCGGGGGTGCCCGGGGTCAGGGGGCGGCTGAAGGCGAGCTGTTCGCGGCCGAAGGGGCCACCGTGCACCTGACCGACGTGCTGGCGGGCGAGGGCGAGGCGCTGGCCGCCCGCATCGGGGGCACGTTCCACGAGCACGACGTCACCGACTCCGCCGCCTGGGAGGCCATCGTCAAGACAGTGGTGGCCGACCACGGCCGCATCGACGTGTTCGTCAACAACGCCGGCATCTTCCGCATCGCTCCCCTGCTGCAGACCGACCGGGAGCTGTGGGACCGGATCATCGCCGTGAACCAGACCGGTGTGTACCTGGGCCTGGCCGCCGTGGCCCCGGTGATGGTGAACCAGCGAAGCGGGTCGATCATCAACATCTCGTCCATCGCCGGGCTGCGGGGGGCGGGCACGGCCTTCGCCTACGGGGCGTCGAAGTGGGCCGTGCGGGGCATGACCCGCAGCGCGGCCCAGGAACTGGCTCCCCACCAGGTGCGGGTCAACTCGATCCACCCCGGGATCATCGACACCCCCATGGCGGCCGAGTTCGACCGGGTTGGTGTGCGGGAACTGCTGACCGAGCGGATCCCCGTGGGCTACATGGCCACGGCCGACGACGTGGCCAAGCTGGCCCTGTTCCTCGCCTCCGACGACTCCACCTACTGCACCGGCAGCGAGTTCGTGGTCGACGGCGGCTTCACGGCCTGACTCTTCGGGGGCTGCCGCCCCCGCCGCTACGCTCCCCCATCCCCGTCGGGGCCCCCACCCCACCGGGCCGCCTCCGGCGGCCTCATTCGGGGGCTGCCGCCCCCGCCGCTACGCTCCCCCATCCCCGTCGGGGCCCCCACCCCACCGGGCCGCCTCCGGCGGGCCGTCGCCGGCTAGTCTCGCGCTGTGGACGGCATTCACGACATGGGTGGGGTGCAGGGATACGGGCCGGTGCCCTACCGGCGCAACGAGCGGGTACAGGTCACCGAGCGATGGGAGGCCCTGTCGGGGGCCGCCCTGTTCGCCCTGCTGCGCTCGGGCCTCACCAACATCGACGCCCACCGCCACCGCATCGAGCGGCTCGACCCCACCTGGTACCTGCCGATCAGCTACTGGGGCCGGTGGCTGGCCGCCGTGGAGTCGGCCGCCGTCGATCAGGGCATCACCGACGGGGCCGAGATCGAAGGCGAGATCCGCCGCCAGGGGAACGACCCGGCCCAGTCGCTGCCGCCGCCCCGGATGCACCCGGTGGACCAGCTGGAGAGCCGCCAGAACGACCCCACATTCCTCCGTTCCGTAGACCGCCCACCCCGCTTCGCCGTGGGCGACACCGTGCGCACCAGCCCCCACGCACCGCAGGCCGGCCACCACCGCCTCCCCCGGTACTGCCGGGGCCGGGTGGGTCGGATCGAACGGGCTTACCCGGCTTTCACCCTGCCCGACACCGTGGCCCACGGCCGGGGGGAGAACCCCACCTACGTCTACGCCGTAGCCTTCGACGCCACCGAGCTGTGGGGCCCCACCGCCGACCCCAACCAGCGCTGCCACATCGACCTGTTCGAGACCTATCTCCAGCCGGCCTGAGCCGGCCTGAGCCCCCGGAGCCTCCAGTGAGCGAGCACAACCACCACAGCCACGGACACGACGGCCATGACCACGGGCACGACGACCACGGGCACGACCACGACCACGACCACGACGAGCACGGGCACGACCCGGAGATGGCCCGGGCCCAGGCCATACGGGCCGAGGCCCTGGAGGCCATCCTCGTCGACAAGGGCGTGCTCACTCCCACCGAGGTCGACCACTACCTCGAGACCTGGAACCACCGGATCGGGCCCATGATCGGGGCCCGGGTGGTGGCCCGGGCCTGGGTCGACGACGACTTCCGCCAACGCCTGGCCGCCGACGCCACCGCCGCCGTGCAGGAGGTCGGGGTCAACCCGGGCCGGCTGGAACGCCTCGAGGTGCTGTTCAACGAGCCCGGCGTGCACAACGTCGTGTGCTGCACCCTGTGCTCGTGCTACCCGTGGACGATCCTGGGGCTGCCCCCGTCGTGGTACAAGTCCCCCGAGTACCGGAGCCGGATCGTGCGGGAGCCCCGGGCCGTGCTGTCCGAGATGGGCCTCGACCTCGACACCGACACCCGGGTGCAGGTGTGGGATTCGAGTTCCGAGATCCGCTACCTCGTGATCCCCGAACGCCCCGCCGGCACCGACGGGCTCGGCGAGGAGGAGTTGGTGGCCCTCGTCACCCGGGACTCGATGATCGGGGTGGAGCGCTTGGCCACCACCTCCCCCGCCGGGAACCCCCGGTGACCGTCAGCGTGTTTCCCGCCGGTGGCCGGCCCAACCCGCTCGACGCCGAGGGCGACGGCGACGGCCCGGCCGCCCCGCCCCGGGTCAACGGTGAGCTGGTGTTCACCGCCCCCTGGCAGTCCCGCCTGTTCGCCACGACCATGCGGCTGTGGGAGCAGGAGCGCTTCGAGTGGGACACGTTCCGTGACGGCCTGATCAACGAGATCGCGGCCCACGAGGCCGAGCTGGGCTTCGACCGGGAGCACCCGGGCGAGGGGGGCGTCGCCGCCGACGCCCGTTACGACTACTGGGGCTGCTGGCTGCGGGCGCTCGAGGCCGTGCTGGCCGACCTCCACCTGGTCTCGGCCCCGGAGCTGATGGTCCGGGGCGAAGCCATCGCCGCCCGTCCCCCCGATCACTGACAAGGTGTGGCCTCAGGCTGTGCCCAGAGCGGCCAACTCCGGTTCACGCACCGGAGGGGCAGGCGGTGTGGCCAGGGCGAAGAACCCGACGCCGGAAGCCGCCAGCAGCGCCACGATCACGAACCCCAGACGGTAGCTATGGGTCTGATCGGCCAGGATGCCGGCGATCAACGGGCCGCCCATATTGCCGAACATGACCACCATCGATGACACCCCCATGATGCGGCCGAACGAGGTGGAGCCGAAGTAGTCGGCCCGCATGGCCTGCATCAGCGGGCCCCGCACGCCCCAGGCGACGCCATGGAGAGGCACGAACAGCCACACCATCCACGGGTGCACGGCGAAGGCCAGCAGCAACAGGCCCGCCATGTGGCCGAACATTGCCGTGATCGACAGCAGCCGCTTGGAGTACCGGTCGCCCAGGTAGCCGCCCATCATCTGGCCCCCCAGTTGCAACAGGGGCAGTGCCCCGCCCACGAAGCTCGCCTTCTGCAGGCTGAACCCCTGGTCGGTGGTGAGGTAGAGGGCGAGGTGGGCGGTGACGGCCCCCACCACCAGAAGGGCCGAGGCGTGGCCCAGCGAGATCATCCAGAACGCTCGGGTCCGTATCGCCTCGGCCGGGGTGAAGTGGACGTCGGACACACCGGCCGCCCGCACTTCGGTTCGGTTCTCGCTGGTGTCGTCGGGGTCGATCCCGTCCACCGGCTGGCCCAGGTCGACCGGAAACAAGCCGAACAGGCGGGTCAGAGGGAACGCCACGGCCAGGATGAGCAGGCCGCTGCAGGCCGACGTCCACCGCCATCCGAAAGTCCGCATGAAGAAGACCACGCCCGGGATGGCCAGCCCGCCGAGGGCGTAGCCGGCACCGGTGAGCGACAAGGCCCGGGCCCGGCGTCGCTCGAACCAACCGACGGTGGCAGTGGTGACGCTCAGGAAGCCCGACATGGACACCCCGATGGACACCATCAGGAAGGCGCCGAAGAACTGCCAGGCGTTCTGGATCTGGCTCATCAGCAGGAATCCGATGGCGCAGATGACCGTGCCGATCCGCATCACGCGCCGGATCCCGAACCGCTCCAACGACCAGCCGTTCACCGGCCCCAGCAGGCCACTCTCGGCCCGGGTCATGGAGAACGCCCCGGCGAACAGCGTGTTGCTCCAGCCGAAGTCCTTCTTGAGGAGCACGGCGTAGTTCCCGAAGGCCTGGATCATGAGGCCGCTGTGGAGGGCCTGGATCACGCACCCGGCGGCCACCACCTTCCACCCGTGGAAGATCGTCCGGCCTGTCCTACCCCTCCTCATCACGAGGTCCGAGTCTCGCAGGCCGTCACCCCCCACTGACAATCGGCAGGCGGGCAATCGCCTCGATGGCCTGGGCACACCGACCCAGGCCCGCTCAGGCCCCTCCGCCGCCGGGATCGAACCGCCCCACGTAGCACTGGTCGGGCATGATGAGCTTGAACTCGGTGCAGTAGTTGGCCGCCGCTTGGCGGTCCTCGCCGAATCCGACCACGAAGAGGTTCCAGAAGCCGGGCTTGAGCGAGGCGAAGCGGTCGCTGGGCAGGAGCAGCAGGCCGGTGTGGCCGGCCGAGGTCAGCTCATCGAACGAGGCCAGAACCTTCGGCCAGTTCTCAGGGCTCGACTTGACCGACTGGAGGTTGGCCCGGAAACCGGCCGGCGGCACCGGCCCGATGACGTAGATCTGAATGGGTTCGCTCGTCACGGCATCGGCCCCGGCCACCGTGGCCCGCACCGCCACCGAGTGCCGGCCGGCGGCCTGGGGGGCGAACGACGTCAGCGCAGCGCTGGGCTCCCCGGTGGGGACATCGTCGACCATGAGCTGGTAGATGGCTCCCTCGGATGCCCCCGACACCGAGATCGGGTAGCTGGAGTTCACATCGAGCGGGCCCAACTCGGCCTGGTTCAACCGCAGCACCAGCGTGCCGGCCGGCGCCGCCGGATCGGTGGCCCCGGTGCCGGAGGCCGCCTCGGTTGTGGAGCCGGTCGATACCTCGGTGGTGTCATCGCCCCCGGGGCGGGCGGCGGTCCACAGGGCTGCGCCCCCTATCCCGATGGCCACGAGTACGACACCCGCCAGCACCGCAGTCACCCAGCGGGCGGGTCGGGAGCGGGCCGGCGCCTCGTAGCTGCGGGACCGGATGGCGGCCGCCGTGGGATCGTAGGTCTCCGTCGGTGGCCAGGCGGCGGCCGGCGGAGACGGGGAGTGGGTCAGCGGCTGGCCCGCGGTCTGGGGCCCGGCGTCGGCCCCCACCTCGGATCCGGTCCAGGTGGAACCGATGGCCACCAGCGTCGGCTCGCCCTGGCCCTGGGCCCACGCCGGCTCGGCCGTGGGTGTGCTGCCACCAGTGGCCGCAGTGACGGCGACGGCCATCTCATCGCCGGTGGCGAACCGCTGCTCGGGGTGCCGGGCGGTGGCCCGCACCACGGCGCTGGCCAACGGGGGCGGCATGCCCAGCACCACCGGGTCGGGGATCGGCTCGGTGAGGACCCGGCGCATGAGGGCCAGGACCGAGGCGTCGGCCGCCCGGAAGTGGGGTGGATAGCCGACGAAGAGCTCGAACAGGGTGGAGCCGAGGGAGTACAGATCGGACGATGGGGTGGGCACACCCCCCTCCAGCACCTCGGGGGCGGCGTGGGCCAGGCTGGCCGTCACCTGCCCGGTGGCGGTCTGCTGGCCCCCTTCCACCCGGGCGATACCGAAATCGGCCAGGGCCGGCTCGCCCCACGCCGTGACCAGGATGTTGCCCGGCTTCACGTCGCGATGCACAACGCCGGCGGCGTGGGCCACGGCCAAGGCCTTGGCGATCTTGGCCCCGATGTCGATCACCTCGGCCGCCGCCAGTGGTCCGGAAGCCGTCAGGCGGTCGGCCAGCGAGCCGCCGGGGCACAACTCCATCACCAGGTACGCCCGCCCGTCGTCGGTGAAGCCTCCCTCATGGACGCCAACGATGTTGGGATGGCCCGACACGGCCCCCACGGCATGGCACTCCCGGGTGAACCGCATCCGGGCCCGTTCGTCCACGCCCGAAGCCCGGAGCACCTTCACCGCCACGTCGCGGTTGAGGTTTATCTGCCGGGCCCGGTAGACCTCGGCGAAACCGCCATAGCCGATCCGCACCGCCGGGCCGAGGCCCGGGATGCCCAGATCGACCTGGCGGCCGTCATCCACCGCTGGCGGGGGCGGCCGGATCGAACAGCTTCGGGAAGCACTGGGTGGGCACAACCAGGCCGCGCTCAGTGCAATAGGCCTCGGCCGCCGTCGAGTCGGCGAACCCGTCGACGAAAATGTTCCAATAGCCGGGCTTGAGGCTCGGGTAGGGATCGCTCGGCATGAGCTTCACGTTCGTGTGGCCCTGGGCGTAGAAGGCGTCGAACTGCTTCACCGCCTCACCCCAGCCGCCGCCACTCGGCGCGTTCGGGTCGGTGGGAACCGACGACAGGTTGGCCCGATAGGTACGGCCCGGCGTGTCCCCCAGGACGTAGACCACCACCGGGTCGGTGGAGACGGTTCCCGCCGGGGTCCCGATCTCGATCTGGAGCAGGTGCCGGCCCGGGGTGAACGCGAACGGGGCCAGCTGGGCGGCGGGCGCCGCCACCGGCTGGTCGTCGACCTTCAGCACGTAGGTGGTGGCGTCGGCCGGCGGGCTCTGCACCGAGATGTTGAACGGTTTGTTCGACTCCACCGGGCCGGCGACGGCCTCGTTGAACATCACGGCCGGCTTGACCCCGGCCGGGGCGGCGCCGGTGCCGGACACCGTGGTACCCGTGGGGTCGCCGGCCACCGCGGCCGTCGACCCGGTGGCTCCCAGCGGGGCCGTGCTGGCGCTGGGGGCGGCCAGGATTTCGGTGGTGTCGTTGTCTTTGTTGCGGTTGGTGAGCCAGTACCCGGCGGCCACCCCGATGAGGATGACACCGACGGCCGCCAGCGCCAGGAGGCCCTTCGACGGCTCCTTCGGCTTGCGCCGGGCCGTCTGCTGGGCCTGGGCCCGGCTCTTGGCCGACCGGCCCGCCTCCGATGGGGCCCCGCCCGGCCGGTTGGACCGGTTCGGCCCCTTGGCCGGGCCGGCGGGCCGGGAGCCGGTCTTGGCCGGGCGGCCGCCCTTGGCCTGCTTGCCGGCGGGCTTGGCCCGGGGCGTGCGCCGCGACGGTGTGGGGTCGCCCAACGGTTCGGCCCGGGCGGCCAGGAGGGCCGGGGTTGGCTCATGGCGGAGGTACGTCAGGCTGTCGAACCCATCGGGGTCGTCGTAGGACGACGGGCCCATGTCGCCCCGGACGCCCGGCGCCAGCAGGTCGACGTCGTCGGCCAGGGCCGAGGGCTGGCCCGATCCCGAGGGCTGAGGCGGAGCGAAGAAGCGACCGTCATCCATCCCGGGGGTCGGCATCATCTCGGTTGGGGCGGCGAAGAGGTCGGGCGCCGGAGCGAACGACGAGGGGGGACGGCGGGGCGAGAACAACGGGCTCGGCTCGGCCCCGGGGGGATCCGGAGGCCGGTCTCGGTTGGGGCGGGGCCCGATGTTGCTCGGGGGCCGGCTGGAGCGCGGTGGACGCGGGCCTCCCCGCCGGGCCTCGTTGGTGACCCGGCTCGGGGCGGCGAACACGCCGCCCGGTCGGTCATCGAACGGATCGTCTGGTGGGGCCGGCCAAGGGGCCTCACCCCACATCGACGGGTCGGGTGGGCCGTCGGCCCGAGGACCGAGCTGGCCCAGCGCCTCCGTGACGTCGGGCTGGAACCGGGGCTGACGCCCCGACCCGGGGCCGCCGTCCGGACCGCGGCCCGAGCGGCGAGATGGGAAGTCTCCGCTCGGGCTGTCGGTTGAAGGCCTATTTTGTCGCTTCAACGGGAAATCCCCTCTGTCCAGCCCTCTCCGCCTGCTGGTCTGGCCGAACCCTCGCCTCGTACCTTTCTATCCGGTCAGGGGCCGGGAGCCAAAGAGTAGCCCACGGCGCCGGCCGGCGCGGGTGCAGCCGAGTTGATTCCCCCGGGGGCGTGGCGGGACGGTCCGATGCTGACGTCGGAGCCCTACCATCGGGGCCGATGCCCGCCGCCTGCGTCACCCTCCAGACCCAACCAAGCCGCGCCCGAGACTCCCTGTTCGGGCTGGTCAAAGCCCTTTTCGGGCTGATTCTGGCCGCCTCTGCTGCCGGCTGCGCCGGCCTCACCGAGGACCGGACGACCGTCATCTCCGAGCCGCCCCCCTCCGCCGTGGAGGCAGCGGCCCCGGCCGGCCCAACGGGCACCGGACCCGCCGCCGCGAACCAGCAGACTCCGGTGGTGGAGGCGCCCACCACCGATTGGTGCACCGGTCTCACGGCGTCCGCCGGGCCCACCGTGCAGGATCCCGGCCTCACCGAGCTGTCGGGCCTCGCCGCCAGCGAGCGCTCCCCCGGTGTGCTGTGGGCGGTCAACGACTCGGGCCACGCCCCGGCCCTCCTCGCCGTGGGTCCCGAGGGCGAGGACCTCGGGACGTTTCCCCTGGAGGGGCTGGACGAGGCCCTCATCGCGGCGAGCGACGTCGAAGACCTCGCCATCAGCCAGGGCATGGTCTACGTGGCCGACATCGGGGACAACGACAACAATCGAAGCCAGGTGGCGGTGTACCGGTTCCCGGAGCCCGAGCCGGGAGAGCCCGGGCCCGTGCGGGACGTCGAGGTGCTGCGCCTGCGGTATCCCGACGGCCCCCGGGACGCCGAGGCCCTGCTGGTCGACCCGGTGAGCGGAGAGCTGGTGATCATCGACAAGTCGTTCCGCATCGCCAGCGGGGGCGCCGCCATGCTGGCGGCAGCCGAAGCCGGGGTCTACGCCGCGGCGCCGCCGTTCGACACCGCCGAGGTGGCCACGCTGCGTGCGGTGGGAGCAGTGGCCCTCGACGACCTGGCCACCCGGGCCACGGCCGAGCCGGTGGAGAACGAGGCCAGCCTGTACGGGCTGACCGGGGTGGCCACGGCAGCCGACATCCGGCCCGACGGGGCCGTGGTGGCGGTACGGACCTACGGGACCTTGTGGTTGTTCGACAGGGCCCAGGGCCAGTCGGTGGTGCAGGCCCTGGCCGGGGCACCGTGCGAGGCGCCCACCCGGGCCGAAGACCAGGGCGAGTCGGTGGCGTTCCTGCCCGGCGACGGGCTGACCATCATGACCGGGAGCGAGGGCGCCAACCCCGAGCTCCACCGCATCGCCCGGCCGTAGGTTTCCTCAGTCGGGGGCCGCCAGTATCTCGACGGCCGAGACGACCACGGGGCCCCGCTCAACGTGGCGGGCGACGCAGGGCCAGTGGACGGCATCGAGGGCGGCCAGGTCGGTGTGGGGCTCGAGCCGATAGCCGTCGTGGGTGCCGTCGGCATTCTCGATGGGGTGGGCGCGCACGTCGTGGAAGCCCACCCAGGCACCGGTGAGGGGGAACTGGGCCTTGTAGAAGGCCTCCTTGGCCCCGAACACGGCGGTGGCGGCGGCGTCGCGGCGGGGGCCGGCCAGACGGGCCAGCCACGCCTCTTCCGCCGGGGTGAACAGGCGGGAGTAGAGATGGTCGCCGACCCGCCCCAACTGCTCGGCGTCGACGCCGATGCTGAGCCTGGTCGAGGCTGGCCCAGACGGGCCACCCGGGCCGTCGGACGTCCGGCGGACGACAGCCACGGCGTAGCCGGTGGTGTGGGAGATCGAGCCGGTGGCGCCGGCGGGCCAGTGGGGCGCGCGCTGCGGCCCGGCCGGGATGGGCACGGGGGCCAGGCCGAGGGCCGCCAGCCCGGCCCGAGCGCAACGGCGACCGGCGGCGAACTGGAGGCGGCGGGCGGGCACGGCCCGTGCCACCTGGACCTCCTCCTCGGGCCAGAGCCCGGCGTCGCCCCCGGCTTCGAGGTCCGGCCCGGTAAGTTCGAAGGCCACGGCGTCGGTGAACAGGGCGGCCAGGTCGGGGGCCGGGTGGGGGCCGGCGCCGGTACTCACCGGTCCACTTCCCCGGCCGCCCGCTCGAAGCGGGCCACCGCCTCCACGTGGGAGGTGTTGCCGAACAGGTCGACCACGGTCACGTGGTCGAGGCGGTAGCCGTGGCCGGCCAGGAGGTTCGCGTCGCGGGCCAACGACGCCGGGTCGCAGCTGATCAGCACGAGCACGGGGGCACCGGTGGCGGCCAGGAGCCGGGCCGCGTCGCGGCCCAGGCCGGCCCGGGCCGGGTCGGCGATCACGGCGTCCATCGGCTCGGGGCGCCACCGCTCCAGACGGCTGGTGACGACGACGGCGCCGGGCTGGTGGGCGCCGAGGTTGACTGCGGCGTCGGCGGTGGACGACCGGCTCGACTCGATCCCCATCACGTCCCAGCCGTCGCCCACCAGAGCGCCGAACAGGCCGACACCGCAGTAGGCGTCGAGCAGGCGAGGACTTGCTCCGCCGGCCCCTCCGGGAGCAGCGGGGGGCGGGCCGAGGGCGGCGGCGGCCAGGTCCGCCAGGGCCTCGGCGCCGTCGGGCCGGCACTGGAAGAAGGAACGGGCCGAGATCCTCAGGCGCCGGCCGCCCACCTCCTCGTGGTAGGCGGCAGGGTGGCTCGCCCGGAGCTCGTCGTCGCCCACCACCGTCACGCCGTCGGGCACGCGGACGCCGTCCGCCGTGGGAGTGGCCACCACCAGGCGCTCGCCGGTTCGGGCCCCCACCCGGACCGTCACCTCGGTGGCGGAGCCGAACCGGCCCTCGGTCAGGATCTCCTCGGCCCAGGGGTGGGCCACCAGGCAGGAGTCGACGGTGACGACGTCGTGGGATCGGGCGGCCCGGAACCCGGCCCGGCCCCGGTGGACGGCGGCCCGCACCGTGGTGCGGTAACCCTGGGCGGTCAGCACCGGGCCGGACCGGAGGTCGGGCTGGTCGATGCGGGCCAGGCGGCGGAGGCAGTCGGCCACGATGTCGACCCGGAGCCGGGGCTGTCGGGTGGGGGCGACGTGCTGCCAATCGCAGCCGCCGCAACCGGCGGTCACGTTGGGGCACGGGGGCGGAGTGCGATCGGGCGAGGGGCGGAGCACGTGGGCCACCCTCCCCTCGAGGCGGTTGCGGTGCTCACGGTCGATCTCCACCATCACCAGCTCGCCCGGGAGGCCGCCGGTGGCGAACACCACGCGGCCGTCGGGGCCGGTGCCGAGGGCGGCACCGCCGGTGGCGACCCGGGTCAGCTCAACCTCGACGCTCGGTGGCATGATGGCCAGGGTATGGGAACCCTCGACCAGCTCACGCCGCCGCCCCTGCTCATCGTGCCCTCGGTGCTCCCGGCCGACTTCGCCCGGTTGGGCGAGGCCTGCGCCGCGCTGGAGGAAGCGGGGGTGGACCGGATCCAGTTCGATGTGATGGACGGGCGGTTCGTGCCCAACCTCACGTTCGGGCCCGACATCATCGCCGCCGTGCGGCCCCACACCGGGGTGCCGTTCGAGGCCCACCTGATGATCGAGCAGCCCGATCACCTGTTGGAACGGTTCGTAAACGCCGGGTGCTCCACCGTGATCGTGCACGCCGAGGCATGTGTCCACCTCCACCGGACGCTGGGGGCGATCCGGGACCTGGGGGCGTCGCCGGCGGTGGCACTGAACCCGCACACCCCGATCGACCTGGTGGCCCACGTGCTCGACCTGGTCGACATGGTGCTGGTCATGACGGTGAACCCGGGGTTCGGGGGCCAGAAGTACATCGCCACGATGGAGCCCAAGGTGGCGGCCGTGCGGGAGTTGATCGGGTCGTCGGGGCGCAACGTCCACCTGGAGGTCGACGGCGGCATCGGGGCGGGCACGATCGGAGGCGCAGCCCGGGCCGGGGCCAACGTGTTCATCTCCGGGTCGGCCTTGTTCGCCCATCCGGGCGGGTTGAAGGCCGGGGTCGAGGAGCTGCGGGACGCGGCGGCCAAGGGTTGGGCCGACCGGGGCTGAGCGCGGGCCGGCCGCCCCCTGAGGGAGCGGCCGGGTCCGTCTGTCGGTCCTGCGACTGGGCTCGGTGCGAGCGGTGGATCAGGCGGTGCCGCCCCCGCCGCTCAGCTCACCGGCCCGGGTGATCACGTGGTCGAGCAGGCCGTATTCCTTGGCCTCGGAGGCGGTGAACCAGCGGTCACGGTCTGAGTCCCGGATGATGTTCTCCACCGGCTGGCCCGAGTGCTGGGCGATGAGCTCAGCCATCTCCCGCTTCGTCTTGATCAGGTACTCGGCCTGGATGGCGATGTCGGAGGCCTGGCCCTGGACGCCGGCCGAGGGCTGGTGCATCAGGACCCGGGCGTGAGGCAGGGCGTAGCGCTTGCCGGCTGTGCCGGCGGTGAGGAGGAACTGGCCCATCGAGGCGCCGAGGCCGAGGCAGACGGTGCAGATGTCGGGCTTGATGAACTGCATGGTGTCGTAGATGGCCATGCCGGCGGTCACCGAGCCGCCGGGCGAGTTGATGTAGAGCCAGATGTCGCGATCGGGGTCTTGCCCGGCCAGGTACAGCATCTGGGCGCACAGGGCGTTGGCGATCTTGTCGTCGACCTGCTGGCCGAGGAAGACGATGCGCTCCTTGAGCAGCTGCTGGTAGATGTCGAAGCCGATCCCGGAGGACGGAACCTCGGCGGTCGGGAAGCCAGGCGTGGTCATGGTCCCTAGGCTAGCGCCCGCCGGTGGGCTACGGTTGATGGGGCCAGGTAGCCCCCGGGCCCCGCACGCGGACGTGGCGGAATTGGCAGACGCACCAGGTTTAGGTCCTGGCGCCGAAAGGTGTGGGGGTTCGAGTCCCCCCGTCCGCACCCAGAGCGCTTTGGCTGGTCCAGAGCCAGCTGGCTGACGCCAGCTCGCCTCGGACGTGGGAATGCTCATCGTCGTCCAGTAGCGAGAAGCGCGGGATCGATGTCGACGCAGACCCGTCCGGATGTGGCACTACTCTGGGAACCGTGGGTTTGGTCTTCGGTTCGCGACCATCGGACTCGTCGTGGATCTCGACGGTGTGGACGTGTGCGAGCGAGAACGTCACCACGATGACGGCTCTGGCCAGCGAGACGTGGGGCCTCGTCTTCTGGGAGGAGCAGGGGATGCCACAGGCCGCCATCGTCGGTCCTGAGAGTCGCACGTGCAGCGCGCCTGTCCCTCCGGAGGCGACGTTCGTCGGTGTCCAGTTCGCGGTGGGCACGTCCCTACGGGCCACGGGCACGCTCGCACTGGTCGATCGTGGGATCCAACTGCCAGACGTGATGTCGCGGAGCTTCTGGCTCGACGGGTATCGCTGGCAGACGCCGGCTGCCGACGACGCTGAGCTGCTTGTGGGCCGTCTCGTTCGACAGGGCGTGCTGGTTCGCGACCCGGTTGTCACCGGACTACTGCGGGGCCACCAATCGGAGCTGAGCCAGCGCTCGTTGGAGCGCAGGTTTCGGGCCGCGACCGGCTTCACCCGAGGCGCCGTGGCGCAAATCGAGCGCGTGCGGACTGCGGCCGGTCTGCTCGTCGCCGGCGCATCTGTGCAGGACGTTGTCGAGAAGCTCGGCTACTACGACGAGCCCCATCTGGCCCGGATGCTCCGGCGCTACGTGGGGCGTTCGGCTCAACAGCTTCGCTCGGGTGTTGGTGGTGCGATCGCCTTGGATCCCGCTCAGCCCTCGATGTCGTAGATGAGCTTGGCGACACCGTTCGAGTAGAGTTCCGACTCGCGGAGCCGTAGCTGACGCTTCTTGCGATCGCCACGACTGAACAGGCTCTTGCCTGCACCGAGAAGCACCGGGAACATCAACAGGTTGTACCGATCGATCAGATCGGCGTCAGAAAGCCGGCGGGCGAGTTCTGCGCTGCCGTGGATGAAGATAGCGCCGCCTTCGCTCTCCTTGAGTCGGGCGACCTCGTCGCTGGACCGCAGGATCGTGGTGGGGCCCCAACCGGGGGCCAGGTCCGCCTCGGCGAGCGTTGCCGAGACCACATACTTCGGGAGATCCTTGTAGGCCGCGTGGTCGTCGGAGTCTCGCCAGATCGGCGCGAACAGCTCGTAGCTGCGGCGTCCGAACATGAGCGCCGCCGTTTCCTCCAGTTCCTCGCCCTTCAGCGCGAACGCCTCAGGTACGAACTCGGTCTCCATGACCCAGCCGCCGCTACGGTGCCCCTCGGCCGTGCTGCCCGGCGAGTCCACGACTCCGTCGAGAGACATGAAACCCGTGTAGACCAGTTCGCGCACTGTGTGACCTTCCTTGGGCGTGAGAGCGGTGAGCCGTGCTGCTCGCAGCGCAGGTTACACACGTTCTCTGGATGCGTCTTGGACGAAACCGGCACCTCGACATCACGTGCTGCGAGGGCCGAAGGTATACATGGCGCCACCAGCAGCCAGCGTCCGGGGGTGGTCAGAATGATTCGACTTGAAGCGGTCCTCGGAGACATCACGGACGAAGCAGTCGATGCGATCGTCACGGCCGCCAACGAAGAATCCCTTCTCGGTGGAGGCGGCGTCGACTGGGTGGTCCACCGGACGGCAGGACCAGAACTGGCTGAGGCAGGATCACGAATCGCTCCCTGCGACGCCGGTGACGCCAAGGCCACGCCAGCGTTCCGGCTGAACCCGCCGGTGCAGCACGTCATCCACACCGTCGGCCCCGTATGGGACGGCGGAGCCTAAGGTCGCGCTCGCTCGCCTCGTGGCCTTCGACGAAGACACACTCGGTCTCTACGAGGAACACCTCTCAGCCATCTGACCCGAGCCGAACCGGCAGCATCGCTCACTTCGTGGGTGGCAGTGAGGGGGAACGTAGTCATGGTGGAATTGTCGGACTATCGGGAGTTGGTTCGCTGACTGCCGCCAACGCCCGACGGCGGATGGTCACCACTCGCACATCTACTGGCCCGACCAGTGGGATACCGGGCTGGCGACCTTGGGCGGAGCCACCGCGCCGCTCACCCGTGCTCGGTCCACAGTGGCCGTTGATGGTCTCGACGTTACGGTCCAGATGGTGTTTGCCGACCTCGCCGTCGAGTTCTGAATCACGGGACCGCGCAGCCACAGGTACATCAAGGAGAGAGATTTTGCCTGGACCACTTCGCCCCAGCCTGGCAATCGCGTGGCTTCTGTCACCCGTGCTGCTGTCTTGTGCAGGGTCTACTGTCGCAACAACAGACAGCAGCCCTGTCGAGATATCTCTCAGTACCGAGTCAAGCAGTTCGAGCGACTCCCTCAAACTGCAGAATGTTCAGGCCGACTATGCGTTTCCTGTCGATACCTTGGAGGACTGGGCGACCTACGGCGATGCTTTCGTGACCTTCACTATCACCAAAGCCGAGGCAATTCCCCCGTCCAAGGAGGAGGCCGAGCGAACTGAGGGGGTATTGATTTCAAGTCGCTTGACAGCGCAAGTCGAGGAGATCCATTGGACTCGTCCGGGCGCCAGTCCTATTCCCTCGGCAATGACCTTCACCTGGCTGACCTCCGTTCGAAGGGCAGGCCAGGATCGCCCAGCGGTGACGAATTATGGACAGGTCCTCGAGGTGGGGAACCGATACGTCGGTCTCTTCGCCCGAATGAAATCAGACCAGTGGGAGCCAGTGGCGTCCGAAACGATGGCAGGCATCGGAGCGAACGGTCTGGTTGTGCTTCCTGGTCAAGCACCGTCGAGTTCAAGTCAGGCAGCTATTGACGGTAAGTCAGCCGGTGCGGTGGGGGAACTACTGTCGAGGACGCCCCAATACGCCGGCTTCTCAGCAGACGAGGATCTGACGCCCTTGGAGCGGTACTGCCGTGTGGCCGAGGCCGGCGGGCCAAAGGGTGTGCTGGGCCTCGATGCGTGCCAGGTGGCTGCCACCGCCACGACGTCAGGCAGCTCGGCGGAATAGACCAGGTCCTACCGCTCGAGAATCACTGACTCTTCATCGACACCCGCTTGTCCAGGTGGTCGTGGAGCAGTTGTGCGAGTTCGGCACTGTCGGAGATGGCCCCGCTGATGTAGCTCGAGCGGCGGCGGCGCAGCATCGGGTAGCCGACGACGTATATTCCTGGCGCGCCGTCTACGACCCCTCCAGAGTGTCGGATGTGCCCTTTGCGGTCGACGACCGATGGTTCGAGCCATGAGAGATCGGGTCGGTAGCCGGTGGCGAATAGCACGGAGCGAAATCCGGCCCGGCGGAGGTCGAGCTCGAGCACGGGTCGGGTGGCGGTGATTGACGTTGGCTCCAGTCGTTCGGGTGGGCCGACTTCGCCGTCGAGGCCCTGGGCGACGGCCCAGTCGTCGAGACGGGTCAGGAGTCGGTTGGCTTTCAAGTCGGCCAGGGTGCAGGTGTTGGCCAGGGCGCCGGAGAACTGGGCGACACGATCGACGATCCGGCCCAGCCGCCCCACGATCTCGACCCCTGACGCGGCCAGGGTGTCCAGGTCGATGGATCGGCGTTCTGAGGTTCCGATCAGTTGGGGTGACGGAAGGTTCCGGGCTCGGACGATGTCATCGATCTCCTCGTGGCGTTCGTCGAGGATGCCGGCCCGGTCGGTCCACCAGAAGATGTCCCGACCCCGGTAGGTGCGGGGTAACCGCACGTGCTCGCCGACCGAGAGTGTGACGGGCCGCCCCGAGCGGTGGATCTCGTCGGCCAGCTGGACCCCCGTGGCCGACGCCCCGACCACCAGCACGCGGCCGGGTTCGAGATCTCCCGGGCTCCGGTAGCTCAATGGCGTATGGACCGCGACGTCAGGCGGCACGTCGGCTGCGACGAGAGGCAAGGCGGGCAGGTTGCAGGCGCCCGAGGCGATGACGACGGCCGCGCAGTGCCAGCGGCCCTGGTCCGTCGTCACCTCATAGCCCTCCCCCGCAGCCCGCACGGCGGTCACGGTGGTTCCGGTGTGGACCGGGGCCGAGAACTGGGTGGCGTAGCCGTCGACGAACGTGGCGACCTCGACGGCCGAGGCGTAACCATCGGGGTCGGGGCCATCGTAGGCCCTGCCCGGCAATCGGGTCAGCCAGTTCGGGGTGAGGAGCCGGAGCGAGTCCCAGCGCTCGGTTCGCCACGAGTTCGCCACCTCACCTCGTTCGATGACCACGTGGTCGATCGACCGCTCCGAAAGGCGACGGCTCATGGCCAGGCCGTTGTGGCCAGCCCCGATGACGACAACGGCGGTCCTCATACCGATCCTTCCGCTCGGCCGTGCCCGTCAGGCCACCTCGACGGTGACCGCTGTCGGATTGGTGATGATGTCGAAGACAGCCGAGCGCTTCTGCGACTGCGCCACCAGGGCACGGATGTCATCGGGGGAGGCGTCGGCGTCGATGTCGAAGCGGACCCGGATGGCGCTGAACCCGTTGCGAACGTCGGGATCGGCGCCCAGGATGCCCAGGATGTTCATGTCTCCCTCCAGGGTGGCGACGACCGATCGGAGCTGAATCCCTCGGTGCTGGGCCACCGCCGCCACGCCAGCGGTGAGGCAGCTGGCCAACCCGGCCAGAACGGTTTCCACCGGGGTGGCACCGATGTCCTGGGAGGCGAAGCACTCGGGGTGGTCGGCCTCGAACGTGAAGGTCTTCTTGTGTTGGTGCTCGGTGCCCAAGCCCGAGAACCCTTGGACGGTCGAGGTGCTGTGAGTGCCGTGCACCCAGTTGCAGCTGGCGCGCCAGGTGAAGGCCGCCGCCTCAGGGGAAACGCCGAGCGCTTCGCGGGCCCCCAGGAGGGCCTCGGTGTTGACGCCGTTGTCGACAGGGGTATCGATCGTGGCCATAGCAGTGCTCCTTGTCCAGGTTCTGTGGTTGTGGGTGTGGTTGTGTGATTCGATTTCTCAGGGTCGCCGACCCCAGGCGATGACGAATTCGCCCGGTACCCGGTAGCCGCCGGAGTCGGTGCGGTAGTCGGCCAGCGAGTCGAGGTAGTCGCGCTCGGCCGCGGCCCGGGTCGACGGATCGAAGTGGGCGTTGGCCAGGGCCACCGGCCCGCCGAGGAACGCAGCTCCGACCGCGTCGTCGTCGTTGGCGTAGTCCAGGCTGGTCGACAACCGCTGGTGGCAGACGTCCGAGAAGCCGGCTCGTTCCAACTGGCCCGCCAGGACGCCGGGACCGCCGAGGGCGAAGAAGAGCGGGCAGACATCGCTGGCCACCCGGGCGTCGACGATCCCGAACAGCGCAGCCCAGCCGCATCTACGCCGTTCGCCCCACACCGAGACCGCGATCCGTCCCCCGGGGCGGAGAACACGGTGCATCTCGACCAACGCCCGCGCCGGATCGGGCACGTACATCAGCCCCAGCGAGCACAACGCCACGTCGAAGGGCCCATCCACGGTCAGCTTTTCGGCCGGGCAACACACTCCGTCGACATTGGTCAGCCCGCCGGACTCGGCCCGGGCCCGGACCTCGGCCACCATGGCGGATGAAAGGTCGGTGGCGGTGACGCGGCCATCCCGGCGCCGGGGGCCTGTGTCTCTGGGGGCCGCCACCGAAGCGGCAGCCGGGAGACTCACCATGCCGGTACCGCAGGCGACGTCGATGACGTCCTCTCCGACCTCGAGCGCCGCGGCGCGTAGGAGCAGGTGCTGCGCCGGCAGGAGCTGCTGGGACCAGTAGCGGTCGTAGTGGGCGACCGCCCGGTTCCAACCTCGACGCTGGACGAGCCGTTGCCGTTTCGCGTCCATCAGCAACCACCGCCCACGTTTGTCGCCACCCGAGCGACGCGGATCACACGGTTGGTCCTGCTGAGCGCGTCGAGAACCGGGCTGAGCCGGTCGGCATCGTCGATCAGCCGCTCGATGTCCTCCACCGGCGCCGGGCTCTCGATCTCGGCCCGGTACCGGATCTCGATGCACCCGGGCGGGAAGGGGGAGTCGGGGTCGAGCATGCCTCCTATAGCCGAGTCCGTCTCCACCTGGACCTCGATCGAGTCGACGGGGATGCCGTGCCGGGCAGCTCGGAGTCGGTATCCCATCGCCAAGCAGCTCCCGAGGGCCGCCCGTAGCAGGGCGCTCGGCGTCGGTCCGGTGTCGTCTCCTCCGAGGGCCGGGCCGAGGTCGGACGCCACGACGTGGCCACCTTCCCGGCTCACGCATCGCAGGCCTTCGACCAGTGTCGTGGTCGACCGGGTGGACGAGCGGCCGAGGTCGGGCCTCCGCCGCAATCCAGATTCGAGCCGGACCAGGGCCTGGAGGATCTGCTCCTCGCGGGGCCCGCCAGCTGCGGAGTGCCGGTCGGTCGTGTCGTCGTCGGCGAGGTCGGCCATGGATCGATCGTGAACCCCTGCCCGGTTCACGACATCCGACGCCGGCCCGGTTCGCCAGGGGCGCCTACCTCATGGGCCGCCCTGAGGTACCTCATGGCGGATCTGAGGGGGGATGCCCGATGCGCTATCCCGGTTTGTCGTCGATGCTGGGGGCGCGATGATGGAGTCCGTGTCCAGACGTATGTCCAGTGGCCACCACGTCGGCCGTGCCGACGAGCTGGCGGTCGGGCAGGCCGTACTGCAACGGATCCTCGACGGCGGATCGAGCGACACGGCCCAGGTGCTGTTGATCACCGGTGAGGCCGGTATCGGCAAGACCCGCTTGCTCGACGAACTGCTCGATCGGGCCAGGAGCGCAGGAGCGATCACCGGATGCGGGCGATGCCTGGAGCACGGTGGGGAGGTCCGTCCGCTCAGCGCGGTGACCGAACTCGTGGCCGACCTGGGCCTGGCGCAGAGGTCGACCGACACGGCCACGCAGCCGGCGACCACCGGCGCCGCGTCGAGGGCCGGGCCGGCCGACGCATCGGCTCAACTCTTCGACGACGTCCGATCGCTGCTGCGAAATCTGTCGAGGCGAGGTCCAGCCGTTGTGGCGATCGAGGACCTCCACTGGGCTGACCACACCACCCGGAACCTGGTGTCGGAACTGGCTCGGCTCCGCGGCTTGGACCGGATCCTCCTGGTCGCCACGTTCCGCAGCGACGAACTCCACCGCCGCCACCCGCTGCTTCCCCTGTTGGCCGACCTGGAGCATGCAGCGAGACCGGAGCGGATCGACCTGGAACCACTGAACCCTGACGAGATGACCCAACTCGCCGAAGCGATCCTCGACACGTCGCTCGACCCGGGACGGAGCCGGGAGCTGCATCGGCGCAGCGGCGGGAACCCGTTCTACGCCGAGGAACTGCTCGCCGCCGCCGACTCCGGGGCCGATCGGCTGCCGGCCGGCGTCCGGCACGTGATCATGGCCCGCAGCCAGAGCCTCGAGCCTGGCGCGCTGGCGTGCCTCCAGGCTGCCTCCACGCTGGCCGCTCCCATGGACTCCCAGGTGCTGGGAGCCACGGCCGCGCTGGCCCCCGACAGAGCACGGGATGCGATAGACGCACTGTGCCGCGAACGGTTCCTCGTCGAGGGCCGAGACGGATTCCGGTTCCGACATGAGCTGGTGAGAGAGGTCTTCCTCGACGAACTCCTCCCGGGCGAGCGGGCCGAACTGTTCGCCCGAGCCGCTCAGGCCCTGGGGACGCACCGCCCGGAGCGGCTCGGAGAGATGGCTCGGCTCCACCTCAACGCAGCTCAGCTGCCCGAAGCTCTGGCGACCTCGGTGCGCGCCGCCGAAGCAGCAGGAGCGATCGGGGCGTCCGCCGAGGCCAGCCAGCACTACGGTCGGGCCCTCGACCTCTGGGCTCGGGTCGATCACGCTGGCGACGTGGCCGGACTGTCCCACGTTCGCCTGTTGCGACGGGCCGCCGAGGTGGCTGACCGGGCCCGGCTTTTCGACCTGGCCGTGGAGCTGGCCCGCAAGGCCGTCGCCGAGGCAGCCGAAACCCGTGATCACTTCGAGGAGGGGGCGGCCCAATTCGACCTGTCCGCCTACCTGTGGAACGCCAGCCTCCCTGGCATGGAGGATGCCATCGAGCGGGCTCTCGAGCTGCTCCCCCGGGAACAACCGTCGGTCGAACGGGCCGGGGTGGAGCTCCGAGTGGCCAGGTGGGCCGCCTTCACCGGCGATCCCGGCGCCGACGACGCGCTGGAAGCCGTCGCAGCAATGGCCGCCGAGCTTGGCGAGCGGGGTATCGAGACCACGGCCCGAGCCCATATCGGCTATCAGCGGGCCAAGCTCGGCGACGAGAGCGCCATCGAGAACCTGCGGGAAGGGGTGAGCCGGGCCGCGACCATCGGCGATGGACGGGCCGCCCTGACGACCGCCATCAACCTCTCCGACGTCCTGGTCAACCTCGGCCGCTACGACGAAGCGTCGGCGTGGCACGACGAAGGATCTGCGACGGCCGAACGCTACGCCCTCGGTGACACATCGGGCGTCATCTTCCAAGGCAACGTCCTCCTGGCCCTGGAACCGCTGGGCAGATGGGACGAGGCGGCGAAGATCGTCGACGACATCAGCCGACGACTCACCCCCGAGACGATGCACCGCTGGGCCACCGCCTTCCTCGGATGGACCCAGATCCAGATCCACCGAGGCAATCATGCCGAGGTCGCGGACAGCTACCTACGAGGTCTCGACATGTGGCGGACCGGCTACTACGGCAGCGACCTCATACCGCTCGGGACCGGCCTGATCGAGCTGGCCGCGGCGGGGACAGTGGACCCGATCGACGCCGCAACGGTCGGAGCCTGGCTCGATCACATTCGCCCCGGCGACTCCCTGCTCGCCGCCCGGCTCGTGGCGGTGGCCGCCCGACACGTGATCCCACCCCCCGGAGTAGCCCAGCACGAGCCGACGATCGACACCGTCCACAGCTGGATAGACCGACTCCAGTGCGCCACCGGTGACTACAGCGTCGTCCCACCAGTGCTCGAAGCCTGGCTCGAACAGGCTCGGGCCGAGTTGGCGGAGGCAGTCGGCCGAACGACCACCGAACAATGGGCCGACCTGGCCTCGGTCTGGGACGAGATCGGATGCCCGTTCTTTGCCGCCGACGCTCGATACCGACAAGCCGACGCCCTACTCCGCGCCGGCGGCGGTCGCTCGAGCGGGGATCGACACCTCGCCACCGGGCTCCTCACCCACGCCCGTCGCACGGCCGAAGCGCTCGGCGCCAGGCCCCTACGCCGGAACACAGACGATCTCGCCCGACGGGCCCGTCTCCGGCTCGACGCTACGGACACCGACCAGCTCCAGGTTGCCGCTGAGCCATCACCCTTCGGGCTGACCGACCGGGAGGTCCAGGTGCTCCGGCTGGTCAACGAGGGCCAGTCCAACGGGCAGATCGCGGCGAAGCTCTTCATCAGCATCAAGACGGTCAGCGTCCACGTGTCCAGCATCCTTCGCAAGCTCGGAGCAGCCAACCGAATCGAAGCCGCCGCAATCGCGAGACGCCACCAACTCCTGAACCGCTGAGCCGAAGCGAGCGAACAGGACGGGTGGCCACTCCGTCATAGTCCGACCAGGCGCCGGCCATCGGTTGCCAGCCGGTGGAGGAGGCCGGGGTCGAGGCGGGCCTTGGCCAGCACCATGAGTCCTTCCATGTGGGCGATCACGGCGGTGGCAGCCTGGGCCGGCTCGACACCGGAACCGATTTCACCGGTCGCCCGGCCCTCCTCGATGGCCGCTGCCACCATCGCCACCATCTCGTCGAAGACGGCGACGACGCGGGCCCTGATGACAGGGTCGCGAGTGGACAGCTCGGTGGCGAAATTCCCGAAGCGGCACCCGCGCACGCCGTCGCCCTCGTCCAATGTGAGCCGGTGGATGGCGGCCAACCCCTCCACATAGGCGTCGAGCCGCTCGACGAACGGGCCCTCGCCCCCGAAGGTCGGCTCGAACAAGATGCTGCGCACACGCTCCCATGCTCGGTCGAGCATGGCCTCGGCCAACGCCGCCTTCGACGGCCACCAGTGGTAGAAGCTGCCTTTCGGCGCGCCGGCCTCGGCACAGAGCTCGGCGATGCCGACCGCCTCGTAGCCCCGTTCCCACATGAGCCGGTCGGCGGCGTCGAGGAGGCGCTCGCGGGTTGCGGTCCGGGCGGGCGCTGCGGGCCGGGGAGTCACGGCATGGATTCTACTAGACCGGTCGACTAGCCTGCCACCATGAGCGCTGACGAGGAGATCCGAGCCCGGTTGTCGGGCCTGCCGGCACCGACGTTCGACCCGATCGCAACAACCGTCGCCCCTCCCCTGGCCGAAGCCCGGGTGGCGATCGTGACCACGGCCGGGCTTCGGCCGGCGGGCGAAGTGAATCTCTGGCGGCCGGGTGACTTCTCCTTCACCGTCCTGCCCGCCGAAGGCCGGGACTTCCAGCTGTCACATTTCAGCCCGAACTTCGATCGGGCCGGGATCACAGCCGATCTCAACGTCGTGCTGCCCTCCGACCGCCTGGCCGAGCTGGCCGCAGCGGGGACGATCGGCTCGGTGGCCACCAACCATCTCTCGTTCATGGGCGCCCAGACCGACGAGACCTTCTCCACCCTCCGGCTCGACACCGGCCCGGCCGCGGCCAAGCTGCTCCGCGACGACGGAGTCGACGTCGTCCTCCTCACCCCCGTTTGACCCCTCTGTACGCGCACCGTGGGTGTGCTCGCACATGTGCTCGAAGCGGCGGGACTGGCCACAGTCGGCATATCGCTGATCAGAGGCCAGGCGGAGACCGTCCGGGCCCCCCGCATGCTGCACTGCCAGTTCCCGCTCGGCCGGCCCCTGGGCCGTCCCGACGACCCCGACTTCCAGCACGACGTCCTACGCCGGGCCTTCGCCCTCCTCCCCCGCACCGACGTGCCGGTGCTCGAAGACCACCCCATGGTGATCGACGACGAGACCGACGCCCCGCTGGCCTGCTCGCTGCCGCCCCGGTTCGATCCGGCGCTGCCCGCAGCGCTCGACGAAGTGGCCGGGCTACGCGCCGCCTACGACCGGCAGCTGGCCCGCAGCGGCCGGACCCTGGTGGGCCGGACCGCCGGGGCCGACGGGATCGCCGGGCTGGTGGAGAAGTTCCTGCGCCTGGCCGACGGCGCGCCGCTCGATGAGGTCGGCCTGTCGGGCAGCGAGGCCATCGCCGCCGCCCAGGACGTCCGGGCCTTCTACGAGGAGGCGGCGCTGGCCCTGGCCGACCACACCCCGGCCGCCCGCCAGGCCGAGTCGTGGTTCTACACCGCCACCGAGACCGGCCGGACGCTCAAGGCGGCCCGCGACCGGCTCGAGGCAGACGGCGGGGAGCGCAACGTGTGGTACTACCTGACACCAGCTTCGCAGTGACACCAGCTTCGCAGTGACACCTGCTTCGCAGTGACGGGGGCCGCCCCGCCGT
>CADEDH010000011.1:105953-118620 GCA_902826025.1 uncultured Actinomycetes bacterium
TGACACCAGCTTCGCAGTGACACCTGCTTCGCAGTGACGGGGGCCGCCCCGCCGTCCCGGCGACGGTAGCCTCCCGAGACCGACCCGATCCGAGGAGGGCCCGATGGCCGACATGCGAGAGTTCAACGAGAAGCTGATCGAGGAGTTCCGGGCCAACGACGGCAAGGTGAGCGGCTCGTTCGCCAATGCCCCCCTCATCCTCATCACCCACACCGGGGCCAAGACCGGCACCAAGCGCACCAGCCCGCTCGTCTACACCCGCGACGACGACCGGATCGTGCTCATCGCCTCCAAGGGCGGCGCCCCCACCCACCCCCACTGGTACCTCAACATGACGGCCAACCCCCAGGTCACCGTCGAGCTGCCGGGCGAGACGTTCGAGGCCCGGGTCACCGAGGCCACGGGCGAGGAGCGCGATCGTCTGTACGAGGCCCAGGCCGCCCAGATGCCGAACTTCGCCGACTACGCCAACGCCACCGACCGCAAGATCCCCGTGCTGGTCCTCGACCGCATCTGAGCGCCGGGGCGCCGGGATCGACCCGGCCCCCCGGCGCCTCCCTCACTTGCAGACGCTCGTGGCCTGATCCCAGGCGCAAGGCGACGACTTGCCCGACAGATCGATCACCCCGAACTCGGGCTGGATGATCCACGACTGGTCGGCGGCGCTGAACTTCGAGATCTCCGAACCCTCCAGCGGGTAGGGATCGTCGTTGCCCGACATGTTGTACCGGATCCCTTCGAACAAGGTGGGATGGGTCATGTCCATGGTCCGCGCCGCCAACAGGAAGTTGGGGCGGCTCAGCCCGCCGGGGAGTTCGGCTGCGATCTTCAGCGTCTGCACCACCGGCCAGCCGTAGTAGAAGCCGTTGCCGAGCTGGCTCGACCCTTCCGACGGGGAGCCGGCCGCTTCCAGCAACTCCCGGGCGTACGAGACGTAGACGTCGTCCGACAGGGTCTCGTCGTTGAAGTCCTTGGCTCCGGCTCCCACGATCCACCAGCCGTCGGGGGCGGTGCCGTCACCTCCCACCTTGTCCTTGCCCACGAAGTTCAGGCCCTTGCACCCTTGGCTCGTGATCAACATCGCACCCGACGACTTGAGCCCGTTGCCGGCGGCTTCGATCGCCGTCTGGGTGCACGAGGTGCCGGCGGTCATGGCGATGAACACGTCGGGGTTGCGGGCCACCAGCGTGGTCATCTGGTTGGTCACGGTGGGCGCCGTTGGGTCGAGCCGCTCGAACACGAAGTCGACCTTGAGGCTGGTGGTGGCGAGGAACTGGCGGAACCCGAGCTCGTAGGCCTTGCCGAAGTCGTTCTGGATGATCAGCGCCGCCACCGTGATGTCCTGCCCGGCGAACTTCTTCTCCAGCATCCCGCCCCACAGCAGGGCCTCGATGTTGTACGGGAGCGGGTGGCCCCACGTCCAGGGATGGTTCACCGGGTCACCCCAGGCGGGATGGCCGGTCATCACGTAGGGGTTGGGTACGCACCGCTGATTCAGCTTGTCGTACACCTTGAGCGTGTTCGATGAGCCCAGCGTCTGGATCAGGAACGACCCCGACGAGTCGAGCAGCTCGTCGACCAGCGGCACCGTCTTGGCCGGGTCGTACGAGTCGTCTTTCAGTTCGGTCTCGATCATGAACGTCTTGCCGGAGGAGTCGGTGATCCCGCCGGCGGCGTTCACCGAGTCGTACAGCACCCGCTCGCCGATCCCGATGTTGCCGTAGTCGGCCAGCGTGCCCGACTGGGCGATCGTCTGGCCGATGTTGATGACCCCGTTCGACAACCCGCCGTAGGGGTCCCACCCGGCGGCGAGGCAGGCCGACAGGTCCACCGACATCTCACCCGGCCCGGTCACCACGTTCGTCGCCTGGTCCCAGCCCCAACCGTTCGTCTTGATCTTGTCGACCACGGCCGCCCGCTCCTTGGTCCACAACGCCTCCCATTCCTCGACCGACGTGGGCGTCGATCCAGCCGAGTCGGGCGCCGCCGTCGTGCTCGACCCTAGAGCGTCGTCGACGTCCTGCTTGGCCCCCACGAGGCTCGTGTCCTGGGTCTCGTTGGCCTCGCTGCTGCTCCCGCACGCTGCGATCAACACCGCCAACGCGCCGACCAGCAGACGCCACAGCGTCCGCTTCCGTGCCATCTTCTCTCCCCCTTGTGCGCCCCGGTCCCCCCGGACCGGAACCAGCGAACCGGTGTATCCGGCGCTGGCGCGATCGTACATCGCCGGCCCCGCGCCGTCGACCGCTCCGACGGGTCGCTCCTAGGGTGGGAGCCATGGAGGATGCTCCCACAACAGACCCGATCGCTCCGTTGGCCGGCGGCTCCGCCCCGTTGGCCCCCACAGGCGCCGCCTGGCTGGCCGACCAGCGCACGGCGGTGGTGGTCCGCACCGTGGGGGTCACCGAGCTGGGCCCTGTGCTCCACGGCGAGCTGCTGCTCATGGCCGAGGACGGCGAGCGGGCCGGCGGCCTGCTCCGGGGAGCGGCCGACGCGACGCTGGCCGCCGCGTGCGCCCGCCTCTGGCGCCAGCCCGGCGCCGGCTTCGCCATCGAGCCGGTCACGGTCCCCTTCGACGACGCTGTGGCCGCCGGGCTCACCTGCGGCGGCACGGCCGAGGTACTGCTCCAGCGCCTCGACCGGGTGCCGGCCGAGCTGTGGGAGGCCCTGTCAGCCAACGCCACGGCGGTGCTGGCCACCCGCCTCGACAGCTCGTCCCATGGCGGGTGCTCGCTCGTGGTCCGGGCCGACGGCACCACCGAGGGCTCACTGGAGGACGACGGGCTCGACCTACGGGCGACCGAGGAGGGCCGGCGTCTGGTCCGCTCCCCCGGCGGCGGCACCGTCCGGCTGCAGGTGGCGGGCGTCCCGGTGCTGGTTGAGACGTGGAACCCGGCGCCCCGCCTGGTGATGGTGGGCGACGTGGCCCTCTCGGCCGCTCTGGCCAGCATGGCCGACCAGCTGGGGTGGCACCCGACGATCACCGCCGACGCCGACGAGTCGCTGACGGCTATCGAGCAGCTCGGCCCGAATGACGTGGTGATCGTGATCGAGCACCGCCCGAGCATCGCCACTCCGGCGCTCACCGCCGCCCTGCGCCGCCAGGTCGGCTACGTGGGTGCGCTCGGCTCGCGCCGCACGCAGGTGGCCCGACGCAACGCCCTGCGCACCGCCGGGGCCACCGATGCCGACCTGGACCGCCTCTACGGCCCCACCGGCCTCAACCTCGGCGCCCGCTCGCCGCTCGAGAGCGCCATCTCGATCGTGGCCGAGATCATCGCTGTGCGGGCCGGGCGCGACGCCCGGCCCCTGCGGTTCACGGAGGACCGGATCTCAGGCTGATCCCGCCTGGGAAGTCAGCTCAGACGGCTGGGGCCGCGCCACGGCTCCGGCTGAACATGAGCACCACGGCCACCACCGCCAGCAGGGTGAAGAAGGCGGTGGCCACCCGAAGAGCGGGCGGGATGTCGGCGAAGATGCCGGGAAGCCCGGCGATGGTGTTGACGATCACGGACGCCGCCGTGATGCGGATGGCCAGCCGGCTCCCGGTGCGCCAGGCCCAGATGGCGGTGATGATCGACACCAGCCCCAGCACGGTGCTCACCACCAGGATGGCGAGCGGCGGCCCCACCTCGCCCTCGGGCGTGGGCGCCAGCACCGACGGCAGGCTCGCCACCCCCATCAGGATGGTCAGCGCCAGCCCGACCTTGGCCTTGGTCCCGAGTCGCTGGTCGGTCTCGGCCCCGACGCCCGGGGTCACGATTGTGCTCATGGTGTTCCTCCTACGCTGGTCAACTCGTGCCCTCACTCTGACCGTGGTGCGTTTCCCCTGCCCAGGGGATCAGTTCACCACCGATTCCCTCGTCACGGGAAGAACATCGGGAGCTTCTTCCCGGGGCTGCCCGGCGCCGGCATGAGATGATGACGGCGTGGCCGACACCCACGATCCCCTCCTCCCCCGGGTCCTCGAGGTCCTGGTGGTCGACGACCACCCGGTGGTGCGGGGTGGCCTCACCGCCCTGCTCCGCACGATCGAGGGCATCCACCCGGTGGGAGAGGCGGGCGACGGCGAGGCGGCGGTGGCCGAGGCATTGGCTCATCGCCCCGACGTGGTGCTGATGGACGTGCGCATGCCCGGCCTCGACGGGGTGGAGGCCACCCGCCGCATCCGGGCCGCGCTGCCCGACACCCGGGTGCTCGTGCTCACCATGTACGACGACGACGCCACGGTCTTCACCGCCATGCAGGCCGGTGCCAGCGGGTACCTGCTGAAGGACGCCGAGCAGGGCGACATCGTCCGGGCCCTCCGGGCGGTGGCCGCCGGCGAGGTCATCTTCGCTCCCGGTGTGGCGGCCCATGTGCTCGGCTATTTCGCCGCCCCGCCGGTGCCCCGCAACCAGCCCGGCGACGCCACGTACCCCTTCCCCGAGCTCACCGAGCGGGAACGGGTCATCCTCGATCTACTGGCCCAGGGCCAGCGAACGTCGGCCATCGCCCAGCAGCTCTACCTGTCACCCAAGACCGTGAGCAACCACCTCACGTCGATCTTCGCCAAGTTGCAGGTGGCGGGCCGGGCCGAGGCCATCGTCCGGGCCCGGGAGGGCGGGCTCGGCGGGCGGCCGTGACCGCCCCGGTCATCGTCGGCCTGCTCGTCCTGGCCGTCTCGGCCGCACTGTCGGGCGGGCTGCTCCTACCGAGCCAGGCCCGCATGACCGGCGGGCTCCTGGTGGCCGGCGGGTTGCTGGTGGTGGCCAGCCTGTCGGTCTGGGGAGTCCGGGAGGAGGTGGGGACGACGCTGCTCACCGCAGCCTTCGCCCTGTGCTGGTTCCCGGCTCTCCTCGCCTATCCCACCCCCGACTGGCGCCACCCGATCAGCTTCTGCCTCTGGATCGCCGGGCTGGCAGCGGCGTTGCTGACGGTGGTGGCCGACGGGAGAGAGCCGGCCATGGACACCGCGGGCGTGCTGCTGTTCCTCTCCCTCACCGCCAGCGTGCTGTGGCGGCTGGAACGGGCGGGCGGCACCGAGCGCATCGCCCTGCTGTGGCTGGCCTTCGCCACCACCGGCGCCGGCATTCCCTACGGCGTGAGCGCCTTCACCATGGCCCAGCTCCCGTCGCGCCTGTTCGGGTTGGCCCTCGTCTCCCTCGTGCCGCCCCTCCTGACGATCGGGATCCGCCGGCCCCTCCTGGTGGACGTCCGGGGTCTTATCATCGAGGCGGTGGTGCTGGGCACGGCCATGATCGCCTACATGTGCCTGTTCGTGGGGGTGACGACCAGCTTCGAGATGGCGGGGGTGACCGACCTGCGGATCGGTGCCCTGGCCGTGATCGGGGCCGTGGCCGCCGCTGGCTTCCATCCGCTCCGCCTGACCCTCCGGACCGCCATCGACGAGCTGCTGTTCGGCGAGCGGCCCGATCCGCTCGACGCCGCCAGCCGGGTGGCGGGCCAGATCGGCGACGATCCGGCCCTGGCCCTCGACGCCATCCTGCAGGCGCTGGTTCTTCCCTACGCCAGCCTCAAGGTGGAAGGCGAAGAAGTGGCCGCTGCCGGCACACCCGTGATCCACACCCGGAGGATCCCCCTCTGGGCGGGGCGAGCAGCCGAGGGCGAGCCCGGCGGCGAGCTGGTCGTCGGTCTCCGCCCCGGAGACCTCAACCTGTCGGCGGGCGACGAGCGGGTGCTGCGGATCACCGCTCCACTGCTGACGCAGATCCTGCGGGCCCGATCGCTGGCGGCCGACCTCCAGGTCTCGCGGGGCCAGGCCATCGCCGCCATCGAGGACGAGCGCCGCCGCCTGCGGCGCGACCTCCACGACGGGCTCGGCCCCACCCTCTCGGGTATCGCCTTCACCGCCGACGCCGCCCGCAACTCGCTGATGGCCGACCCCGGGTCGGCCGACGAGTTGCTGCGGGGGCTGCGAGCCGACGCCGTGGCCGCCATCGGCGAGGTCCGCCGGCTGGTCTACGCCATGCGGCCCCCGGCGCTCGACGAGCTGGGACTCGTGCCGGCCCTGCGCCAGTGGACCCTTCAGGTCCGAACGGCCGACGGCCGACCGCTGCGGGTGGACGTCGACGCCCCCGCCGAGCTGGCCGCCCTGCCGGCGGCCGTGGAGGTGGCGGCCTACCGGATCACAGTGGAGGCCCTCACCAACGTGGCCCGACACAGCGGTTCGGATCGGGCGGTGGTGCGCCTGGCCCTGGCCGCCGAAGGCACCGCCCTCACGGTCGACGTGTGCGACCAGGGCGGGCCGGCGCCCCGGCCCTGGCGCTCGGGGGTGGGGTTGTCGTCGATGCGGGAACGGGCGGTCGAGATCGGCGGCACCCTCGCCGCCCGGCCAACCGCCACCGGCGGGCACGTCTCCGCTGTTCTGCCCCTCGCCTGAGAACGCCCGACGGCCGGCCGGGAACCGGAAGCGTCCCGGCGTGAGCCAGGCCCGATCGACCGGATGGCCCGCAATCGAAAGCCGGTTCGGTAGCGGGCCCTGAGAGGCGCTAGCCTCGATCAACCGACCTACAGGGGGCCGACCGTGACATCACTGGACTTCGCCGTCGACCGTGAGATCGACCTGAACGACCTCGACGGCTTCTGGTCGCAGCCGGAGGAGGCGATCGCCGCCTCGTTCGCCTGGCTGCGCCGCAACGATCCCGTCCGCTTCTTCGAGGAGCCGCGGTACCGGATGATCGCGGACCGCCCCGGCTACTGGGCCATCACCCGCTACGCCGACGTGACCCACATCTCCAAGCACCCCGAGCTGTTCCAGTCGGGCAAGGGCATCGGCATCCCCAACCAGCCGCCCCAGTTCGACGAGAACTTCAGCTCCATGATCGCCATGGACGACCCCCGCCACGCCCACATGCGGCGGGTGGTCGCGGGCGGGTTCACCCCCCGGATGCTGGCCAAGCTGGAGGCCGTCGTGCAGTCGGTGGCGTCCGAGATCGTCGACGAGGTGGGCCCCACCGGCGGCTGCGACTTCGTCACCGACATCGCCGCCGCCCTGCCCCTGCGCATCGTGTGCGACCTGATGGGGATCCCCGACAGCCTCTACACCCACGTGTTCGACCAGACGAACATCATCCTCGGCGCCGGCGACCCGGAGTTCGTCCCGCCGGGCAAGAGCCGGATCGATGCCGTGATGGCGGCCGGCAATGCCCTCAACGAGGTCATGGTCGACCTGGCCAAGGTCCGCCGGGCCCACCCCACCGACGACCTCACGTCCACCCTGCTCCAGGCCGAGGTGGAAGGCGAGCGCCTGAGCGACGCCGAGCTCGGGTCGTTCTTCAACCTGCTGGTGGCGGCGGGCAACGAGACTACCCGCAACGCCATCGCCTGGGGCCTCGTACTGCTCACCCAGCATCCCGAACAGCGCCAGATCTGGCAGAACGACTTCGAGGTCGTCGCCCCCACCGCGGTCGACGAGATCGTGCGATTCGCCAGCCCCGTGGTCCACTTCCGCCGCACCGTCACCCAGGACACCGAGGTCGGCGGCCAGCCGGTCAAGGCCGGCGACAAAGTGGTGATGTGGTACAACTCGGCCAACCGTGACGACTCGGAGTTCGACAGCCCCGACACCTTCGACGTGCGCCGGACGCCCAACCATCACGTCGGCTTCGGGGGGCCCGGGCCCCACTTCTGCCTCGGCGCTCACCTGGCCCGGCGGGAGATCACGGTGATGTTCCGCGAGCTGTTCAACCGCATCGGCGACATCGAGGCCACCACCGAGCCTCAGCGCCTGCGGTCGAACTTCATCCACGGCATCAAGCACGTCGACTGCGCCTTCACCCCCACGGCGTAACGGCCGGCCGCCGCCGTCAATCCTGGAGGCTTTCGACCTCGATCGCGCCGTGGCGCACCGTCACCAGGGCCCGGCCGGTGGTGAGGGCGTTGGCCAGCTCGGCCGCCGCGGCCAGGGCCTCGTCGTCGGGGCGGGGGCCCACACCGTTGGCCGTGGTGTAGCGCACCACCCGACCGCCCAGCTCCGCAGCCACGGCGGCGGCATCGGCCGGGGCCAGATCGGAGATCAGCACCACCTCCCGCACCCGGTGCTCGGGCGGCGAAGGAGCTGACGGCAGGGCCGAGGCCGCCGAGCGGCGGTCGTCGCGGTAGACCACGCCGTGGTAGCCGGCAACGGCCGCCGTCGACAGCACCATCCCCAGCGGCACCCGGATCCGGTGCAGGGTCTCCCCCGCCAGCTCCCCGGCCGTCAGGTCGGTGAGGAACCCGGTGAGCAGCACCACCAACGACACCAGTGCCACTGCGGCGCTGAGCCCGAGGGTCACCAGCAGGTACAGCCGGCGGGACGGCGAGCCCAACTCAGCCCGATCGGCGGTGGTGTTGGCCTCGGCCCGCCGCCAGAACACCAGCCACAACGGTGCCCCGATGGCCAGGAAGGTGGCGGCCACCAGGATCGGATCGGTGTCGGCTCCGGCCAGGCCCGGGCCGACCACGGCCTGCACAAACGCCGCCACCACGAGCGTCACGGCGATGGTGCACACGACGGCGCCGACGAAAGCGACGAGGTAGGCGTACACCCGGTCCACCTCGGACCGGTGCCGGGTGGTGGTGGCCAACGTCCGGCGATGATGGGCCCATACCGCGCCGCCCACGGCCAGCGACGACACCGGGGCCGGGAGAGAGGCGAAATGGGCCGAGGCGGTGGCCTCCGCCGGGTCACCGAACAGCCACTGCAGCACGGAGAACACGATCTCGCCCCCGGCGATCAGCGTGGTGGCCAGCCCGCCGAGAACCCCGGCCAGCAACACGTAGCCGTACCACCGCTCGGTGCGTGGTCCTAGCCGGGCGAAGCCGACCCAGAACCAGCCCCACACCCCCACCGCGGGCAGGGCGGCCGCCAGGGACCGGCGGATCGAGGCCGATCCCGCCCCTACCAGCACGTCGTTGTCGGCGGTGGCGTCGTACAGGAGGCGGAGGCTGACCCGGACCAGATCACCGAGCGCCGACCCGCCGGCGGCCAGACCGACGAGAGAGCCGATCACCAGGTACCACGGGGTCCGCGCCTCGACCGCCCCTTGGAGGTCGACCAGCGGCCGGCGCTGGCTGAGCACCCAGTGCCCGGCCAGCACCACACCCCACACGAGGGTGCGGGCCAGAGCGTCGCCGTCGAACGGCTCCACCCCGAACACCCATTGCAGGGTCGAGGCGGCGTTGACCATCGTCACCGTCAGCGCTGTCACCAGGGTGACGGTCAGGTAGCCGGCCCACAACGGCGACCATGACTCCTCCGGTCCGGCCCCCAGCCGGCGCTTGGTCCACTGTCCCAACCCCACCACGGCCGGCCCGCCCACGATGGTGAACGCCAGCGCTTGGGCCAGTCGCTCGGGGTCGCGGGCCAGCTCTCCGGGCCGGGGCAGCACCGCCGCCAATAGGCCCACGACGCCTTCGGCCGCCAGGGCGAGCGCCCCGAACAGCAACCCGAGGCGGAACAGGCGGACCACCTGGTCGCGAAGGTCGCCTTCGGCCCCTCCCGGAACGCTTCCGGGCCCGCCTGCCGGGCCGGGGCCGCGCCGGGAAGCCACCACCGCCCGGTACACGCCGTAGGCCAGGCCGACCAGCACGAGGAGCGGGATGAAGCCGCCGATGAACATCATCTCAGCCCCCGTTCTTGACGCAGTTGAAGTAGGGCCACGGCAGGTCGCCGATCAGCCACCGCCCGTCGACCTGCTCCAGCCGCAACGTCTCGGTGTTGGTCACCTCACCCGACCCGAACGGGCCACTGTCGAGGTCCTGGGTCACCGACACCCGGACGGTGGCGGTGTCGTTGCTGGTCGTCGCCTCCTCCAACACCACCCGGGCGATCGTCACGTAGTCGATGTCGGCCGACGTGGGCCGTTCGCACCGGCTCTGCAGCTCGGGGCTGAACAGCTCGTAGGCCCCACCGGCGTCGTGGTCGATCAGGGTGTCGAAGTAGGCCTGGACCGCCGCCTCGGGGGTGCCGTCGGCGTAGGTGACCGGGTCCCGTCGGGACGCGACCAGGGCGGCGGCCACCAGCACCACGACCACCGTCACCGGTATCCCGATGGTGATCACCGTGCGTAGTGTCCTGGTCACGGCTCCAGTATGAACTTTCATGCCGTTCCGACCAGGGCCGAAAGGCATCCTCAGATAATCGCGGGAACGTCCATCACTCGAAGATGCCGCCCGCCGCCAGCTCGCCGGCCCGGTCGTCGTCGTAGCCCAGGATCTCGGTCAGCACCTGCCAGCTGTGCTCGCCCAGTGTGGGTGCCCCTGTCACGGGGCCGGCGGGGGTGCGGGAGAACCGGAACCGGCTCGCCTCGACCCAGCTCGTGCCCATCTCGCCGTGGGGTAGCTCGATGAAGTGGCCCCGGTGACGGAGCTGGGGGTCCTCCCAGACCTCCTGGTAGTTCTGGGCCTGGTGGGCCGGTACCCGGGCGGCCTGCAACGTGGCCATGCCCTCGGCCGGCGGCCGGGCCGCCACCCAGGCCCCTACCACGTCGTCGAGGTCACGCCGACGAGCCAGGCGCTCGGCAGAACTGAGGCCGGCCAGGTCGGGCCGGGCCAGCACCCCGCACAGGGCCCGCCATTCGTCGTCGTTGGTGACGGCCACGGCCAGCCAGCCGTCGTCGCCAGCCGCCCGGTAGATCCCGTGGGGGGCGAAGCGGAGGTCGTCGTTGCCGGCCCGTTCCATGGTCCGGCCGTTGATCATGTAGTCGAGCACGGCCGGAGCCATCAGCTGGAGCGACGCCTCGGCCTGGGACAGGTCGATGTACTGGCCCTCGCCGGTGCGACGCCGGTGCTCCAGCGCGGCCAGGATCGAGCAGAGCAGGAACCGGGGCGACACGTAGTCGGTGTAGGCGCTGAACGGGCCGCACGGCAGCCGGTCGGGCCACCCGGTGATGTGGAACCAGCCCGACACGGCGGCCGCCATCGTGCCGTAGCCGGCCAGCGAGGCGTGGGGCCCGTAGTGCCCCATCAGGCACGACGACGACATGATCAGGTCGGGCTTGTGTACCCGCAGGCCCTCGTAGTTGAGGCCCCAGTTTCGCATGGCCTTGGGGGTGAACGACTCGCAGGTCACGTCGGCCCATTTGACGAGGTCGATGGCCACGTCGCGGGCCTCGGGCTTGGACAGGTCGAGGGCGATGCCGAGCTTGCCGGCGTTGACGTTGGTGAACTGCAGCGCCCGGTCGGGATGGGTGATGTTGTCCTGGAAGCTGCCGGCGGTGCGCAGGGTGTCGATGTGGCTGGCCGACTCGATGCGCACCACGGTGGCACCCATGTCGGCCAACATCCGACTGCAGTACGGGCCGGCGAACACCCACATGAAGTCGGCCACCTTGAGCCCCTCCAGGGGGCGCCCAGTGCGGGTGGGCACCAGGTCGACTGCCGGGTTGTGCTCCCGAACCTGCACTGCCGGGGCCTCGCCGACCGGGCCGGCAGCGCCAGCCGCCCACTGGGCGGCCACGGCGGCCGGGTCGTCAGCTCCCAGTGGAGCGGCGGCCGGCAGGTTGGGGAGAGGCGACGCCGAGAGCTTGACGAACGCGCCGGGATACCGGACGGTGCGGCCGGCGGCCGGCACGTCCACGTCGTGCCAGAACTCCCGGGCGGCGAAGTGCTCGCTGGCAGCCAGATCGGCCACCGTGTTCACCGGGGCGATGAGCAGCCGCCGGGTGAACGTGGCCTCGAACAGGTCGGCTTTGGTCTTGGTGGCGAAGAAGTCGTGTACCACCTGCTTCACCCGCTCGTACTCCGAAATCGGCTCCCGGCCGTCGAACAGCATGGTGCCGTACTCGATCCAGTCCTTGGCCAGGGTGGCGTCGTCACAGAAACCCTCCTCGTGGATCCACTCCATCAGCCGGCGGGTGAAGGGTCCCATGGCCGCCCCGAACAGGAACGTCACCGACACCTGGCCGTCCTTGCAGGGCCACAGGAGCTGGATCTTGGAGTCGAGCCCGCTCACCCGCACCCCGCCCGCCTCCCGTCGGGCCGAGCCCGAGTTGGTGGGCAGAGCCAGCATGTAGGACTGGGTGCAGACGCTCAGCGAGTGCTGGGCCGACATGTCGAGGTGCTGGCCCCGGCCCGAGAGGTGATCACGCTCGTGGAGGGCGGCCAGCACCCCGCCCGCCCCCTCGGTGGCGGCGTGATGGAACGCCTGGGGAAGGGTGATGCGCAGCGGCGCCCGGTCTTCGTCGCCGGTGAGAGAGGCGTAGCCCGACGCGGCAGCCAGGGTGAGGTCGGATGCGGCCCAGTCGGCCTTGGGGCCGTCACTGCCGAACGCGGTGAGCGACAGGTGGACGAGGCGGGGGTTGGCGGCGGCCAGCACGTCAGGGCCGAGACCGATGGCGGCCAGCTGCCCCGGCTCGTAGCTCTCCACCAGCACGTCGGCTTGGCGCACCAGCTCGAGCAGGGCGGCCCGCCCGGCGTCGGTGGCCAGATCACACACCACCGACCGCTTCCCACGGTTGTACGACCAGTGCCACAGGCTGCGCTCGGGATCGGGTTGCTCGCCAGCCCAGGGGCCGAGGTGGCGGCTCGCGCTGCCTCCGGGCGGCTCCACCAGCGCCACGTCGCAGCCCAGCATGGCCAGCATCTGGCCGCAGAGCTGACCCCGCTCGTCGGTGAGATCCAGCACCTTGTAGTCGATCATCCTCCACCCTGGCACACCCCGGGCCGGGCCCGCCTCCTGAGCCGG